>JAEDJD010000030.1 GCA_016296505.1 Oscillospiraceae bacterium
ACTACCTCAAAATAGCGACAGCACGACAGCACGTACAGACATCACGCATGACAGCTTCGCAACAGACGACATGAACAACACATGACCAATGCGCTCCGCAGCGGGCAGTACCTGCAAAACGGCATCGTACTGCCCGAAACGCATGATTGACAATTATGTACAATGCACTGTATGCGATACAGGCATTGATGAACGGCTTCAAAACCGAATTCAATAATGGCAATGTTTCCGTCGGTATGGATGTCGCAGTCATTCGCATCAACGGCGAATGGAAAATTGATTTTGTCATACCGATGATGCAAGTTCTATTGGACATGATGCAAGGGTTCACCGATGGACTTGATATAAACTGATTCTACGCCATGTTACATACATTTTTCATGATAAATCCACTTTCCTCACGCCCTCATGTACAGCTTGCCTGTATATGGGGGCAAGCCTTTTTTTGGTATGATTATCAGTTCGTCCGCATACACTGGAATAAAATCCAAAAAAAGGGAGCGTATCTTATGAAACGATTTTTCCGGCGTATGCAAAGGCTATGCTGCGCTGTCGCAATGTCCGCGGGTCTGCTGTACGGACTGCCTGCTGACGCCGCAGAAGCGCCTACGATCTCGGCAAAGGGCTGCGTACTGATGGACGCGCAGACAGGTCAGGTATTATTCGCGCTGAACGATCAGGAAAAACTGCCGATGGCAAGTACCACCAAGATCATGACAACTTTGCTCACGCTCGAAAGCGGCGATCTGGATACGCCGTTCATCGTGGACAGCGACGCAATTCATGTCGAAGGCTCATCCATGGGCTTGCAGGAGGGCGATACGGTCACACGGCGCGCACTCTGCGTCGGAATGCTGCTCCCCTCCGGCAACGACGGCGCAAATGCCGCGGCAGTCAGCGTTGGCGGAAGCATTCCGGATTTTCTGGAGATGATGAACGCGCGCGCAAAGCAAATCGGTATGACGCGCAGTTATTTCGCGTCGCCCTCCGGACTGGACGCGGAAGGTCACGGCGCTTCGGCATACGACATGGCGCTGCTTGCACGTGAAGCGCTCAAAAATCCGGATTTTACTGCAATATGCAGTCTGCAGTCCATGACGGTCTGTTACGGCAATCCGCCATACGCGCGCACCCTGACCAATACGAACAAGCTGCTCAGCATGGACGATACGGTAATCGGCATGAAAACCGGCTTTACCGACGCCGCCGGCCGCTGTCTGGTCAGCGCGTGCAGACGACATGAGCGCACCCTGATCTGCGTGACGCTCAATGACCGCAATGACTGGGCGGATCACAGCGCGCTCTACGATTACGGCTTTGCAGGCGCAGAAGCCTATACGCCGCCGGTACCGGAACCAATAACCGTACAAGTCGAGGGCGGCAGCGTACAGGCTCTCTCCGGCTACATAAAGGAAGCGCCCGTCCTGACGACATGGTACGGCAAACCGCCTGTCTGTACCGTGACGGCATCGCTTCCGCCGTTCCTGACAGCGCCCGTTTCACGCGGCACAAAAATCGGGGAAATGATCTGGCGAAACGGTTCGATTGAATTTGCGCGGACGCCGATTTTCGCAGCAGATACGATACAACTTGCAGCGGAATCGCAGTCGGAATCGTGGCTGAACCGTACAATTTCACGCCTCCGGCAGCTTTTCCAATAATTACAAATAGTATATTGTTCGTCAGTTTTTACAAAGTTGCAAGACTGCAAATGTTCGCTATGCCGCTTTTCTACAAATCTGACAAAAAAAGCTTGACGGAATCCAATTCGTTTGCTATAATAGAGACAAGGTGAGCGTTTGTAATTCGGCATCCATCCTTTCCTCCGCTTTTGATTTATCTAGCTCGCCGTATCATTACGATAAATCAATCGCCCTCTCGAAATTTACCCGTAACCAAAACAGCCTTCTCATGAGCGAGAAGGCTGTTTTGGTTTCTATTCGCAGGAAGATATTTGCGAAAGCTGATTTCACGCAGGTTCTATTGCAATCCGTACCAAACTATGATATAATAGAAAAACTTCATCACGTCTGAAAGGATTATCTTATGAACCTCGTATTTATTTTCAACAGCCTCATGCTTGGCGCAGGACTGGCAATGGACGCATTCACCGTATCGCTTGCGAACGCGCTGCAAGAGCCGGATATGCGGCGGCGCAAGCAGGCAGGCGTCGCAGGCATATTCGCCGGCTTTCAGACGTTAATGCCGCTGATCGGCTGGATCTGCGTCCACACAGTTTTGCAGTATTTTCAGGCGTTTGAGAAGCTGATTCCATGGATTGCGCTCTTGCTTCTCGGCTTGCTCGGCGGAAAAATGCTGATTGAGGGCGTGCGCAGCCAGAAGTCCGAGCAGGAAGCGGCAGAAAAACCGGCAGTCGGATTCGGCGCACTGGCGTTACAGGGCGTTGCAACGTCGATCGACGCGTTATCGGTCGGGTTTACGATTGCGGATTACCGCGCGCCAATGGCGCTTGCAGCGGCGCTGATGATTGGCGCTGTGACATTTCTGATCTGCTATATCGGACTGAAAATCGGCAGAAAAGCAGGCGGAAAGCTTGCCGGAAAAGCGACAATTTTCGGCGGTATCCTGCTCATTGGCATCGGGCTTGAAATTTTCATTTCTAATATGATAAAATAACGCGCTGCAAGTGCGGCGTCATTCTGCGTATTTGCAAATCAATATGAATCAAAAAAGCGAGCCGCTTAAATCATACAGATTTAAGCGGCTTTTCTATGATCTATACAATCAAATCAGCGCTGAGTGGTTTCATAAGACTTTGCAAGATTCTTCAAAATCTTCGCAACAAAACCGTCAACCTCCTGATCGGTGAGCGCATGGTCGTCGCTGCGGAACCAGAGCGAGAACGCCAGCGAATGCTTACCCTGTTCGATCTGTTTTCCCTCGTAAACATCGAAAAGCTGCACCTTGCTGAGCGACTTGCACGCGCGCTTCATGCAGGCTTCGAGATCGGCGCAGACGACCTCCTTGCTGACCAGCAGCGCAATATCGCGCTGAATAACCGGATACTTCGGCAAAGCAGCAAACGATACCGGCTGATTCAGATACGGACGCAGCGCAGTCAGATCAAGCTCCGCGAGGAATACCGCATGATCGGCAACCTCTGCGTCAATCAGATCGTGCGCAAGCATACCGAGCCAACCGATTTCCTGTCCATTCAGCGAGACAATGGCGCTCATGCCCGGATGCAGGAACGGATACTTTGCGGCGTCCTCCGGCTTTGCGTAGGAAAATTCCAGCCGAAACGCCTCTGCAATCGCCTCCAGAACCGCCTTGCCCTCGAAGAAGCTGAGCTTACCGCCGTCAAAGAGTCCGATTGCAAGCGCCTCGCGCTCCTCCGGCTCGGTGCTGGGATGCTCCTCTGCGGAATGGTAGGTCTTTGCAATCTCGAACAATCTGCCGGCGTCATTGCCGCGGCGGACATTGCGGATCACGGCATTGAGCATAGACGGCGCCAGCATGGTACGCATGATCGAAAGGTCCTCGGAGATCGGATTGAGCAGACGAATCGCCTGACGCTGCGGCGCGTCCTGTGCAATTCGCAGCAAATCGAGGTCTTTCTGCGAATAGAAAGAATAATGAATGGTCTCATAGAGTCCCTGCGAAGCAAGCGTGCGCTTCAGCTTGAGCGTACAATTCTGCTCTGCATTCCGACCGCCGTTGGTGACGGAGGCAGCCGCAAGGAAAGTCGGCTTGATGTGATCATAGCCGTACATACGGATCAATTCCTCAGCGATATCCGGCGCATTTTCGATATCCTCACGATAGGGCGGAATCTCTACGGAAAGGCTGTCGCCGGAAATCTGCGGCGCAAAATCCAGATTGGTCAGAATCCGCTTGATCTCGTCCGCCGGAATCGTGATGCCGAGCAGCGCATTGATTTTATCAATCGAAACGGTCAGCGGACGCTTTGCCGTCGGATCGGCGACGACCGCCTCGCAGAAAGCCGCACTGGTCACCGTACCGCACTGAAGCTCCTCGATCAGATGCAGCGCGCGCTTCATACCAAGCTGCGTTGCATAGATATCAACGCCTTTCTCAAAGCGCTGCGAGCTATCGGAATGCTGACCGAGCGCACGACCGGTCTTGCGGACATTATCGCGCATAAACTTTGCCGATTCAAATACGACGTCCGCGGTATCGTCCTTGATCTCGGAATTCAGACCGCCCATGATACCTGCCAAAGCGACCGGCTTTTTGCCGTCGCAGATGACCAGATTATTGGGATTGAGCTGAAATTCCTTTTCATCGAGCGTGATAATGGTTTCATCCTGCTTTGCTCTGCGGACAATAATCTGTCTATCCTCGATCTGGCGCAAATCAAACGCGTGCATCGGCTGACCGATTTCCTTGAGGACATAGTTTGTAATATCGACAATATTGGAAATGGAGCGAATACCAACCAGCGCAAGTCTGCGGCGCATCCAAAGCGGCGACTGTCCGATTCTGACATCGCGGACATAATGCGCCTGATAACGCGGACAAAGCTCCGGCGCTTCGACCGTGACCTTGAAGCCGTCCAGACCGGAATCGTCCGGCTGAAAATCAACGGCGGGCATTTTCAGCGGCTTGCCGAGCGCAGCGGCAACCTCGCGGGCAATGCCAAGAATGCTCATGCAGTCCGGACGGTTTGCGGTGATGGAAATATCATACATCCAATCATCAAGCCCCGTCACCGGCTTGATATCCGCACCGATCGGCGCGTCCTCCGGCAGAACGAGCAGACCGCAGTAATCCGCGCCGGGGTAGAGGTCCTCATTCAGACCGATTTCGACGCCGGAACAGAGCATACCATGCGATTCAAATCCCTTGAGCTTACCCTTTTTGATTTTCATGGTACCCTCAATGGTAACATGATCCTTTGCGGTTGCGTAGACCTGTGCGCCGACAAGAGCTGCCGGATATTTGCCGCCTGCCTTGACGTTATCCGCGCCGCAGCAGATCTGGAATTTACCATGCTCGCCGCAGTCAACCTGACAGACGGAAAGATGCGTTTCGGGGATCGGCTCGCATTCGGTGACAAGTCCGACCACAACGCCGGAGATCTCCGCGCCGAGCTGCGTCAGCGTTTCGACCTCGAAGCCGCAGTCAAAGAGTCTGGTTTCGAGTTCCTGCGGCGTGATATCAATATCAACATATTCTTTTAACCAACTAAGCGGAACGATCATCTTTTTCAGTTCCTTTCATAACAAAGATTATATATTCAAAATGAGAAATGTGAAATTGCGGTATCCGTTTCGCGGATGATTTAGAATTCGTCGGCGTCAGCCGATATCTGTATTTCTAATTCCTATTTCTAATTTCTAATTCTCCGGAAGCGGCTTATTCGTTGAACTGCGAGAGCACTCTGACATCCGACTCAAACAGCATCTTGATATTGGGGATGCCGTATTTGAGCATGGCAATTCGCTCGATGCCCATACCGAACGCAAAGCCGGTATATTCATCCGGGTCAATTCCGCAGTTTTCGAGCACCTTACGATTGACCATACCGGCGCCGAGCACCTCAATCCAGCCGGTATCCTTACACAGCCGGCAGCCCTTACCGCCGCAGGCAAAGCAGCTGACATCGACCTCAACAGACGGCTCTGTGAACGGAAAATAGCTCGGACGCAGACGGGTTTTGACGTTCTCGCCAAAGACATTCTGTGCAAATACATCAAGCATACCCTGCAAATCGCAAAGCGTAATACCCTTGTCCACGACAAGACCCTCCATCTGGGAGAACATCGGGGAATGCGTTGCGTCGTCGTCGGAACGGAACACCTTGCCGGGAGACAGAATCTTGATCGGCGGCTTCGCATTCTCCATGACGCGGATCTGACCTGCCGAGGTCTGCGTGCGCAGCAGCAGCTCCGGCGAAACATAGAATGTATCCTGCATATCGCGCGCCGGATGATCTTTCGGCGTATTCAGCGCGGTGAAGTTATAATAATCATTTTCGATTTCCGGACCTTCAAAGATGGTGAAGCCCATACCGGCGAAAATGTCGATCAATTCATTGGCAATCAAGGTATTCGGATGCAGAGCGCCCTGCTTATGGGCTGCAGCAGGCATAGTGACGTCGATCTGCTCGGCAGCATTTTTCAGAGCCAGCTCAGCGGCTTTGAGGCGAGCGTCCTGCGCGGTAAAGAAGTCGAGCGCCCATGTTTTCAGTTCATTGACGATCTTGCCGAATGCCGGACGATCTTCCGGCGCAAGGTCGCGCATATTTTTCATCAGCGCGGAAATCTGACCGGATTTATTATCGAGGTACTGCTTCCGGAGCTGATACATTTCTTTGGAATCGGTAATGGCGGCAGCGGCGGCTTCAATCTCCTGCCGCATCGCTTTGATCTGCTCTTCCATATTCGATACCTTCCTCTCCATGATTTTTCGGAAAATTCCATTCTATAGTATACCGCAAATCGCCATAATTGTCAAGTCTTTCACAAGCGAGGGGGAGTCTCTCACGCTATGCTGCATAAAGACTAAAAGAATGCATCGAGCATATCCGGCGTAATGCTGCTGTATTCCTTGGGCTGCGGCGATGGTTTCCGATTGGCGGCAAATTCGGTATTTTTCGGCATATGCGGCGCAGCATTCCCCTTTCGCGGCGGCAGGATATCCGGCTGCAATTCGATTTTCGTACCAGTACGCAGCCGTTCCCGCGAGAGAATCAGTCCAGCCTGTTCCAGCTCGCGTAACAAATGATCAATCATCCGCAAAGAGCAATGCAGCAGCTCGGCAAGCTCTTTCTGCCGGAATACAACCGTATGGCTGCCGGTATCGCGGTTGAGCATCCACGACAAAAGAATCAGAGCGTTGGAAGAAATCTGACCGATTAAATGAATCGGTAAACGGATCCATGTAAATTCCATTTTCGTTCCTTTCAATTTTTTATTTGTGTGTTTTTTTCTTCTAACTCTTTCTTACTTTTTCTTTTATATAGTATAATCTGCAATGGATTGCAGATCAGATCTGAAATACATTGCAGATCTGATACGAAACAGATTGCAGATCAGATCTGCAAAATTTGCAGATCTCCCTCTCTGTTAACGTCTGCCAAACATGGGAAATGTTGTACGTCTGCGTGCAACTCTATGAAAAATATTTTTTATTTAATTTATACCGCGACGCCATGGCTTTCTGAAAACTACTTGCTTTTTCGGCTGATTTCTGGTATAATATAATCTGTATAGGTTTCGCCTGTCGATCATGTTGATGTTCCGCAGAGAACACGCGATTTTCATGAAAATCCACAGGACGACAGACAAATCTACAATTTCCATCATGAGTATTTGAAAAAAAGGAGGACTCCGTTTTGGATTCTTCATACGATATAATCGCGGCGCTCAGCGATCTGCGCGGCATATCCGGCAGAGAAGCCGCCGTCGGAAAAGCCGTTGCCGACCGTATACGCCCGTATGCGCCGGATGTCCGCTGCGACAACGGCAATATCATCGCGCGCATCGGACAGGACAGCGCCAAGCCCTCGCTGATGTTCTGTGCGCATCTCGATCAGGTCGGCTTTTTCGTCACCGATATCACGCCGGAGGGCTTTCTCCGAATCGGTGCGGTCGGCGGCGTCGACCATCGTTTGCTGCTCGGTCAGCCCGTGACGATTCTTGGAACAGAAACGCTCTCCGGCGTCATTTCCATTTTGCCGCCGCATCTGCTGAAAGGCGAACAGGCGGTGCCGGACGATACACAGCTTTGCGTCGATCTCGGATTTGATTCCGCAGACGCCCTGCGCGACAAAGTCTCACGCGGCGACGCCGTCTGCTTTGCCGCAAAATGCCGTCCGCTGCTCGGTACGCGCATGACCGGTTCCGCGCTCGACGACCGCTGCGGCGCGGCAAGCCTGATTCTCGCCGCAGAACAAATCAGCCGCATGGAAAATCTCCCCTGCAATGTGATATTTGCATTTGTCGGACAGGAGGAGCGCAGCGGACGCGGTGCAAAACGTGCCGCATTCGCAGAACGCCCCGATTACGCAATCGCCGTAGACGTGACGTTCGGGCTTGCATACGGCGAATCGGAACAGGAAACCTTTGCACTCGGCGGCGGTCCCGCGATCGGCGTTTCTTCGGTGCTCGCTCCAGAGGTATCCGATGCGCTGACCCATACCGCAAAAGCCCATCATATCCCCTATCAGATCGAAATTATGCCTGAAGCCACCGGTACAGACGCCGACGCGCTTGCGCTTGCACCAAACGGCTGCAAAGCCGGAACCGTCTCGATTCCGCTGCGCTATATGCACACACCGGTCGAGGTCATTGATATCCGCGACGTCGAACTGACCGCGCAGCTTCTTGCGGCATTTGCAGGGAGGTGCGGAACAATATGAACCGGAATACGCTCAAATCGCTCTGCGAAATCTGCGGCACGTCCGGCAGAGAACACGCTGTCCGCAATGCAATTCTCGACGCGCTCAGAGAAATGAATCTGCCGGAGGACGCCGTAACCGTCGATCGGCTCGGTAATATTCTCGTGCATAAAAAAGGCGCGTCTGCTGCAAAACGAAAGGTCATGTTCTCCGCGCATATGGACGAGGTGGCGCTCATGGTCACCGATATCCATGCGGATGGTACGCTCGGCTTCGACGCGGTCGGCGGCGTAAGCGCGTCCGCTGTCATCGGCAGGCAGGTGCAGGTCGGAAAAGACCGCATTGCAGGCGTCATCGGCTGCAAGCCAGTGCATCTGCTCTCAAAAGACGAGAAGAAAAAGCCTGCCGATCTGCACGGCTTATTCTGCGATATCGGCACAAGCTCCAAGGCGGAAACCGAGGCGCATATCCAACGCGGCGATATCATTTATTTTTGCGGCGATCCGCTGGATTTCGGAAACGGCTCCCTAATGGGTAAGGCGATCGACGATCGTTTCGGGTGTACGCTGCTGCTGGAGCTGCTCCGGACGGAATTGCCCTACGATACCGATTTTGCATTTGTCGTACAGGAGGAGGTCGGACTGCGCGGCGCAGGCGTTGCGGCTGCACAGCTTGATCCGGATATCGCAATCATATTTGAGGCGACGACCGCCGCCGATCTCGCCGGCTCTACCGGTGCGGAACGCTGCTGCGAACTCGGCAAGGGTGCGGTCATATCCTTCATGGACGGCAGAACAATCTATGACAAGGCGCTCTATGATCTTGCGGTATCCCTCTGCACGGCGCAGGACATCCCGTGGCAGACGAAAACAAAAATCGCAGGCGGCAATGACGCAGGCGCTATTCAGTCTGCCGGACGCGGCGCAAGAGTGCTTGCGGTCAGCGTACCCTGCCGATATCTGCACAGTCCGCTTTCCGTCATTCGCTATCCAGACGCGGAAGCCTGTGAAAAGCTCGCTTTCGCAATGATTTCTGCATTGCAGGAGGAATCGCTTTGATTACTGAACTGAAACGCCAGACCGAAATTGATCGGCGTTCCCTTGCGGTCTGCCACTACGGACGCAAAATCCTCTGCAATCTGGTCGCATACGGCACAAAATATAGCTTTTGCAGATTTTTCCGTATTCGCTCGCAGGATAAAACCGCATGGATGATGCTGCAAAACAGTACGCTGCTCATCAGCTCACAGGCGGATTTTTCGCACGACGCCAATGCGGCGGAGGAGCTTTCCGTTTTTATTCAGATGCATCAGCCATTCCGCGTCGAGGGCGCGCAGTCTCTGCTTTCCGGTCTGCGGCTGAACGGCTATCAACGCTTACAGCGCTCGGTATTCCGGCTCGAACCCGGCGGCATCTCTCCGCTTTTCGATCCGGAGCAGGTCAACCGCGCTCCGAAGCTCGACGACGTCTATGAGATTCTTGCGGAGGGATTTCCGAATCTCATCGCCTATGACATCTGGCTGACGGATACTTCGCATATGGTGCGGCGCGGTCTGCGGCAGTGCTTTACCTATTTTAACGTCACAGCGGCGACCGCAATCTATGATTACGGCGATCAGGTGCTGATCGGACAGGTCGCAACAAAGGCTGCGGCACGCGGAAAAGGCTATGCACGCGATTTTCTGCACTGGATTGCCAATGACCTCGAAGCGCGCGGCAAAACCGGTATCCTCTATGCGCTGGATATCCGAAAAAGCTTCTATGAGGAAATCGGCTTTACGCTGCTGGAATCCGAATTTGTCTTAGAACGCCTGCACGAAGCAGAACCGGACGGCGGCAAAGGTATTCTGTAATCATGACGCCGCATAAGAACCGTACTTCGGTGTAAAATAAAAGGAGAAATCATGCAATCAGTTTTTGATTTTGACGCGCGGCTGCTCGCGGCGGCACAGGCTGCCGAGGAATCCGCATACGCACAGTTTCGGGAGATCGACAGCATCTCCCAGCACGGCAGCGCAAAGGTGCTGCACGCATTCCAGTCCAATAAGGTTTCGGCAGCCTGCTTCGCCGGCGCAAACGGCTACGGCTACGACGATATCGGTCGCGATACGCTCGACAAGGTCTGGGCGGAAGTCTTTCACACGGAGGACGCGCTCGTTCGGCATCATTTCGTATCCGGTACGCACGCGCTCTCTACCGCGCTGTTCGGCGTTCTGCGCACAGGAGATCAGATGGTCTCCGTCACAGGCGCTCCGTATGATACTCTTGAGGAAGTCATCGGCATCCGCGGCAAGGGCTGCGGCTCGCTCGCAGATTACGGTGTTTCCTATCGGCAGGTCGATCTGAAAGCGGACGGTACGCCCGATTACGACGCGATTCCGGAAGCCGTCAAGGGCGCAAAGGTCGTCTATTTGCAGCGTTCGCGCGGTTACTCGCTGCGTCCGGCTCTGACAATCAGCAATATCCGCAAAATCGTCGAACTGACGCGGACAACCAATCCCGACGCGGTTATCATGGTCGATAACTGCTACGGCGAGTTTGTGGAATATGAAGAACCGACCGACGCCGGCGCCGATCTCATCATCGGTTCGCTGATTAAGAATCCCGGCGGCGGCATCGCTGAAACAGGCGGCTATATCGCCGGCAAAGCGGCACTTGTGGAACAATGCGCCTATCGTCTGACCTGCGTTGGCATGGGAAAAGAGGTCGGATGCTCGCTGAATCAGTGCCGTTCGATGTATCTGGGCTTATTCATGGCGCCGGAGGTCGTTGCAAATGCACGCAAAACCGGTGTATTTGCAGCGTCGCTGTTTCGCGCGCTCGGATTTGAATGTCTGCCTGCCGCCGGACAGACCGCCGGCGATATTATTACGGTACTCTCGCTGCGCTCTCCCGCCGCAATGGAAGCATTCTGCGCCGGCATTCAGGCTGGCTCTCCGGTCGATTCCTACGTCACGCCGGAAGCTTGGGATATGCCCGGCTACGAAAGCAAGGTCATCATGGCTGCCGGTACGTTTACAGGCGGCGCGTCCATCGAGCTTTCCGCAGACGGCCCGATGCGTGAACCGTATGCCGTATATTTGCAGGGCGGCATCACCTATGGCAGCGGCAAGCTCGGTATCCTGACCGCAGCGCAATCCATGATCAACCGCGGTCTGATTCAATTCTGAATATCAAATATCAAAAAGAAAGGAAGTTTTGAATATGGCAGGGAAAGAAAATAATGCAGAACTCTCAATCAACAACTATTTTGACGAAGGACTCGCAGACGGCACAGAGCCAAATAATCCCTTTGAAATTCTGGAGCCGGAACAATCAAAGAAAAAGAAAGTCGTCAAGCGCAACCATATCAAACGCAAGCGCATTCTCGTGACGCTCTGCATTCTGCTGATTCTCGTGCTGGCTGCTGTCATTTTCATCTTCATTCAACACCGCCGCAACGACGGTCAGCGCTATGCCAGAAAGCTCTCTGAAAATATCGGCAAACAGATCAACTCTGCACAGAAAGCTGCCGGCATTACGCTCAATCAGCGTTCGTCCTATTCCACGCTCAATAATCTCTACGCTTCCTATCAGGCAATCACCGAGAGCACCAAGAGCTGCCGGATTCAGGGCATCAAGCTGCCGGAATGGGCAATCTTCCTCAATACCGAAGCGGATGAGCTGACAAATGTTACGTACTATAACTATGAACTGCTGGAAAAAAATGTATTCGGAACGGAGCGCAAGTCTTATCTGGATCCATACCAGATCAAGGTCGGCACTTCCGCAGAGGAGGTCGAGACCTTGCTGGATCTGGAACCCTACCGCGTCCAGTATTTACAGGGCAAAACCGAACTGCGTGAATACCGTTACTGCTATGAGGATGGCGATACGGATGAGGTCGTATCCTATGTCATCACCGTTGTATGGGATGAAAACGGCGCATTAACTAGCATTTCCGACACAAGAAGAAATTATATCGGCACGCTTCTGGCAAGTCCGGAGGGATAACGCCCGTTCACCTAAAATCCGCAGCCTTCTCTTGTCCTGTTTTGTCGAAACCGCCGAAAAACATTACAAAAATACTACAATTTGAAAGCAAATCGGTGCAATCATCGGAAAAACATTGACAGAACGCCGGATTCCTGATAAAATGTATCTTGTATCGTCAGAATAGTTTTTCTGCGCATGACATCCAAAGGCTCGACCGCTAGGACTGCGCAGTTTGGGAAGGAGTTTATGCAATGAGCGATCTGAAGCTCTGCTTTGGCTGCATGAAACCGCTGAGCAGCGGCGAAACCATTTGCGCCCACTGCGGCTACGATCAGAATACCACTACGCTCGCCAATTACCTCAAGCCCGGCACTTTGCTGCATGAGCGCTTTCTGATCGGCAAAATGCTCGACGCCAATGGCGAAAGCGTCACCTATATCGGTTTTGATACTTCCGTAGAATGTAAGGTGCGTATCCGTGAATATTTTCCGGAGGGTCTTTGCAGCCGCGTCCCCAACAGTTCAATCATCAATGTCAATTATGAGCATCTTGCGCAGTATAAATCGCTGATGGCGGAATATACTGAACTGAATAAAGCGCTCGCGCGTATGCGGAATCTCAATCACCTGAATCCCGCGATTGATATGTTTGCTGAAAACAATACAACCTATGCCGTTTATGAGTATCTGGAAGGACGCACGCTCCTTGATTACCTCAAGGAAAATGCCGGCGAACTGAAATGGGATACCGTCCGCTGTATTTTTTCGCCGCTGTTTACCTCGCTCAGTCTGCTGCATAATGCAGGCGTTCTGCACCGCGGTCTCAGCCCCGAAACGATTTTTGTCACCGATAAGGGCGAAATCAAACTGACCGGCTTCTGCATCTCCGCAGTGCGTACAAACGATACCGAGCTTGACGCGGAATTGTTCGACGGCTATGCCGCGCCAGAACAGTATTTTGCCGACAGACAGCAGGGTACATGGACGGATGTTTACGGCATCTGCGCCGTACTCTACCGCATCCTGACCGGCTGCCGCGCGACCGATGCTATGTCTCGTCAGGATTATGACAATCTTGTGCCGCCAAACGAGCTGAATCCGAAAATTCCGGAAAATGTCTCCAACGCCATTATGAACGGTCTGCTGCTGAACGGCGCCGCACGCGTCCGCACAATTACCGATCTCGTGACGATGCTCTTTGATACGGATTCGGCTGCCGAACAGCAAGCGGCAGATGATTCTGCTTTTGCAGACGCCGCTCCGGCAAATAAATCTTCAACAGTGGTCTTTCATCCGCAGACCTTGCACAATACCGCAGAGCATTCCGACGTCAATCATGCGGCGCATCACGCACATCATGCGTCCTCCGCGCATCCGCAGCCAAGACGACAGAATGTAACGGATGGTCAGCGTCCGTCAAAGAACGGCACCCAAAATCCAAACGGACAAAGCCGGAATCCACAGCAGCGCAGCGGTCAGCATCCGCAGCAGCGACGTCCTTCCGGCGCGCCCGGTCAGCGCAGAGCGCCGCAACGCAGTCCGGAAGCCGCTGCAAGAGCCAGACAGGCTGCAAATTCTAACCGTAACGGCTATCCGCAGGGACAGCGCCGTCCTGCGGCGGCAGCAGCGGGTGCGCATAATTATAAGGCAAGGGAATATACCGTTTTTGAACGTATCCGTGCGCCGCTGTTTATCGCAATCCTGTTCATTCTGATCGCTACGCTCGTCATCTGGGCTGTCATAAAGGTATTAAGCGGCCTCAGCAACGGCAATAATGCGCTGATTAAGGATAAAAACAGTTCTGTCTCGGATAATGTTGTGCCGGCTGACGACGATGATACCACCGAAGAACCGCGTCTTGATTTTATCATTCCGGAGCTTGTCGGCAAAAGCTATTCGATCAAAAGCGAAGAAATGGAAATGTATCTGAAGCTGGAACCGGAATTTGTGTTCCGCGAGGATCATGCGAAAGATATGATCTATGACCAGGACATCGAGCCGGGTACGCTGGTCGCAACCGGCAGTACGTTAAAGGTCAAGGTCAGTCTCGGAACCTCGCAGCTCGTCATTCCGGATTTCAAAGATCTCAAGCTTTCCAAATATCTCAAAAAGCTGGAAGAAATGGGACTTGCCCCCGCAATCGACGGCGGTGGAAACAATAACATTGCCGCCGATACGCAGAATCCGTATACATGGCAATATCAGTCGAAAGTCACAACCACCGCGCAGGCGGGCAATTCCGCAACAACTTCTACAACCTCCAAGGATGGTAAAAGGCATATTGTCAAGTATATATCCAGAGTGGATTATAACTATTCCAACGGCTATGTCTGTGCCGTCGAACCGGAACCGGGTACGCCGTTCAATGCGCTTGACGATTACGAAATCACGATATATTATGCGTATAATCCGGTTTATATTCGGGTCACGCAGACCGGTACCAGTACAACCCGTACCGGTACGAAGAATACAAAGCTGACCGGCACATCTACTTCCAAAACGACGAAAACAACTGCAAAACTGCCGAATGATGAAACGAAACCGCCGATTACTGATCCGCCGCCTCCGGTGACCGATCCGCCGCCTCCGGTGACCGATCCGCCGCCTCCGGTAACCGATCCGCCGCCTCCGGTGACTGATCCGCCGCCTCCGGTAACCGATCCGCCGCCTGAAAATCCCGAAGATGACGGTTGATTCGCAAAGGCGCTGCGCATCATCATAATCCTACAAAAAAGCAGAGTTCAAACGGAATCATTTCCGTCTGAAGCTCTGCTTTTTGATTTGTGCATAAAGAGTTCAGCTTTGGAAACACTATCGGCAAATCTACAAAAAGGGAGATGCTGATATGCAAGAAGCAAGCAGTCTGATTCGGCTGCGTCGGCCGCCGTCCATTACCGCATGGAGCAGTACCGTCGGAAAAAAAGAATCCGAAGGACCGCTCGGAACCTGCTTTGATCTGATCGAAAAGGACGGTCACTTTGGACAAAAAACATGGGAACAGGCAGAGAGCGAATTGCAGCGCCGTACCATCAATCTGTTGCTGCAAAAGGCAGGCGTCGCCGCAGAGGACATCAGCTGTCTGTTTGCAGGCGACCTCATCAATCAATGCACCAGCTCAACCTATGCCCTGCGGCATCTGGATATCCCCTACTACGGGATATTCGGCGCCTGCTCGACCTTTGCCGAGGGAATGCAGCTTGCCGCGGCAATGCTCTCCGGCATGGAGCTGCCGCATTGCGCCGTCCTGACATCCTCCCATTTTTCCAGCGCAGAGCGACAGTTCCGTTTTCCGCTCTCCTACGGCGGTCAGCGCACGCCGAATGCGCAGTGGACCTGTACCGCCGCCGGAGCGGTTCTGCTCGGTCAGACCGGTACGCCGCCCTATATCCGCGGCTTCTGTACGGGCAGAATCCGCGACATCGGCGTTACCGACGCAAACAATATGGGCGCGGCGATGGCGCCTGCCGCCGCCGATACCATCGCACGCTATCTCTCTGCAACGCGGACTCGTCCGACGGATTATGACGCGATTGTAACGGGCGATCTCGGCTTAGTTGGCAGCCGTCTGCTCATGCAGCTCATGGAGCAAAACGGCTATGAGCTGCGCGGCGTACACCGTGATTGCGGCATCATGATGTTCGATCAGAACCGGCAGGATACTCATGCAGGCGGCTCTGGCTGCGGCTGTTCGGCAAGTATTATCTGCGGCTATTTCCTGCCAAGGCTGCAATCCGGCGAGCTGCGCAACGTCCTCTATGCCGCGACAGGCGCGCTGCTCTCCCCGATGCTCTGTCAGCAGGGCGAGAGCATACCGGCAATTTGTCATGTGGTGCATCTCTCTCATGAGATCGGAAAGGAGCAGACAGCATGAATTATATCTGGGCGTTTCTCATCGGCGGACTGCTTTGCGTAATCGGGCAGCTTCTGATTGACTATACCAAACTGACGCCGGCGCGTATTCTGGTCGGATATGTGGTTGCAGGCGTTGTGCTCGGGGGACTCGGCATTTATCCGTATCTCGTGGATCTGGCAGGCGCAGGCGCGTCCGTACCGCTTTCCGGCTTCGGCAATCTGCTTGCGCAGGGCATCCGAAAGGACGTTGACGCACATGGATTGCTGGGCATTCTAACGGGCGGTCTGACCTCCTCCGCCGGCGGCATCACGGCTGCGCTGCTCTTCGGATTGTTCGCCTCGGTCGTATTCCAGACCAAATCGCGCGAATCATAATAAATAAAAAACTTTTACAAACAAGAAAGAATGACAGAGACATCCAGAACTCTGCCGTACAGCGCCATACGCTTTCATGTCGATGCAAGCAAAATCTAATACGATTTAAAAAATCAAACAAAGCATAAGACAAAAATCTGATAAAAACATTGCGCGAATATAAATTTTGTAAACAATCTGCGAAAAAGCCGTCATACCCCCTTGCATTTTGTTCTGATATATGTTAGAATAAATATGTCTCGTGTATAGACAAAGGTTACACATCAATGGAGGAAAGAGTATGAGATACGGCTATTTTGATCTCAAACAAAAAGAATATGTCATAACCCGTCCGGACACACCTGCCGCGTGGTCAAATTACCTCGGTGATCCGGAGTACGGCGCAATTATCACGAATAATGCTGCCGGATACAGCTTCGTCAAATCCGGCGCAAACGGCAGAATCGGCAGATTCCGCTTCAATTCCATGATGGCGCTTCCCGGCAGATATATCTATCTGACGGATAAGGAAAACAAAGATTTCTGGTCTGCGTCATGGCAGCCCGTCGGCAAGCCGCTGGAGCAGTATCAATGCGTCTGCCGCCACGGTACGGCATATACCGTCCTGACCGCAGAGTACGCAGGCATCCAGACCGAAACAACCTACTATGTTCCGGACACCTACGAGGTTTGGCAGTGCAAAATTACAAACAAGTCTGACCGTCCGCGCAAGCTCGCTGTGACCGGTTTCATCGAGTTCACTAACGACAGCAATTATCAGCAGGATCAGGTCAATCTGCAATATACGCTGTTTATCTCGCGTACCAGCTTCGAGGGCGGTAACCGTATCATCGAGCATATCAACGAAAACAGTGGCAGAGACGCTACAGGCTCGAACCATAAGGAGCGCTTCTTCGGCGTTGCAGGCGCACCCGTAGCAACTGCAAACGGCGATCTGTCCGCTTTCATCGGACCATACCGCACCTACTCCAATCCGATCGCCGTCGAACGCGGCGAGTGCGACGGCACAATGAACTTTAACAGCAATGCCTGCGGCGCGCTGCAATCGGATATTGAATTGCAGCCCGGCGAGACCAAAACCCTGATCTATGTATTCGGTCAGCGCAATTCTGCCGAAGCTGCGGAAATTCTCAAGAAATATGAAAATGTCGGTATTGCTGACGAGGAAATCGAGAAGCTGCGCAGCTTCTGGCATGAACAGCTTTCGCGTTTTGAGGTCGAAACGCCCTCGGACGAGTTCAATAATATGATCAACGTCTGGAACGCGTACCAGTGCTTCATCACGTCGATCTGGAGCCGCGCCGCTTCGCTGGTCTATTGCGGCGAGCGTAACGGCTACGGCTATCGCGACACCGTACAGGATATTCAGGGCATTATTCACCTGAATCCGGAGATGGCGCTTGAAAAGATTCGCTTCATGCTCTCTGCACAGGTGGATAACGGCGGCGGTCTGCCGCTTGTCAAGTTCAATCATAACGCCGGTCACGAAAATACGCCGGATGATCCGGAATACGTCAAGGAGACCGGTCACCCGTCCTACCGCGCAGACGACGCGCTCTGGCTGTTCCCGACGATTGTAAAGTATATCGGTGAATCGGGCAATCAGGCGTTCCTCGACGAGGTTATCGTCTACGCAAACGGCGGCGAGGACAGCGTTTACAATCATCTGAAACGCGCGATCAACTTCTCGATGGAGCGACTCGGCGCGCATAATATGCCTGCAGGTCTCCATGCGGACTGGAATGACTGTCTGCGACTGGGTGCAAAGGGCGAATCCACATTCGTTGCATTCCAGCTCTATTACGCAATCCGCGAAATGATGGAAATGGCTAAGGCGAAAAACGATACCGAATATCTCAGCTATCTCGAAAAGACGCAAGCAGCACTCTCCGAAACATTGGAAAAGTGCTGGGACGAAGATCGCTTCATCCGTGGAATCCGCGAGGATGGCACGATTGTCGGCGCAAAGAACGATCCGGAAGCGAATATGTGGCTGAATCCGCAGAGCTGGTCGGTCATCTCGCGCTTTGCGTCGCCCGAACAGGCGGAGAAAGCAATGGAGAGCGTACACAGCATCCTCAATACTCCCTATGGCGCAAAGCTGCTGGAGCCGCCCTATGTCGATCACTATTTCGACGGCGCGCTCATGCACATTTTCAATCCGGATACCAAGGAAAACGGCGGTATCTTCTCACAATCGCAGGGCTGGCTGATTCTGGCAGAATCGCTGCTCGGTCATGGCGACAGAGCGTTTGAATACTTCATGGAAAGCTCTCCTGCCGCAATGAACGACAAGGCAGAGATCCGCGTGATGGAGCCTTATGTTCACGGACAGTTTACTGAGAGTAAACGTTCGCCATTCGCCGGCAGATCGCACGTACACTGGCTGACCGGTACTGCGTCGACAGTCATGGTCGGCTGCGTAGAGGGTATCTGCGGTATGCGCACCGAGCTGAACGGACTGCGCATTGATCCGTCGATTCCGGCTGCATGGGATGGCTTTAAAATTCACAAGACATTCCGCGGCAAAAAGCTGAATATCAGCATTGAGAACCCGAATCATGTACAGCGCGGCGTCAAGGCAATGACTGTCAATGGCAAGCGTATCGAGGGCAATTTCGTGCCGGCAGATCAGCTTGCAGACGTCAATGAAATTGAGATCACACTCGGCTGAATTGACAATGCCCGATGATGAATTCTATTGTATTCTATCAATGAAAATATAATAAGCGTGATTCACTTCAACTAAAAAGAAGTGAATCACGCTTTTTTCAATCATGAACATCTAGCAATCGGTCTCACTGGGAGAGCAAAGCAAAACTCCCAAGCAAGACTGCCTGGGAGTTAAAACGGAGTCGGGCACTGCCCGATGGGCCATCAGGGACTCGAACCCGGGACCAACCGGTTATGAGCCGGGGGCTCTAACCAACTGAGCTAATGGCCCAATGAATAAGACAAAACCCAGAGCAAATACTCTGGGTTTCGGTGCCGGCATCGATCTATCTTCCC
>JAEDJD010000013.1 GCA_016296505.1 Oscillospiraceae bacterium
TCGATGTTGTGGTAGTAGTTGTAGTCGTCGATGTTGTGGTAGTAGTTGTAGTCGTTGACGTTGTGGTAGTAGTTGTAGTCGACGTTGTAGTTGTGGTGGTTGTTGTTTCCGCAGATTTAGGAGCGTCCTGAACTTCGATTGTATTGTCGTCCTTCACAATGACGTTGCCGTTGGTCTCGGTCTTCACAGAATCGGTGACAACTTTGCCGTCTGTGATCTCGAACTCAAATGTTGTGATCGTGACAAAGCCGTCCGGAGCAACAGTTTCTTCCAGAGCATACTTGCCATCTTTCAGACCAGTGATCTCTGCCTTGTTACCCTTGAATGTAACTTCGGTGTCCTTGTCGGTCAGGGTTTTGCCCTCGACCTTGACGCCATCCAGATTTGCGTCCTTATCCATCGCGGTCAGCTTAAACTCTGCCTTGTTGGTATCCGGAATCGGATTTGCACCAAGATCGGTCTTGCTGATGGTCAGGGTGGTGGTGTCTTTGCTGTACTCATCCTTCAGTTCGATCACGGATTCCTTGCCGTCCTCGACCTTTGCCGTACCATCGGTCTTGGAGGTGGATTTCAGCGTATAACCAGCGATATCGGTATTGGTCTCAATCACTTCGTACTCGCCGAGTTCAACATCCTTGAATGTCAGCTCGTAGATGCCCTTTTCGTTCTGCGTGAACTCCTTGAGTGTGATCTCAACTGCCTTATCGCTGAGCTTACCGTCAGCGTCAAGATACTTGCCGGTGGTCTTGTTCTGAACTGTGAAGGTCAGCTTACCGTTGAATTCTTCCTCAGTGATGTTCAGACCATCAACAGTTTTTGTGATTTTGAGATCGCCCTGTTGCTTGCTGTACTCATCCTTCAGTTTGATCACGGATTCCTTACCGTCCTCGACCTTTGCGGTGCCATCGGTCTTGGAGGTGGATTTCAGCGTATAACCAGCGATATCGGTATTGGTCTCAATCACTTCGTACTCGCCGAGTTCAACATCCTTGAATGTCAGCTCGTAGATGCCCTTTTCGTTCTGCGTGAACTCCTTGAGTGTGATCTCAACTGCCTTATCGCTGAGCTTACCGTCAGCGTCAAGATACTTGCCGGTGGTCTTGTTCTGAACTGTGAAGGTCAGCTTACCGTTGAATTCTTCCTCAGTGATGTTCAGACCATCAACAGTTTTTGTGATTTTGAGATCGCCGGTCTTCTGCTCGTACTTGTTGACGATCTCGACCGTTTGGGTATTGTCGTTTGCAGTCAGTTCAACTGTACCTTCCGTTACGCTGCCGTCGGTCACGAAGTTGTAGCCTTCAACTGCCGTGTTGGTCTCCTTGACCGTGTAGGTGCCGAATGCGACATTGTTGATTGTCAGCTCATAGATGCCGGTCTCTTCGTTCTTCGTGAAGTCATTGCCAAGCGTGAAGTTGACTTTCGTATCACTCAGTGTACCGTCTTTCTTGAGCCACTTCATGTTTTCATCTTCGCCGGTTGTGATTTCGAAGGTCAAAGCGCCTGCCTTTTCCTCATCCGTCACATTCAGTCCGTCGAATGACTTCGTGATTTTAAGATCGCCCAGCACGCTGACATTTTCAGGCTGGTTTGCGAGGCTTAAGGTATAAGCGTTCAACGCCTTGCTGAGTGTCAGTGCCTCGTCGTCTGAACCGTCCGACTCAACAATAGGTGGCAGACCA
Organism: Oscillospiraceae bacterium; assembly: GCA_016296505.1. Lineage (GTDB taxonomy): Bacteria > Bacillota > Clostridia > Oscillospirales > Ruminococcaceae > Firm-04. The sequence continues at coordinate 1,680 of JAEDJD010000013.1, forward strand.
CTCTTACCGAAGCCGACGGTACTGCCGGCAGGGATGAGTCCGCTGCGAGAACTAATATTATTCCAAGTGTTGTCCTGGACATTCAGGAGGATGGCGAATGGAGCAGTAGATGTTGCCCTGATACCGACAACATTTTCAAGCTGTTTGCCGTTATTTTCGTCCTGATGGAACAGTCTGACTTCACCTTGACCATTTGCTTCAATGGTTTTTGTAAAATCCTGTTCTGTTCCGTCTTCAAAGACTACGGTTACAGTAACGTCAGCGGATTCCTCGATAACTTCCGGCAGTGTGACAAACATCTGCGAGATCGAATGCTTTTCGCCATCGCTATTGCTGATTTCACGGGTAATGCCCTTTACGACTGTCAGATCGCTTAAAATAGTAAAATAGTGCTTTACATCTTTCTGGTCTTGCAAATAACCTTCGGGAACGTCAGTCTCTACTATATAGTATACGCCCGGCGTGAGCTGCAGTGTCTTGTTTTCATTATCCAGCAGAGGCGTGACACCATTTTCAGTCTGAATGGTTTTGATTGCCTCGGTGCCGTTTTCAGCCCACAACTCAATCGTTGCGCCTGCAACGAGAGCATGAGTTGCAGCATCTTGTTTGCTGATCTGTAGTCTCAGTTTGCTAAGATGATCCGCAACAGTAATGGTTCTGCCCTCGGCAGTTGAAAAATCAAGTGTAGTCCATCCGCCTTTATCAGGTTTCAGACCGCCATTCTCGTTGATCGGGAGTTGTTCCTTTGTCAGCTTGGTTCCGCGCGGAACCTCAAGCATCAGATATGTTCTGTTATTGTTGATATTGTGGCACGCAAGCAGAATATCATTTTCCGGAAGATCATATCCTTGGGGCGCGATCGTTTCGGTCAGTCGATAGATCCGAACGGTTGCTGGTCCCATCCAGTTTGAGCTGTAGATACTATGGATTGCCCGTGCGGAGAATGCTGTTGAGGAATTGTTTTTGTCCCACGTAAATCCGACAATGCTTGCGTCGGTTTCTTCGTGGCTTTCGCTGTATTCGCCGTCTACGGCTTCCTCAGGACTTGAGCTTTGGTACGTCAGCTCACCTTCCCGACCTTTCGTAAGCTGATACTGATCCTCCACGAAAGCAAAGTGTGCGCCTTTTAGCTCTCTGGTTGGCTCAGCGGCGTCGACCTTGCGGAGCGTCAGCGACTCACTGTTCACAAACTCAAATTTTGTGTTGAGCTTGCCGGAGAGGTTGAGTTTAGCTTTCGCCACTTCGCCTCTGCGGACAACAATATAGTTTGCCGAGGTTGTTTTGACTTCAACAGAGAAGCCCTCTGTAACATCAACATCTGTTTCGATGATTGTTTCGATCGCCGGCGGAGTATTCCAACCAGCCGGTGTTGAGATGACCTGATACGATTTACCAATCGTCTCGAATGTAAAGATACCATCTTCGTTTGCTTTGGTTTGATCCAGAAGCTTTGCGCCGGGTGCGTTTACATCCTTGTCATAATAGTAGAGCGTATCGGTATGTTGCCAGCCTCCACCGAATCCGCCGAATCCACCTTGCGAATATTGACCGAACTGGAATCGCTTGCATTCGGCTTCACCGAGCGTTTCGCCCTTTTTGATGACTTTGTTGATATTTCCGGAATCGTCCACAGTGATGTCATAACGGACGCCATCAATCGTGTAGTAACCGTTTTCCGGAATCAGGATCTCGCCGTTATAGAACAGATTATAATATACGTCTGCGTTATCAACAGTGTTGAAAATGAAGTTATCAAGTTCAGTTTCGGTCACATCTTCCCGCGTGCCATCGTCCTTGACTTCATATACTGCGACAACATTGTTGTCTACATCTGTTTTAAATGCATAACGCTTTTCTCCGACCGTATAAGTATTCTCAGCAACTGCAAGCGGAGAATATGTAATTGTTTCGATCGGCGTTGTGAATTCAGGATCGCTGTATACCGTTATGATAATCTTATCGATATATTGGATTGTGCCGTCCTTCTTTTCGCCCCACGATTCTTTTTCAAGCTCAATGGTAGCTTCTTTTTCCTGACTGCTTACGATCTCGATATAGTACTCTTCGCCGCCTGTCATATAGCCCATTGGCGGACGGATTTCCTTGATGATGTATTTGCCGGGATTCATACCGAGATAATTCGGATTGCTCTCGCCTGTTTTCAGCTTGAAAGCCGGAGAAGTACCGACGCCGGAATCATTTACAGGATATGCGCCGAGCAGCGCATTGGCGAGTGGTTTTCCGTTTATTTCATCAATATATTTGAAAAGTTCGACCTGATATGCAGAGTTCTGCTTTGTCATAGATCTGTACGGATAGAAGTGCGCTTCGGAGTCTTTATTATCTACTGTTTTTGCAATAACGCCGCCTTCCATCTGTCCGCCGCTCTGGAAATAGTCGGCTTTCGGCGCTACAATGTGACCAGCCTGAAATAGGCAACGCACTGTTTCCGCGTCAGGCAGATTCCAGACAAAGTTCATGCCGAGGTCAACATTGACTTCGTGACTCTGGTTGATGCCGGCATCACGGTCAGCAAATGTGAATACATTGGAGCCGTTGACCGGTTCGCCGTTTTCATCGTAATAGTTTATGTTATTGCCGAAAGCGAGGGTAACTTCCTTTACATCAGGGATTGAAATCGTATAACCGCTTGATGCAAGGTCAGTGATATTGCCATGGAAGTTGATGCTTTTGATTTTGCCGTATACGTCAGCCGGAATAATCATATTGTAGTTGGCTGATTGGATATCAATATTCAGATTTCCCGCTGCGTCGAGATCAGAGTCCTCAAAAACATAAGAATTCTTTTCATCGGCAGCTTTTTTGCTTGACCAGTTTGAGATTTCCTCAAATGCGACATCAAAGTTAATGAAATCGCAGTCGTCCGCAAGCTTATTAAAATATTGACCCTCCAGCAGATATTGTGCAACGCCCTCTGGATTAGCAATATGATAGTATACATGGGCATTTTCAATGAACTGCTCATAGAGTTCCTGACCTTCAGGCGTATCCCGGATAATATAAGCGCCCGGATTAAAGTTGGCGCACGCCTGTAAATTATTGAAATAGCATGGCGTTGCCGCAGCGTCGCCAAAATTGGTGATTATCGCATTACCTCCGACGGCAACCGCGCCAACGATATGGGTGCCGATCAATGCGTCTCCCTGAACGAAATAGTTATAATCGCTCAGGATGTTCTCGATCGTATAGGCTTTGCCGTAATGTGCGACCACGGTTTCATCGTCTGCATTCGCAGTGAGCATCGTTGGGATTTCTTTCAACGGCATCAGATACGAGGCAAGCAATGCAACAGACGCAATTCCACTCAGTAGGCGCAGCCTGTTTGTTTTTTTCATCCACTCTCATCCTTTCATGGAAGCTGTTTGTCATTTGCCGGAAAATCGGCTCTATCTGTTTTTTGCGGCTCGGTTGCCGCGCGCACGCCGCTATAGGCGAATACTGCGAACGCTCGCAGGCTTTGTCCAGTATTGCCTAAATAACTATGCGTAAATATGCTTGATACATTTTCATAGAGTACCTACTTCCTTTCCCATTATCAAAGTGCTTTTTTTTGTGCCGATTCGCAATATTTTTCATATTCTATCGGCTTGTTTATATATTTTGCATATCATATTATTATATTAGAAAAACCATCAGTTGTCAAGCCCTTGTCACTCTTTTTTTCTTTTTTCATACGCGGCGTAATCAGATATATAAGTTTGTCAGACTGTTAGTGTTTTGCGCGGTTTGACGAAAATCATGCATTATCAAATCAAACGGCAACTAACCTGTTTGGAATTTGCATTTTTTTCACTGCTATGGAGTCGAAGGATATAGCGACAATTGTATACAAATTGTATTATTTAAATCGTGTTATATAATCTGTATAACAGGAGATATGGTTCGGGAAATAACGCAAACTGTGATTTTGTATAATTATTATACATATAATATGAATGCGCCTTGCAACCAGATGCTATATTGATTGATAGCCTTTGTAGTCTGAATCCGACGCTTTTTGCTTGACGGCATTTCAATTATCGGTTATAATAGAGGTTGAAAATTGTGGGCGTATTGGATTCGATAGAAAATGGAGGTATGACCTATGGATGTGAAAACGAAAATGATTGCATTTGCTGCGGCAGGGCTGCTGCTGACAAGTTGCGGCAGCAAAGAGGTGGAATCCTCTGTCGCGTCCAGAGCACGGATTCCAGCGGATTCTGTAATACAAATGAACTTGCAGACGAAGGGCTATACGGTTACGGTGAATGATTTGACCGCGCAGAATGGAATTTCCATGTATGCTGCCACCAACGGTAAAACGCCGGAGGACGGATTTGAGGGACTTTATGTGATTCGTGCAAACGATTCCGAGGCGCTGGAATTCTATCGTCAAACACAGCAGATTGATCAGCAGATAGACCATTTCCGCTATATTGTCTATACCAATGATGTCGAATACGGCAATTTAATGGTATGCGGCACGGAAACCGCGCTGAAAGACGCAGGTATTACCGGCGGAATCTGATTCGCAGCTAAGTGGATACTGAAACGGAGGCTGGACGATTGATTACCTATTTGGAAGAAGCGAGACAGTTTCAGCTTGATACGCCGAATGCCAGCTATGTGCTGACGATTGCAGATGAGGGCTATCTGCTGCATACATATTGGGGAAAACGTATTGCGCCGCAGGATATGACCGATCTGCTGCGGCTGGGTGAACCGCCCTTTGTCCCCTCTCAAAATGAACGTGAACGCGCGAGCTTTATGGACTGTGCGCCGTTTGAATATCCCTGCTGCGGTATCGGAGATTATCGTGAAGCGGCATTCTGTATCGAAACCGAAACCGGTGCGAATGCCTGCGATCTGCGCTATGTCAGCCATCGAATCTACAATGGTAAATATCATCCGCGCGGTATGCCGCATACTTGGGGCAACGGCTGCGAATCGCTGGATATTCTGATGCGCGACGCCCCGACTGGCATTGAAGTTACGCTGCATTATACGGTTTTTCTTGGCATTGACGCGGTGATTCGCAGCGTATCAATCGAAAACTGCGGCGATGCCGATATGACGCTGCGACGCGTGCTGTCGGCGTCTGTCGATATGGACGACGATCGGTTTGAGATGCTGTCGCTTTATGGTTCATGGGCGCGTGAACGGCAGGCGGAGCGTTTGCCAATGCGCCATGGCAAGCAGCGTCTTGACAGCAGCCGTGGTGAATCCTCGCATCAATACAGCCCGTTTTTCGCGCTGGTGCGTCCGGAAACGACAGAGCAGCAGGGCGAAGCCTATGGTTTTACGCTGATCTGGTCGGGAGACTTTATGGCGCAGGCAGAGCTGACGCAATTCTGTCAGACGCGCGCGCAAATCGGAATGCAGTCCGATTATTTTGCATATTGTCTCAGTACGGAATCTGAATTTGACGCGCCAGAGGCGGTGTTGGTCTACAGTGCCGAAGGGATTGGCGGAATGTCCCGAAGTTTTCATAAGCTGTTTTCTGATCATCTGATTCGATCAGATTATCGCTATATAGAGCGACCGGTTCTCATCAACAACTGGGAAGCGACATATTTCAATTTTGATCTGGATAAGCTGAAAACAATCGCTGATGAAGCGGCTGCGCTTGGTATAGAATTATATGTATTGGATGACGGTTGGTTCGGTAAGCGCGACAGCGATAACTGCTCGCTGGGAGACTGGACGCCGGATGAATGCAAGCTGCCCGGCGGCTTGAAGCCCTTGACTGACTATATTATCGGAAAGGGAATGCAGTTTGGGCTGTGGTTTGAGCCGGAGATGGTTTCGCCGGATAGTAATCTGTATCGTGCGCATCCGGATTATGCGGTCGGAATTGCGGGCAGATTGCAAACGCAGTCCCGCGCGCAGTATGTTCTGGATTATACGCGTCGGGATGTCCGCGACGCCGTCTGGGAGCAGATCAAGGCGATTCTGGATGCCGTTCCGGTTTCATATATCAAATGGGATATGAACCGTCAGCTGACGGAGGTGCCGTATGCCGGATTTTCTCACGCATATATGCTCGGCGTCTATCAGATGCTCGAACGCCTTGTCACGGAATATCCGGATATTTTGCTGGAGAGCTGTTCCGGCGGAGGCGGAAGATTCGACGCCGGTATGCTTTATTATTCGCCGCAGATCTGGGCTTCGGACAATACCGACGCCAGAGATCGTCTGCGGATTCAATACGGCGCTTCGCTGTTCATGCCGCCCTCTGCGATCGGTTCGCATATCAGCATATGCCCGAATCATGCCACAGGGCGCGTAACGCCTTTTGAAACGCGCGCAAATACGGCGATGTTCGGAACATTTGGTTATGAGCTGGATGTCACGCAGCTCACCGATTCGGAAAAATCACAAATTTCGGAGCAGATTGCACAATGGCATAGTATCAGCAGACTCATTCGGGACGGCGGGCTTTGGCGACTTGGTAATCCATTCCGTCTTTCCGGCTATGCTGCACAGCAAAACGCTGATTATGACGCATGGATATTTGTTGCGGAGGATCAATCGGAAGCCGTATTCACTTATGTACAGATTACGGCGGAAGCTAACATGAAATCGCGTCGGATTCTGCTTGCCGGTCTTGACAGGGAAGCTGACTATGCATACACGCTCTGCGGCGAGGAGGATATCAAATCTGGCGCCTATCTGATGCAGTGCGGCGTGATGATTCCAAATCTTTGGGGCGATATGCAGTCGATACAGTTCGTTCTGCAAGCCGTCTGAATGGATATGGAAAATATCTGGGAATACAATTATAATAATGTCATATCAAAGAGAGAAGGCTGTTTGATTGAAGAACAAAAGAAAATCCTCTACCCTTATCATGTTGTCCACAATTCTGGTGTTTGGTCTGGTGTTCTGGTATTTGGTAGAAAATGGCATGATCTGGTTCAATATGCCATCGAAAAACAGGTATCCGGTGCGCGGCGTCGATGCTTCGCACTATCAAGGGCAGATGAATTGGGAGCGTATTGCGGAGCAGGGTATCACCTTTGCGTTTTTGAAAGCGACCGAAGGCTCCGGCACGGTCGATGACTGTTTTACTGAAAATTGGAACAATGCGCGTGCTGCCGGACTGTATGTTGGCGCCTATCATTTCTTCAGCTTTGACAGCTCTGCGGCAACGCAGGCGGATAACTATTGCGCGATTGTTCCCGATCAGGAAGACGCGCTGCCGCCTGTGATTGATCTGGAATTTTATCGTTCGGAGAATTTGCCGGAACCGGACGCAGTTCGCGAAAGTCTTCGGATTCTGCTTGCCAGAATGCGCGGCGTTTACGGTAAGCAGCCGATTATTTATACGACAAAGGAGTGCTGGGAGCTTTATCTCAAAGATTCAGAATTGGAATATACGCTTTGGATTCGCAGTATTTTCACAGCCCCTGTATACGGAATTACGCCGGAATGGACGTTCTGGCAATATAATCCGCGCGGAATGCTGGACGGCTATACGGGTGGCGACGTCCGGATTGACCTGAATGTTTTTCGCGGCACGATGGATGAGTTCCGGCAATTTGCCGGATATGATGCTTTGCCGCAGTGAATCTGAAAATAAGCAGTAATTGGAGGAATGTCAAATGACCGAGCAGGAACTCGAATTGAAAAAACAGGAATTTCTCGCGATCTGGGACGCATATGTGAAGCGTCCGGGTGCAGAGCGTCTGCGGAGCTATCTGTTGGAACCGCAAAATGATTTCTTTACAGCTCCGGCAAGCACGCGCTATCACGGCGCTTATGCCGGCGGTCTGGTTGAGCATTCGCTGAATGTCTATCACAATCTGAAAGCATATCTTTCGCGGGAGCGTGTACGCGATACGTTTCATTTTCCGGAATATTCCGAAGAATCCATTGCAGTCTGTGCGCTGCTGCATGATCTTTGTAAAATGAATTTTTATACCGTTGATTTCCGCAATGCAAAAAATGCGCAGGGCGTATGGGAAAAAGTGCCGTATTATAAGATAGACGATCGTTTGCCCTATGGACACGGTGAAAAATCCGTGCTGATGATTCAGTTCTTTATGCATCTGCATCGCGAGGAGGCAATGGCGATTCGCTGGCATATGGGATTTTCCGGTACGGAAGATAAGAATACGATCGGCGCGGCATTGGAACGGTTTCCGCTGGCGTTTGCGCTGTATGTTGCGGATATGGAAGCGTCTTATTTTCTGGAGGGCAGTGAGTGATATCTGTTCAATGCTGTATAGCTTAGAGACAGCATTTGCTTTTGCCTGAAATAATACTTATATAGTATCATGAGTTTATATGCGAAATGAGTTGATAGTTCTATGAACCGAATCGAAGCACTGGCAGCCGCAGTTCGGGAGGAAGGCGCAGACGCACTGCTCCTGACTGGCGAGGTCAATTTGATTTATGTGACCAAAACGATCGCGTTGGAAGGGCAATGCTTGATTTTTCCAAATGGAGAAGCAGTTTTTGTGACGGACGGCAGATATACGGAAACCGCAGAGCAGCAGTTGATACCGCTTGGCTTTGCGGTCATCACGCGTCCGCAGGCGACGGCGCTCTATGAATTTTTGCAAACGCTGCTGCGTGAACATGGCGTCCAGAAGCTTATGTATGAGGACGATGTTCTGACTGTTGATGAATTTGCAGTCATGCGGGAATTGCTCAGCATCAGCTTTCAGCCGGTTCGCGCACGAATCCGTAAGCTTCGTGCAAATAAATCCGAGGAGGAGATTGCCCATATCATCCGTGCGCAGCGGATCGCGGAGGCGGCGCTTCAGCGGTTGCTGCCGGAGCTGCATATCGGTATGACGGAACGAGAAGCGGCTGCGCGTTTGAATTATTATATGGCGCTTGGCGGTAGTGAAAAGCCTTCGTTTGATACCATTCTGCTGTTTGGCGAGAATACCAGTAAGCCGCATGGCGTACCCGGAGACAGAGCGCTTCAGATAGGGGATTTTGTCCTTGTGGATTTCGGCGCAGTATATCACGGCTATCATTCGGATATGACGCGTACCATTGCATTCGGCTCGGCAACGGATGAAATGCGAAAGGTATATGAAACGGTTCTTGCGGCGCAGCTAGCCGCACAGGCAGCCGCAAGAGAAAATATGCTGTGCTGTGATATGCATAATGCTGCCGCAGAGGTCATTGAGGCTGCCGGATACGGTCAATATTTTACGCACGCACTCGGTCACTCCGTCGGACTCGAAATTCATGAATCGCCGGTAGCAGCACCGCGCTGCAATGTTCCGCTGACGCGCGGCGTTGTTATGACCGATGAACCGGGGATTTATATAGCTGGCAAATTCGGCGTCCGGATCGAGGATATGCTTGTGATCACGGATGGCGCACCGCGCAATCTCACGCAGTTCCCAAAGGAATTTACCATATTGTCTTAATTGCCCTATTAGAAAACGCACGATTCTGCAGAATCGTGCGCTTTTTGTGGGCAAGAAACCGTTGGCTCAGCCGGTGGTTAAAAAGCTTTTACTATGGAGAGAAAAGAACTTCTGTGTTATAATGAAGTTAATAGCACGGGAGAAGTCGCCATGACATGGGATAACATAAGTAGTTCCGTGCATTCTAAGTGAAATTGAAAGAATAGTATGATTCTGATTGTAAGCTGATTTATTTTGTGGAACCGTTTTCAATCTCATGACAATATAAAGCAGAGAGGAGGAACGCTTGTGACAGTCACGCAATTCGAATCTTTACTCAAATCACACGGCAGTGCGATCCTCGGTTTCTGCCGTCATCTGACCAGAGACGAGCTCTCTGCGCAAGATCTCTATCAGGATACTTTATTAAAGGCATTTTCAAAACTCGCAAAGATCAACTGTGCTACGAAAGAAGAAATGCTTTCAGCGAAGAATTATCTGATTGGTATTGCAGTACGGCTCTATCAGAACCAGAAACGCCGTAAGATGAACTATGAGACATCCTTTACGGATGACGCCGAAGATATGCTCTTTGCAAAGGAAAATGTCATAGAGGAAACCGAACAAAAGGAATTACACTCTGCCGTCCGTCAAGCAGTTGACGCTCTGCCCGAAAAGCTGCGCATCGTGACCTTTCTGTTTTATTATGCTGATATGGAGCTATCAGAAATTGCCTATCAGCTTAAAATCCCACAAGGTACGGTAAAAAGCAGACTCAATCGGGCACGCGCATCAATTCGAGAACACTTAAAGGAGAATGGCTATGAAGGATTTTGATGAACTGATCAGAGAATCCCTGCTGGATTCTCCGAAAACGAATGAAGAGTTGAACCGAACTATGATTAGAGAATATGAAAAGAGATTAAGCAAGCCAAAGAAGTCGCGCAAATGGATTGCAGCACTGGCAGTCCCTGCTGTACTTGCGATGATGGGTGCCGGCGTCTATGCCGCATCAGAGAACGGCTTTTTCCGCGACCAAACGAATATGTTTGGAACTGTAATAGGATTGACCTATGAAAATGCAACTGCTGAAATCGGCGTCAGTGCTGCCTATGCAGAAAATGCCGTCACTTTAACGCTCGATTTTCTGACACTGAATGATCCGCCGTATAGCAGAATTGAGACCATTCGCTTGTATGGAAAGAACATGACGCTGACTGGCGCATCCGGCGATATTGACTGCAATGGATTTGATACCGAGCCGGCAGAAATATCAATGGGTAAGGCGGCATTGGTCATCCCGACGGGTACGCTTCCGGCTGGAACTTATCAGCTTACGGTAAATGCCTTTACAGGCGAGAAAAAAGCAGATGCGCCGCTAGACATTCTCGGAAACTGGAATGTGCAGTTTACTGTAGAGTAAAGCAAACACCTATATGACTGATATCACAATCAGCGAATATCCTAATGTTACAGAATAACCATGGAGCCCTGAGATCGCTTGTAAGCGATTTCAGGGCTTTTGCGTAAATCCGGCAGCGTTGTAACCTTTCCGGCAGAATTTGGTCTTATAGGATGAGGGACGTTGAAAATGCAAAAAAATTTGCGCAACCCCTTGTAATATTCGGAAGAATCATGTATAATAGATTTGTATGCACTTTTCTGTCCGAATTTCGGTCAAAACAAAAGGAGGAGTTTCATGGCAAACAAGAAAACGAAAGCCGCACCGATTGCACCGCCGCAAGGCGGAGGCGTTAAGGGCTGGCTTTCCCGCAACTGGTCGTATCTGGCAGCATTTTTTCTGCCGGTCGTCCTTATCTATTCCGCATACCTGTTCTTTGGCTTGTATCCGGCAGGTAATCATTCCGTTTTGGTGCTCGATCTGAATGGTCAGTATGTCTATTACTTTGAAGCGCTCAGAGACGCGTTCCATGGCGACGGCAGTATTTTGTATAACTGGACGCGAAATCTCTCCGGCGGCTATCAGGGTATCATCGGCTATTATCTTGCTTCGCCGTTTACGCTGATTGTCATGCTGCTGCCGCGCACAATGATTCTTGGCGCGCTGCTGATTATGATTCTCTGCAAGCTTGGTGCGGCGTCTGTTGCGTTCTGCTATTACGCGCGGAAATCCAAGCACGTGAAGCCTTTGATCGGCGTTCTGCTCGGTACGATGTTCGGAATGTGCTCTTATGGCATCATTCAGACCATTGACCCGATGTGGCTGGACGGTCTGGTTTGTCTGCCGCTGATTTGTCTCGGCGTTGAGTATCTGATCGACGACGGCAGAAAACTCAATTATATCATTCCACTTGCGCTGATTTGTATTGCAAACTTCTATATCGGCTTTATGTGCTGCATTTTCACCGCGATTTATTTTGTATTCTATTTCTTTTTCGGTTCCGACAAGGTCAAATTCGGAAAAGGACAGGCTAAGAATCTTGTCAATATTGTTATTCGTATGGGATATTCGACTGCGGTTGCAATGTGCCTTGCAATGTTCATGATTCTGCCGGTCTACAATGCGTTGGCACTCGGAAAATTTGACTTTACAACGCCGGATTGGTCGTTCAAGACCCAATTCAACGTACTGGATTTCATCGCGCAGTTTACCTGCGTGAATCAGTATAGCTCTGTTAATGTACAGGGTAAGCCGGAGATTTTCAGCGGTGTACTTGCCGCGCTCTGTCTGCCGCTGTTCTTCCTGAACAAGCGTATTCCGCTGAAAAAGAAGATCGGATATGCTTTCCTTGTTGTAGTCATGTTTCTCTGTATGCTGATCCGTCCGATTGATATGCTCTGGCACGGTGGACAGATGCCGAACTGGCTGCCTTTCCGCTATTCGTTTATTTTCTCCTTTATCATGCTGAGTATGACTGCAATGACGCTCCGTTATGCGGCAAACATCAAAAAGTCGTATATCGGCGGCAGCTTTGTCGGATTTTTCGCAATACTCATGTTCATCAATCACTATGTCACGATGGGCGCGGATAAGCTGATCAATGAATATGACAGAATGTTTGTTGATCAAAAGGGCAGCGTGTATCTGGATACTTATAAATCCATCTGGATGACAGTTCTGTTTCTTGGAATCTACAGCGTGTTCATTTATCTGATGACAAAGAAAAATCCTTCAAAGGGTATGACCGCCGTAATCATGGTCAGCCTGTTTGCAGTTACGAGCATAGAGCTTGTTTATAATGCAAAGTGCGAGTTTTCCGATATCCACAAAGAAGTTTCTTACTCCACAAGAAAATCATACCGCGAATATGTTCAGTCCGGCAGAGATATGGTAGACCGACTGTATGAAGCCGATCCGACGCTGTATCGTGCGGAAAAGACTTATGTTCGTACAGTAAACGACAACGGCGGCTTTAAGCTTCGTGGTATTACGCATTCCAGCTCGGTCATGAACGCAAAAATTCTGACCTATATCGAGACCATGGGATATTCCGCAAGCTCCTATTATTCCAGATATGACGGAAATACGCCGCTTGCAGATAGTATTCTCGGTATTAAATACGTCTTTGACAAGGGCGATGACGGCGGTAATCTGCTCAAGAAGGGTGAGAATTCCGATATTGGCGCAGCTTATGTCAAAATCAAGGACGAAAAAGCGAAATCACAGTCCGAAACGGATATTGACGTCGGCGTTTATCAGAACCCGAATGCGCTGAGCATCGGATATATGGTCAGCGAGGATATCGAGCGCGTCAATGCGTTCGGCAACGATAACCCCTTTAATAGTCAGAATATCCTGTTGAGTACGATCTCCGGCAATACGACCTTTACCGCAGGCGGCGGCTTCGACCAGTGGCATACCTACTACCATCCGATTTCTGTCACGGAGCCGATGCGCTTTAATCAGAGCTATCAGGATGCTTACGGCGATCAGATGCGTTTCCGTGAAAATGGATGGGATCCTGCAAACCCGACCGTCCACCAGCCGGATCCGACCGTTGATATCTTCCTCCAGACCGAAACCGATGAGCCGCTCTATCTGTTTTTCAAGACAGAGAATCAGAGCAAGGTCAACCTCTGGCTCGCAGATCAGTGGAACGAAGACGATTCCCTTATGCTGAATGTGGATGAGACCAGTGCAAAATCGCTCGGCTCTTACTTTGAGGGCGATAACTACCACATTCTCTATGTCGGTCAGTATCCGGCAGGACAGAAGCTTCAGCTTCGTATGACGCTGCTGACGGATGAGTCCAATACCAAGGAAAAATACACGATCATCAAGCAGTTCTTCTTCTATCACTTCGATTCTGAACTGTTTGAGCAGGATATCAAGCCGCTTCAGGCAGAGGAATCTCAGTGGAAGCTGACCAAGTTCAATGGCAGAACGCTTGAGGGTAAGGTTACTGCGAAGGAAGGTCAGATGCTGATGACCTCGATTCCGGCGGAACCGGGTTGGAAAGTCTGGGTTGACGGCGTGCCGTATAAGCGCAATGAAACGATCGACGGTGAGCAGGTCGAGGTCAATTATACCACGCTTTTCAAGGCGATGATCGGCGTCGAGCTTGAACCGGGTGAGCATACCGTCAAAATGCGTTACACACCGCCAGGATTAACCACAGGTCTCTTTACGTTTGTATGTGGTCTGTTCTGCCTTGTGGTCTTCTATCTTTATGATAAAGAGCATAATTCGGTACTGCTGCTTATGCGCGCAAATCGTAAAAAAGGTATCTATGAGCTGCCTTATGAGGACGATCCGGATCCGGAAGTCGTTGCCAAGCAGAAGAAAGCTGAAAAAGACAAACGCAGTGAAAAGAAAACTGCTGAAATCAATGAGAATCTCGTTGCGGATGAACTTCGTAAGCTCAAGGATTTGCTTGACGAAGGCATTCTGACGCAGGAAGAATTCGATGCGCAGAAAAAGAAGCTGTTGAAGTAACTGTTTTCAATCAATATGCCGCGGAATCTGATTATGATTCCGCGGTTTTTGTTTGCACTGGTAAAAGAATTTCTCTATGGGACTTGTGAAATCGGGAAAAGTATGCTATAATAAATCTGTATGCGGGTATTGCGAAAATAGGAGGCGGAAGATATGGCGATTCAGATTCGTATGGCGGAACAGACGGATATTCCGGCGCTTTGCAGACTGCGGCTTGCCTATTTCGATGAGGAATTCGGAACGCTTCCGCAGGAGCAGCTTGCTGCTATTACGTTACAGCTTCCGCAATTTTTTGCAGAGCATCTTGGAAAAGATTGCCTAACGGTAGCAGCAGCGCTGCCTACAGGCGAACTGGTTGCAAATGCGATTTTGATGATTTCAGAAAAGCCCGCGAATCCATTTTTTCCAAACGGCAGAACGGGTTATGTGCTCGGCGTGTTTACGGAGTCTGCATATCGCGGACAGGGGATTGCCACGCGTATGATGCAGAGGCTTTTGGAAGAATCTACAGTGCGTCGGCTGGATCAGGTGACGCTCTCTGCAAGCGATATGGGAAAGCCGATCTATGAAAAGCTCGGATTCTGCGTGCAGCATTCTAAATTTACTGAAATGGAATGGAGTCCAGCGCGATGAAGCATTGCGGCACACAGACGATTCAGACGCCAAGACTGATTCTGCGGCGTTTTGTGCCAGAAGATTCTGCTTGTATACTCCGGTTCTGGGCTGCCGATCTGCAGGTGCAGCAGGAATACGGTGAGCCGGTCTATGAAACGCTGGAAGCGGTTCGAGGCTTGCTGCGGACATATCTCGCAGGCTATGCACAGTTGGATTTCTACCGCTGGGCGGTAATCCTGCGAGAAATAAATCAGAACATCGGGCAGATTGCGTTCTGCAAAGTCTGGTCAGACTGCGCGACAGCTGAAATCGAATACTGCATTGGCGCGGATTTCTGGGGAAACGGCTATGCGGGAGAAGCACTGGATCACGTGATTGCATGGGCGTTTTCGTATACGGGCTTTGCAAAGCTTGAGGCTTATCACTGCGCGGCAAACCTGAAATCGGGCAGGGTACTGCAAAAATCCGTCATGCATCGCACGGAGAACATTGAACGATTCCGTAGGGCAGGCGAATCGCCGGAGGGCGAGATTTGTTATTGCATCGAAAAAGAGAGATACGCGGAAATTAGAAAGGATACAGATTATGGATATCGGAATTGACCTTGGTACGGCGAATATCGTCATCACAAAGCGCCGTAAGGGCGTTGTGCTGAATGAGCCTTCCGTAATCGCGTTCAACAAGCGGACAGAGCGCGTAGTCGCCGTTGGAGAGGAAGCCTATAAAATGGAGGGGCGTTCCCCCTCGTATATCGCGGTTGTGCATCCGCTTCAGGATGGCGTGATCTCGGATGATATTCTGACGCAGGCGCTCATTCGTGAAATGATAGACGTAATTGCCGGTGCGCATCTTGTCAAGCCGCGGATTGTAATTTGTGTGCCTTCGTTGATAACGGATGTCGAAAAGCGCGCGATTCTCGACGCAGCAATGAGCACAGGTTCGCGCAAGGTTCATTTGATTCAGGAGCCGCTTGCCGCATTGCTCGGCGCAGGCGTTTCCATTAACCGTCCTGTCGGACATATGGTTGTGGATATCGGCGGCGGTACAACGGATATTGCCGTTGTGTCAATGAACGGTATTGTTACGGCAAGATCGCTGAAAATTGCCGGAAATAGATTTGATCAGTCCATCATCCGCTATGTACAGAATAAATATCAGATTCTGCTTGGCGCAAAATCTGCCGAGTACGTTAAGAAAACGCTCTGTAACCTTTATAATCCTGCGGAGGACGTTATCGCACAGGTTAAGGGACGCAATATTTCGCGAGGGTTGCCGGATCAGTGCGACCTGAGCGAAGCAGAACTTTCTGAGGCGCTTGAGGATGATATCAATGAAATCGGTGAAACAATCCGGCGCGTGCTGGAGGAAACACCGCCGGAGCTTGTTGGCGATATCTGTGCGAACGGTATTCTGCTGACAGGAGGCGGCGCACTGCTTGGCGGTCTTGAAGCGTATCTGACGCGTATGCTCGGTGTGCCGTGCCGGACTGCAAAGGATCCGATTACCTGCGTGGCAATGGGCACTGAAAAGGCGTTTACGCGCCGCGATATTCTGCTCGATGGCTTTGAACGTATCGACGCCTATACGCAGTCATAATTCATGATTTGCAGAAAAAGAGGACTGTCCGCATTTGCAGACAGTCCTCTTTTTGTTTTATAGTTGAATTACTTCCTGACAATTACAACCTGATGCGAAACAGCATAGGCATTGCTGAACAAAACCTCTTTTTCGAGTTCCGGCGTTACGGGGGATCTTACAATACCAACGCTGGCAGTACCGTTCTGTACTGTCGAAATAACGGAATCTGATACTACATCCGAAATCAAAAGCTCATAATCGAGGTAATCACATATTGCGTTCATCATATCAATATCAGAACCAACGATCTCATTGCCTTGATGCTCTGCATAGGGTGGGCAATTCGCATTTGTTGCCAGAACGAGCTTGCCCTTGCTGCGGCTGAGACTTTGAAGCACTACATATGGATTTTTGCCCTGGTTTTCGCCTTCATAATTTTCCTTAATACGCTGAAGCGTCCCATCCTGCGTCAGTGCTTCAAGCGCCTCGTTCAGCTCTGCCTGCAGAGCAGTATTGTCGGATTTGACTGCGATGGCATATTCCTCAACGGCGAATTCTTCCGCGAGTATTTGAATGGCTGAATTTGTATTTGTAAAGGATTGTGCAATATTCAGATCGGCGATCACGGCGTCAATTTCGCCTAGTTCGAGCGCGTGGATGCTTTCGCCAGGCATATTATAATATTCGATCGCAGCGCCTTCAATATCTTTGACAAGGGTGCTGCCGGTTGTACCCACCTGAACGCCGATCTTTTTTCCTTTGAGATCGTCAATACTGCTTACGGTATTTATCGGGGCTGCACCGCAGCCTGTCAGGAGCAACGCTGACATCGCGAATGCAGTGATATACAAAATAGTCTTTTTCATCTGTATTCACCATCCTTCTGATTGATAAATGATTTTTTTATATTATATCATATTTTAGAGAAAAAAGCAATGTGTTTTTTGATTTTTTTGTGCAAACCTTTGCTTGCTTTTCATGAAACCAGTACTGCCGAGCACTGCATGGGCTTCTTTTAGACCTATAGCAAAAAAATGATTGACAGGCAATATGCGAGCGTGATAATCAGCTGTCTTTATTATAGATGTTTTTCTATAGAATTGCGCGATTTCAAAAAACAAAAAAACCGTTTCCTTTCAGAAACGGTTTTGGATGAGGATGAGCGGACTTGAACCGATGACCCCCTGCATGTCAAGCAGGTACTCTAACCAACTGAGCTACACCCTCACAACAATCAATATTATACCATATCTTTTTTATTTTGTCAAGTATCATTTTGAAAAAAAATTCTTTTTTTATGTAAGGCGGTATCGGCGCAGATATTCCGATACCGCCATATGCATATTAGCCGTAGCGTCTGGCAGTTTGCTCAGTACGCAGCCAATCAACCGCAAAGGAGATAAATTCCGAATTTGTCATGCGGTGACCATCAGTAAACCCGAATGTCCAGCCAGTACGTTGATCGGCATTTTCCCATGCCTGCATGATTGCGTGCCGGATAGAACGCTCTACGCGCGACGGCGTACTGTGAAGCATTTCGGCAACGGTCGGATAAATCAGATTCATCATACAGCCGCTGTGATGCTCCTGCTGAAATGCAGTTATGATTGCGCAGCGCAGATAATGAAATCCGCGCAGATTTGTCGGGATTCCAAAGCTGTGGAGCAGATGTGTGACTGCTAGCTCCGGATTACCTTTGCTGTTTGCGGACTCCTGTGCTTCTGTTCGCACGCCGCATAGTCTGTATACGTAGGAAACAAGCTCTGGAATGTTTTGCGGATAAGGAATATAATGTACACCCTGCTGCGTTAAAATCTGCGCAAGGCCGTCCTCTTTCTTGCGATACAGGACGATAATCACTAGCTCCGAATATCGGAGCAATTCTTTTGTCAGGACAGGAATATGGATTGTCGAAGCGGTTTGATTGAGTATGAGCACATCAGTGTGCTCCCGACGGACGGCTTCTATCAGCTTGTCATGCAGCTGAAGTCTTGTTACCGCCCATTCACCGTTGTCGGCAAGCGCTGCCGCGATGTTTGCTGCGGATTCATCGCCGATATCGCCGATGAGTATGCGTAATTGTTTGTTCATTTTGCGACTCCTTTTGTTTAATTATCTGCATATATTATTATAACAAAGAATTTGCCGTCGTGTCAAGAGAGCAATTTGCGAATTTATGTCATATATTGTCGAGTTTTCTACAGTTTGTCGAATTTGACATAGATATTTTCGGATTTCATCGCATATATTTTTGTGAAAGGGGTGGAAACAGGATGCGTGAAATACTATGCGCTGTTTTGCTTTGCGGAATTCCTGTATCGTTATTATGGATGTTGGCGGTGGCAGCGCTTCTGACGGCTGTTGATTTGTCGTTTGTATATTATTCGGCTGTGGCAGCAATTCCGCTGTTATGCGGATGTATACTTGCTGGATATCGAGCCGGAAAGCGTTTGCGCAGCGGAGGGCTGCGCTGCGGTTTGCTGACTGCGTTTCTGCTGTCGGCGCTCTGGTATGCTGCTGTCTGTATTCTGAGCCGGAGACTGCATTCTCCAACGCTATTTCTGCTAAGCTTGCCCTGTGGAATGTTCGGCGGCGTATGCGGCGTCAATACCAGACTCCCTATGCCAGAGCGTCGATTGCATACGGCTAGAAGAATTCCGCTTCAGCTTGCGCTTTTTCAAAATGCGGCGGCTGGAATTCGCAGAGTCAGCAGAATGAAACGCCGAAACGCCGTGATAATTCGTGATGAAATAGACGCAGGGCAAGCAAAATATTGATTACAAATCTGCGCAAGTGGTGTGAAATTTTGTGCATACATACAAAGAATGTGAAAAGATGAAGAAAACCCTTGATTTTTTTCTAAAACATGGTACAATAGATTTAGCACTCAGATATACAGAGTGCTAAGATTCTCTCGCAGAGAGTGCTAAACGACCGGAAGCCGGTTTATCGGTCTTCCGAATATAGAACAGGAGGAATCTATCATGACTATTAAACCTTTGGCTGACAGAGTTGTGATCCGTATGACGGAGGCTGAGGAAACCACAAAGGGCGGCATCATTCTGACCGCTTCTGCACAGGAAAAACCGCAGGTTGCGGAAGTCGTTGCGGTTGGTCCCGGCGGCGTCGTGGAGGGTAAGGATATCACGATGTATGTAAAGGTCGGCGACAAGGTGCTGCTCAGTAAGTATGCAGGCACAGAGGTTAAGCTGGACGGTCAGGAGTATACGATTGTCAAGCAGAACGATATTCTCGCAATCGTTGAGTAATCAACGCTGATTCTTTGATTTGCTGATTCTGAAAGGAGCTTATATATCATGGCAAAAGATCTGAAATACGGTGAAGAAGCTAGAAAGGCGCTTCAGGCTGGTATTGACAAGTTGGCGGATACCGTCAAGATTACGCTCGGTCCGAAGGGTAGAAATGTTGTGCTCGATAAGAAATTCGGCGCACCGCTGATTACCAATGACGGCGTGACCATTGCAAAGGAAATCGAGCTTGAGGACGCGTTTGAAAATATGGGAGCACAGCTCGTCAAAGAGGTTTCCGTCAAGACAAACGACGCTGCTGGCGATGGTACTACAACCGCTACATTGCTTGCACAGGCAATCGTTCGAGAGGGTATGAAGAATATCGCAGCAGGCGCAAATCCGATGATCCTGAAAAAAGGCTTGGATAAGGCTGTCGCGACCGCTGTTGAAACCGTCAAGTCGAATTCCAAGACTGTTGACGGCAGTGCGGATATCGCAAGAGTTGCAACGATTTCCTCTGCTGATGAGACCATCGGTAAGCTGATCGCCGAGGCGATGGAGAAGGTCTCTAAGGATGGCGTTATCACGATTGAAGAATCCAAGACCGCTGAAACCTACAGCGAGGTCGTTGAGGGTATGCAGTTTGACCGCGGCTATGTCAGTCCGTATATGGTCACTGATACCGATAAAATGGAAGCTGTTTATGACGACGCATTCCTGCTGATTACTGATAAGAAGATTTCGAGCATTCAGGAGATCCTGCCGCTGCTTGAGCAGATCGTCCAGAGTGGTAAGCGTCTGGTTATCATCGCTGAGGATGTCGAGGGCGAGGCTCTGACCACGCTGATCCTGAACAATCTCCGCGGTACATTTAAGTGCGCTGCAATTAAGGCTCCGGGCTTCGGTGATCGCCGCAAGGAAATGCTTAAGGATATCGCAACATTGACCGGCGGCGAGGTAATTACCGCTGATCTGGGTCTTGAGCTGAAGGATACACAGCTCACACAGCTCGGTCGTGCGCGTCAGGTTGTCATCTCCAAGGAGAATACGATTATTGTTGACGGCGCAGGCGAGTCCGCTGCAATTCAGGCAAGAGTTGCACAGATCCGCGCTGAGATCGAGAACTCTACCTCCGATTTCGACCGCGAAAAGCTGCAGGAGCGTCTTGCAAAGCTCGTCGGCGGCGTTGCGGTGATCAAGGTCGGCGCTCCGACTGAGATCGAAATGAAGGAGAAGAAGCTCCGTGTTGAGGACGCACTCGCTGCAACGAAGGCTGCTGTCGAGGAAGGCATTGTCGCTGGCGGCGGTGTTGCACTGCTGAACGCTGCGGACGCTGTCTCCAAGCTTGTTGAGTCTTTGGAAGGCGATGAAAAGACTGGTGCGAAGATTATTCTTCGTGCACTGGAGGAGCCGATTCGCCAGATCGCTGCAAACGCAGGTCTGGAAGGCTCTGTGATTATTGAGAACATCAAGCGTGCAAATAAGACCGGCTATGGATTCAATGCTTACTCTGAGGAGTATGTTGATATGATTTCTGCTGGTATCGTTGATCCGACTAAGGTGACTCGCTCTGCACTTGAGAATGCGGCTTCCGTTGCTGCTATGGTGCTGACAACCGAGAGCCTTGTTACCGATATCAAAGAGCCGCTTCCGCCTGCACCGGCTATGCCTGCCGGCGGCATGGACTATTGATTATAAAACAAATAACCGCGGAATCACAGCGATGTGTATTCCGCGGTTATTTATTTATGAATGATTCTTTTGGCGTTTGAAAATCCGGCGGCGAACCAGAGCTGCGGCAGTCAGCAGCAGGATGCCTAGAAGTGCGCCGCTGAAATCAATACAGATATCGCGCAGCTCGCAGCTTCTTCCGGGAACATATCGTTGATGAAATTCATCGCTGCACGCATAGAGTAACGCACAAAGCGCCGGCAGAATTATCACTTCTTTTGTGATTGCCTGCCGGCTATCTGATATGCATTTTCGGTGTTGTCTTGCCGTTGCGGTGAGGAGGATACCGAGAATGGTATATTCGGAAAAATGTCCGCATTTTCGGAATATTGTATGCAGACCGTTGAAAATAGAATACTGTTCGTTGGCTGTACGGTCTTTCCAATGCGGAATGATAGCCGCCAATAGCGTTTTCAGCAGGTTTCCACTCATGCTGCTGGATTTATTTGCAGCCTGTGCAGAAAACCAGAATATTACACCCATCCAGAGCAGCGTCAGCAAAATCAGACACGCAAGAAAATTCGTTTCGCGTCTTATTTTTCCCAAGTGCTTTTCTCGCGTTTGATATCCTGCAGCAACTGACCGAGCTTTGATTCAGTTGCAGTCAGGGATTGCAATACGAACGAGGTTGTTGCCTCTTTGGTATCCTCGCACTTGGTTTTGGTTTTTGCAAGGATTTCGTGTGCGCGTTTCTTCGCTTCTTCAACGATCGAATTCTCCGCCACAAGCGCTTTGGCACGATCTTCCGCGCCGCGGATAATCTTCTCCGCATTTGCCTGTGCCTCTTTCATGATACGGTCGCAGTCATAGTCGATGGTCTGCGCACGTTTCATTTCCTTTGGCATATTAAGGCGGATATCGTTGACAAGCTCACGGAAACGGTCGCCGTCAATGACGATCTTATGCGCGGCAAACGGAAATACCTTCGCATTGTCAAGAAGGTCATCCATTTCGTCAAGAACATCAAATATACTCATTCTGATTCTTCCTTTCCGATTGCGTTTACAAATTGCTGCACCTGCCGGATCTCCTGTGCACTGGCTGCTTTTCCGGAAGGCGATTGGTTCTGTGGTTTGCGCAGTCGCTCTGCGATGACGGAGAGAATTTCTGCCGGAACGAAGCTGCTGATATCGCCGCCGAGCGTGGCGATTTGCTTGACAATACTTGAGCTGAGATACATATTCTCTGCTGCTGTTGTGAGGAATACGGTTTCTGCGCTGGGAACCAGCTTTTTATTACCGAGCGCCATCTGGAATTCGTATTCAAAGTCTGTGACAGCGCGCAGACCTTTTACGATTGCATGAGCGCCAACTCTGCGGACATAATCCGCGAGCAGCTCATCCTCTAAAATGTCAATGACAATATTATCAAAGCCTGTTGTGACTTTTTCGATCATGAGTAGACGCTCTGTAAGCGTGAACGCTGGACGTTTATCGAGATTCGCGGAAACAAGAACGATTACTTTATCAAAGAGCTTTGTGGCTCTGCTGATGATATCCAGATGTCCGAATGTAACCGGGTCGAAGCTACCGGGACAGACTGCTAAACGGCGATGTTGTTCACTCATTTTCGATGTCCTTTCTGCTTTGCGTCAGAGATTGTCTGCGCCGACTGTGCTGCACCGGCGTTATTCCGCGTCTTCATCGGTATTCCGGTAAACACTTATTATTATTTTACCATATTTTTTCTGCTTTTGCAAGTCAAAATGCAGAATTCTCTGAGATAATTTGCATTCCGGTTCGTGTTCGCAGACGATTATTCCATTTTTCTGTAATTTTTCCGCGAGAATTGGCAGGATTTGCGCAAGAATATCATGATGATAGGGCGGATCGAGGAATGCAATGTCAAAACGCTCTGTTGTACGCTGTAGAAAGCTGATTGCGTCTGATTTGAGTATCGTCGCCTGATCTGCAAAGCCGCAGTTTTTGACATTCTGCCGGATGCAGTTGATCGCACGTTGATCGGCGTCAATCAATGTTGCACGCGCGGCGCCGCGACTGAGCGCCTCGATCGCCATTTGTCCGCTGCCTGCGAACAGATCAATTACATTGGCGCCGGGGAATTCAAATTGCAGCGAGGAACAAATCGCTTCCTTGACCTTGTCTGTTGTCGGACGGGTATCTAGTCCCTCCGGCGTAATCAGGCGCCTGCCGCGCGCCGTTCCGGTGATAACACGCATATTGTTCTCCTTCGGTTTTAAAATGATATTGAGGTTTGAGATTGCTTTCTGCCCAGAACAAGTAGTCCTCCTCCTGAATACACGTTGGTATGGGGAGCTTCTTTTTCATATTGTTTCCCCAACGTATGGTTTCACGAAAGACCGGATTCCATCCGCCGGATGAGCAGATTGCCATTTTGCTTCAGCCATTGATTGCAGCGATCGTAATCGGGAAACGACTTGTAAACAGCTTCATAAAACTGCTTTCCGTGGTTCGCGTACAGCCGGTGACACAGTTCATGGACAATCACACTGTCGAGCACTTCCGGCGGTGCTTCCATCAATAGACAATTAAAGTTCAGGTTGCCTTCTGCGGTACAGCTTCCCCATCGTGTTTTCTGATTGCGGATGGTGATGCGCCCGTAGGTCACACCGATGATATTTGCATAATAGGCGACGCGCTGCGGAATGATCTCCGCTGCTCGGTGCGCCATATTGCGGATATCTGCCTGCGAGAACGGTGGGAGTGCCGCAAGCTGTTGATTTTGCGCTAGCCGCTTCTGCACATGAAACTCGATGATTGACGCCTTTTCGGACAGAAAACGCTGAATATCATGCGTTTGCATTTTTTGCGGCGCTCGTACTATGACGCTGCCATCCGGCATGATTTCCGCTGCCAGAGAGCGTCTGTTGCTGCGGATGAGTGTGATTGCGGTTGAGATGCCTTTGATTTGCATGATTCCTCCCGTGTTCGGACAGAAATTCCCGACAGGCTTATGTCTGCCGGGAATGATTGTATCTCAGCGGAATATCGGCTTACGGAATTGCCAGCGCTGATTGTTCAGCAGTGCTCCGAGCATATTGTTTACCTGCAGAGATTCGCTGACGCCGGTTTTGCACCAGATTGCAAAATGTTCGCAGTTATTTGTCAACAGATTATAACTTGTTTCACCCAGACGGGAACGCGCTCGTGCAACTGTTTCCTCCGGTGAATACAAGTGATAACCGTATGTCTGCTGTAAGGAACGCGCAAGCTCCTCGGAATAGCTGTTTGTATGCGGCGTACTGCCGGCATTGCCGAGCGCAACCGGCGGAACATAGGGTTTTGGAAAATCCAGAATAAAGTATTCCGAATCGTCACGCAGAAAATTTCGCAGATCTGTCGCGTGAACCGTAGCGTGTCCGATTGTCTTGCTTGCTGGAATATTATAATGCACAATGCAGGTATCGCTGACATAGATACCGTAATGGACATAAGTACCGCCGCGCCGTACAACGCCGATGATATCGCCGTACTGCGCCTGTACAGGCTGCATTCCAGAAAAGGGGACCGCGTTGTTCGGAACGGGGCTTCTGAAATCTACTCCGACCGTAACGCCGCCTGCATCGCGAAACGCTTCTGCACGTGCTGCGCGCCGGATCATGGATTGTTCGAGCTGCTGCTGTGTACCGCGGTCAACAATTTGACCATACTGATCGACAATCCGGCATTCGCCTGTTACAACATGACGCTGCAGTGTATAAGCGGACGCATAATCCAGATCTTCCCAGCAGTAATCCTTATCCATGATGGTGAAACCGGTATCCGAATGCTGTGTCTGATAGCTTTCGGAAAGGGCGTCGAGTTTATTTGCGAGACGATCCATGCCACGGCTGACGGCGTCCCAGAATTCCATATGATACCTCCTGCGAAATTAATCGTTGGAGCGCGAGATCCAAAGGATATATTTGCCGTTTCGTTCATAATATCCGATATCGAGCGCACCGTTCTGATAGCGGTAATGACTCAGCGTACTGTCGCTGATTACTTCATGTCCGCCGTAAAGCGTATCTACATACTCTGTTAATGCGTTAAAATAGTACTGAATTTCATCGCGCGTCCAGATATAAGGACCGGTGTAATCGGGATGATTGCCGAAGCGGTAATCAATCGCACGCAGATGACTGCCGTGTGATGCGGTACCGTTATGAACATACAAATCAATCGCTGCCGGCATTTGCAGATCGACAAAGCCCGGAACTGGAAATGCATTGGCAATATAGCGATAGGTTGAATTGGATGTACCATTGTTATCCGGAGTTGTGCCACAGAAAATATCTGCGTCATTTCCCCAGTCGATCGGGAGATTCAGCATTGCCTGCTTGGCGTCTGCTGCGCTCAATGCGGTACCGTCATCATTCGTTGCTTTTGTATATAGTCCGGGGGGCAGAAAAGGATCGCCGTTATTTCCGCAGACAAACGGCATTGCGCCGAGTGTTGCATAATAATCAGCCGCACTTGTACTCTGTACCGGTTCCTGCTGTATCGGCTGTTGCTGCTGCTGTTGTTGCGGTTGCTTTGCAGTTGTTTTTGCTTCAGATGTCGCAGTGGATTTTGCAGTCGATTTTGCAGTCGTTTTGGTCGTTTTAGAGACTTTTGTAGTTTGGGTTTCCTTAGTAGTTTTTTTCTCTGTTTTCTTTGTTGTTTCGTCAGTTTCTTTGATTGTAGTTTCTTTGGCGGTTGTAGCTTTTGTTGTAGTTTCCGTTACCTTTTCGGTTTCCGTTACCTTTTCAGTTTCTGTTTCCTTGGGTGTTTCGGTGGTTTTCTCGGCATTACTTTCCTCTGCCTGTAATTCTTCCACTGTAGTATCTGGCGCAGATTGATTCTTTTTCTGAATGCCGCGAATCAGAACTGCACCGCCAATTACATTTGCGACGAGTACACCGATCAATACTGTATTTACAACTCTGCGTGCGCCGTCCGGTCGAATGACTTTGCCTGTTTCGGTACGGACTGCTACGCCGCACTGTGGACAAAATGAAAATTTATCCGGCACATCAGCACGACAATGCGGACATCTCATAAGAACGCCTCCTCTTCTGATCAATTTAAAACAAATGAAATTCGGTCGGTTTTTTGGAAAACCGTTTTTCTGTATACATATACATTATATCACATTCCGCATAAAAAATCAAGCAATTTCCAGTGCTATTTTGTCATGCAAGCGTAATCTTTCAAAAAAAGAACCGACATGGCTCCAGTAAATCCATGTCGGTTAAATCTATAAAGCGCAGATATCCCTGAATCCTGCGCAGTCAAAGGGCAGCGTTTGCGGCAATGCGATAGATTTCTGCAATATTCTCCGCAGAAAGTGCAACGAATCCGCCTGTTTTGCCGTCGCCAATGCCGAACTTTTCTACAAGGCGTGGAATATCCTCCTCTTTTGCACCAAGTTCTGCAAAGTTGATCGGCATTCCGATGCTGTGCAGGAATTGGCGGAAACAGCGGATGCCTTCCAGTGCGGTTTCCGCAGGATTGCGAAAGTTCATCTGACAACCCCAAATGCGGACAGCCGCTTCAGCAAAACGCATGACGTCATGCTGATAAACAAACTCCATCCATGCGGGCATAATGACTGCAAGGCCGGCGCCGTGTGCGCAGTCATAGAGCGCGGAAAGCTCATGCTCAATGCCGTGGCTGTTCCAATCCTGCTCTCTGCCGACGCCTACGATATTGGTATGTGCAACAGTACCTGCCCACATGATATTGGCGCGTGCCTCATACAGATCAGGCTGTGCGATGACGCGCGGCGTTTCCTTAACCATTGTCAGGAGAACGGCTTCGCAAAGACGGTCGGTGATCTCGACCTCTTTCGTATTGGTAAAATATCGCTCGAAAACGTGCGCCATGATGTCCGTCGCGCCGCACGCTGTCTGATAGGCAGGCAGCGTGCAGGTAAGCTCCGGATTCAGGATTGAGAACCGTGGACGGATCAGATCAGAGCCCGTACCTCTTTTCAGACCGTCAGCCTCCTTTGTGACCACAGAATCGCCGGAGCCCTCACTTCCGGCAGCTGATATGGTCAGGACGGTTCCAACGGGAAGAGCCGCTTGAATTTGTGCCTTCCCAGCGTAGAAATCCCAGAAATCCCCTTCGTAGGGAACGCCCATTGCGATTGCTTTGGCGGAATCAATGACAGAGCCGCCACCGACTGCAAGAATAAAATCCACACTCTCTGCGCGGCACAGATCAATGCCCTGATAAACTAGCGTGTCACGCGGATTTGGTTTGACGCCGCCAAGCTCGATAAAGCCGATGCCGCTTGCTTCCAATGACCGCTTTACACGGTCAAGCAAGCCGCTTTTCATGGCAGAGCGACCGCCATAATGCAGCAATACTTTTGTGCCGCCATGTTTTTTTACATAAGTTCCTGCTTCATTTTCCGCGTCCTTGCCGAATACAAATTCGGTCGGGCTATAAAACTGAAAATTATTCATAGAGCAAGTTCTCCCTTTAATGCTTCAAATGCGGTAATGACGCGGTCACACCATGCATCAAATTCCGGATCTGTCTTTTGCAGTTCCGGATGTGCAAGCAAATGCTGTACGGTCTGCCTGATGCCCTGATCTGCGCGGATATCAGCCCGATATTCCGGCACTGCACGTTTGATCTTTGTATTATCAAAAATGACAGTGCTTGCCTTATCACCGATTAGACTGCCCTCGAAATCATAGTCGCTGATTGCTGCGAGAAAATCCGAGGGGATATGGCACGCTTTTAACGGTAGGTTAAGCGTATCCGCGATACATTGATAAATCTGATTCCATGTGACGCGCTCATCAGATGTAATATGATAAGCCTGTCCGATTGCGTGAATATTGCCGACCAATCCGCAGTAACCCTTGGCAAAATCGCTGTTATGCGTAATTGTCCAGAGTGAAGTACCGTCGCCATGGATGATGACGGGCTTTCCTTCCAGAATACGCTGCACTACCTGCCAGCTGCCGTTTCTGCCGTGCACGCCAAGCGGGACAGAGCGTTCGTCATAGGTATGACTTGGGCGGACGATTGTGACAGGAAATCCGCTTTCACGGTACTGCTGCATCAAATATGCTTCACACGCGATCTTGTCGCGAGAATATTGCCAATATGGATTGCAAAGCGGCGTACTTTCCGTAATAACGCTTTCTGAAAGAGGTTTCTGGTAAGCGGACGCAGAACTGATATAGAGGTACTGCCGCGTTTTTCCAGAAAATAAGCGTACATCGCGCTGTACCTGTTCCGTTGTAAAACCGATAAATTCTCCGACGGCGTCGAACTGCATACCATTGAGTATAGCGGCAGCTTCTGCTTCATTGCTGATATCACCGCGAAGTGTAATGACGTTTTCCGGCAATTCGGCGGTACGCGAACCGCGGTTGAACAGAAACACCTGATGTCTCTGTGCAGCCAGACGCCGCGTAATCGCCATGCTAATCGTGCCGGTCCCGCCTATGAGTAAGACTTTCAAAGGCATAGGAATTCCCCTTTTTCTCATGTCCTTATGAAGACTTTCGATATGATTGGATTCCCGAAACCCACCGGAGATGTTCCCCCTCTCATGGCACATCTCCGGCAGGTGGGATGCTATAGTGATGCCGGCAATCATGGATTGCTTATTCAAATCGCCGGCGAAAAATGCAAATTCATCAGCGTCAGACATATGCAGTAATTTATATATTATTTGATTGTCGTTTGCTGTTCTCTTTACTCATATCATAGCATAATGCTGAAAAAAAGAGAATAGGATATGCTATTGAATTTTTAACATATCCTATTCTTTTATCATTTTTTATCATCGGATTTTCCAGATTTGCGCCATTGCAGCGGAGATACGCCAAAATGCTTTTTGAATTGCCGTGAGAAATGAACGCCGCTGCTGTATCCGCAGGCATAGGCGATTTCCTCAATTGTCATACCGGGATTATTCAGGTACTGCTGCGCCTGCTCCATACGGCTCTGGATGACATCTGTGGTACACGTTACGCCGAATGCCTTGCGATACAGCGCGTGCAGATATGGCATACTGATATTAAGCATCTGCGCCATTTGCTCCATACTCCAGTTTTTTTCAGGCTGCGCATAGATTTTTCGCCGTAGATCGAGCAATTCGCGGTAATGCGGCAGTTCTGCGGCTTCCGGACGTTCTGTTTTGGAGAAAATCTCAGAAAGCATTGCGCGGATCAACAGTCCGGCGGTCTGGACGTCAGTACCGCGGTAGTAGCAGTCGGCAATGAGCTGAAAATACTGCGCCAGATTGATTTGCTCTCCGATATAAACGGGCGTATCGAACCGAATACCGATTTCAGAATCCAGAATTTCAGTACAGTTAAACAGCATCCAATCATTGACATAAGCGCCGCCGGCTGCACCGTAATAGAGAGGGGAATTGCGATTATAGATTATGAAAGTATCCGGTTCAACGGTGATTGTTTCCGAGCCAATTCGGAAGAACGCGCGTGTTTTGACATAGAGCGTCAGATAGCCGTCAAAGCCTTGCGGCAGATCAAATATAAAGCTGCTGTCATGCCGGCAGGAACAGCCCATACGCTGTATTTCAAACATTCCGGATCATCCTTCCCTTTTATTATAGTATATCCGGATTTATTATAACAGAAATCTGGTTGCTTGTCAATGAAAATCAATATATTGAATGCTGTTTGGCTATATCATTTATCTTTTTCGTATTTTTCTGCAAGTCTGGCAGAAATATCCGCCAATTCTTTTCGGAGCGAGGTTGGAGAGAGTACCGTTACATATTTACCGTATTGCAGCGCCCAATGCTGCATAGCGGTCGGGTTGACTGTCACAGTCACGCGCAGCTGACCGGATTTACGATCCGACTCAATCTGTGTATCTGTGCCGAACCAGTCGAGTACATCGCCTAAAATGTGCTTGTCTGCTAGAAAACAAACCGTTTCTGCATTGCCGCTGTACATATAGAGCTGTTCGGCAAGCTGTTTGGGATAGCCGTTCTGCGGTTCCAAATCCTCGATAGGCACACGTGGAAAATCTTCCCGCAATTCCATTTCAAGCATACGGTCTACTCTATAGTTTGCGCAGGTACGATATGGTTCCTTGCAGCATATCAGGTAGTATTTGCCATGCGATACAAAAATTTCATATGGGCTGACAAAATACTTTCGTATAGAACCGTCCTCGCGAGTACGCGGCTGTAATTCGGGTATGCCTTTTTCATTCAGCATATAGTTTCCATATTGGAAGCATACCATACAATTTCGCTGCATGGCTTCACAGAGTAATTCTACGGAAAATAACATTTGCTGTGCAGGCGGCGTATGCAGATATGTGATTGCAGTTTGAAGTGGTATACCTGGAAAACTTGGCGGTGCAAAATGAATCAGCTTTTTCGTTAGCGTTTCACGCTGCGTTGCAGGTATTGCAGCCATACCGGCGAGCATATCACAGAGTAATCGCAGCTCGCTGACCTCAAACATCGGTTCAAGAAACCAATCTGTCTGCATGATTTCTTCGGAACCGTCTGGCAGCAAACGCTGCCGTTGGGTTGCATTCAGAGGATATCCGGCTTCTGTCAGTTCATCGAGATACGCTTTCAGTGTGCGTCGGTTCAGCTTGACGCCAAAACGCTCGTTCATTCTGTCGGAGAGCGCCTGCTGTGACAGTCTGTGCTGATCGTCCGTTTCTTCGCGTAGTATTGTCAGAAGCTGAAAGATTGCCTGTCTTTTCATGGCGTAGTCACCTCGCCCTCTATCTGTTCACTTGTCACCGGTGCATCGTGGATGGACTTGAGATACAATTGTAAATTTGCGTCAAAATCAACTGCAAGAACCATTTGTCCGTCAGGTGATTTCTGATCTGAGAACGTACCATCAGCAGGTAAACGAAGCTTTTGTATATCGTATCCAATCAATTTCCATGGCGTTTCGAGTGAAAGCAGATAGAGCTGAGAGGTTGTTATATTTGTTTTGAGTTCCGGAACGGCTTTCGTCAGAATTTCGGGGATCGCGGTCGGGCTGAGATGCTTTAATTTTGTAAGCATCAAATCAAGCACGTTGCGCTGACGTTCGGTACGCTCAAAATCGGCATTGCCGACAAATCGAATACGAGTATAAGCGAGCGCTTGCTTACCGTTCAGCTGAAATGTGCCGCCGCTTGGCAGAAAATCGTCTGTCGGCTCATCACCCATAATCCGATTGATTTCACTTTGCAGAATCGTATTGATCGCTTCAGCTTCACTGTCTGAAATTTCCACCTTGATACCGCCGAGTGCGTCTGTGATGTGAACAAATGCACGGAAATTGACGCATATATAATCGTCAACCGGAATGCCGAAATTGCTTGTGACGGTGTCCAT
Organism: Oscillospiraceae bacterium; assembly: GCA_016296505.1. Classification (GTDB taxonomy): domain Bacteria; phylum Bacillota; class Clostridia; order Oscillospirales; family Ruminococcaceae; genus Firm-04. The sequence goes on from JAEDJD010000013.1 coordinate 33,416, forward strand.
CAGCAATGTTGCACCGCCGTATGCATAAGCTGCATTGAGTTTATCCGTGCCGTGATTTGGTATATTTACATAGGAATCTCGCAGCAGCGATGTCATTGTGACGGTATGATTGTGGTTGCTGAAACTAAGAATAATGACTGTATCGGCTCGTCCTCGCTCATCCTCGCGGTTATCTGTACCGATCAGCATGATATTTCGTACATCGCTATCTGGTTCGGCAGCTGTCGCAGTAATTGTACGCGTACCTGTTTCCTCGTAGTCGAGCTGTTTGATTGCCAGTAAAGCAATACCAGAGTATATTCCGAATAATACAAATACCAGTATAAGCATTGAGGTGATTATTTTTGCAAGACAACCGTGACGACGTCTTTTTTTTCGCTTTTTCTTTTTTAGTGCAGGTTCTTGAATTTCCTCCTCGAATTCCGGTGATCGGTAAGCACGTTGCGGCTGCCGATAGGGTGTAATCTTCTCGTTTTCCGGCATTTGCTCCTGATAGGACGCACGTCGAATTGTGGCGTGTGTCAGGGGGGCGTCAGATGACTGTTGGATGCGTTGACGCGGTGCGGATAGAGTCTGCCGCTGCGGGTAGCCTATCTGTCTGTTTGTCTCGCCGTGCTGCGAATTTGCTGCGCCCCGCAATCTGCGTCGCTGTGGATTTGGAGTGCGGGTTTGGGGACGTCGCTGCGGTTCTGGTATATGTTTTTGTTCGGGATGATCTGCGCGTGTAGTATTTTCAAATGGGTCATGTGGATTGGGCGATGCAGGGCGGCGCGTTTGCCGTGAAATCGGCAGTTCGGTTGTATCTGAAAAACGATCGTGATTCACGTTGTTTCATCCTTTCTGGTTTTGATCTTGCGACATACTATCTCTATATTTATATTATATCGTGTTCGGTAAAGAATGTCAACCGCATTTCTAAACTGTATTTATTTGCAATCGCTTTGTTACCGCTTTCTTGGATATTCTTCATATTTTGAGGATTCCCAAGCGGCTTGGTTATATTTTGACAAAAAAACCGGAATGTTCCACGTGGAACATTCCGGTTGCATTATAGAGGGTTTCGTTTGATTTTTGCATATCTACGCGGATACTGGGATGGAGTTGCAGTTATTTTTTTTAGGATGATGACGTTTTTTGTTTCGCTGTCTAACGTATATTCGATCTCTTGTTCTAGTTTGCAGCCGAGCGCCGATGCTGCTTCAGAAAATCGTTCAATAGACGGATCGTATTGTTTTCCTTTCATTGCAATCAATGAGCCGCCTACTTTTAAAAAACGTACAGCCAATTCTGTTAGAATGGAACCGTTTGCCATTGCGCGTGATACTACAAAATCGAATTTGTTCTCATAATCTGGTTCTCTGGAGAGTTCTTCGGCTCGTCCGCAAATTGTTTTTGCTGACAATTCCAGTTTGTTTATTGCTTGCCTGCAAAACTCAATTTTGCGAAGCTCGCTGTCCAGCATAGTGACTTGAAGCTTTGAATTCATAATTGCGAGTGGTATTGCTGGAATGCCACCGCCTGTTCCGACGTCCAGAACAGTTCCTCCTTTGGATAGAAATTGCAATAAATACGCAGAATCTAAAAAATGTCGTTTCCATATTTCAGGTTCGGTTCGGACTGCTGTGACGTTTTGATGTTCGGATTCTAAAAGAAGTAGGGATGCATATTGTTTTAGTTTTTCATAGGTATCGTTGTTGAGCTGTATTTGAATTTGCGAAAACAATTCTGCACTGGATGCAAATGACATTGTATTATCCACGATGCCCACCTGCCTTCAGCCATGTTCTGAGAATCGATATATCCGCTGGAGAAACGCCGGAAATTCGTGCTGCCTGTGAAAGGTTTTCAGGCATTTGCTTGGTGAGTTTTTCTACTGCTTCGGATGATAGCCCTCGTACATCAGAATATGAAATGGTTTGCGATAATTTAATTTTTTCTAAGTGCTCAAGATGAGAGTTCTGCTGTTCCTGACGGGCGATATACTGTTCATATTTGATTCGATGGCTCACTTCGGCGGATTCCTCGCCATATAATTCGATTTGCAATCCGATCTGTCGAAGAATATCCGTGCAGTTAACTTGCTGACGGCGCATAAGTGCGTCCAGACGGATTGACTGTGAAATCGGTGTTGTACCTACTTGTTCCAAATATGTGTTAACGGCGTCAGGCTTCGCGCTTTTTGATTTGATTTGGTCAATTGCGGAGTCTATTCTTGCCATTTTGGCGGTGAATTCGGACCATCTTTCGTCAGAAATTAGACCGTATTCTCTGCCGATTGAAGTTAATCGAGCGTCGGCGTTGGAATGGCGAAGCGATAGACGATACTCGCTGCGTGCGGTCATCATACGGTATGGATCCTCTGTACCTTTACTTACGAGGTCATCAATCAGCGTACCGATATAGGAACTCTTGCGTGACAATTCGAGTTCGATTTCACCTTTGACATACGCAGATGCGTTAATTCCTGCAATTAAGCCCTGTGCCGCGGCTTCTTCGTAGCCTGATGTGCCATTAAATTGACCGGCAGCATATAAACCGTGAAATCCACGGAAACCAAGTGTATGATACAGGCAAATCGGGTTGATGCAATCGTATTCGATTGCATATGCAGATCGCATGATTTCAACGTGCTCAAGTCCCTTAACGCTGCGGTACATCTGTAGTTGCACGTGCTCAGGCAAAGAGGTGCTGAATCCCTGCATATACATTTCTTCCGTATTGAGTCCGGTTGGTTCAACGAAAATTTGATGACGCTCACGGCTTGGAAAACGAATCACTTTGTCCTCGATAGACGGGCAATATCTTGGTCCGACACCGTGAATCATACCGGAGTATAATGGCGATTCGTGTATGTTTTCGCGAATAATGCGGTGTGTTTCCTCAGTTGTATTTGCAATATAGCACATAGCGTCATTATGGAATACACGCGCTCGTGGTGAAAATGAAAAAGGCTGCGGATTGGGATCGCCTGTTTGTGCTTGTAATGCTGCATAGTTGATGCTGCGACTGTGTACGCGGCAAGGCGTACCAGTTTTGAATCGCCGCAGTTGGATTTGGTGTGCTGTAAGACTTGCCGACAATGATCGTGCAGGCAAGCAAGCGTCCGGCCCACTTTCAACACCTGTTTTTCCGATATAAACCATACCGTTTAGAAACGTTCCTGCGCAGATGACTACCGCCTTGCAGGGATATCTTGCGCCAAAACGATTGACAACTGCTGTTACGCATTGATTTTCGTCTATTTCAATGTCTGCAATTTCGGTTTGGATGATTTGCAGATGTTCAGTGCTTTCGCATAATTGCTTAACATATGTATGGTATCTCTGGCGATCTGCTTGTGCGCGCGGACTATGCACAGAAACGCCCTTGCTCAGATTTAGCATTCGCATTTGAATGCAGCTTGCGTCGCCTGCTTCCCCCATAACTCCTCCTAGTGCGTCGATTTCACGCACTAAATGCCCCTTAGCGCTTCCGCCAACAGAGGGGTTGCACGGCATATTGCCGATCTGGTCAAGCGATATTGTGAATAAAGCGGTTTTACATCCACGCCGCGCCGATGCAATTGCTGCTTCCACGCCGGCGTGACCGGCGCCGATTACCGCAACATCAAATGGTATGATATCCGACATGATATATGCTCCTTCATGTTCCACGTGGAACATATTATTTTTGCGTTGTCAGAATGTTCCACGTGGAACATTATTTTCCGACACAGAACTTGGAGAAAACCCCTTCAACGACATCATCTGTTACATCGGTGCCATTGATTTCACGTAAAGCTTGGGCTGCAATTTCTAATTCCATATAGATCATATCCAGTTCTGCATCTTGTGCCAACAGCTCACAGCAATTTTGAACGCTATGATCAGCGCGTAGAATCAGTGCGTTTTGTCTTTCGTTCATAATAACTGGTTGATTGGTAAAAGTAGCGTCGCGAAAAATGAGATTGATCTGTTCTTCAAGCGGTGCAAGCGAATCCGCGTGAATTGCTGAAATTGAAAGCGTAGGGGCGTCTATCGCAGGTGGCGTTGCGTTACAGATATCAGACTTGTTCCATAGGACTAGCAGCGGACGATCTTTGCATGATGATATGATGTGAATATCGTCCGGTTGCAACCCGACAGCAGCGTCCACTACATAAATAATAAAGTCGGAAGTTTCGAGCGCTTGATAAGCTTGCGATACGCCGATGGATTCAATTACATTTTCTGTTTCGCGCAGACCCGCCGTGTCAGACAAAAGCAGCGTAAATTCACCGATTTTCACTTGCTCTGTTACAATATCGCGCGTAGTGCCGGCATATTCCGTAACAATACTGCGCTGCATACCGCATAACCAGTTCATGACAGAGGATTTACCTGCGTTGGGTTTTCCAAGTAAAACTGTACGGATCCCTTCACGAAGAATGCGACCATTTTGATACTCAGCCGACATATTTTGCAATTCAGTATGCAGAGATTGCAAATCGGAAAGCAAGGAAGATCGTTCTAGCTCTGGAGGCATTTCCTCGGCATCGTCCAACCAATAGGCAAACGCGGACATCATATCCACTAAACGCTCGCTAATAGAGAACATACGTTCGCCGAGCTTTCCTTGTTTTGCAAGATTCGCCTGCCGAAGCGACGCAGCTCCGTCTGCTCGGATTAGATCCATGACGGCTTCCGCCTGTGAGAGTGAGAGCTTTCCGTTCAAGAAGGCGCGTTTTGTAAATTCTCCAGCGCCTGCCGGCTCGCAACCGAAGCGGAATAACAAAGATAAAATTCGCTTTGACAGATAGATACCGCCGTGACAGGTGATCTCAACGGTATCCTCGCCGGTATAGCTGTGCGGCGCACGAAACAGCGTCAGCACAACGTCATCAAGCCGTTGCCCGTCATCGGATATCCAGCCGTATGCGCAGGTATATCCGCGCATCTCCTCAATTTTCGTATTACCAAAAGGTACAAATATATGTGCCGCAGCAGCGATTGCATGATCTCCGGATATCCGAATCATAGCAATTCCACCGGCTGCATTCGGGGTTGAAATCGCAGCAACAGTATTCATAGCAACCTCAAAAAAGAAGGGCGGCTTTATTGCCGCCCATTTGGTTCAGAAATCAATTTTACCGTAAACGCCGGCATTCAGAGCATCCTCAGGCTTCGGGCGCTTATAATCCTTTTCAAAGCTTGTTGAAAGATCGAGCTTACGCGGACCTTCAGCACTTGGGCGGCGCTCTCTACGATCACCACCATGTTCATTGCGTCTGCCGCCTTTGTGATTGCCGCGGCGATCATTGCGGCTAAACTTGCCGCCATCGCGTATACTGCGCGCATTGCGGTCATCGCGCTTGTAATCCGGCGCAGAATCATTTGTGATAATGACCTTGCGGTTCGGCTCCTCACCGGATGAATGAGAAGAAACACCTTCAATTTCCGTAACAGCGGAGTGGATGATACGGCGCTCATACGGATTCATTGGTTCGAGTGCAACGCTTCTGCCGGTACGAAGTACGCTTTTGCTGATACGCTGTGCAAGTTCCTGAAGGGCTTTTTTGCGCTTTTCGCGATAGCCGCAGGTATCAATCGTCAGACGTACATAATCCTTATCGCCGCGATTGGCAACCATAGAGGTCAGATATTGGAGCGCGTCGAGCGTATCGCCGCGTCTGCCGATCAAGCCGCCGGCGCCGTTGCCTTCGAGTGAAAACAGGATGCCGTTTTCGAGTTTGCTGGTGCATTTGACCTCTGGCGCAAGCTGTGCGAGCACCTGTTCCAAATACGCAGCGCCAATCTGCATTTTTTCAAGCTGAATTTCCTCCGGAACCTCTGGTCTTGCAGTTTCATCAGCTGCTTCAACGATTTCTGGAGTTGCTGTATCTTCTGCAGCGATTTCCACGGTTTGATCTTCTTCTGGCGCGTCGGAAATTTCCGTGGGGACAGGTGCAGAATAGCTTGCCTCTATGCGATAATCCTCTTTTTTACCAAAGAGTCCGCCGAGCAGAGAACGCTTCGGCTCCTCTAAAACCTGAAATGTAATCTCTGTAGCCGGTACGCCGAACGCGTTTGCGGCTTTTTGCTTCGCTTCCTCTAGGGTAGGAGCAGTAAAGATTTCGGTCATTTCGGTCTGATCTCCCTTCGTTTTAGAATTTACGGAGTATCAATCCACATCAGAGCTTGACTCCTCCGGAATTTCATCTCCATATTTCAAAGCAGCGCGTTTTCTAGCTGCTTCTATCAGCTTTTTTTCATATTCAGCGCGTTCTTTGCGAGACATTCCATCATCGCCGTCTATATAATGGGCACGATTGCCATTGCCTGTTGCGGCATTTTGTTCCTCTGCAATCTGTCTTTGAGATTCCTCCATCATACGCTGCATCCATGTTGGACCTTTTGCAACCTGCTTCTGTTTTTCCTGTTCGTTGATCTTGGTCAGGCGCTCGCCGGACAGATATTGATAGAGCAGAAGCTGAACAATCAGCGAGATTACGGAGCTGACAAGCCAGTAGAAGCTCATACCAGCCGGTACAGACATACCGATCCAGAGCGTCCAGAGTGGCGACGTATACAGCATGATGTTCATAGCGCCTGATGTCTGTGCAGCAAACGGATTGATTTTGCGGCTGTGACGCTGCGTAATAATGGTCATGATGAGCTGTACGGCTGTAGAGAGAACCGGCAGGAGTACGAGCATGATTGCCGTAAAATTCCAGCCGCTTTCCGGATGCAGACTCGGTACGCCAGCAAGGTCAAAGCCGAGGAAGTTATTATTAAAACTGCTCAGCTTGTCCGTAAAGCCGCTAAGCGAACCAAAGATTTCCGGATTGGTCTTGACGTATTTCAGCAGCAGAAGTTCCGGTCTGGCTTCCAGATTTTTCTCTGCAATATTCTGCGTTTCAAGCCAGCTTACGAGCAAATCCTTTGCGTCAGTGATCTGCTCTGGCGCAAGGCGCAGGACGTAGGTGAGCGGTCGCATAACAACCTGATAAACGCCGAGCAGAAGTACCATAGTCAGAATTGAGCCAAGACAGCCGGCGGTCTGATTGATACCCTCCTCCTGAAAGAGCTTGGTTTGCTCCTCCTGAATACGCTGCGGATTGTTTACAAAAGACTTCTTGATTTTCTCAAGCTTTGGAGCTAGAAGACCCTGCCGAGCCTGATTCACCTGCATTTTATAGGTATTCGGCAGCGTCAGCAGCTTGACGACGAATGTAAATAAAATAATGGCAATGCCGTAGCTGGGGATAAGCTTGTAAATCAGGTACATGACCCAGCCGAGTACTGTTGCGATGAGACTCAAATGCGTTTCCTCCGATCAATGGAACACAGGACAATATGATGTCTGTTATTCAGGCACAAAGCGTTTGCCGTGCCATTTTGTGCGATGAGCAAGCAAAATATCATATTCCAACGCCGTTTGTTGTGCTTTGGAAAGCGGATCAGGCTGTGGAATCCGATGTCTGCCGAGCAGATCGAACTGTAAAGGGACGGGATCCCAGCCACCCTTGGAAAAGGGATTGCAGCGCAGAATCCGGAGCGTGCCGAGCCATGTGCCGCGGATTATGCCGAAGCGTTCGATCGCGCCGAGCGCATAAGCAGAGCAGCTTGGTCTATAGCGGCAGACTGCCGGAAACAGCGGAGAAATAAACCGACGATAAAAGCGAATCGGCGCAGAATAGAGCGCGCGCAGCAGTTTCATGACTGTCGCGCGGCAGATTTTTTGCCGCGAGATTTTTTGTTTTGCGGATTGGGCGTACAGGGAATTTTTCCGCTGCTGACGCCGCAGCAATGTCGGACGCCGCTTATTAAGAAGCGTTCTGTCAGGATAGCAGAGGACTGCTCTGGCAGGGAACTTCTCGCAACAACAACGAGATCAATGCCGATTGGGAGCATCGGCTCGGCGGCACGATACGCCTCACGGATGATACGTTTTGCGCGGTTACGCTTCACGGCATTGCCGATTTTCTTGCCAGCGGTGATGCCGAGGCGGTTATAGGGCAGACGATTTGGTCTGACATAGAGCAGAGCGCTGCCTAGTGAGCAGAACGCACCGGAGCGATAAAGACGCTGGAAATCGGCGTTCTGATTGAGAATTTGCGTAAAAAGCATAGAAGTTTCCCTTCGGGGAGTATGGTGTTTCGCATAGTAAAAAAGGACCACAATATCTTGTGGCCCTCTTACTTGCGTATCGGATCAATAGGTCAGCTTTGCACGACCCTTTGCACGGCGGCGAGCCAGAACCTTGCGACCGTTCGCGGTTGCCATACGCTTCCGGAAGCCATGCTCCATCTTACGGTGTCTTTTCTTCGGCTGGTATGTTCTTTTCATGGAAATCGTCACTCCTTTTCTTTTGTATCATGATGTACCACAGCATTGCAGTACAGCGGATTACAGTATTTTAGGTTGGGTATCTGCCAACACCTATGATTCACAGTGCGTTCTGAACCAAAGATACCCCTACAAGGCTTGATTATACAGTAAAATCAGGAAAAAGTCAATAGTCGCGCCGGAGATTTGTACACCCTGCCGAGAAAACCGTGCCAGACCCCTGAGAGTTATATGCAAATCCATATGTTTCATGATTCTTGCTTATCATACGGATGAATGATAAACCAGAATGTCGAACCGACGCCGATGGTGCTGTCCACGCCGAAGGCGTAGTCGTGCATTCGCAGGATTGCCTTGACAATCGAGAGACCGAGTCCTGTACCGCGCACTTCACGCTTATAATTTTCGCTGCGGTAATACTTATCGAAAATACGGGACAAAGTTTCCTGATCCATGCCGGCGCCGGTGTCGCGCACAGAAATACGGATACCCTCCGGCAGATGCTGCAATTTGACGAATATCTGCTTATCCTCGCCGCTGTAATTCATTGCGTTGTTCATCAAATTGCAAATGACCTGTTCAATTTTGACGGCGTCACAGTTCACAATCGCCTCGCCATCCGTTTCCAGCGTGAAGGAGTAGCCGGAGACGTCGCTCAGTCCTAAGTAGCGCTCCACGATTTCGTTCAGGCGGTATTCCATATCGAATTCGGAGCGTTCGAGCTTCATCTTACCGTTTTCATATTTGGAAAGATCGAGAATATCATTGACAAGTGCAGTTAAGCGATCGGTTTCCTCGATGATGACCTGCAAATGCTCAGCGCGCTTGACGGGATTATCGCCGGAGAGATCGCGAATCATTTCTGCATACGCCTTGAGCATAGTCAGCGGCGTGCGCAGATCGTGCGAGGCATTGGCGATGAGGTCGCGCTGCATCGCGTCTACGCGGTTGATCTCATGGCTGGCATAGGTCAGCGTTTCGGCGAGACGTTCGGCTTCATCATAGCCGCTGCCGTCAAACTGGATATCATATTTGCCATGTGCGAGCTGCTGCGCGTCCTTTGTGACGCGGACAATCGGCTTTGCCAGGCGATCGGAAACAATCATGGAGAGAATTGCGGCGATCAGCACAAGAAGCACTGTAATAATAACGAGCTGCCGACGGATGATGCTGACAGTTGCGGAGACAGGCGTTAGCGGCGTATTGAGAATCAGGTAACCTTCCGGCATGGAAGGCGAACCGATTACACGTGCATAGATCAGCACATTGACATTTGTAACCGGATGCGTATCCTGTCCATAATAGATACCGTTTTGTGATTCGCGCACTAGACGGATAATATCGCTGGCATGATTGTTATTGCCATGAATAAAGCAGCTTCCGCCCATATAATGCCAATGCGTGAGAGAACGGTTGAACCGGTCGCGCACTTCGACGCAAAGATCGTTTTGTGTGGCAAGCGTGCTGAATTCGTTCGCATAATTATCTGTTTGATAAAGCGCAATCATCTTATCGGCAAGCTGCATGATATCCTTGGTTTTCATGCGGTCGTAGAAATTTTGCAGAAACAAGACCTGACAGACCCAGAGCAGCAAAAATGTCAAAAGGACAAATTCCATGAACCAGAACCAGATGTTCAGGCGCATGGAATTTCCCCCTAAAAACTTACGCTTCAAATTTATATCCCATTCCTCTCAGTGTTACAATGAATTTGCGATAATCACCGAGACTGTTGCGGAGCATTTTGATATGGGTATCGACCGTGCGATCGTCGCCGAAGAAATCGTAGCCCCAGACCTCCTCCAGCAGCTTGTCGCGAGTCAGCGCGATGTTGCGATTTTTTACGAGATAAAAGAGCAGATCGTATTCTTTTGGCGTCATATTGGCGCGCTTGCCGTCCACATAGACCTCTCTGCCGGACATATTGATCTCCAGCCCTTCAAAGATCATCGGATCGTTCACATTTCCGCGAGAAGCGTTTCGGCGTGAAACGACAGCCTTTACACGCGCCATAAGCAGCGGCGGCGAGAACGGCTTTGTCACGTAATCGTCAATACCGAGATCGAAGCCGTGCTGCTGATCGTATTCATCATCTCTGGCGGAGAGAATAATAATCGGAGTATCCTTGGTCTTGCGGATTTCCTTGCAGGCTGAAAAGCCATCCAGACGCGGCATCATGACATCCATGATAATCAGGTCATAATCCTGTGCTTTCGCCATTGCGACGGCTTCCATACCGTCGGCAGCTTCGTCTGTCTTAAATCCTTCGTGCTCTGCATATTCTCGAACAACATTGCGAATATGCATTTCATCATCGACAATTAGTATCTTCATAAATGGTAGATTCCTTTCTGTTTTTTATGTGAAATCACCTTGTGAATTTTATTTTACCATATAAATGTGAACCTTTTGTGAAAATTGTTTCAAAATCTTTTTCACAAACCACAAGAATACATTGACATTTACGATTTTTTTTGATATAATAACAGTGTGGGCTTGAAAAAACATGAAACGCTCAAATCAGAGCGTTCGTGACAGCAAATACCAGCTAATTTTAGAAATCGAACACGAAAAAAGAAATATGCTTGCAGAAAGGAGCAGGCTGCTATGAAATGGAATAAACAGTTGGTTGCGTCTGGTGTTGTCGGCTTTGCGTTGCTGACCGGAATTTTAAATATATATGCTTTTTTTCATCGGAATAAGGGCGAGGGAGATTTGGTTTACATCCTCTTTAATTCTTATGCCCTGATTGCGTTGATTCTGGGCGTCTGTATGGTGATACGACGACAGCGGCAGGAAAAGCATAAAATGGATATTGCGCGCAAGCGTCTGACCTATCTGACAAAAAATTTAACCGCGCCAGCCATGCTCTGGAACGATAGCTTCACAGAAGTAATTTTTAATGACGCGCTTTCTAAGCTTACAGACATTACGATGTCTGACGATATGGGGCCCAAGCAGATTGTTCCGATTTTTTTCGGCAAAGAGGATATGACGGACGAGGATATCCGAGAGATCGTGATTGCCCGGAATCAAGAGTATTCCTTTATAGACAGCAACGGCGTGCCGCATGATATGATCTGGAATACCTCTGCCGTCGAAACCAATGGCGACGGCGTAACATGGCTTCTCTCGATCGGTACGGATCTTGCCGACATCCGCAATATGCAGTCCAAGATCGCAACCTATTCAAAACAGCTCAGCGTATCTGAGGGCAAACATAACCTAACGATGGAACTGATGGATGTCGGTTTGCTGCTGATTGAGCAGAACAATCCGCAGCTTTTTCTCTCCGAAAAACTGCAAAAGATGTTTGGCTTGAGCAGCAGTACGGTTACTGTCGACGAGCTTCGAGAAATGATTTATCCGCTGGATGTAGATGTTTTTGAACTTCATGTTGATATGATGCGCAGATATATGGCATACTATGTTGATCGAACGGAAACCTTGGAGCTTCGTATTCGTTCTGCGGATGGGATATATCGTTGGTATGCCTATCGCTTCCGTGCAACAATGCAAAATGAATCCGAACGGCTTGCCGTTGGCGGAACTGTGATTGATATTAGCGCGGAAAAGGAAAAAGATGAGATCATCGAAAAGGCTGCATATGAAGATACGATTGTGGGGATTCCGAACCGCAATAAGCTGATGAATGTGGGAGAGGAGTTGTATCGGCGCACCTTAGCGCTGAATAATTCTTACTGGGTCATCGTGATGGATATCGACCGCTTCCACCTCATTAACGATACTTGCGGTTATGCGGCAGGCAATTCGCTTCTCCGCAGCTTTGCGAATATTCTGATCAGAGAAATGACGCATGATGGATTCGGCGCGCGCATATCCGGCGACAACTTTGCGTTGATTCTGCCTGATACAGGCGATGAGGGATTGCCGGAACGCATTGTCAGTAAAATTCAGCGCGTCCTGTTGACGAAAGCGGTTGGCAATCTCTCGCACCGTACTCTGACCTGTTCTGCCGGCTATGCGCGAATGCCAGAGGACGGAGATAGTTTTGAGCACGTTATGGATCATGCGGAATTTGCGATTTCATCTAATAAGAAGACGCATGGCAGCATTACGCGCTACACATCGAAAATGCATGACGCGATTATTCTGGAAAACAATATAGAAACGCAGCTTCATGAAGCGATTCTGCGAAATGAACTGGAATTGCGTTATCAGCCGAAGGTTTCTCTGACAACTGGTGAAATGATCGGACTGGAAGCGTTGATTCGCTGGCGCAGTGCGTCTGGGGAACTGGTTTCGCCGGGTGTATTTATACCGATTGCAGAGCGTTCGCCGCTCATTACGAGAATTACGCATTTTGTTATGGATGAAGCCTGCCGGCAGATGCAGCTTTGGCGAACTATGGGCTTACCGGAAACTGTGATCTCCATTAACTTCAGCAGTACCGATTTTTATCAGGAAGACGTCTGTGCGCAGATTCTGAATACATTGAAAAAATATAAGCTGAAACCGCAAAATCTTGAAATTGAGCTGACGGAATCGCTTGCGTGTAAGGATATTGATGTGGCAACTTTGCGGATGCAGGAATTACGGGACGCAGGCATTCAGCTTGCAATGGATGATTTTGGTACGGGCTATTCCTCGCTGAGTTATCTGCAAAGTTTGCCGTTTACGGTTCTCAAGCTAGATCGTTCGTTTGTCGTCACAATGCACGAGAAAACGGTTGTTCAGGAAATAATCCGTTCAGCTGCTCGCATTGCGAAAGCCAAACATATCAGGACGCTTGCCGAGGGCGTTGAGACGCAGGAACAGGCGGATATGCTCAGTGAAGTCGGATGCGATTATGCGCAGGGCTATCTCTACGGGCATCCTATGACAGCAAAGGAAGCAGAGCACTTTATCCGAACGCACACGATTCGGAAAATTGTATGATGACAGCAGGCAACAAATGAAAGAGGGCAACCATTACTATGGCAATCGAACATCTTACACCAGAAATGGAGCTGACGATGCTGTTGGCTCAGTTTCACGATCTGAAAATCATCAGAGACATCTTGATTCCGGCAGAGTCGGGCAAGACCACGCATATTGATTTTTTGATTATGACGCGTGCAGGAATCTTTGTCTGTGAGATGAAAACCTTTTGCGGCACGATTCTTGGCAATGGTATGAGTAAATACTGGAAGCACTATGCCGGAGAAAGCGAGATTGATTATTTTAGTCCCGTGCTGCAAAATCTCTATCACATGAAGTATCTCCGCGATTTTCTTGCACCATTGCCTTACGAAATACATTTTCATTCGATTGTGATTATGTATCGAAATACGGGCGCACGGCTGGAAATTAAGCCGCCCTATCCGCCGCATACGTATATCGTCACCTCGGTGCCGGCGCTGCAAAAGGTCATGCAGGATGTCGCAGAGCAGCAGGAACGGCTTCTTTCAGATGGTGAGCTGGAATATATTTTCGACTATATTGGTCAAAACCAGATTCGCGGTGAAGAAGCGCGGTTTGCACATGAGCAGCAGTCTTTTCAGTATAAAAATAACGCACGTGTGGCACTGATGCATCAGATTTGTCCGGAATGCCGTGCAAAGCTGCAAGCGTATTCACTGCCGCAGGGGAAATACTGGATATGCTCGGAATATCCCAAGTGCACTTACCGGCATCGAATGTAAAATCTTAATACTAACGATAAATATATTATGAAAGGAATATAACCATGAAAAAAAGAATCGGAATCCTGACATCGGGCGGTGACTGCCCGGGACTGAATGCGACAATCCGCGGCGTTGCGAAAGCGTGCTTTGAGCTGATGGGTGAGGAGAATGTTGAGATTGTCGGTATTTCCAACGGCTATTACGGTCTGATTCATAATCTATGCCGAGTGATGCAGCCGAGTGATTTTTCCGGCATTCTGACGCAGGGCGGCACGATCCTTGGTACGAAGCGTCAGCCGTTCAAGATGATGACGGTGATCGGCGACGACAATGTGGACAAGGTTAAAAATATGCGTGAGACATATAAAAAGCAGAAGCTCGACTGTCTGCTGACGCTCGGTGGAAACGGAACGCATAAAACCTCGCATCTGTTGGCGCAAGAGGGACTCAATGTAATCGGTCTGCCTAAGACGATCGACAATGATATCTACGGCACGGATGTGACATTCGGCTTTCATACCGCAGTTGATACCGCAACAGATTCGATAGACCGTTTGCACACGACAGCAGCTTCGCACAGCCGTATTCTGGTTTGTGAAATCATGGGCAATAAAGCGGGCTGGCTGACATTGAATGCTGGTCTTGCCGGCGGTGCGGATATCATTCTGATTCCGGAGATTCCCTATGATATCGACAAGGTTTGCGAAGCGGTCATGAAGCGTGCTGCAAGCGGCAAGGCGTTTTCAATTCTCGCGGTAGCGGAGGGCGCTTTCGATAAGGACGAGGCAAATCTCAAAAAGAAAGACCGTGCCAGAAAGCGTGAAGAAGCGGGCATTGTAACCGCAACCTCGCGTATCGCGGCACAAGTGCAGGCAGGTACTGGCATTGATACGCGCGTCTGCGTTCCGGGACATATGCTGCGCGGCGGCTCGCCCTCTGCCTACGATCGGATTCTTGCAACCAAGTTTGGCGTTCATGCGGCAAAGCTGATTTCTACGGAGAAATATGGCAGAACGGTTGCGATGGTGAATGGCAAGGTAACCTCGAATAAGCTTGCAGATATTGCCGGACTGACAAAATTTGTCGATCCGAAAGATCAGCTTGTTGTGACTGCAAAGCGCATCGGCGTTTCATTTGGAGATTGAAACGTATATGATATAGAAAAGCCCGAAAGCAAACAGCTTTCGGGCTTATGTATGTGTTTTTAATCGAATAGGATATCCTTAAAGCAAAGCTGCGGACAATGATTATCGAAATCCCATGTGTGGTAGGCGCCGCCATGGCAATATTTTGCCTCGCTGCAATTCCTGCACGTTTCATTTTCAAGGCACAGATCTCTGCGAAAAACTTCAAATTTATTTTCCCAGACATCCTTGAAACGCTCTTTCAGCACATTGCCCTGAATAAACTCCGGTCTGCGTTCGATGTCAAGACAAGCAGTGATATCGCCGTTGACCATAATGCTTGCGGTATAAAGACCGGCTGTGCAGAGGAAATACCAGTCGCGCACTTCGCGTTCATACTCCATGCCGAGATAATGGCTGCATCCATAGCAGACCGGCTCGCCGGCGATGCGCTTGTTGCGGATGTACTCAAAGAGCGTCTTGTAATCCTCTTTGGTCAGCAGCAGATCCGGATGCTCCTTTGCTCTGCCGATTGGCTCCATATTAACGATGCGCCATGAATCAATATCAACATCTTTGAGGATATCATACATCGCGTCCAGCTCTGTGATGCTTTTATGCGTTACAACGGTGGTGATCTGGATGGCTTGGAATCCGCCGACCTTAATTAAGTTTTTCACGCCCTGCATTGCGCGCTCCCAGCCATTGGGTGTTCTGCGGAATGCGTCGTGCGTCTCCGGCATACCGTCAATGCTGACGGAGATCGTTTTCATACCGCAGTCACGGAGCTTCTGAGCGACTTCCTCGGTAATGAGCGTAGCATTGCTTGTCATGCCCCAGTTGAAGCCGAGTTCATTTGCGTGCCCCATGATATCAAAGAAATCCTTACGCAGCAAAGGCTCGCCGCCCGTGATGCAGAGCATATAGCCGTCTGTACCGAGATCCTCCTTGAGCTGGTCGATGACGCCGCACCATTGTTCCGTAGTCAGTTCTTCTGAGGGGACATCGCCGCAGTTTGAGCCGCAGTGCAGACAATGCTCATTGCATCGGAGCGTCAATTCAAAAAAGAGATTATGGATTTGCGGCATTGCCTTCAGACCTTCGCGGTAAATAGCAAGACGCTGCAAATTTTTTTCTTTCACTTTCGGATTCAGCATAATATTCTCCTGATATTTCATTTGATTCTAGATGGGCTGCTGTAAATTTTCAGCCTGCGATTTTTATATTAGTATGCAGGCGGCGGTCCATAGAGCGTCACTGTCGACGTAGTGGGGAAGGTCGTGGAAGAAGTTGGAACTGTTGTAATAATAGGATCCTCCTCATCCTCCGGCTTGCCTGTGAGCAGACGGATCAGCGCCTTGACATCTTCCTTATCAATGGAGTCGTCAGAATTGACATCTCCGGTGATGCCAACAAAGCCTTGGCTTTGATTGGTGAGCAGATATTGTTTCAGCAGAGAAAGATCGCGAACGTCATGGATGCCGTCCATATTGAGGTCGCCCGGCTCAGAAAACACAGGTACGTCACCGCCTAACATCAGCGGCTCCGTTGTTGTTGTTACGGTTACGCCGCCTAATGTAGTATCATCATAAATTGGCGTGGTACCCTCCGGGATAGGGTGTGTGTCATAAATTGGCGTGGTACCTTCCAGGGAAACATCTGTTGTTGCGGTGGTTGTTACGATCGTACCCTCTGTAATAACCGGCTCAAAGGGCGGCTCATCCTCGATATCCGTATAATCAGGCGGTCCATACATAAGCTCCGGATATAGTGGAAAATTGTCGTCGGCAGAATTTGCCGAGATGCTATCACTGAAGCCGGTTGTAAGAGCCGAAGCGAAGACAGCCGCTGTCATCAGTGATTGAAGTGTTTTTTTCATAAATTTCCTCCTGTATCATAGTGTCGGTGACGAAAAAGGTGCCTGTTTTGCAAATTGGAATCCAAGCTGTGTGGGGGAGATATGACAATGCTCTGCGCAAGCAGAGAAATGCGGCATTCCGGTTCATTCGCAAGAAATGTGATGCCGTACTCTGCCGATCATTCCTGATTGGCAATCAGAGGGCTGAAAACATTCTGTGTTTTCGCGGTTATTGCCTGTATTCCGGCTTGTGCCTACATAGAAGAAGGGGACCGTATATAGTTACGGTTTCGATGCAGCCGGAGAGCAAAAGCATACCAATGCAGAAAGCCGCGGAGAGCGTCTGTTTTGGGGAGTTTTCATCCATTCTTCCGATCTTGGAGAGATCGTGGTATATACTATTATACTAGCATATTCGATGGTATCTGTCAAGCATTTGCAGTAAATTCACCCAATAACGGCACAAGCTGCTTTTCATTTCCCTTACTTATATTAAGACCGGAAAATCATACCATAGGTTACACAAAATAAAAAAATTTCTGCTGCGTCGAATTTCAGAAAAATATGAGAAAACAAAATACGTGAACGCATTCATGCATTCACGTATTTCAGAATATTTTATTGATTGCAGATACAATCCGTTTTCGGGATGGCGTTCTCATCGGGGTCAACCTGCTCCAGATCAATCGCATATGCAGCTTTCAGCTCTTCGGTTGGCTCCGGACCATATACACAGCCGATAAAGCTAGAAACAGAAAGTATGCTGGCGCAAACCATAGAGCTTAATTTTTTTCGATCAGAATGCTTCATGACGCGCAATCCTTTTCAGACCGTAAAGAAACGCTGATTTGCCTCGAATGCACAATGCGGCTTCAATTCCTGATAGCCTGTAACATCTGCCGGAAGCGAGAGATTCGGCGCGTCAATCATTGCGGTCATCGGCTCCGGACAAAAATATCCGTTAAAGCCCTTGTCATTCCAAATGATCCAGAACTTATATTCCGGACTGACCTCGTAACAGATTTTTCTGCCGGAAGGCTCATCCTCAACAATTGCGCCATAAAAATCCTGATCGTCCAGCTTGCCGGTTTCTGCCTGATACATATCGTTATCGAGATTTTGAAGCACCGGACATTTCGTACCGTTCTTATATTCCAGATCGGAGAGCTTCAGATCGAGCAGACGCTCTGTAGGCAGGCAGCGCTCGTTCAGTTCGCAGCGTTTACCGATCGGCACCATCAGGCGCATATCCTCAGGCTTGGCGCCGTCAAGGAACGGAGCCTGAATGGTCGTATGCGTTGCAAAGGAGATCGGGAGCGCCTTTTCTGAAAGGTTCATCATAGCGATTTTATGCTCCAGACCGTACTCGCTGAGCGTAAAGGTCAACTCGATACGAAAGCGCAGCGGAAGATACTGGAAAAACGGATCCTTCTCGTCATAATCATAGGCGGTTTTCACAACAGCGCAATTTTCGTCCGCATGATGCGCGATAACGGTATGGACGCGCTTGTGTAAAAAACCATGGATGTGGTTATGATAGGGACTGGCTTCGTTGACCGGAAGCTGATACACAGCGTCCGAGGTTTTCAGAACGCCGTCAGCAAAGCGATTTGGCAGATAGAGCGTCGGAAGTCCCCAAACCTCCGCGGACTGCATCAAAGATTCAGGGGTGTTTTCCGGCGAATAGCGGAAAACGTCAATATTATGCTTGACGTCCCGAAGGCGGATGACATTTGAGCCGATCTCATACGCAATATAAGCCTCATATCCACCAGCAGAAAGCATGATGCAGGGCGTGCCGTTGAGGGTTGTTTGCTGTGTCATGTTCATGATGCAGATTTATCCTCCTTACTTAGTTCTGTATATTTATAATGGTATTTCATGATTCACTTTAGTATAGCATATTTTCATCAAAAACGCAAGTCAAACGGAACTTTTTGTCAATCTGTACGAATCTTTTCGCAAAATTTGGGCATATCGTGAAATGCGGTGTGTCGAATGCCAGCGAAAAAAACACCCTGCAAACGGTATAGACCGAATGCAGGGCGTGGAGAGAGGGGGAGGTGGAGGATTATGCCTCGACGCGTGCCAGAGAACGATCGCGGAACAGGAATGAAATACACCAGACGGCTGAAAGCGCCACCAGAATGTAGATCAGTCTGCTCACGATCGACGCGGCACCGCCGAACATCCAAGCGACGAGATCGAGTTCAAAGATCCCGACGAGACCCCAGTTGATACCGCCAATGA
Organism: Oscillospiraceae bacterium; assembly: GCA_016296505.1. Lineage (GTDB taxonomy): Bacteria > Bacillota > Clostridia > Oscillospirales > Ruminococcaceae > Firm-04. The sequence continues at coordinate 52,581 of JAEDJD010000013.1, forward strand.
CCAGCAGTATCAAAGCAAGCTTATCCCACATCATTTGTTTCCTCATTTCGTGGATTTGCAGCGCACGGAGGAGCTTGCGCTGCAAAAAGCTGCGCGAGGACTCTGCCGCGTCTGCGAGAGTAGTATATGCCGGATACAACGGAATATGCTATATTTTTCTGGAAATATCTGATACAAAAATTTGTTCATATAGATGATCCGCAGTATGTCCTGAGACGCTGGAAATCCGGCAAATGCACAAGCTTTACCGTTTACCGTTCAAAATCGACCGTTCGCCAAAAAACGGTTGCAATTCGGCTTAAGTTTGTGTATAATGTAGATGCTGACATCAGTTCGGAAACAGAGAACAGTCTGTGATCTGTTTCTGTCCCGTATGGAAGTATGTGAGAGACATCCGGAATCGTAGCAACAGCAGCAGTATTTTCTTCGTATCATTGCAAAAACATTTTACTACTCGTCTGACTCCGAATACGAAACAGTAAACAGCGTATCATAACAGGAAAATTACATCACAAATATACGATTCTCTCCGGCAAAATGAAAGACAGGGTAGATCATGTATATCATGGTCAGCCCTGTATTTCGCTTTTTATTCTGATATCCATACAGTGCGTATTGCAGGAACGGATTTCCGTCTGCGATACGCGTTTTTTTATTGTAATATAATAGGCGATATGATATAATAGTAAAATGGAGAGGATGCGCAATATAGAGCGTAACGGTTGTAAAGGACGCTGTGCATTTGGCAGCGGGAGACAGAGGGTAAATTATGGAGATTTTGGTAATAGGCGGCACTCGATATTTTGGGATTCATATGGTAAATTCACTTCTCAGCAATGGACATCATGTTACAATTGCAACAAGAGGTAAGACAGCCGATGATTTCGGAAATACGGTGGAACGAATTATATTTGATCGTTCTAACGCAGAAAGTATGAAATTGCTTGGTAATCGGCATTATGATGTTGCGATAGATAAAATTGCATATTGCTCAAATGATATCAGATACGCTCTGGAAGTTCTGGACTGCGACAAATACATATATATGTCGAGTACGGCTGTATATGACAAGAAAACGATGGATACAAAAGAATGCGATTATAACGGTGCGGAAAGAGCGTTGATTTGGTGCGACAGAAATGATTTTTCGTATCGTGAAGTGAAACAGCAGGCAGAAAATGCGCTTTGTCAAAAATATGCCAATAGAAATTGGACAGCCGTTCGCTATCCTGTTGTTCTTGGAACGGACGATTATACAGGGCGATTGTTATTTTATGTTGCGCATATCGTGAAATTCATTCCGATGTATATTGATAATCCGGATCATCAAATGAGTTTTATTCGTTCTGATGAAGCTGGTAATTTTCTTAGTTTTATCGTTGATCGAGATTTGAAAGGCGCGATCAACGGAAGCGCGTGCGGAACGATTACGCTTCGGGAAATCATTCAATATACAGAGAAAAAAACAGGGGCGAAAGCGATCATTTCATCAGATGGAGAGCCAGCGCCTTATAATGGCGAGTGTTCGCATCGAATCAGTATCGAAAAAACGCAAAATCTTGGATTTGTATTCAGTCACATCAACGATTGGATATATGAACTGATAGAATACTATATAGAAAGATTGCAACAAACAGATTGCTGTTAACCTATTCTGAGTAGATATTATCAGTACCAGAGCCGTTGCATTTTGCCAATATAAATAAAAAAGTCCTGTCAATCAGACAGGACTTAAAGCTGGTGGTCGGACTCGAACCGACGACCTGCGCATTACGAATGCGCTGCTCTACCAACTGAGCCACACCAGCACATTGCCATTTTCGATTCGCTGTGCTCATCGTGAATGCCTAATTATTATAGCATATTTCCATAAAAATGTCAAGAGATTGGATTGAAAAAATTTTTTTGTGAAAAAAGCAGAAAAAGAATTGTAATTTTCAGGAAAGTGTGCTATACTATAATAGATTAGTCGTATCATATTGTTCCGTTTTTACGAAACAGCGACGGATTTATATAGAAAGGAGCGCAGTCATACGTGACTGCTAGTGTAATTATGGCAAAAAATAATAAGCGAAAGAAACATTTTTCCTGCCTTAGTGTCCTTCTGATTTTTTGTATGCTGATCGTGATCGCATTGACCGTAGCCGTCAATCTTCTATTCCGCAATGGAGAAGCGCCTCGTTTTCTGGACAGTCGTTATTGCTACTATACAGAGGACGATATGCCAACGCGCATTCCAAGCGGTTCGTTTGTCTTTGTCGAGGATACGGATAAAATCAACCAGAGAGATATCGTTCTTTATCGCAATGCACAGGAAGAATATCGGATTGCAGTTGCAAGTCTGATTGTCGAAACCGATTCTACTGTGCCCGGTCAATCCGGAAAGACCTATTACCTGACGACCGAAAGCAATACCACTGCTGTTCAGGTAGAGGAATCTGATTTAATTGGTATTTGTCGTCGCAGAAGTAAAGAACTCGGCGTCTTGATTGGCTTTTTGACAAGTCTTGCCGGTCAAATCGTTGGATTGGGCGTACCGCTTCTTATCATTTTGATTTGTCTGATTGCCGGATTGGTAGGCAGAAAAGAATCGGATGGCGTGCTTGACGAGGAGGACAACGATCTTGCGTTTGTCAAGTCGATTCAGCAGAAGCAGCAGAAAATTGCCGAGCGTGATGCAGAGCGTATTGCAAAGGAACGCAGAAAAACACAGACATTTGATGACGCAATGTATGAGGATCCCTATGCACCAGTTGCCAGACCGCAGCATCGCATGACGGATGAAGAAGCTGCACAGTTGGAAGAAGAAGAAGCTGCACGCCGTGCAGAACGGATTGCAGCAGTTCGCAATCATATGGAGCAGCGCCGACAGACTGGTACGCCGGATGGTGTGCCTCTGTATACGACGGAGATCATCACCAAGACGCATACGCTTTCGATTCCGAAATCCGGTGATAAGCCGCTGACGACAGCAGCTACACAGCAGCGTCCGCTGAAGCCCACGCCGACAGAGGAAATTCCGCGGCTGACTTCAACGGGGCATATTCAAATCCCGACTGCGGAGCAGCTTGCACAAGAACAGGAAGACCGTCTGAAGCAGGCACAGGCGCTTGCCAAAGCAGCACAGGACGAGGCTTTTGGTACGCCCTACAGACCGAAGCGCGAAAAGACCACTGAAGAATCTGCTGTATCCACGCAAAGATATACAGAACCAGAACCCGAAAAGTCCGTTCAGACTGCCCCTGCTTCTACAGCTACAGAAGCGTCCGTTGAGACAGCTGCTGTTCCGGAAAAGAAGGTTGTCAAGAAAGTTGTGAAAAAGGTTGTGAAGAAACAGCAGATTGCTTCTTCCAGCTTTGACGATCTGATGGCGTTTCTGGATAATGAGCAGAAAAAGCTGTAATAAGCTTTGCTCCACAATACGAAACAAAAAGCCGCGGAATACCGCGGCTTCAGCTTGTAGATAAAGTCCTCTGTTCTGATTTAGAATCACACAAGAGAGGTAT
>JAEDJD010000004.1 GCA_016296505.1 Oscillospiraceae bacterium
GCGAATGACCGATGCCGCAGTAGGTATAAGAGGAAAGCAATTCCTCACCGAACAGACTCGCGCATACAGACGCAAGATTATCAGCGCCCTCGCCGGATTTGGAAAGCAGTTTGCCGTCGAGATAATAATCTGCGCCGTCCGGTGTATAGACCGCAGCCAGATCATGCCAATCGGAATTCGGTGCCGCACTCAATGTAAAGATGGAGCGATGCTTTCCATCATCAGAGGTTTCGGTTGTACCGGCAAAAACGCTTGCACGGAATGCAGTCTTATCGTTCAAGTCGATTGAGATATCCGGCGAATTGTAACCGTTTGTATTGCCAGCGCCAAACGGTACGCCAGAGAACTGAAAGATTCTGGAATAGCTTGCCGCAGATGCATCCAGTTTCATCCGCATTTTGACTGTGAAGCCCTCCTTGCATCCCGATGAGAACATCTCCGGAAGCTGAAGCCAGCCAGAACCGAACGCGCCGCCGCCCAGTGAAAGCACATTCGATTTTACATCGGAATCATAAATGACAGCCGCGCCGCTTCCGCGAATAACGGCAGCATCATCGTTGCTGCCCGTACTGGCGACCCTAGCATTGTTAAATACCGTCGCCGCATGGACAGTTTTCTCAGCATTCCAACTCAAATCAGCCGGCTGCGCCTGCGCCAATAGACTGAGTGCCAGCAGCACGCTGCCTATCCTTCTCCAATTTCCCTTTTTCACTGTTTCAATCCTCCTAAAAATAAAATCATTATATTTTTCAGCGAGCAGAATCGGAATCAGACCTATCTGTTCGGACAATCTGATATCTTGACCAATCCAATACTGACTCTTTTTTACATTATAATACATTTACACAAGAATTTCCATGTAAAAAAGACAGAATACTTACAAAAAATGCGATACTTTACCGAACCGACTTGTATTGTTGTTGTTACATAAAAAAACAGCCATTCGCACAAGTTGTATGTGCGCATGGCTGTCCTGATATTGATTACTGCTCGCGGAATACCATCCGCAAATAATTATAAAGATGCGAAATCACACTTTTATATTCGTGACCGCTTTTTGTCATAATGTGAAATAGGTGCTGTGTTCCGTTTTCTGTCAGCATATCGTGATACTGATATGGATAATCCAAAACGGCGTCATCATGTTCCGCGGCGCTGATCAGCAGTAAATACGGTTTGTTATCGTCAAAGCGAAACTGTTCGGGCTGAAGCGTAAACGGCGGATTGCCGACATTCCGCACGACGCCAGACGCAGGACAAACTGCGCCGATATAACCAAAAATCTCCGGATGCGAAAAGCCAATATACAGCGATTCCCGTCCGCCTGCCGATGTTCCGGTGAGCGCTGTATGCGCTCTATCTGTATCAACGGAGAACGTACTGTTGATAAACGGACGAAGATCCTTTGTCATGTCATTGATAAAATTATCAAAATTACGCCAATTTTTCACATCAAGGCCAGTGCATTTCGGCATATCCTTGCTGCAATAAATATAAGGCGTTACAACAATCATCTCCTCAGCCTCACCGTCTGCAATCAGATTTGTCAGCATGACCGAGATACCCAGCTGATCACTTGCAAGCCAATCTTCATTGTCATTCGAACCATGCAGAATATACAGAACCGGATAGGTTTTATCTTCGGAATAATCGGTGGGCAGCAGAACATTTACGCCTGTTTTCCGTCCTGCGGTATGTGAATAATAATAATACTTTTCAAATTTTGGATAAACCAAGTCCTCTCTTTTAGAAAGGATTTCTTTCGGCTGAACCTCGACCAGATCCGCTTCACATTGTTCCATGTAATACTGTTCCGGCGATGTTGTAGTTGTAACAGCAGTTGCAGCGGCTGCCGGCGTCGTGAATGTCGCCGTTGTCGTCATTATGGTTTCCGATACAGTTTCCGCGACAGAATCCGCTGTCTGACTGCTGCATCCCCACAGCAAGCATCCCATTAGCAAGATCGCCGGTATCGACTGCGTGATCGCAAAATCGGGCTTTCTCATACGCTCATCCCCTACAACAAATCATATTTGTTGATATTATACCACATTACAATTAAATTATCAAGCAATCTGCAATCGCAATACATACAGATATGACATTTCTGCCAGCTGTCTGATGCAATAAATACAGCACGGAATAATTATATTCATACACGTTATATTTTAAGATAATCTGAATGCTTAATTTTTTCATAAGATTGCCGAAAATATTGATTCTGTTATTGACACAAAACGCCAAATGTGCTACAATATTGAAGCAAATTTCATTGCGACATTCTAATTATTTTGAAAGGACATTAGTAATCATGGCAAAAGAAAAAAGCAAAAAAAGTAAGAAAAAAATCGGATGTCTTATTATCGTTCTTGTCGTTCTGGCAATCATCGTCGGATTGATCTCATTTTTGATCAGTCTCGCGTCCAAAAGCATTGCAATGGCAAACAACATCCCTTACGGCGAGGTCGCTGTCAAAGATCTCTCCGAATATGTCAATGTTTCAGGCAACGTATCCAGCAGCGACGCCTACAATGTAACTGCTGATGTGATGCAAAAGGTAACGGTACTCAATGTCAAGGTCGGCGACAGCGTCAAAAAAGGCGACGTTCTTTGCCAGCTTGATACAACTTCGCTTCAGGAGCAATATGATAAGCTCGTTGCCTCTGCCGGTAAAGCGCAGGACGCTGAAACCTATAAAAGCGGTATTCTTCAGCGAAATCTCGCGGAAGCAAGAAACAATAGAAACAATGCACTGAACAAAGCACAGGACGCAATCAATAATGCCATCTCTGCTCGTGACGCTGCATATGACCGCTATAATCTTGCCGTCAATCAGTACAATGATCTGATTGCCCAGATCCCAACAGCAGATGAAGAAACAGCAGCACAGATGACCGAACAGGCAGAGTCGCTCCAGAGCATGATGGATGAACTGTATCCGCGGCTGCCTGAATTCGACGCCGCGATCGAACAGGCACGCAATGCGTATTCCGATACGGATGTAAGCACAAATCAGTTGGTTCAGTCGGCGCAAGACGCCATTGACGCAGAAAAATACACAACCGGTAACGACTCCATTGACGATGAGTTGAAGGATTTGCAGGAGCAGATCGACGCCTGTACCATTAAAGCACCGGCTGACGGCGTGATTACTGCGCTCAATGTCGCCGAGGGCAGCATTCCGATGAACAACAATCTCATGATGATTGAGAACACAGAATCTCTTGTTATCCGCGGTAAAGTCAATGAAGCAGATATTCTCCGCATCAATGAGGGTATGCCCTGCGAGATCAAGACAACAGCTACCGATGAAGCAATTATCCCCGGCAGCGTCAAGCGCATCGAGCGTATTCTTTCCTCCGGCATTGACGCGTCTGCAGGCGGCTATACCGTCGAAATCTCCATTGACGATCCGAAAAGTCAATTACTCATCGGTATGTCCGCAAACACGAAGATTGTTCTAAACAAGGTCGAAGATGTTCTCAGCGTCCCCTACGACGCTGTACGCGGCGGCGAAAATGAAGGTCACTTTGTCTTTGTCTGTGAGCCGGCTGAGCAGCAGGGCATGGTCAAAGTCGTCAAGAAAGATATCGAAATCGGCTTTGAAGGCGATTACTTCACCGAAATCACAAAGGGCGACCTCAAGGAAGGCGATACTGTCCTGATAGAATTCTACAGCGATACATTGACCATAGAGGAAGGCTCAGTCATCCCTGATCCGAAACTCATGAAGGATATAATGGGCGCCGCATAATCATAGAATCGGAGGTCAAAGGAATGTTTATCATTGAAAACATCCGGCTGGCATTCGGTGCGCTTGTCAACAACAAAATGCGTTCGCTTCTGACAATGCTTGGTATTATCATCGGTATCAGCTCGGTTATCACAATCACAACCATCGGCAGTTCTCTGAAAACCACACTCGCAAATACAATCATGTCCACCGGCAACAACGGCTTTTATCTGAATTATCAGATGAAACCGGATGAGGACGGCAACTACGACTACACCAGACAAATTACCCCCGACGATTACTGCTCGCCAGAAATGCTCAACGAACTCGAAAAACGATTTGAAGGCAAATATCTGATCTGCAAATTTGCCGCCCTCGGCGCAGGAACACTCCGCAACAGCAAAAATCAGCAGTTAAATGTCTCTCTGAGTGGTATGTCCGAGGGCTATATGCAGGCGCAGAAAACAGTTCTGAGACTCATCGGCGGCAGATATCTCAATGATGTCGACAGTAATCGTCATAAGCACGCCTGCATTGTCTCGGATGTCTTCGTACAGCAGTATTTTCTCGACGGCAGCGATCCAATCGGCAAAAGCATCAGTCTCGATATACACGGATTATGCAGCACAGATTTCGTTATAGTTGGCGTTTATAAATTCCCTGCTTCTTTTGAAAAGATGATGGATCCCGGTACGCCGCTCATGGACAGAACAACTGAAATTTATGTTCCGTATCAGGTGGCACTGGATATCACAAATCAAAAAGATTCCTCAAGCAAATACCCGCAGATCAATGTCCGCGGCGATTCCTATGACAAGGAAGCCTGCATGGCAGAGCTTCAGGCATTCTTCGATGAAGTCTCGGAGAATAAAAATGTTATGTACATTGTACGAAGCGATCAGGATGATATGGAGCAGATCAATATGATCCTGACAATTATCACAGTTGTAATCTCGATTATCGCTGCAATTTCCCTGCTCGTTGGCGGCATCGGCGTTATGAACATCATGCTCGTTAGTATCACCGAGCGTACCAGAGAGATCGGCGTGCGCAAGGCGATCGGCGCAAAGAGCACAACAATCCGCAATCAATTCTTGATCGAATCAATCATTATGTGTCTGACTGGCGGCGGCATCGGCATCACAATCGGTATTGTCAACGGACTGCTCGTCGGCATCATCGGTTCAAAACTGCTGCGTCATTTCTTCCCCCTCTACGCAGATCTTGTGACAATCAATATCAAACCTTCGTTCGTTGCAATTTTTATTTCTGTCGTATTCTCGCTCCTGATCGGACTGTTCTTCGGAACCTATCCGGCGTCCAAGGCGGCGAAAATGAATCCAATCGACGCACTACGCTACGAATAATACAAGATATCATGTACAACAATAACCCTTCGGTGCATCACCATGCCCGAAGGGTTATTCTCATGTCCGATACAAAAATACATATTGAATATTTGAAAAAGATATTGACATTCTATGCCTGCTCAGTTATAATAAAAAATATATAGCAAAAGAAATAAGCTGTGCGTACATTTATCTGAGAAAGGTTGGATAGGATATGAAACTTTGGAAAAAGCGCGTCTCCGTAGCCATAGCAGTGTGCATTGCTATGTCTACACTCTCCCTCTGTCCGTTGTCTGCGCAAGCGGCGAAGACGATCGTAGTATCACCCGATGATACATACGCAATCAACAACGGCATATTTGAAGGCTGGGGGACTTCACTCTGTTGGTGGGCAAATCGCGTCGGCTATTCGGATTCTCTGGCACAGCAATGCGCCGATACCTTCTTCGGCGATGACGGTCTGCGTCTGAATATCGCCCGCTTCAATATCGGCGGCGGCGACGATCCCTCCCATAACCATATCACACGAACGGACTCCAATATGCCCGGCTATACCGAATATAAAAACGGACAAGTTACTTACAACTGGAATGCAGACGCCAATCAGCGTAATGTACTCAAGCGCTGCATCGAGGCAGCCGGCGACGACATGATTGTGGAAATGTTCTCGAATTCGCCGCCCTACTGGATGTGCAAAAGCGGCTGCTCGACCGGTAACAAAACTGCCGATCAGAATAACCTCAAGGATGACTGCTACGATGATTTTGCAGAATATCTCGCAGAGGTCTGCAAGCACTACAGAGATGAATGGGGCATTGATATACAGTCTGTGGAAGCGATGAACGAACCATATACGAACTACTGGGGCGCGTACAGCGCAAAGCAGGAGGGCTGTCATTTCGATATCGGTAATTCAGAATCTACCATTATTCTGGAATTACAAAAATCTATGGCAAAGCGCGGCATGGAGGATGTCATTATCTGTGGTACTGACGAAACTGCGATTGACGTACAGATTGACGCTTACAAGGCGCTTTCTGCCGACGCGAAAAAAGCAATCTCCCGTATCGACACGCATTCCTACTGGGGCAGCAAGCGTACAGAATTGAAAAATCTTGCACTTGCAGAAGGCAAGAATCTCTGGATGTCTGAGGTTGACGGCAATGGCGAAGCCGGTCAGAATGCCGGCGCAATGGCACCGGGACTCTGGCTCTCCGAACGCATCACTGCTGACTGCAACGGTCTGAATGCGTCCGCATGGATTCTCTGGCAGGTCATTGACAAGCACGTATGTGCAGCAGGCTATCTTGGTAAAAAGGATTCCGGTATGGTTGATATGACCAAGGGCTTCTGGGGTACTGCGGTAGCGGATCACGATCAAAATAAAATTGTTCTTTCCAAGAAATATTATTGCTTCGGTCAGTATACTCGGTACATTCGTCCCGGTATGATTATGCTGAACTCGTCCGGCAATACTATGGCTGCCTATGACAAAGAAAAAGGTCAGCTTGTTCTGGTCGCATACAATTCGTCTGCAAGCGCAAGTGAACAGGTCTACGATCTATCGTCATTTGCTCAGGTCGGCTCAGAAGCGCAGACAATCCGTACCAGCAATTCTGAGGACTGGAAAGATGCCGGTGCGTCGAAACTCAACGGCAGTCAGCTTCCTGTTTCTCTCGCGCCGAATTCGGTTACTACATTCATTATCAATGATGTCAAGGGCAGCATCGAGCGTGAAAACAAAATTGATTTGACAGGTAAAACCATCACAGGTTCTGCGTCATGGCATGACGATACGGCTACATCCTGTGAAAAAGCGTTTGACGGCAATAAAGCGACGTTCTTTGACGGCGTCGGTGATGGTTATACGCAGATTGATCTCGGCGAGGTCTATGACTTTGAGGCGTTTGGCTACTGCCCTCGAAGCGGCTATGAAGCCAGAGCAATCGACGGTATGATTCAGGTTTCGGATGACGGTCAGACATGGAAAACTGCCTATACAATTGCCGGAGAACCCGGATATGGAATGCATTATGTTAAGCCGAGCGAGGCTGTTTCCGGCAGATATGTCCGCTATACAGTACCCTCTGGCGCACCGCAGAACGGCGTCAACAAGGACGATGTCTACTGCTGCAACATCGCGGAAATCGAGCTTTACGGCGTACCGCATACATCTGAACCGATCAAGCTGAAGGGCGACATTGACGCAGACGGTAAGGTTGGCGTATCCGACGCTGTTACACTCGTGAAATACCTTCTGACGTCTGGCAGTGTGAATGATCCGGAAGCTGCTGATATGAACGAGGACGGCATATTGAACAGCAGCGATCTTGCACTTCTCAAGCGTGAAATCCTAAAACAGTCATAAATATGATTGCATAGAATATGGAAAGGCTGCGTAGAATCCTGCGCAGCCTTCGCTTATCATTCCTTGCATACATAAAATACAACCCGAAAGACGTCTTGATCTTTCGGGTTGTATAAAAACATTTTCTATTATCGTAAACAATCAAAATTCAACATCAACTTTAAAATCATCCCGACCTTCGCCGTTTACCGTATAATATGCCGCATTATCCTCGGGCTTTAGATATACAATAAACTCCTCAACGACCTTACGCTTATGAACAGATTTGTACTTTTTCAACGCATCTGCAGCAACGGTACCAAGCGCATCAAGATCAAATTCCTTTCCGTCAATCTGAAGAATCGTTCTGATAACCGGCTCTGTCTTCTTCACAGGAGCTTTCTGTTCTGCCGCAGTCTTTTTAACTGCCGGAGCTTTCTTGGGAGCAGTCTTTTTTTCTGCCGGAGCCTTCTTTACATCGGTTGTCTTATCAGCCATTTCAAACACTTCCTTTCCTCATACGCAATCGGATTTTTGCCATTTGCATTATAGCATAATATTTCCCTGTTGTCAAGCGAAAATACACAGATATTTTAAAATATTTCTATATCCGTTTCCTGATAATTATATCATAAATTTTTAATACAGCGATTGAAATTACATTGTTTTCATGATATAATATTAACATCATATGCGTATAATATAAAACGGATTTTTATCCGGAAATCGAGAGGATGATCTCAAGTGAAAAAGACGCTCGGCAAACATATTCTGACTGCGATTGCAGTGACCGCAGCTGCATTCGTCATGGCGGTAAACAAAAACACGTTTATTGATACTGCCGGATTATATCCCGGCGGCGTTTCGGGACTGACAATTCTGATTCAGCGATTGATGACCAATATCTTTCACTTTACGCCGCCGTTTTCAATCATCAATCTAATTTTAAACGTGTTTCCTGTTTATATTGGTTTTCGCTATATCGGAAAGAATGTGACGCTATATTCCTGCCTGATGGTTTTTTTCAACAGCGTTTTTACAGATCTGCTCCCCTCTCATATCATCACGGAAGATATTCTTCTCATCAGTATTTTCGGTGGAATCATTCAAGGCGCAGCGATTGCATTCTGCCTGAACGCCGGAGCGACATCCGGCGGAACAGACTTCATCTCTGTCTTTCTATCCGATCGGCGCGGCGTGGATTCATTCTCGATCGTCCTGATGTTCAATGCGGTCATACTTTGCATTGCCGGTATTCTGTTTGGTTGGGACAAGGCGCTCTACTCTATTATTTTACAGTACACATCCACTGCGGTCATTCATGTATTGTATAAAAAATTCCAGCAGAGTACGCTGTTCATCGTGACGACCAAACCTGTCGCAATCTGCAATGCAATCTACAATACTGTGAAACATGGCGCGACAATTATCGAAGGCAAAGGTTCCTACGAGCATAGTGAAAAAAATGTCGTATACTCTGTGGTATCCGCAGCAGAATCGAAAAAAGTGATCCGTATCATTCGACAGGCTGATCCGGACGCATTTATAAATGAAATGAAGACGCAAAAGCTTTCCGGCAGATTCTATCAATCAAGGGAATCCTGAATGATCAATAAAGAAACAGTCTTTTCTCGTTTTCTATTGATTTTTTCGACATAATATGCTATAATATAATTGTATGATAGGAAATTGATTGTGTTCAAGGAGGAATTCACATCCATGAATCGGGCTGAAGCAATCCTCAGTCTTGCTGAAAATGCACTTGGACAGTCGGCTGCAAACGCTGAGGTTCACGCACTGCACAATGCACTCGGTAACGCTGTAACTGCGGATATTCTCCCTCGTTGGAATGCCTGTCGGAAAACGCATTTTGCCAATCGCCGTGTTTGCTACTTTTCCATGGAGTTCCTCATGGGCAGAGCCGTTTACAATAACCTCTACTGCCTCGGACTTCTGAACGATATGGAGGAGGCGATGCAAAAAGCAGGAACGTCGCTTTCTGTTTTTGAGGATATTGAAGACGCAGCGCTCGGAAACGGCGGGCTTGGCAGACTTGCTGCGTGTTTTCTGGACAGTGCCGCCACTTGTTCCCTGCCGGTCGATGGCTACGGTATCCGTTATCGCTATGGACTGTTTCAGCAGCGCTTTGTAAACGGCAGACAGACCGAAACCGGTGATGACTGGTCGAAATTCGGCGATCCGTGGAGTATCCGGAAGGATTCAGAAGCGGTACTCGTTTCTTACCGCAATCAGACAGTTCGTGCAATTCCATATGATATGCCCATTATCGGATATGCTGAATCCGGCAATGAACCGCATATCGGTACGCTTCGTCTTTGGCAGGCAGAGCCGGTGGAAGCATTCGACTTCAACACATTCAATGCACAGGATTATCTTGCGGCGTCGGCTGAAACGATCAACGCAGAAGATATCTCACGATGTCTCTATCCAAACGACGATACCAGAGCCGGAAAAATGCTGCGGCTCAAACAACAGTATTTCTTCTGTGCGGCGTCTCTCAAGGACTGCCTGAATAAACATAAAGCACAGTTTGGTACGTTGGATTCTCTGCCGGAACATCTTGCAGTACAGCTGAATGACACACATCCCGTTATTTCGATTCCGGAACTGATTCGCCTGTTGATGCAGGAAGGCTATAACTTCAATCGGTCGCTTGCAATGGCAAAGCAGATTTTTTCGTATACCAATCACACAATCATGCAGGAAGCACTTGAAAAATGGGACTGTGATCTGGTTGAGGAAATTCTGCCGGAGATTTATGCGATTATGCTCCAGATTTCCGAGCAGCTTTTGACAGAGCTGTATGCGAATGAACACTCTGCCGAACAGATTCAGGCGCTTCGTATCATTCAAAACAATCAGGTACACATGGCAAATCTCGCCATGTATGCCGGGAAATATGTCAATGGCGTTGCCGCAATTCACACGGAATTGTTAAAAACAACCGTTCTCAAAGAATGGTATGCGCTTGCGCCGGAAAAATTCCAGAATAAAACCAATGGTATCACACAGCGCCGCTGGCTGGGCGTCTGTAATCCGGAGCTGACTGAACTCTTTGCTGATCTTTCCGGTTCAAAACATTTTCTGACCGATCTGGACGCATTGAAACAGCTTTCGCATTATGCGGATGATGCCGATGTCATAGCGCGGTTCCACGCCGTCAAACAGACGAAAAAACATCAGCTCGCTGCGTATATCCTCAAAACGGAAGGCGTTCAGATCAATCCAGAATCCTGTTTTGATATTCAGATTAAGCGTCTGCATGAGTATAAACGGCAGCTTCTCAATGCGTTCTCTATTCTTTGGATCTACTATGGAATCAAGGACGGCACAATCCAGAATTTTACGCCGACTACGTTCCTGTTCGGTGCAAAATCTGCCCCCGGCTATCGCCGTGCTAAGGCAATCATCAAGTATATCAATGAAATTGCAAAGCTGATTGACAATGACCCTGATGTTCGTGAATTGATGCAAGTTCATTTTGTGACAAATTATAACGTATCCTATGCGGAAAAACTGGTTGCCGCCTGCGATATTTCAGAGCAGATTTCTACAGCCGGCACCGAAGCTTCCGGCACCGGCAATATGAAAATGATGCTCAACGGCGCTGTCACGCTCGGTACGCTCGACGGCGCAAATATCGAGATTGTAGAGGCGGCAGGCGCGGAGAATAATTATATTTTTGGCGCAACCGTTGATACGCTGGAAAAGCTGAACGACTATTGCAGCCGATCTGTCATGTCCAAAAATCCGATGATCGCGCGTGTCATGAAGAGTCTGATTGACGGTACGGTATCCGATGACGGTACCGGTGAGTTCCGCGAACTGTATTTCTCGCTGCTCGACGGCGCAAGCTGGCATCAGCCGGATCATTATTACCTGCTGCTCGACTTGCCGGATTATGTGGAAACAAAACTCCGTGCACTGTCGGATTACCGCAATACCGCTGTATTTGCACAAAAACAATGGCGCAATGCCTGTGCAGCCGGACCTTTCAGCTCTGACCGCACAATCCGCCAATATGCTTCGGAATGCTGGCATATTGACGCCGTATAAACGCTTCGACAGAAAAGGATTTGTAATTATGACGCAATCACCGCTGATTCAAAATTATCTGAAAATGTTCCGGAACTATGCAACCTTTACCGGAAGAGCAAGCCGTACCGAATTCTGGTGGGCTTATTTGATGAATTATATTATTATTTTTGTTCTGAGTTTCATATCCAATTTCATCAGTTCTTATCAAGAAATCATTGGCAGCAATTCTATATTTTTCAGTATCGTCAGCTTGTTTTTTTCGGGAATTTACGCCTTATATTCGCTAATTGTCTATGTTCCGATGCTGTCGCTTCAGATACGCCGTTTGCATGACACCAACCGCAGCGGATGGTGGATACTCTTTTCCGGAACCGGAATCGGCGGCATTTTTCTTCTGATCTGGTATTGCACTGCCGGTACGGAAGACACAAATTTGTTTGGTTCTGATCCTAATCCGATCAGACAATATTAATCTATTTTTTACTTTAGGAGGAAACGCGAAATGGAAAAACTTTTGGAATTCAAACCCTTTAAGGCACTGCTCAAAATGATCGGTGAGTGTATGGACTTCAATGGCAGAACAGCACGTGGCGAATACTGGTGGGCGCTTCTCGGAATTTTTATTCTTGAGATTGCTGTCAGCTTCGTCGGCGGAATTCTTATGGCATTCACGCCGGGCATCATCGACAAGCTGCTCAGCGCCGTGATCAGCCTGTTCTCTCTGGCAGCCTCGCTCGTATCTATCTCTATGAGCATCCGCAGACTGCATGATGTCAACAAATCGCCGCTGCTGCTGTTGTTGCTACTCATACCTGTGGGAGGTCTCGTTCCTCTGTATTTCTGCACACTGCAGAGCCAGCCGGAAGCAAACCAGCATGGCCCTGTTCCGACCTCGATTGTTTAATCGCAAAATTACTTATCCCGAACCCTGCCACTTGTCAGGGTTCGATTTTTTTCTGAAAACACTTGACAAAATTCTGGATATGTGATATAATATTACCGTTGTCTGGGTGTGGCGCAGTTGGTAGCGCGCTACCTTGGGGTGGTAGAGGCCGTGGGTTCAAGTCCCGTCACTCAGATATGCGGATCATCCGCACCCAAAAAACCTTCTGTTCTTTATGAGCAGAAGGTTTTTTTGTACGGATAAAAAACAGGCATCGGTACAAAACCAACGCCTGTTTTATTCCTGCAAATTAAGATTCTCTTTTCATCACTGAATCGTGATACCGCTTTGCAGCAGTTCACAACACCTGACATAAAGATATATTTTTGCTCATTTATGCCACTGCGCATTCATAAATGCTACACGCTTACGCAGCCAATCAGAAAGGTATTCTGCTGCTTCTGCCTGCGACTTGCATTGTTTCGCCTTGGAAGAAAGCTCCATTGCGATAGAATCTTCCTGTGTACTGACGCCCCAACGTGCATCATTGCGCTCGAATGCGTCAGCAAATTGTTCTTTCATCACATCAATCTGCTGCACAGCAGTATCAAAAATTCCAGCGTCATAAACAGTTGTCCACTTCTCTCGTATGATATCCTGATACCAATCCGCATACATCAATACCGCAAGCCATGGATTGATTGTCTCGTATTCATTGCCATTGACATCCGGTACGATATTCGCAGCATAAAATCCGGTTCCATTCGGACAGCGACTCTTGTTTCCAAGACCTGAATCAAAATCCCACGGCGCTTCAAAAGTCAGCTTTTTGTCGCCATCTGCGCTGAAATCGACGTCCATATAAAAACTGCTCCAGTATATATCAGCGTCGCAGGTCAATTCACTGATGATATACATATTCGCCAACGATTGCACATTCACTACAGTCTCAACCGCTTCCTGCGGCGTCATTTCTTCCGTCACATTGATTGCAGAATAATCGTCATTAAAACAATATGCTTGCTTGTCGTAGGCAGCATGATACATAATATTATAAACATGATTCACATAAGACGCGATGAAATCATGCTGCGCCTCCGAATAAATATCGCTTTTGATTGTAAAACCGATATCCTTTTTTCGATCTCTGTCATCCGTAGGCAGGCAGGTGATCATCTTTCCATTCCCGCCTTCACCGTCATATGGAGTCAATGGCGCGTTATCATTGTAATCAACATGAAACTGATACAGCGGTTCTTCATTATAATAATAGCCGTCAAACTCAAGAAAATAGCCGATATCGGTGCCCTGATAATCTATTTCAGGCTCGTGGATATTCACACGATCAGGACGCACCTGAAGCATATCGGTCAGAAGATAAACGCCCCAGTATGCACCGTTGATCTCCACTTCCACCAGTTCAGCTTCAGAAGCATACAGACCATCCGGCTCTAAAATCGCCCTTGCAATTTCCAGCGCTGTCTTATCACGAAGCAAAGACGCATCCTTATAACAAGCAAGCAGCAACCAGTTTCTCGCCTCAGAGCCGCCTGCTTCTGGGATAAGCTTCTGCTTCTCCGTGAATTTCATACGCAGCGGCTTTTTCAAATAATTCGTTGTCCAGTTACCACGAACCTTAACTTCTGCCTCTGCATCTGAAAGCTGCACACGACCATCCGGATAGGTAAATGTAACCCTACAGGTTTCATTATAGGGTGCCGGCGGCATTTTATAGCCCGGCGTCCACGTTGCAATCTGCGCAGATACGTGCTCTGCGACAGGCTCCGTCACAAAATCAAGTACATCTGGATCCTGATTGACTGTCTGAATCGAAATCATCGGCAAAGTTGATGGCACACTCTGTTCCGCAGTATCCTGCTGATCTGCGGCAGCGTACTCCGATGTAGTCAATACATTCTGACTGCTTTCAGACTGTTCCTGCGCTGCACAGCTCATCAGTAAGCATCCTGCTGTCGCTGCCAGAATACAGGCTTTGAATCTTCTCATAAAATATCTCCGTTCATCTAATATTCCGATTATACTGATTCCTAAACAGAAACAGTATAACATGAATCTAACGAAATGTCAAGAAAATGCTCCGTCACAAGCATAATCACAATCAAAGAAGCTTGAAACAAAAATCCGCGAACTCTCTGTGGACAGTTCGCGGATTTCATATTCAGTATTACGTAGCCCAACTGCGCATATCAGTGTAATCCAGCATGGTGTAGACTCTGCCCTCATTGCCGCGATTTGCGTCAGCAAGACGGTTGGTAATCTCACAAACCCAAAGCGCATCCTCGGAATAGGACTTTTCCGGTCCCTCCGGTACGCCGATCGTATAAGAATCTCTGACAGCCATTAGAAAGTGACGCG
The DNA here is from genome assembly GCA_016296505.1 of Oscillospiraceae bacterium. GTDB lineage: Bacteria > Bacillota > Clostridia > Oscillospirales > Ruminococcaceae > Firm-04. The sequence continues at coordinate 14,748 of JAEDJD010000004.1, forward strand.
TAACGTCAATATCAATCTGATTGATACGGATATCTTCCTCTGAAGCGCCGACATCCGCCTGTACGCCGCTGAGATACACGCAAGCGCCCTCATATCGCAGTGACCATTCAGACATCGGATATTGACAAGCTGCGTCGCTGAGCAATGTTACCTGCTTATTCTTGATGCCATACAACTCAAAAATCGGGTAAGGCGCATAGTAGGAATTATATGTCTCAAGACGGACGATCAGCATTTCTATTTCACCAGACTGGTTGAAATCACGAATCACTGCACTCGCAATCCCTCTACCCTCGTCCGAGCCCTTTTCCTCAGTATGCGGAGACATCCCGTACTTGGGAATCAGGACATCGCGAACGTACTCCTGATACAGCGTGAAAGCAGACTTTTCTTCCGCTGTTGTGGTTGCGGATGTATCATCCGCCTTAGCGTCAGTTTTTGTAGTATTGGTTTTCTTTGTGGAATTTGTTTTATCCGTTTTGGTTTCTTTCGTTGTAGTGACAGCTTCCGTCGTTGTTTCTGTTTCTTTGACGTCAGATGTAGTTGTTTCGGTTTTCTTCTGGGACTCAGTCGTTTTTGCCGCGGCCTCAGTTGTGCTGGTCTGTGCAACAGTTGTCGCTTTCGTCAGCGCATCAGTTGTATTTTCTGCCGACTTCAGCGTAGTCGTACTCACGATATTTGTCTGTGCAACGCTCCCCTGCTCAAACACTCCGCTTTGTCCAAGACGATAAATTACAATGCCGATCGCGCCGATAACAAAGATTGAGAGACCAACGAGCAAGATGATAAGTGGAATTTCGATTCCGCGCGGCTTTACTTTCATGTAAATTACCCCCTTATGAAGAATTTCGAGATGTTCAATCAGACTTCCTTACTGTAAAAGTTGGAGCATTTCAGATATCAATCATCAGAAACGCTCCCTGCTTGCTTTTACAGCTAAAAGATCGGAGTGACAGGATTCGAACCTGCGGCATCCTGCTCCCAAAGCAGGCGCGCTACCAACTGCGCTACACCCCGTTTAAAATTATTTTATCATGTTTCCAGTATTTTGTCAAGTAGAAATTACAAAAAAAGCAAAAAAACACACATTGTATAAAGTTACACAAAATAAACAGAGAGTGCATTTCGAACAAAAGTTTTCTAGATGCTATTGACATTTTGGGCAATCTGTGATATACTATTCTCATATATGTGTAATTTCATAGTCTTTGCGCAGAATGTTAAATTCAGAAAGGAACCTGATTGATTATGAACGAACAATTTTCCATCCTCAAGACTGACGCAGAGGTCCGTACACGACTCAAAGAACTTGCCGCCGATATCTCCAAAGATTTTCAGCATATTCAGCCTGATAATCCATTATTGGTGCTTTGTACGCTCCGAGGAGCTGTATTCTTTGCCGCCGACCTCGTCCGCGCGCTGTCAATTCCATGCGAAATCAATTTTATCAAGGTCAAATCCTATCAAGGGACAAGACCTGTCGGTTCGCCAATCTTTGAACTGGGCGAACAAATTGATGTCAAAGGCAGAGAGGTTCTCATCATCGAGGATATTGTCGATACGGGGCAGACTATGGATACTGTCATAAAGAATTTCAACGACAAAGGCGCGGTGAGCATTCGTATTGCGACAATGCTGGATAAGCCGTCCCGCCGCTATCCGCATCTGCGCGCAACGATTCTCCCTGATTACATCGGTTTTTCGATTGAAGACTACTTTGTTGTCGGTTGGGGACTGGATTACAATGAAGATTATCGTCTGCTGCCGGATATTATGATCTATCATCCGGACGCCGAGACATAATTTATACCAGATTTCGCGCGTCTTACGTATCTGTAATAGAAAAACAGCAGAAGTCCGTCAAGTATTTTGTTGTTATTTTGCATATAGACGAAAGGGGGATTCACATGAAAAACACATATTCATCCTCAAAATCAAAACCCAGATTATGCAAACTGATCGTACCCGTTTTGGCTCCATTTACCGTATTGCTTTCCATTCTTGCGGTTCATGCATTCGGCGCAATTTACTACCCCGGCGATGTCAATTCTGATAAAGAAATTGATATCGCTGACGCTGTTCTGCTCGCCAGATTCTGTGCGGAGGATGAAACTGCCTTACTTTCTCGACAAGGCATGATAAACGCTGACGCAGATAATAATAAAATCATCGACAGCAACGACACCATCCATATTTTAAAATTCATTACCCAAACGCTGCCCCCTCCGCCAAATCCTTACCTCACAACGACATCAACAACGAATACCGATACTGTTACGACCTCTGAAACGGAAACCCTGATTATTTCTTCCGACACAGAAACAACCTCGGATATTACAATAGATACAACAAGCTGCACCAGCTCTGAATCAACTACAGATAGCACTTCAGCAACAGATTCGGAAACAACTCTCGATATATCCACTGAAACTACCCTCATCACGACAACAGAAACAACCCCTGTCGCACCTACGCTGATTATCAACGATCAGTCTTATCCGCTCGATGTTTCGATTTCAGTTCTAACCGGTCAAAAAACGCCAAATGAAACGCTGACTGTAAATTATAAAATCGGAAACATTATATTTGCGATATTTGCAGACGATCCGGCGGATACAACCATTGCAATTGCATATGAAAATAATATCGTCGGCTATTATAAATTATGCCATTCCTATACTGTGCCGGATGGATATAAGGTTCGGGAATACCGCGACAGATTTGCAAGACCGGTCGATATGCTGTACGCAGTCACCGTGTTAAGAAAAGACGTCGGAATCGGATTTGATACGAGCGCAAGCAGCGAGGATCTCTATGTTCTGTCCAGACTCAATTACTATGCTTTGAACAGTCTGCGCGCCGCTAACGGCGTTCCCACTCTCCAATGGCATCCGACGCTTGCTGATCTGTCTCGCGACCATAGCATGGATATGGCTGCCAAAAACTACTTTGATCACACAAATAAAGACGGTGTGAAAGCAAGCGACCGCTTCCTCAATGCAGGTATTGATTATATGTGGTGCGGCGAGAATATCGCAAGAGGTATGTCCAATCCGTTCGACGCACTCGATGGATGGTACAACTCGGAGGGACATCGCGATAATCTGCTCAATATAAACTTTACCCATGTTGGCATTGGCTTTGCATACAATACAGACCCGAATGCAAATCAATGCTACTACGGTACGCAGGATTTCTGTTCATTCTTTCCCTGAGTGAATATAATACGTATAAACACAAAGTTAAACGCATATTATTCATGAATATTCCTTGAATATTCAAATATCTCTTGACAAAAATACAAATTCGTGTATAATAGAAATGGATTTTACAGACAGATCGTTTTTCTGTCGGAAAGGAAGATCAATTATCATGGCTGAAACCAAAACCCCAAAGAAAATTGTACTTGCATATTCAGGCGGTCTTGACACCTCGATTATTATTCCGTGGCTGCACGAAACCTACCCGGGCTGTGAGGTCATTGCTGTTTCCGGCGATGTCGGACAGGATTCCGAACTGGAAGGTCTTGAGGAAAAAGCGCTCAAGACTGGTGCTTCCAAGCTCTATATCGAAGATCTGACCGATGAGTTTATTGATGATTATGTTTTCCCGACCGTAAAAGCAGGCGCTGTTTACGAGGGCAAATATCTGCTCGGCACTTCCTTTGCTCGCCCGATCATCGCTAAGAGAATTGCAGAAATCGCGATCAAAGAAGGCGCCGACGCCATTTGCCATGGCTGCACCGGTAAGGGTAACGATCAGGTTCGCTTTGAGCTGACCATCAAGGCATTCTGTCCGGATATGATGATTATTGCACCGTGGAGAATCTGGGATATCAAGTCCCGTGACGAGGAAATCGACTACGCAGAAGCACATCAGATTCCGCTGAAGATTTCTCGTGAAACCAATTACTCCAAGGACAAGAATCTCTGGCATATCTCTCACGAGGGTCTTGATCTGGAAGATCCTGCCAATGAGCCGCAGTACAATAAGCCCGGATTCTTAGAGCTTGGCGTTTCTCCGGAACAGGCGCCCGATGTCCCAACCTATGTCACGATTGACTTTGAAAAGGGCGTTCCGGTTGCTGTAGACGGCGAAAAAATGAAGGGCAGCGATATTGTCCGTAAGCTCAATGCTCTCGGCGGCGCAAACGGTATCGGTATCGCGGATATTGTGGAAAACCGACTGGTCGGCATGAAGAGCCGCGGCGTATATGAGACACCCGGCGGTACAATTCTCTACTACGCACACGCAGCACTTGAGACAATTACGCTTGATAAGCAGACTGCCAGAGTCAAGGAGCAGCTTGCGCTTCAGTATGCAGATCTCGTTTATAATGGTCAATGGTTTACACCGCTGCGCGAGGCGCTCGACGCTTTTGTGGACAGCACACAGCAGACCGTTAACGGCACAGTCAAGCTGAAACTCTATAAGGGCAATATTATCACCGCAGGTATCACCTCGCCTGATACGCTCTATGATGAGGAAGTCGCAACCTTTGACGAGGATGATGTTTACGATCAGAAGGATTCCGCAGGCTTTATCAATCTATACGGTCTGCCGATCAAGGTTCGTGCAAAGCTCGATCAGAAGCGCGGCAAATAATTATAAAAGTATTTTAGACGGAAAGGGCGGCTTTCGCAGGTCGCCCTATCTGTTTTTTCAGTTATCAGGAGACATTTCTCCTGAATATTGCGGTATAGATGAAACTGTTTTCAGAATGGAAAGGATATTGTTATGGCAAAAATGTGGGCAGGCAGATTTTCTAAAGAGGTCGATGAAACTGTAAATGCTTTTAACTCCTCGATCTCCTTTGACGGCAGAATGTATGCGCAGGATATCCGCGGCAGCATTGCGCACGCAACTATGCTCGGAGACTGCGGCATCATCTCGGCAACCGACGCCGAAGCAATTATTGCAGGTCTGAAAGGTATCCTTGCCGATCTGGAGTCCGGCGAACTGCTCATGGACCCAACCGCTGAGGATATTCATATGTTTGTCGAAGCCGAACTGACCAAACGTATCGGCAATGCAGGCAAGCGTCTGCATACTGCACGCTCCAGAAACGATCAGGTCGCGCTCGATGTACGCTTGATTCTTCGCGATGAGATCGCTGAAATCCGCCAACTGCTGCGTAATCTTCTCAACACCCTCGTCACGCTCGCTGAGCATCATACCATGACGATTATGCCGGGATATACGCATTTGCAGCGCGCACAGCCAGTCACATTCGCACATCATATCCTCGCTTATGTCTGGATGCTTCTGCGCGATGACAGCAGACTTGCAGATACTGCAAAGCGTATGAATTATTGTCCTCTTGGTGCAGGCGCACTCGCCGGAACAACCTATCCGATCAATCGGAAACAAACCGCGGAACTGCTTGGTTTCACTGCGCCTGTTGCGAATTCGCTCGACGCCGTTTCCGACCGTGATTTCTGCGTAGAACTTGCAAATGCCCTGTCGCTTCTGATGGTGCATCTCTCACGGTTCTCCGAGGAAATCATCCTCTGGTGTTCATGGGAGTTCAAGTTTATTGAACTCGATGACGCATACGCGACCGGCTCCTCGATCATGCCGCAAAAGAAAAATCCCGATATTACAGAGCTGATCCGCGGCAAAACCGGCAGAGTCATCGGCGATCTGACAACCTTGCTCACAATGCTGAAAGGTCTGCCGCTTGCATATAATAAAGATATGCAGGAAGATAAGGAAGCCATCTTTGATGCCATAGATCAGGCGAAGCTCTGCCTCAAAACATTTGATCCGATGATTGCAACCATGCGCGTCAATCAGGAAAATATGCGCGCCGCTGCCGCAAAAGGCTTTATCAATGCTACAGACTGCGCGGACTATCTTGTAAAAAAAGGACTCCCCTTCCGTGACGCCTACAAAATCAGCGGTACGCTCGTTGCAAAATGCATCCGTGAGGGATTGACGCTCGAAACGCTGCCCCTCGAAGCGTATAAAGAAGCCTCGGATGCATTTGACGAGGATGTTTTTGACGCGATCTCGCTCGAAACCTGCCTCAACGGCAGAATTTCTGAGGGTGGACCTTCTGCGCCGGCTGTCATGGAACAGCTTGCCGCAGCAAAAAATGCTATTGAGGCGCTTTGATATGAAAGCACGTATCCGCTATATTTTTATTGTAACGCTGATCGCTTTTGTGATCTGGATGATCGGTCAGCTGATCCTGATGCTTAAATTTCCAAGCTCCGGATTGCTAATCGCTCGCATTTGGGTAATCGTCGTTCTGGTTGGTGCCTGTGTCTGGAATTTGATGCATTTTTACCGTATTGCCAAGAAAAAACGTGAGGAAAAAGAAAATGAAGAATACAAAGGTATATATTGACGGTCAGGCTGGAACAACCGGTTTGAAACTCTTTGAGCGTATCAAGAATCGCAGCGATATTGAACTTCTGACAATTGATCCGGCGCTCCATCGCGACAATGCCGAGCGTGCTCGTCTCATCAATGAATCCGATGTGACCTTTCTTTGTCTGCCGGATGCTGCGTCTATTGAAGCCGTTTCGTTCGTAGAAAACCCGAACACGCGCATCATTGACGCTTCAACTGCGCACCGCACAAAACCAGATTGGGCATACGGTTTCCCTGAACTTTCTGCGGCGCACCGTGAAAAGATCCAGACATCCAAACGTGTTGCCGTTCCCGGCTGCTATGCGTCAGGCTTTGCAGCTCTGGTCTATCCGATGATTCAAAGCGGCATGATGCCGGCAGATTATCCGGTCAGCTGTCATGCCGTATCCGGATACAGCGGCGCTGGAAAAAATGCAATCGCGATTTATGAATCCAACGAGAAACCAGTCGATTTTAACAGCCCGCGTCAGTATGCGCTTGGGCTGAAACATAAGCATCTGCCCGAAATGCAGAGCGTCTCCGGACTTACATACGCACCGTTATTTAATCCGATTATCTGTGATTACTATGCTGGTATGGTCGTATCCGTTCCGCTGCATTGCCGTTTGCTCAACGGTTCACCGTCCTTAGAGGATGTACACGCAATGTTTCAGGCGCATTATGCAGGACAGCGCTTTGTAAAAGTTCGCGCACTGCATGGCGAAGACGTTCTTGAAAACGGTTTCCTGCCAGCAAATACGCTTGCAGATACCAATTTGCTCGAAGTATTTGTTTGCGGCAACGATTCGCAGATTCTGCTCGCCGCAAGACTGGATAATCTCGGAAAAGGCGCGTCGGGCGCTGCTCTGCAATGCTTCAACATCATGACCGGCGCTCCCGAAGAAACCGGACTCGTATAAAGGAGTATGATAAATATGAAACTGCAAACATTTCCCGGATATACATTTTTAAATGGCGGCGTCTGTGCAGCTCAGGGCTTCAAGGCAAACGGCGTTTGCTGTGGTTTGAAACATCAGGCACTCTCCGATGATACTGTAACTGAACAAAATCTTGCGGCAAACAATGCGCTGTCAGACGATGAAAATACACCGAAAAAAAATGATCTTGCAATGATTCTTGCAGATTGTCCCTGTCATACAGCGGCTGTCTACACCACCAACAAAGTGAAAGGTGCGCCGATCCTCGTTACCAGGAAACATCTGAAAAACGGTCTGGCGCAGGCTGTGATCGTAAATTCGGTGAACGCCAATACCTGCAATGCGGACGGCGAACAGAAAGCCGCCAAAATGTGCGAGCTTGCTGCCCAAGCGCTCGGTCTGGAAACCGAAGATATTGTTGTCGCATCAACAGGCGTCATTGGGCAGGTTCTCCCGATTGAACCGATTAGAGATGCAATTCCTACGCTGGTGGAAGGTTTATCCTATGACGGCAACAAAGAAGCAATGCAAGCAATTATGACAACTGATACGCGCGAAAAGCAAATCGCCGTCAAATTTCGGCTTGGTAAGAAAACCGTCACGCTCGGCGGTATGCTCAAGGGCAGCGGCATGATTCATCCGAATATGGCAACTACACTGACTTTCCTGACAACCGACTGCGCAATCTCCTCCGAAATGCTGCAGCTCGCGCTTTCTGATGTGGTTCGCGTCACGCTCAACCGCGTTTCTGTCGATGGAGACCAATCTACAAATGATATGGTATGTATCATGGCGAACGGTATGGCAGGAAACAGCGAAATTACCAATGACACTGCCGATTATGCGGCATTCCGCGGCGCGCTCTACGCCGTCATGCTCAATCTCGCAAGAATGTGTGCGGCTGACGGAGAAGGCGCGACAAAGCTGATCGAATGCGTTGTCAGCGAAGCGCCGGATGAACAAACTGCCGAAACAATCGCCAAGAGCGTGATCGAATCCAGCCTCTTTAAATCGGCTATGTTCGGCGCGGACGCCAACTGGGGAAGAATTGCCTGCGCAATGGGTTACTCCAGCTGCAACTATGACGTGAACAAGGTCAGCGTTGATTTTGCGTCTGAAAAAGGTCGTATCACCGTTGCAGAAAATGGCTGCGGCATTCCGTTCTCTGAGAATAAAGCGAAGGAAATTCTGCTGGAAGACGAAGTGCAGGTTTTAATTTCGCTCGGTGACGGCGAAGCAGCAGCCGTGGCATGGGGCTGCGACCTTACCTATGACTATGTGAAAATTAACGGAGATTACCGCAGCTAAAAAGATTACACCGCATATGCGGGAAGGAGTATCAAGCAATATGATTCAACAAATGGAGATCCCTGAAAGTATTTCAACGAAAATTCGCTCACAAGTGCTGATTGACGCACTGCCCTATATTCAGCGCTACAATCATAAAATCATTGTCGTCAAGTACGGCGGCAATGCCATGACAAATGAAGCGCTGAAAGAAGCTGTCATGAGCGATATCGTTTTGCTTTCGCTTGTCGGCATCCGCGTTGTGCTTGTACACGGCGGCGGTCCTGAAATCAGCGATATGCTGCACCGTTTGAATATTGAGAATAAGTTTATTGGCGGTCTGCGCTATACGGACGCTGAAACAGCTGATGTCGTCCGCATGGTACTTGCAGGAAAGGTCAACAAGGAATTGGTTGCACATTTGACGCGCCATACAGGTCAGGCAATCGGACTCTCCGGAATTGACGGCGCGTTGCTTCAGGCTCGCAAAAAAGACTCCAAGCCAGATCTCGGTCTTGTTGGTGAAATCACAGCAGTCAATACGCGTCCGATTCTTATGGCGCTCGATAACGGCTATGTGCCGGTTATTGCAACAGTCGCCTGCGGTCCGGACGGTCAAGTATATAACGTCAATGCCGATACCGCGGCAGCGTCCATTGCTGCAGCACTCGGCGCGGAAAATCTCATTCTCATGACCGATATCGCGGGTCTGCTTCGTGATAAGGACGATCCCTCAACACTGATTCCCTCCGTCAATATCAGCGAGGTGCAGAATCTCAAGCGTCAGGGCGTAATCTCCGGCGGTATGATCCCGAAGATTGACTGCTGCGTGGAAGCAATCCGCCGCGGTGTCAAAAAAGCTGTCATCATTGACGGCAGAGTACCGCATTCTATTCTGGTTGAAATTTGCTCTAACGAAGGTGTCGGCACACAGTTTTTGAGCGTATACTGATATATAACGGATACGTCAAAAGGAGTTTGATAAAATGAATACGATACAGATAACCGACCAGTATGCAATGAAAGCTTTTGGGCGTATTCCGCTGGTCGAGGCGCAGGGACATAACTGTACCTGCACCGATGAAAACGGCAAAACTTATATTGATATGGGCAGCGGCATCGGCTGCAATGTCCTCGGCTGGTGCAATGATGCGTGGACAGAAGCTGTCTGCAATCAGGTCAAAAAGCTTCAGCACGCCTGCAACTACTACTACACCCAGCCGCAGGCAGAGCTTGTCGAAAAGCTCGCAAAGGTCACGGGCTTTTCGCGGATGTTCCTCGGAAACTCCGGTGCAGAGGCAAATGAATGCGCAATCAAAGTCGCAAGAAAATACAGCTCCGACAAATACGGCAAGGATCGCGGCACGATTATTTCTCTGGTCAACAGCTTCCACGGCAGAACTATGGAAACACTTGCTGCAACCGGTCAGGAAGTGTTCCACCAGTATTTCTATCCGTTCCCGACAGGTCATGTCTTTGCAAAGGCAAATGATCTGGACGACCTGAAATCCAAGCTTGACGGCACCGTTTGCGGTATCATGATCGAGGTCGTTCAAGGTGAAGGCGGCGTCTGCGCACTCGATCAGGACTATGTACAGGCAATCCGCAAAATCTGCGACGAACAGGATATCATCCTCATCATCGACGAGGTGCAGACCGGCTGCGGCCGTACCGGTACATTCCTTGCACAAGAACAGTTCGGCATTCGGGCTGACGTCACAACCATGGCAAAGGCAATCGGCGGCGGACTGCCAATCGGCATTTGCCTTGTCAATGAGAAATGTGAAAATGTCATTACGCCCGGTACGCATGGCTCAACTTTCGGCGGAAATCCGGTTGTCTGCGCAGGCGCTGTCTCAGTTGTCGATCAGATTACTTCTCCGGGATTTCTGGAGTCTGTCAAGGAAAAATCTGCTTATCTGCGCAGTGAACTGGAGAAAATTCCGGAGATTGCGGGACTCAGCGGTATCGGCATGATGATCGGCATTACCTTGAAAACCAAAGACGCTCATGATGTCATGCTCGCGGCAAATGACGCCGGATTATTGATTCTGACTGCAAAGGATAAAGTCCGCCTGCTTCCCCCGCTCACGATCACCAGGGAAGAAATGAATTCTGCACTCGAAATACTGCGGCAGATTCTTGCATAATCAACTACAGAAAGGATTGATACAATGAAGCATCTTCTGAAACTGTTGGATCTCTCTTCGGAAGAGATTCTCGATCTTCTTGATCTCGCTGATCAGCTCAAATATGAGCGTAAACACAATATTCCGCATCCGCATCTTGCTGGCAAAACGCTCGGCATGATCTTCCAGAAAGCGTCTACCCGTACCCGTGTATCCTTTGAAACCGGCATGACGCAGCTCGGCGGTTATCCGCTGTTTCTGTCTGCAAACGATATGCAGATCGGTCGCGGCGAACCGGTACAGGATACTGCACGCGTTCTCTCACGTTATCTTGATGGCATTATGATCCGTACCTTTGCGCAGCAGGAAGTCGAAGATCTTGCCGCATACGGCTCGATTCCGATTATCAATGGTTTGACCGACTTCTGCCATCCATGTCAGGTGCTCGCAGATCTCATGACGATTCGAGAATATAAGGGCAGCTTTGAGGGGCTGAAAATGTGCTACATCGGTGATGGCAATAATATGGCAAACTCTTTGATTGTCGGCGGATTGAAAGTCGGCATGGAAGTTGCTGTAGCGTGTCCGGACGCATATCAGCCTGATCAGCGCGTTCTCGATTTTGCAAATCCGACCGGTAAATTTACTATGACCAATAAACCCATCGCAGCCGCTGTCGACGCTGACGTCATCTTCACCGATGTCTGGGCGTCCATGGGACAGGAGGGCGAAGCTGCACAGCGTAAAATCGCATTCGCTGGCTATCAGGTCAATGATGAACTGCTCGGTGCAGCGCACGCTGAATGTATGGTACAGCATTGTCTGCCGGCACATCGCGGCGAGGAAATCACAGCAGAAGTCTTTGAAGCGCACGCGAACGAAATCTTTGACGAAGCGGAAAACCGTCTGCACGCACAAAAAGCTGTTCTTGTCAAGACGCTCGGCAATCACTGATATCCATGAAAAATCCGCAGGACAAACGTATTCATGTTTGTTCTGCGGATTTCTTTTGTTCAGGTATCTGCATTCCATTCAAAATGCTGATAGTCCTTGGGAGAATTCCAATCCCCGCCCCATGTGAAACCATGTTCTGTAAATAACTGATAGCACAAATCATCGTGGTCAATCTTCATCGGGAAGAAATTTTCCCGATTCGCATATGCCCGTCCATTTTCCGGCTCGATATTCGCCGTTCCCTCCGCGTTGAATGTCACATACGGATTAAACTGCGGATTGATGTCAACCGCAAGACCTTTTGCATGAACCGACAGCGTGGTTGAACCGGCAATGACTCGGTAATTGAAACAGGAAGTATTATTTGCAGCCATCGAAGCGCCGTCGTCGGCTGCATAATCATCCACAAGCACCATGCGTCCAATCGGATACTGCGCCTCGTAAAGCTTTTGAAAAATTGCAAGCAAATCAGAGGCAATCAGTTGATTGCAAATCATCTCGCCGGTACGAATCTCCCCCGCCGGATCATAATGCAGCACACGCAGATACCGCAGGGAATCCCGTGTAATATTCGGGTTTTCATGAAAGGATACACCGTTCATTCGGGCAAATATTTCATCCGAAAGCGGCATGGCAGAAAAATAATCCGTTGTCACAGCAGGATCAATCTGTTCCGGCTGAAGCAGTGATTCTGCCGGCATCTCTGCAATTGCGTCCGGATACAAATACTCCGTCAGGGGTTCTGTTTCAGGCATTGTCGCAGCAGTCGTCACCGTAGTATGCTGCGTTATGACAGAAACAGACGATTCATCTGCACGTTCTTCATCTGCTATACCACAGCCTTTCAGTAAAAGAGCTGCAAGCATCAGATAGATTGCTTTTTGTCCTGCCATATCATATTCCTCTTTCGGCTTGATTATTATTCATGTATATTGTACATTTTCATTATTTTGCAAGCAACTGACTCAGGATTTGTCTGGCTACATAGATACCCGATGCAGACGCGTGTGAAAGCGAATGCGTCACGCCGGAACAATCCCCAATCACATATAATCCATCATATTTCGTCTGCAAATGATTGTCGATTTCAACTTCCATATTATAAAATTTGACCTCTACGCCATAAAGCAACGTATCGTCATTCGCTGTGCCGGGTGCAATTTTATCAAGTGCATAAATCATCTCGATAATGCCATCGAGGATCCGCTTCGGAATCACAAGACTCAGATCGCCCGGCTGTGCGGTAAGCGTCGGAACGACAAAGCTCTCCGCGATACGCTGTGCATTGGAACGGCGTCCGCGAATCAGATCTCCGAAACGCTGCACCATCACGCCGCCGCCAAGCATATTGGACAGTTTTGCAATAGATTCGCCATAGCCATTGGAATCCCGAAACGGCTCCGAAAAATGCTTGCTGACCAGCAGCGCAAAATTCGTATTATCCGTATGCAGTTTTGGATCCTCGTAGCTGTGTCCATTGACCGTGACAATGCCATTCGTATTCTCGTTGACGACGACGCCGTGCGGATTCATACAGAATGTACGGACAAGATCTTCAAATTGCTTGGTACGGTAGACGAGCTTACTCTCATATAGTTCATCGGTCAAATGTGAAAAGACTGCTGCCGGCAGTTCCACGCGTACACCGATATCAACACGGTTGGAGCGCGTCCCGATATCGAGCGCCGCACAGACCGATTCCATCCACTTGCTGCCGCTTCTGCCAACAGATATTACGCAGCGTCTGCCGGTAAAGCGCTGCTGCCCTGCGATCAACGCATAACCGCCATCCACACGCTCTACAGTTTCAATCTCCGTACAGAAATAAAAATCGACCTGATCTTGCAGCTCTGCATATAGATTTTCCAGCACGACATAATTCTTATCTGTACCGAGATGTCGCACCTGCGCGTCTAATAAATGCAAATCGTTCTCAAAGCATTTTTTCTTAATCGCTGTATTGGCTGTTGAATAAAGCTTTGTCCCCTCGCCGCCATGCTTGACGTTGATCTGATCGACATATTGCATCAGTTCCAACGCTTCCTGCTTGCCGATATATTCATACAGCGTACCGCCAAATTGATTGGTAATATTATATTTTCCGTCTGAAAATGCGCCTGCACCGCCAAATCCATTCATAATCGCACAGGTCTTGCATCCGATGCAGCGTTTGACTTTTTTGCCGTCTATGGGACATTTCCGCTTAGACAGCGGATTTCCGCACTCAAATACGCCTATTTTCAAATTATGATTCGCCCGACACAGTTCATAGGCGGTGAAAATACCGCCCGGTCCTGCGCCGACGATCAGGATATCATAATCCATTCTGATTCACGTTCCTTTTTCTTAAATTGAAAGAATCTCAGCCAATTTGGCATACTATCACTCTATAATATACCATATAAAATAAAAAAAGTCAAATAGTTCTGTCGGATTTGGAGAATGTTCGTGACAATCTGCACATTCCCCACAGGTTCGGCAATGCCATGAGTCCGTTGCAGCAATCGCAGAACTGCCATATCCAATCCGGCGAACCAAGCGCGCCTGCAAAGCATAACAGGATATACATAGCCAGATAACCAGTAACCGCACCGCTGCCGCATAAATATCTGATACAAGCGGCACCGCATGGAAACCAGCCGATCATCGTTGCAAATGCAAGCAGCACCATACATACAGCAAGAAATCCGCCTGCATAGTTTCCAAGTCCATCAGAAAACGCGTACATCAACAATCCGGAAGCATCGCCTGCATTCAGATATATCGGATATGGCGCTGTCAGAATGACAAGCGCCGTTGCCGTACAACAGATGACAGTATCTGCAAAGACTTCAGCTGCAGCCCATTTCCCTTGCATGACTGCGTCATCAGAATCCGCGTCCATATGCAGCAGTGCAGAGCTGCCAAGTCCGGCTTCATTTGAGAATATGCCGCGCCGCAGCCCAATGCTCATGCTGTGCAGCAATGCGGAAGCACAAAAACCACCTCCGACAGCGCGCAAGCCAAATGCTTCCCGAAAAATCCGCTGAATCGCAGACGGCAGCATCTCCGCATTCCGGATGAGCAATACCGCACATCCCAGCAGATAGAATCCACAGAGAAGCGGCATCAGCCATATTGATACATTTTCAATTTGTTTTGTACCGCCCCGAAGAATCAGCATCAGGATTCCAGCGGTCAACAAACCGCAAATCGGCGCCGATATGCCGAAATGCGAAAGCGTCCGTGAAATTGTACTGCTCTGTGCCATGTTGCCCATACCAAGAGCAGAGATGGTACATAATACTGCGAATATCCCTACTGCAAACCGATTTCCCGTACCAAACCGCAGGTATCCGATGGTGCCGCCGACTGCGGTTCTGTTTGCATCCGTTTTTCGATATCGAATACCGAGAATATTTTCTGCATATACCAAAATCATCCCCAACAGCGCAGATATCCACATCCAGAACAGCGCGCCTGCGCCGCCTGTCATGACGGCGAGCGCTGTTCCAACCAGATTTCCTGTTCCCATTGTTGCGGCAAGCGCAGACGCGAAAATCCGCTTTTGCTTCGCACACCCCCTACGAAATATGGCGCCATAGGTATCACGCAGCACCCGATGCAGTCCGCGTACTGGTACGCCCCGCAGCCGGATTCCGCAGATCAATACTGTCAGCAGAAGAAATATCGGCAGAATCCACTGCCAAAGCAGCGTATTGCAAATCGTCAGCCATTTCATACACAATCCCCCTTGCAAGAGATTATGCAAAATCATATCCTTCCAGAACTTTTCCGGCGGCGTACTGTTTCCGACAGATATCGCAGGCAAACTGTGCTATACTCATATTGTCAGATCGACATTGTGTTCTCCTAACACCCAACTTCCTCATTTGACCGCACCGGACGAACAGTCTGTGCGGTCCTTTTTCTAACCTAAATGTATGCTGCGGTTTCATGATAACAAAGCCTCCAATGATATTTTCCATGATACCATTGGAGGACTTTTCCTATTATGATGATTTTTTGGGTTGCTGCATATTAGGCATTCGCATTCTCATCTGCATCAGCGTCCTTTGAAGAAGCAGGCTTGAATACCCATGCCTGCTGAACGCGGAAACTGATAAAGTACAGCAGAAAATCTACAAACGGTTTAATAATTGTCGGTTTGACCGGCAACAGCTTGGATAGCAGAAATACCGAACCAACCGACGCCAACAGTTGACAAACCCACAGGACATAATAACGGCAAATCGTTAACCGAAGCGGTGCGTCACTCCGAAAAACTGCTTTCCGGTTCATCGTAAAATTAAAAAGAGAACTGAGGATTCGTGCAAGCGTACCTGCGCAAAACTGTCTTGCGCCCTCGGCAAACAGCTTAAACAGAACATTATATCCCAGAACATTGAGAATCTGGTCAATCACAAATGAAAGCAGCGAACTGACGAAAAACTTAATAATGATGCCGTATACACGAAGCGAATCCTTGATCGGATGAAAATGCGTTGTTTCATTATCATTGATGTAAACTGTTTCGATCGTTTGCTCTACGATTGAAATATCTGCCTGCTTGCATTCCAGAAGCATATTGGTCTCATATTCAAAGCGCTCACCGGAAATTTCAATCATCTTCTGGATGATATCGCGCGGAAATACACGCAATCCGGTCTGCGTATCGCTGACCTTTAAGCCGCAGAACAGCCGGAATACCGAGGATGTCAGCTTATTGCCGAAACGACTTTTCGGCGGTACGTGCGGCAAATTGAAATCACGAACGCCAAGTATCAGCGAATCCTTCTCCTGCTGAAACATAACGTCTACACAGGCTGCGATATCCTTCGGCAAATGCTGATTGTCGCCATCTATTGTCACAACACCAGCAGACTGCTTCCGGTTTTCCAGAAACCATTCAAAAGCAGTTTTCAGCGCTCTGCCCTTACCCTTGTTTACACCATGATGCAGCACATTACAGCCGAGTGCAGCGCCCTCGTCAAAATAGTGTTGTTTGTCTTCTGAAGAACCATCGTCTACAAGCAATATATCCGTAAATCCCTTTTCCTGCACGCCGCGAATCACTGCCAGAAGCTTATCATCCGGATCAAGCGACGGGATTACAACCAATACGTTTTGATAATCTGACATTTGGAATCTGTCCTCCGTTTTTTCATTCCATTAACATTTCGTTTTTTATATTATAACACGGATTTCGTCGAATTGCAAGAGTTATTCATGAAGATTTTATAAAACTGCTCACGCAGAATCATGCTTCATCAAAATAGCCGACATAAGAAATATGATACTTACTTCTCGGAAAAAGCTCCGCATAATAATCGACAAAATAATCATCCGTCATTGCTGCAATAAAATCCATAGTCAGATCATCCGGATCGCTTTCTTCATACGGAACGGCTGCCGGATACCATATTTGCTTCTCTTTGACCGCTGCTATATGATGCCGATAAAGACAGGAATTGCGATTATGTGTCCGTGCGTCCTGATAGATATGTTTATAAAGCTCCTCCATCATCGGAATGACGCTTTCACGCACTTGTTTCTGCACAAATTCCAGTCTGTAGATACGCATATAGTTCTCATCCTTCAACTGCTTCATCGCTTGAAAATGTGCAGCGTCCAGCATGAGAAACGGCTTCCCGTAGCTATGCTGAATCAGATTCACTTCCAGATTATTGATAATCTCCGCGTTCGTCCGACCAATTGCAGATTCCGGAAAATCCGATTCTGAAGCGGTCAGATGCGCTCTCACTGCGTCCTGCCGATCTTTTCCGAGATACGCAATCATATCGCAAATCCGTACCAGACAGCCTTCCAGAGTGGACGGTATCAGCTTGCACGCGCCGTTCGCGTCATGAATACTATCCTGCATTCGGCGGTCAAATGCTGCAAAATCTGCAAGCGGCTCCGGAGAATATTCCGCCATCGGAAGCTCGCCGTTATGACAGACAATGCCATCCAGCGTTTGCAGTGAAATATTATACGGAATGATCGTATCGAGTACGCGAACGCTATGCAGATTATGCCGAAAACAGCGTCCTGTCCTTGCATGATAAAGCTCGTGCAGCGCGTGTTCTCCAGCGTGACCGAACGGCGTATGCCCCATATCATGTCCAATGGCAATCGCTTCAATCAGATCCAGATTCAGTCCAAGAACCGAACCAATATTCCGTGCAATGCGTGAAACAAGCTGAACATGAAGCGCACGGCGGCTGAGATCATCATTCCGGAAAAAGGAAAACACCTGCGTCTTATCCGCATAACGATTATAAAATGCGCTGTTGAGTATTTTATCCGCGTCTTTTGAAAATGGCTGCCGATAAATTTTCGGCACATCGCCCGGACGGTCAAGCCTCCGGATGACAGCGCTGTTTTTGCAGGCATAAGGCGAAACCCAGCCCTGTGACTGCCGCTCTAATATCTGCTGTTCCAATTCCGGCGTCAAAGATTCATAATGTCGCATTTTTATCCTTTCCGATCAATGAGCGCAATCTGCGAGCGCGAAAGCTGCTCCGTCAAACATTGCAGCAGTTCTGCGCTGACCGCAACGCCCTGCTGCATTTTCGGCTTGAGATATTTCCGGCTTTCCGTTAGCCAAAAGCAAAACGGCGTATTGCCTGCAAATCGGCGGCATATCTCCATAATCGCTTTCATTTTCTCAGGTTCTCCGTCGCTGATCTTGCAACAAAGCTGTTTCGACGCCGCATAATCTGCAAAATTCTGTTCAGTCATGATGCCATCGCAGATCAGCCGCGTTTCTCCATCCTTTTTTGATAGCTTTCCCTTTACAAAAACTATCGTATCCGGTATCAAAAGCTTTTGTACAATCGGATACAGCGATTGAAACACCAAACATTCCAAAGCGCCTGTGAAATCCTCAACGGTCAGATAGCACATCTGATCGCCTTTTTTGGTCACATATGCACGCGCCGTACCAACCATACAGAGCAGCATCACCGACGCACGATCTTTCATGCCAATCACATCTGCAATTTCCGGCAAGCGTAAAAGCTGACAGTATGGCTGCCAGCGCGAAAGCGGATGTCCAGATAAAAACAATCCTGTCATATCCTTTTCCATTTGCAGCAGAATCTGCTCCGGATACTCTGGCACATCCGGCGGCTGCATCTGCGACAGATTGGCTTCGGCGGGCGTATCGCCAAACAACGAAAGCTGTCTGCTGATCATGTGTCGGCTCTGATTGCTGACCGCCGCGATCATTTGCTCATAGGTTTCAAGCATTTGCCGGCGATTCCATCCCAACCCGTCAAATGCTCCGCACCGTATCAAGCTTTCCGTCGCACGTTTATTCAGATCCTGCCCTGCATTCCGTTCACAGAAATCCTGAAAGCTGCTATATGCTCCATGCGTTTGCCGTTCCTTGACATAGGCGCGGATGACATTTGCGCCCAGTCCCCGAACCGCTGCCAGACCGAACCGGATTCCTTTATCCGAAACAGTAAAGCCAGCGTCGGAAGTGTTGATATCCGGCTTCAGAACGGAAACGCCGTGCGCCTCGGATAGTGCAATATACTCCAGTAATTTGGGTGTATAGGAAATCACCGACGTCATGAGCGCTGAGAAATATTCCGCAGCATATCTGCATTTCAAATATGCGGTTTCATACGCAATCCTTGCATACGCTGCGGCATGAGATTTATTGAACGCATAGCTTGCAAATGCTGCCATCCGGTCGAAAATCGCATTTGCTGTTTCTTCCGGTACGCCGTTTGCAACTGCGCCGCAGCAATCCGCATTGCCGTGAACAAAAATTTCGCGCTCCTGCTCCATCACCTTATGCTTTTTTTTCGCCATTGCTCGGCGCACAAGGTCTGCTCTGCCATAGGAATATCCGGCAAGTCTACGGCATATCTCCATAACCTGCTCCTGATACACAATACAGCCAAATGTTTCACGCAGAATCGGCTCTAGCAGCGGATGATCGTAATGCACCTGCCGCGGATCGGAACGCGCTGCCAAATACTGCGGAATCGAATCCATCGGACCGGGTCGATACAGCGAAATCACTGCCGTCAGATCGGAGATGCAGGTCGGCTGCATCTGCACCAGTACGCGGCGCAGTCCATCCGATTCCATTTGAAATACGCCGATACTGTCTCCTTTGGAGAGCATCTCAAATACAGCGGCGTCTTGTTCCGGTATCGCTGCCATACGAAATTCAGGCTGGCGCTGCTGAATCAGACGCTCTGTTTCCCGAATCACCGTCAGATTGCGTAACCCAAGAAAATCCATTTTCAGCAATCCAAGCTGCTCCAGAATATTCATCGTATACTGCGTTACGATTGCGTCGTCGCTGCGCTGCAACGGAACCTGCTCCGAAACCGGAACCGCTGAAATGACAACGCCTGCCGCGTGTATGGTTGCATGACGCGGCATTCCCTCCAGCTTCATTGCCATATCAAGAAGCTGCTTAATCTGCGGCTTTTCCTCATACATCTGCTTCAATTCGGTGGATTCTTGTACAGCTCGCTCCAGCGTAATCGAAATATCCTGCGGGATTGCCTTTGCTGCCTGATCGCAAAGCGCATAGGGCAAATCCATCGCTCTGCCGGTATCCCGTACCGCAGCACGTGCTTTCAGCGTATCAAAAGCGATAATCTGCGCAACATGATCCGAGCCGTAACGCTGCGTCACATAATCAATCACGCGCTGTCGTCCCTCGATGCAGAAGTCAATATCAAAATCCGGCATACTCACGCGCTCCGGATTCAAAAAACGCTCAAACAGCAAGCCGTTTTTCAGCGGATCAATATCCGTAATCCCGATACAGTATGCACACAGGCTGCCTGCTCCGGAACCGCGGCCCGGTCCGACTGGAATATCATGACTCTTTGCATAATGCACGAAATCCCAGACAATCAAATAATAATCCACATAGCCCATGCGCGTAATTATATCATATTCGTAATTCATCCGCGCCAAAGCTTCATCCGAAGGCGATTCTCCGTATCGACGACGCAGACCATCCTCGCATAGCTGCCGGAAATATTGCTTGGTATCCGTCACACCTTCCGCACGGTACTGCGGCAGACGAATCTTCCCAAATTCAAACGTCACTTGACAGCGTTCTGCAATCTCTGCCGTATTGCGCAGCGCTTCCGGAAACTCTGCAAACAGCGCGTTCATTTCTGCTGTAGATTTCAGATAAAATTCATCATTTGGCATCACCATAGCAGACGGCGATTGCATTGTCGTACCGGTTTGGATGCAAACCAGCAGCTTTTGCAGCAAGGCATCCGACTTTCGCAGATAATGCGCGTCATTTGTTGCGACAAGCGGAATTCCAGTCTCTTTTGCAATTCTGCGAATGCCGTCCAGAATTCGCAAATCTTCCGCTAAGCCGTGATTCTGTATTTCCAGATAATAATGATCCTTGCCGAATTGTGCCGCATATCGTTCGGCAGTCTGCTTTGCAGCTTCATATTCCCCGTTCCGCAGCTTCCTTGCGACCTCGCCGGACATACAGCCAGACAGCGCAATCAAGCCAGTATGATACTGCGTCAGAAGCTCCCAGTCGGCACGCGGCTTGGAATAAAAGCCCTCTATACTCGCTTTGGATACGATTTGCAGTAAATTCTGATAGCCCTGATTATTTTCACAAAGCAAAACCAGATGATACGGACTACGATCCGCTGGGGAATCCTTATCAAATCGAGTACGCGGCGCAACATAGATTTCACAGCCGATCACCGGATGAATTCCGGCTTCCATCGCTGCCTGATAAAACTGCACCGCGCCATACATCACGCCATGGTCGGTCAGTGCAGCTGCGGACTGCCCGTTCTCTTTGACGCGCTCCATAAGCCGGTCGATGCGGCAGGCGCCGTCCAGCAGCGAATATTCTGTATGCGTATGCAGATGCACGAACGGTTCCATGCCGTCACCTCCTGACTCATACTCTGAATCGTTTACTGTTTCTGATTACTCTCGCCAATCATCTGATTGATGCCGTTGAACAACGCCTCCTGAATCAGCGCGACATAATCCTGCTCTCTGCCTGTATCTGCAATGAGCTTGTCGCAGACCTGACGGAATACGCCGTCTACAATAATCGTGATACCCGGCACCTTTGCACCGGTCTCGCTGTTTTCGTATTCCTGCTTGATAAATGTAACCTTCGGATTCTCAGTCATGATTCTTACTCCTTTTCAAAAATGGTTTTGACAGTCTGCGGCAGACTGCGGATGTCATCGAGGGCTGCTGCACAGGCATCGACCTTGCCAAAGCCGTATGCCGCATGAATAAATGTTACGCCAGCCTGTTTTGCGGCGTCGGCGTCGCCCTGCGTGTCGCCAATATAAATACAATCTGTGATTCCCTGTCTTTGCATGACAAGCCGAATATTTTCGCCTTTGGATTTGCCCGTTCTGCCTGCACATTCCGTATCGGAAAACGCATTGGCAAAGGGAATTTGTTTCAGATAGGTTTCGACATACCCTTCCTGACAGTTGCTCACAATACCAAGTGTATATTCTTTCGCCAATGCTCTGATGATCGTTTGCTCATCCGGATAGAGCGCCGGAATATCGCCATTTTCCGGATTTTCCAAATACGCAATCTCATCCTCCGAACAAAGATTCAGAATCGCAATCCGTTCGGAATCCGGCAGCGACGGGAACATCAAAGCTGCAATCGCTTCCATCGTCCGTCCCATAAAGTTGTGCATATCATCAACCGTAAATTGCTCGCTGCGGTTCGTCTTTTCACGAATGGTCTGGTTCCATGCGTTTGTCACCTGCACGGAGGAATCCCAGAGTGTCCCGTCCAAATCGAATAAAATACCTTTTTTCATTGGCTTCCTTTCTAACAGAAGCGGCATATGCTCCGCCTCCAGTCTGACAAAATAGATGATTTGCAGCCAATCTGGCAATTCACCGATTATACTGCGCATTTTTTCCAGAGTACGCTTACCAGTGCGGCGGTCAAGAATTGCAAGCATTCGTACCAGCATATTTTCTGAGCACAGACTTTCAGTTATGCTCTGACTGTCAAATTCATAGAATGCAAAATAAAAATCACGCTGATAAAAAGTACCGTCATGAATTGCCTCGTTTGCCGACTGTCTCCATACATTCGTATCGCGCCGCGATGGATCCGTGCTGTAATAATGCCGGAGCTGCGCTTCCATACGTTCATAATAGTTACTTTTCAGAATCTCGGCACCGTCCAGCCGGATCGCCGCCCTGCCTTCGTCGCCGTCATGCGTCCCATGATACGCCGTAACAAAATAGGTCAGCCTGCCGCGCAGGGATTCCGCAAGATATTCGTGCTCTAGCTTGTGCCGAATTTTCGTCCATACGTGCATAAAGACTCCTTAAATATCGCTGACGTAAATTTCTTCCTGTGAAGAAAACGCCGCCTGTCCCGAATTGGTATTCACACTGTCGTTGACGGTAAGGACGATGTTGTAGGTATAGGTTTCCGATGCGGTATCCGCGTCGATTGTCAACATGACCTCTGATATTTCCCAGCAGTTTCCAAGAATCGGACTGACCGGAATCACTACCTGTTTGCCGTCGCCGTACCGAAGCGTGATTGCAAACGGCTGCGAACCGTATTCGCCGCCAAGGCATCGGAACGAGCAGCCGGAATCCGCAGGCTCAAAATCCGAGACTTTGTTTTCTTCACGGTTATTCATCAGCAGACCTTTCACATCTGCTTCGTTCAGCGAATACGGCGCACCGTCAACTGTTACGACTACTTCGCAGGACATACGTGGAGCCTTGCTAATCTTACATTTCAGATAATAGCCTGCATCTGTCTTTGTCAGCAGCAGAAAAGCGCCTGCCGTCAGCAGCGCAAATATCAATACGATAATACAAATGATGATGCTTTTTTCTTTGACATATTAACCGGCTTCTTTCGTCATGCTTGCAGTTCTTTGATCTTATCGCGCAGATATGCGGCGTGCTCGAATTCCAGCAAACGAGCTGCCTCCTTCATCTGCGCAGTCAACTCTGCAATCAGAGCCTCTCGCTCCTGACGGTTCAGTTTCTTTGTCAGCTTCTTCTCAGTCTTTTCCTTCGTTGAGATTTCGAGAACCTCTCGCACATCCTTGACAATCGTGCGCGGTACGATGCCATGTTCCGCGTTATAGGCAAGCTGCAAAGTACGGCGGCGTTCGGTCTCGCGCAAAGCGCGCTCCATACTGCCCGTAATCTCATCGGCATACATGATAACCTGTCCGCCAGCGTTTCGCGCAGCTCTGCCGATCGTCTGAATCAAGGATGTTTCCGAACGCAGGAAGCCTTCCTTATCTGCATCCAGAATGGCAACCAATGAAACCTCCGGCAAATCCAGTCCCTCACGCAGCAGATTGATGCCAACCAGGACGTCGAATTCACCAAGCCGCAGATCACGGATGATCTCCATACGCTCCACTGTGTCGATATCATGGTGCATATACCGCACGCGTACTTCCATATTCGCAAGAAATGCAGTCAGATCCTCAGCCATTTTCTTTGTCAGCGTTGTAACCAGAACGCGCTCGTTCCGATCGACACGCATATGAATTTCCGAAAGCAAATCCTCAATCTGCCCGATCACCGGCTTGACCTTGACCTCTGGATCGACCAGACCAGTCGGACGAATCACCTGCTCGACCGTCTGCATGGCAAAACCATTTTCCAGCTTGCCGGGCGTTGCGGAAACATATAGCGCCTCGTGTATTTTATTTCGGAATTCATCAAATTTCAGAGGTCGGTTATCAAAGGCGCTCGGCAGTCGAAATCCGTATTCTACCAGCGTCTCCTTTCGCGCTCGATCTCCAGCGTACATCGCCCCAACCTGCGGCAGCGTCACATGAGATTCATCTACAATCAGCAAAAAATCCTCTGGAAAATGGTCAAGCAGCGTGCAGGGTCGCGAACCCGCAGGACGGCGTGCAAGCACACGCGAATAGTTCTCGATGCCGCTGCAAAATCCAATTTCTCGCAGCATTTCGATGTCGTAATTTGTACGCTGCGTAATGCGCTCTGCCTCTAGCGGACGGTGATTTGCTTCATAAAACGCAACACGCTCCGCAAGTTCATCCTGCAAATCCGAAATCGCGCCCTCCAGCTCCTCTCCGGATACCACGTAATGCGAAGCCGGAAATATAACGGCGTGCTTCAGTATCGCTACGGTTTCGCCGGTCAACACGGTTGCCTCTGTAATACGGTCAATCTCATCACCGAAAAATTCTACGCGTATCATACGCTCGGTCGTATACACCGGACAAATATCCACAACATCGCCGTGTACACGGAATCTGCCGCGCTCCAATGCAATATCGTTCCGCTGATACTGGATCCGAACAAGTTCCTCAATCAGCGTGTCACGCGACATTTCCATGCCCGGACGAACCGACACCGACATTCCACGGTATTCATCCGGCGAACCAAGCGAATAGATACACGAAACGGATGATACAATGATAACATCCGAACGCTCTGCCAGTGCCATTGTCGCACTATGCCGCAATCGGTCAATTTCATCGTTGATCGCAGAATCCTTTTCAATATAGCTGTCCGTACTCGGAATATACGCCTCCGGCTGATAATAGTCATAATAGGATACAAAATATTCTACCGCATTTTCCGGAAAAAACTCTTTGAATTCAGAACAAAGCTGAGCTGCCAGAATTTTGTTGTGTGCCAGTACAAGCGTCGGCTTATTGCGCGCCGCAATGACATTTGCCATTGTAAAAGTTTTACCGGAACCAGTCACACCAAGTAAAATCTGTTCATTTTTACCCGTTTCAAAGCCCTCAACAAGCTCTCGAATCGCTTTCGGCTGATCGCCAGCCGCCGCGTACGGTGCATGAAGTTTGAAAGCGCCCTGTTCCATGTTGCCTCCTAATCAATCTCTAAGCCCATAAATGCACCCTGCTCACGCATGGATACAGCCGTATCGCCGCAGACCACTACATGATCCGCAAGCGTAATGCCGCATTGCAGCAGAATCGGCACAAGATGTCTTGTTGCTGCAATATCTTCCCCCGATATCTTTGCCGTTCCGCGCGGATGGTTGTGTGCGAGAATTATCGTATTGCTATTGGCACGATAGGCAAGCTCGGTTAATTGCCGAACAGTCATCTGTGCCGCCGATGGATGTCCCTCGGATAGAATCTCGCATCGCAATACGCGCAGCTTCTCATCAAGCAACGCCACACGTACAATTTCTCGCTGCTCCAACATATAAAGATTCAGAAAAAATTTGCAGACCTTGCGGTAATTATCCAGTAATGTTCCTTCCATCTGCGACGCCGCATCGTATTGCAGCACGGCTCGATACATTGCGATCATAACTGCTGCATTTTCAGTGAGATACGATTCCTGCGCCAAGGTCTGGGGATTGGCGCACAATACGTCGTGCAGACTGCCGAATCGCTTCAAAAGCTTATGTGCAATCTCATTGGTATCACGGCGCGGTATACAATAATACAGTATCATTTCCAGCACCTCATGCGGCTGGAAGCCCGTAAAGCCTGTTTCCAGAAACCTGCGCCGCATTCTGCTGCGGTGTCCGCTGTGTACTGACTCTGCCATGACTGACGCTCCTTTCCTACTGAAGCTTTATGTTATATCATACCAGATTTTACGTACTTTGTCAATGTAGGCAAAAACAGTATTTGACATTTTCTGACGGCTATGTTATAATATAAATAGTATGTCCAAAGATATTTTAGTATGGAAAGGATCCTGCTGCATGATTCATCAGTATCAGCTCGGAGGCTATCATATTGTGCTGGATGTCTGTTCCGGCTCGGTTCATGCCGTCGATGAACTCGCTTATGATATGATCGCGATATATGAACAAAATCCGAGAGAAGACGTTCTCAGACAAATAGCCGAAAAATACCGTAATCAGCCTAATATTACGAGGGATGATATTGCCGAATGCTACGACGATATTACCGCTCTCAAAAATCAAGGAAAGCTGTTCGCGCCCGATACCTTTGAACCAATCGCCGGTGAACTGAAGCAGAAAACTGCCGGCGTTGTCAAGGCACTCTGTCTGCATATTGCGCATACCTGTAATCTCAACTGCTCCTATTGTTTCGCAAGTCAGGGAAAATATCACGGCGATCGCGCAGTCATGTCCTTTGAAGTCGGTAAGCAGGCATTGGATTTTCTCGTTGCCAATTCCGGTACGCGTAGAAATCTTGAGGTCGATTTCTTCGGCGGCGAACCGCTTATGAATTTTCAGGTCGTTAAGGATCTTGTCGCCTATGCAAGAAGCATCGAACATGATACCGGAAAAAATTTCCGCTTTACGCTGACTACAAACGGTATGCTCATTGACGATGATGTGATTGACTTTGCAAACCGTGAATGCAGCAATGTTGTGCTTTCTCTTGACGGCAGAAAGGAAATTCACGATCGCTTCCGCGTCGATTTCGCCGGAAACGGAAGCTGGGAAAAAATCGTCCCGAAATTTCAGAAGCTCGTCAAGGAACGCGGCGGCAAAGGCTATTATATGCGCGGTACGTTCACACACGCAAATCCGGATTTTCTTGAGGATATCAAGGTGATGCTTTCGCTCGGTTTCAACGAACTGAGTATGGAACCTGTTGTTGCTGCCGAGGGCGATCCCTCCGCACTGACCGAGAAAGATCTCGAAATTGTCATGGAGCAGTATGAAAAACTCGCAGAATTGATGATTCAACGGCGCAAAGAGGGCAATCCGTTCACCTTCTATCACTATATGATCGACTTAACCGGCGGTCCGTGCATCTATAAGCGTATTTCCGGATGCGGCTCCGGTACAGAATATATGGCTGTCACGCCATGGGGCGACCTCTATCCCTGCCACCAATTTGTCGGCGAAGAAAAATTCAGACTCGGCGACATCTGGAAAGGCGTTGAAAACACCAAAATTCAAGATGATTTTATGGCTTGCAATGTCTATGCGCGCAAAGAATGCCGGAACTGCTGGGCGCGGCTCTATTGCTCCGGCGGATGCGCGGCAAATGCCTATCATGCAACCGGCTCTGTCCGCGGCGTCTATGAATCCGGATGCAAACTATTCCGCAAGCGTATGGAATGCGCAATCATGGCGGAAATCGACCGCCAGTTTTCTCAAAACAAATGAATACGCCGATATATGACTTTGCAAGCAGATATGAAAAATCTAACGCAGTCAGAATGCATATGCCCGGTCATAAAGGGAAACCGCTGCTCGGTTGTGAACCGTTCGATTTAACCGAAATCAACGGCGCAGATTCGTTATTTGCACCTGAAGGCATTATCGCCGAAAGCGAAGCAAATTCATCTGCTCTGTTCGGCTGCCAAACGCTGTATTCAACAGAGGGTTCTTCGCTTTGCATCCGCTCCATGCTGTTTCTGATCATGCGGTATGCCGCTGAAACCGGCAGAAAACCAGTCATCGCTGCCGGACGGAATGCGCATAAAACTTTTCTGACGGCGTCAGCGCTCCTGCATTTTGATGTACAATGGATACAACCCGAACCGGACGCGTCCTATTTATCCGCTAATGTCTCAGTTCATACGCTTGAAAAGTTACTGGAATCTCATGAAACAAAGCCGATTGCAATTTGGTTGACTTCGCCGGATTATCTCGGAAATCTTATTGATATCCGCGCTGCTGCTGATTTTTGTCATGCGCATGATATCCTGCTGATTGTGGACGGCGCGCACGGCGCTTATCTCCGTTTTCTGCCGGAATCGCTTCATCCTGTCGATCTCGGCGCCGACCTCTGCTGCACCTCTGCGCATAAGACGCTGCCCGTTCTGACAGGCGGCGCTTATTTGCATATCCGCAGCGACGCACCGGAACTCCTGCATACAGAAGCAAGGCAAGCGCTTGCCATGTTCGCTTCAACCAGTCCAAGCTATTTGATTTTGGAATCACTGGATCTTTGCAATCGCTATCTGCATCGCGACTTTCCAAAGCGATTGCAAGTATTTTTGCCGCAGCTTGTCAACATTCGCAATACGCTTCGAATGTACGGCTGGACAATCTGCGGTGATGAGCCGATGAAGCTGACGATCCAAAGCAAACCGTTCGGCTATACCGGATACGAACTTGCTGATATTCTGCAAAAACGCCATATTTACGTTGAATTTGCTGATCCTGATTATGTTGTCATGATGCCGTCGCCGTATAATTCTACCGCTGATTTGCAGCGCGTTTGTACGATGTTATGCAGCCTTCCGCGGCGCTCGCCCATTCTCGAACTGCCGCCTGCGTTTTCATCTGCACATCAACCGCCAATCCCGCTTTTCTCCATTTTATCTGCAAAAACAGTATCTCTCCCCATCGGGCAATGTATCGGTCGCGTCTGTGCGGAATTTTCTGTATCGTGTCCGCCTGCTGTACCGATCGTCATTTGCGGAGAACGCATCTCCGAACATGATGTGCGATGTATGCAATATTATGGGATCGAATCCTGTTGCGTTACCAAATAATAATAGCCGTGAAATCAAAGCAATTACTCTGATTTCACGGCTTTTTCATTTATATTCAGGCGTTCAGCATCTCTACAATCTTGTCACGAAGCCATACAGCGGCGTCTGCTGCCGGAATGGTCTCACGGAAAGATTTATCGCGCGCAGAAATTTCAATGCCGCCGGCACTCAAAGATTTCGGGCTGATGACCGCACGCAGCGGAATACCAAACAGATCAGCGTCCGCAAACATTGCTCCCGGACGAATATCTCTATCGTCATAAAGCACCTCAACGCCAAGCGATTGCAGTTCTGCATACAGGCGTTCTGCGGCTTCCTTGACTGCCGGATCATCCACGCGCAAATTGCAGACCTCTACCTGCCACGGCGCAATGCTGATCGGCCAAATCGGACCGTAATTATCGTGACTCTCCTGACATACGGACGCGCACAGTCTCCCGACGCCGATGCCATAGCAGCCCATGATCGGAACCTGACGCTCTCCGTTTTCATCCAGATAAGTCATGCCCATAGACTCTGTATATTTCTTGCCAAGCTGGAAGATATTGCCGATTTCTATGCCCTTTTCAATATAGATGTGCGGCTTTCCGCACTTCGGACATATCGCGCCAGAAAATGTCTTTGCAACATCCACATATTCAACGTCTCCAAAATCACGTTGAATGTTCATGCCGGTGTAGTGCATATCTGTTTCATTTGCGCCGCATACAAGCGATTCAATGCCCTTGAGTGACGCGTCCATCACCACTTTGATCGTTTTCGGCAACCCAACCGGTCCGATAAATCCCGGCACGATTCCACTCTCCGCAGGAATCTCAACTGCCGGATGAATCTCATACCCAAGATGATTCCGCAGCTTTGTCTCGTTGATTTCCAGATCTCCGCGAATAAAAGCAATGATAAAGCTGTCGTCTTCATTTTTCTGATAGACAACCGCCTTGGCAAACTGCTTATCATCCATGTGCAGGAAATTTGTGAGATCCGCAATCGTCTTGACATCCGGCGTAGAAACCTTGGTCAATGGTGCGATTTCGCCCGGCTCATTTGTTACATTGACAACCGCCGCTTCCATGTTTGCACGATAGCCGCAGTCGCAGATTGCAAGCGTATCTTCTCCAACCTCGGTCAACAGCATGAACTCATGCGAAATACTGCCGCCCATCATACCGGAATCCGACTGCACAGAAATGAATTTTTTGCATCCGCAGCGCTCGAAAATACGATTATACGCGACATATACACGCGCATAATAACGCTCCAGATCAGCCTGTGAGGTATGGAAAGAATAGGCGTCCTTCATCGTAAACTCACGGACGCGGATCAGACCGCCTCTCGCCCGCGGTTCATCACGGAATTTCGTCTGAATCTGATAGATCATAAACGGGAAATCCGCATAAGACTGCGCTGTATCTCTTGCAAGATGTACAGCAGCCTCCTCATGCGTCATTCCGAGTACCATCGGATTGCCGGAGCGATCCTTCCAACGCGCCATCTCGCTGCCGATACTGGTGTATCTTCCGGATTCCTCCCAGAGCGACGCCGGCATGACAACCGGAAACATGACTTCCTGACCGTCCACCAAATCCATTTCTTCACGGATAATCTGCTCAATCTTGCGCATGATGCGCTTTGCGGGCGTATAGAGCGAGAAAATACCGTTTGCCATGTATTTCATATAGCCGCCGCGCATCATCAGCGCATGGCTCTCGATCACACAGTCCTTGGGCGCATTCTTGAAACGCTCTCCAAGCATATTTGCAACCTTCATGTGATTTTCTTCCTTTCTGTGCATTCTGTCACGCATTCATATACGTGCTCAAACTCTATTATTTTACCATATTTTTCGTAAAATTGCAAGTCATTTTTTGATGGAACCGTATTTTTTGTCATAAAGATTGCGATTTGCACCAAAAGCCGAACTTTTGTCAATCTCACCATTGCGTTTTTTTCCGATATGTGGTATAATAATATGAATATCATCATGAACGGAGGAAACCCCATTGGCAAAACCGAATATACGGAATTTCTGCATTATCGCTCATATCGACCACGGCAAATCCACACTTGCGGACCGTATCCTTGAAAAGACCTGCGCCGTTGCCACGCGCGATATGGAAGAACAGCTTCTCGATAATATGGATATTGAACGTGAACGCGGCATCACAATCAAGGCGCGTGCCGTTGCGCTCGACTATACCGCGCAGAACGGCGAAACCTATCGCTTCAATCTGATTGACACGCCCGGTCACGTTGACTTTAATTATGAGGTCAGCCGGTCGCTTGCAGCCTGCGAAGGCGCTATTCTCATTGTTGACGCCTCGCAGGGCATCGAGGCGCAGACGCTTGCCAATACCTATCTTGCAGTTGAAGCCGATCTGGAGCTTTTGCCAGTGATCAATAAGATCGACCTGCCCTCTGCCGAGCCGGAACGCGTTGCAGAAGAAGTCGAAAATATTATCGGTATCCCCTGCCTCAACGCACCTCGCGTCTCTGCGAAAATGGGTACAAATATCGAGGAAGTGCTGGAACGCATTGTCACGGATATTCCCGCGCCGCAGGGCGATGAAAACGCCCCCCTTCAGGCATTGATCTTCGACAGTTATTACGATTCCTACAAAGGCGTTATCATCTATGTTCGTATCAAGCAGGGCACAGTCAAAATTGGAGACCGCATCCGGCTCATGGCAACCGGCGCGGAATTTTCCATCGTGGAAGCTGGCGTTATGAGCGCGACAGAGCATATCAACCGCGGCGTTCTGACCGCCGGCGAAGTCGGTTATCTGACCGCCTCGATCAAGAGCATCGGCGATACGCAGGTCGGCGATACCATTACGCTTGCGAATAACCCCTGCGCGGAACCGCTCGCTGGATACCGCAAGGTTAGCCCGATGGTTTTCTCCGGTATCTATCCGGCAGACGGCGCGCATTACAACGATCTGCGCGAAGCGCTCGAAAAACTACAGCTCAATGACGCCGCCCTCACTTTTGAGCCGGAAACGTCAATCGCACTCGGCTTCGGATTCCGCTGCGGCTTCCTCGGTCTGCTGCATATGGAAATCATTCAGGAGCGGCTTGAACGCGAATACGATCTGGATCTCGTTACGACTGCGCCATCGGTTATCTACCGCGTCACACTGACAAACGGCGAAGTCATTATGATTGATAATCCGTCCAATTACCCAAATCCTGCCAATATTGCAGACGCAGAAGAACCCATCGTCAAGGCGTCCATCCTTGCTCCGAAGGAATATGTCGGCGGCATTATGGACCTCTGTCAGGAGCGCCGCGGCGTATTCAAGGATATGCAGTATCTCGATGATGTACGCGTGGAAATGCACTACGTTCTGCCGCTCAATGAAATCATCTACGATTTTTTTGACGCGCTCAAATCGCGTACCAGAGGCTATGCTTCCCTCGACTATGAACTAGACGGCTATGTGTCCTCAAAGCTGGTCAAGCTTGATTTCATGCTCAACGGCGAGATTGTCGATGCGCTTTCGTTCATTGTACATGATACCAAGGCGTATCCGCGCGCCAGAAAGATTGCTGAAAAACTTAAGGAGAATATTCCGCGTCAGCTCTTCGAGGTTCCGATTCAGGCAGCCATCGGCGGTAAAATCATCGCCAGAGAAACCGTTAAGGCGCTGCGCAAGGACGTACTTGCAAAGTGCTACGGCGGCGATATCACTAGAAAAAAGAAACTTCTCGAAAAGCAGAAGGAAGGTAAAAAGCGGATGCGGCAGCTTGGCTCCGTCGAGGTTCCAAGCGAAGCGTTCATGGCAGTCCTGAAATTTGATGAATAACCCAAATACGGAGGCGTCCATATGAAACATATTTGTCCGCACTGCGGCAAAAAAAGCTTTACATCCCTGATGAAAGCACGCTGCGGCGGCATGAGCAGCGCCGGTAAACCCTGTCCTGAATGCGGCGTTCGCTGCGTCAACGGCAAAGCGTCGCTGCTCGTCAATTCCGTGCTGCGGCTCGCGGCGTTCATCATGATTATCTATATCTATTTTGTCCATGAAAATCTGATGCAGGTATTCTGGTTCGGCGTTGTACCGCTGATTCTATCGTATGTAATCGGTTTCCTGTTCGATATGTTCTTCGGCAAGCTGATCGAGGCAATCAAGCGGCAATGAGCGCAGGCATCTATATTCATGTGCCGTTCTGCGCTGTCAAATGTCCCTACTGCGATTTTTATTCCGTGCGGTATTCCCGTGAAACTGCTGCGCGCTATGCGGACGCAGTCTGTCGGAATCTCCATGCGCTGCCTAGCGGATTATCCGCAGATACGGTATATTTTGGCGGCGGTACGCCCTCTCTGCTACCTGCCGAGACCATCCGCCGCTTTCTGGACGCAATCCGGCAGCGCTGTCAGCTTGCTGCGAACGCCGAAATCACCCTCGAAGCAAATCCTCTGACGGCTACTGCGGAAAAGCTCGCAGAATGGCGCAATTCCGGCGTCAATCGGCTCTCGCTTGGAATCCAGTCCTTTGATGAGAATATATTGCATATCCTCGGCAGAAAGCATTCGCCGGCGCAAGGCATACAAGCTGTCCGGCGCGCCGCGGAGGCTGGTTTCTCCAATTTGTCCATCGACCTGATGCTCGGTCTGATAGAACATACGGAAACGCTTTGGCAGCAGGAACTGGAAACTGCCGCTGCACTCCCCGTTTCACATATTTCCGCATATATGCTGAAAATTGAGGAGCATACCCCATTCGGACTGTGTCCGCCTGATCTGCTCGACGACGATTCTCTTGCCGACCGCTATATGCAGATGCACGATACGCTGGCAGCACGCGGATTTATTCACTATGAGATATCGAATTTTGCACGCAGAACGGATTCCATGTCCGCGCATAACTGTAAATATTGGCGGCTCGAACCGTATTATGGCATCGGACCGGCTGCGCATTCCTGTCACCATGGTATGCGGTATGCGGTCAATCGGGATTTGGAACGCTTCTGCGCCGCGTCGGTTCAGCAGGAAATCGTCACAGAACCAAATGCAGAAAGCGAATCCGAACGCGTTATGCTCGGACTGCGTCTTGCCGAGGGAATACGGCTCGACAGCGTTCCGCAGAGTCGGGAGCGATTGCTGCGCAAAGCCAAGCCGCTTATCCCGATGTATCTGCAAACTGATGGCAATTCGCTTCGTATGACGCCGCAGGGCTGGCTCGTTTCCAATACAGTGCTCGTACATCTGGACACAGCATTCAAATGAATCCAAACAAAAAGGTAAGCCGCAAATCCATACGGCTTACCTTTTTTCATATATGAATCTGTGCTTTCCAAGCTGCAATCAGCCGTTCAAGACTCCATGCCGCATTTGCAGGAGAGGTCGATGGCAGCCGCACAGCCTCCCTGCATAACAACGGCTTCTGAAATTTGTCATAATACTTCGCAGCAGTTCCACCGTTGACATAAATCCATCGGATTTTCGCTGTCTCGAAAATCGGCGTCAGATCATTCGGCACGACATTCCGGATGCTGCTGTCAGAACTACCCGTGATCTCACAGGACGCGATCACATCCCAGAGTGCGATATGATTTTGCAGCAGAAACGCGCGTTTTTCCTCGATCGTTACCGGTACTTCCACGCCGAATACGGCTGCTGTCACGCGCCAGAAGCGGTTTTGCGGATGCCCGTAGAAGAATTGCTGCTCGCGCGATTTCACCGACGGAAAACTCCCCAGAATCAATATCTCCGAATGCGCGTCATAGAGCGGCGGAAACGGGTGCTGAATTGCTGACATGGTACCACATCCTTTCGCATCTATGATAGCACAAATCCGAAAAAAATGCAACTTATTCGAGCGTAATCACTGCATCGCCTTTCTCGAAACCAATCTGCACCGCTTCTGCCGGAGTGATCGCATCCCAGAAATAGGTGCAGAATGTCGCATGAGGCGGCGGCAGTTCCTCGCCACGTTCCTGCAAAATCGCAAGTCCCTCATCTGTATAATTGTTTGTATTGTAATTGCCGGTGTTCCAGTGCGAATCATCCTGACTATGAACCGTTCCGTCACGCATCGTCAACAACAGGCGCACAGGACTGACTGCCTCGAAATTCTGCGCAATTTCCAGATCGTCATACGACCAGAGATACAGCCCGAACGGTGTCACGCGGATCTGTCCGAAGCGGTCATCTGTCCGCTCGCGCATGAGGAGATTCTGCTCAGCTTTGATCTGAAAATCAGTATTGAACACGATACGGTGCGGATTTCTGTGGTTTGTATATTCGCGCGTTTCCTCATCAAAATCATAGTATTCATCGCGCAGCTCCAGTTGTGTAATTGTCAGTGTATAGGGGACAGGCGTATCAAGATGCTGCGGCATTCCGCCGGGTTCGGTTCTTCTGTCTCCGACCGGACGAAGCAGCCATTGTGCGCGGTAAATATGCGGATCGGCAGTCGGCGTCAGAGCGCCCTGACAGGTGATCGCACCGTTTTTGCTGCCGCGCAGGATTACCTCGCCCGTTTCGGTATCCGTCCAGACCGCTTCGCAATATCCGCCAAAATATGGATACTGCCAGTCAAAATCATCGGGAACTTTCAGCTCGGCAAATGCCATGCCGGTCACGCCGTCTGTTGCATATGACGAAAGCGTCAGTGTATAACCGTCCTGTTCAACGGTCTGCGGATCTGTCACGAGAATCTCGCTGAGCGCCTCCAGATTGCGGTCGATTTCGGATTCAGGCTTGAAAGACTGAAATTCGTAGGTATCCCGCCAGTCCGGACGGTCAGCGAATGACTGCATCACGGGGATCACTGTACAAACCGTCAGCAGCACAACCGAGCAGACAAATGCGATCCGGAACCGCCGCCGCAGTTTGGGCTGCGGCTTCATGCTGCCGAGCACCTGCTTTGTGCATCTGCGGATACGATATTTTTTGGCAGCAGAATTTTGTTGGAGTTCTGCAAGATAATCATAAAAATTGTTCATTCAGCATCCTCCTTCAGAATTTTGCGCAGGCGCTGCTTGGAGCGATAGAGGATATTGTCGATCTTTTTGACCGGCATCCCGAAGCGCTTGCCAAGCGACGCCATGCTCTCCAGATAATAATACTTTCGGACAAAAATCTCGCGGTCTGGCTCTTTGAGCCGCATCACCGCGGATTGGAGTGCCTCGGCGTCGGCTCTGCGGTCAAGCTCTGCAATGAAATCCGCGTCCGCCTGCTCCGGCAGTTTCTCGCTTCGCTGCGCGGCGGCGCGATTCTTCCGGTAAACCGAAAGCGCGCGATTCCTCGCAATCATACAAAGATATGCTCGTAGATGCGCAGGATTCTGCATTGTATCAAGCGTCTGCCAGAGTCGCAGAAAGCTCTCGTTGACGCACTCCTCGGCATCCTCCGGCGCGTGCGGCAGAATTCCTTTGCAGATCGCTGCAACAAGTGCGTAATACTGCGCAATGTACTCCCGCATACCAAGTTCCGGATCGGTTTGTAATAGCTGATACAGTTCGCTGTCCTTCAAAGCATTCCCTCCTTTCGGGCATCTGAAAGCGCTTTCATATAATAAGACGCAATCGGTCGCCGGATTCCTCATATGCAGCAAAAAGAGTGCAGTATTTTACAACTGCACTCTTTTCAGCTTGTAGATAAAGTCCTCTGTTCTGATTTAGAATCACACAAGAGAGGTATAGAGATCAATAATGGGGCACTTCCCCCAAACCCCTATCTTCCCGAAATAGAACGCAAAATGTGGAGTTTCGCACTCTGCGGAGTGCGACTTAGGGCGCTGCCCTAAGAGCGCTGCCCTAAGAACCCGCGAGCTTTTGAAAAAGCTCGACCAATACTTTTATTTCACCTTCGGTGTGCGCACCCGTAAGTTTCTCAACAGACTGAAAAGAGTGCATTTACATCTGCACTCTTTTCCCGTTCCATATAAAATATAAAGCACGCTGATTGGTTGCGCGTATCAAACTATGCCGCCTCAGTCTTCGGTCTGCCGCTTACGCTTACGATATTCCGTCGGGGTGATACCGACAATCTTCTTGAACTGGTGCATAAAGTGGACATAATTGCTGTAGCCGCTCTGATCGGCGATATAGGCAATGCTATAATCGGTGCTCGAAAGCAACCGCTTGGAAAGCTCAATACGACTGTTAATGACGTCCTGCGTAAAGCTGATGCCAAAGCAGCGCGTATACAACTTCTGGAAATATCCGCGGCTGAGTATCAAATCGCGACACATCGCGTCAATGCTCCAATCCTCCTGCGGATCGCTGTAGATTCGTTCGCGCAGATTGACAAATTCACGATAATACGGCGACGCTTTTTCATTCTGCTTGGTCGCACGGCTTTCCTCGATCCGCGCCGTAACCATTGCCGTAATTTCCTCCAGCGTAGTATTCGGCGTGATATAATCGCAGAAATAACCAAAACTCGCGGAAAGCTTATAGGGCTTCAGGGAACTTTGGTTATAATGCTCCAGATAGCCTGAAATCGCATACATCATACGCTGGCAAGCGTCTTCCTCATAATCCTGATAGCCGATGATTGAAAATTCCGCGTCCTCAATCCGCGCACAGCGTTCGTAGGTCGTGCAGCTATTGTTCATCGCATTCGCAAGCACGGTCACGGCACTGTCTCCCTCGGAATGGCCATATGTTTCATTGACCTGCCGCAGCGAGTCGAAGCTGGCATAGAGCAATAAAAATCTACGGTGCTCATTCTTCGCCGCTTCAAAGCATTCGCGCGAAAATTTCCGATAGCCTTCGTAATTATACAATCCCGTCAGCGAGTCGCGAATCGAAGAAAGATAGATGCGGTTGTTGAAGCGTTTGAGATATGTCTGCATCCGGACAAATTCCAGCGCAATATTCACGACTGAAATCCATTCGCAATAAATCGGATCATAGGTATCGAGCCGCGAACCGAAGCTCAGCGCAGAGATACCGAATATCCGGTCGTTATGGTGCAGCGGCGAGAAGAAATAACAGGCTGGCTTATCGCGTTCTTCATGCAAACGCGGCAGCATTTTCGTCGTCTGAAACGGCTTTGTGACAACGCCGCCTCCCGGCTCGTCAAAGAGCTTGAGCAGCATATGCTTCGGGAATCCTTCTCTGCGGTATTCGGCAGGATTCTCCAATGCGCCGCCGCCCTCCCAGTCTTCGCAGAGGCAGAGATAATATTCCTGCACATCGCGTATCAGATAAATATGCTCACGAATCGTCGCCATACATTCATCCAGCGTCTGCTTACTCGTCAGACGGCTGCTCATATTGCTTGTCCGGAACATTGTGCGGAAGTTCTCCAGCGTTTCCTCGACGCGAATCTGATGCTTGAGATAATCCACATCTACGCCGCAGGCACAGCTATCGCCCGTAATCACTTCGATACGTTCCGGCTCTATCAGTTTGCAATCCTCGCCGGTCATCATCTGATATAGCCTTGCAACGCCCTGCGCGCCAAGCAGAAAATTCTTACGGACATAACTTGTCAGCGGAATCATGCTGCGCGTTTCGGTCAGAGAGGCGTCATAGCCGGTTATCATGACGTCCTCTGGAATCCGGATGCCGTTTCCGATCAGACCATGACAAAGCGCCATTGCCATCGGATCGTTTCCGCATACAACACCCTGCGGCAGCTTCCGCTTGCCGTCAATAAACTCCTGCGCCAGTGCTTTAGCCGCGTCATGCCAATAATCGCCATAGAGAATCATATCGTCGGTGACGGGCAGATGCGCCGCCTCCATGGCGTCCCGAAAACCGAGCGCACGCTGCTCCGCAGTATAATGTCCGCGCGTACCCGTCAGGCAAAGCAGATCGGTCAGACCATGCTTCTGAATCAGATGCGACGTGATCGCTGCAAAGCCGCTGCGGTCATCCATCATCAAATACGGGAACGGGCTTGTATCATTATCCAGCACAAGCACCGGCATTTTCTGCTCTTGCAGCATCGCGTCCAGTACGAGCTTCTCCTCCTCGCAGTGGAACGAATCGCGCAAATAAAGGATGCCGTCGAACGATGGCAGATTCATATATTGAAACAGATTGAATTCTGCTTTTTGATAAGGCGTCATTTCCGAATTGTTCGTGATGCACGAAAACACCGCAATATCCATATCTAATGCAAATGCCTGCGCGGAAATGCCCTTAATCAGTCTCCGCTGCATAAGCTGCTCTGTCTCACAGACGATCACGCCGATCAAAAGTCGCTTGGCCATGGGTTTCTCCTTTCGCACATCATGAAGTTACAATTTATCAATAGTATAGCACAAAAAGTCAGTAGTGTCAAGAGGATAGCGAAAATATGAACAAAAAATCATTCCAAATCGCGCAGTAAATGATGACGCAAAAATACATCCCGACCGGCATTCCTAATACCGATCGGGATGTAAAATCATTCGTCTATCATACCATAGCATTTTTGATTGCCGCAAGCAATTCCGCATAGGTCTCATAAGCCGGATACTGCGGGTAATCGTTTTTGATCTGCTCTGTCGAACGGAACAGGAAGCCCGCCTTGCTTGCCTCGATCATGCCGAGATCATTGAAGCTGTCGCCGCTTGCGATTGTGTCGTAGCCGATCGACTGAAGCGCCTTTACCGTTGTCAGCTTAGATTTCTCGCAGCGCATTTTAAAGCCGGTAATCGTGCCGTCCTCGGCAACCTCCAGCGAATTGCAGAAAATGGTCGGCCAGCCGAGCTTCTCCATCAGCGGTGTTGCAAACTGCGAAAATGTATCGCTGATGATAATCACCTGACCAATCGCGCGCAGCTCATCCAAAAACGCTTTTGCGCCCTCCATCGGCTCAATCTTCGCAATCGTCTCCTGAATCTCTTTCAGTCCAAGACCATGCTCTTTGAGGATTGCAAGACGATAATTCATCAGTTTATCGTAATCCGGCTCATCGCGCGTAGTTTTTTTCAGTTCCGGAATTCCGCTTGCTTCCGCAAACGCAATCCAGATTTCCGGCACAAGGACGCCTTCCAGATCCAGACAGGTAATATACATATTGCATTCTCCTTTGAAAGATAACATTCATGCTCCGCACGTAACGCACGGTGCATATCATATGTATATTATAGCATATCAGCATGGAAATTTCAATGGGAATCAGAAAAAAAGTCGAATATCGCCGGATTCGTATACAGCATTCTAATAAATATGCTCACATATTCCCAATTTGATTTTGTGTATTATGCAGAATCTAAAAATCTTTTCCAAAAGTAATTGACAAATTAATAGTTTTATTTTATAATAACGCCATGATCCAACATCATTGTTTTAACATCAAGTCCTCGACAAAGGAGGTGACAGACAAAAATGGAAATTTCATTAGATGATGTGGCATTTGAAAGCAGTGTGAACGTTGATGATCTT
Organism: Oscillospiraceae bacterium; assembly: GCA_016296505.1. Classification (GTDB taxonomy): domain Bacteria; phylum Bacillota; class Clostridia; order Oscillospirales; family Ruminococcaceae; genus Firm-04. The sequence goes on from JAEDJD010000004.1 coordinate 55,167, forward strand.
GCAGTCGGAATGGGTATCGTCGGAAGTATATTTTGTATCTTTGCTCTGATTATATCAGTCGTTTGTTTGATCTCAATATGGAAATTGTTCTCCAAGGCTGATGAGAGCGGTTGGAAGGCGATCGTTCCGATTCTCAACATCTACACAATGTTCAAGATCGTTTGGGATACCAATGCTGGTTTGATGACAATTCTGTCATTGATTCCGGGTGTCAACTTTATCATTTATCTGATTATGCTTTTCAAAATGGCAAAAGCATTCGATAAGGGCATCGGTTTCTTCCTGCTGTCGTTATTCTTGTATCCAATCGGCTTACCGATTCTTGCTTTCGGCAATTCCGATTACATCGGACCGCAGTAATTACTGAAAATGTTGGTTCATAAGGAAATCGTAATATCAAAGCGCGATAAAGCCACTTTTGATTTGTTTGTCAAAAGTGGCTTTCTCTTACTTGCAGCGCTGCTGATGAATCCATTTTTTCATAGATAGGAGTCTGAATATGGCGATTACAATCCATATTTATTACAAGGGCGAAAATGGTAATGCAAGAAAATTTGCAAATGAAATGATTGCAAATGGAATCGTAGAGAAAATCCGTGCAGAAAACGGTAATCTTCGATATGAATACTTCTTCCCAATGAATGATCACGAAACGGTACTTCTGATTGATAGCTGGGATAGTCAGAACACGCTCGATGTGCACCATCAATCGCCAATGATGCAGGAAATCATCCTGCTGCGTGAAAAATATGACCTCCATATGAAGGTTGAACGCTATGTTTCTGCGGACGCAGACGCGCCTGAAACAGATCACAAATATATAAGAGAGTGAATCGTTCAAATCTGTCAAGCAAACCGAAATCCATCCGGAGAAGATCTGATATCTTCTCCGGATTCGCTTTTTAAAACGATCTTTCTTGAAACATATTCTTTCTCGATCGCCATACGCAATATGCACAAAATTGTTGAAAATAATTGTGTATTTGATTCTTGTGAAATCTGCTCATTTCTCATTGCATTTCATCGAAAAATATGTTATAATATAAGCAGTATATGGTTTTTCGTTCCCTTGCGGAGCAGCCATGTGCTACGTTACATAATGGATGCGGGAATTCACCGCAGGACTGAAAGGAGTTTTTTATATGGGATTGATTGCAGCAGCAATTCAGGCAGGCAGCAGCACACTGAAGGATCAGTGGCTCGAATACTTCTATTGTGATTCTCTTCCGCCCGATGTTCTGATGACAAAAGGACATAAGCGTACTAAGGGTAACAACAAGGGCGATGATAATATTATCACAAACGGCAGCGTCATCGCGGTTGCTGATGGTCAGTGCATGATTATCGTCGAGCAGGGCAGAATTATGGAAATCTGCGCCGAACCCGGCGAATATACATACGATATCGGTACAGAACCGAGCATCTTCTCCGGCAAACTCGGCAAGGGTATTATCGAAAGCTTCAAAACGTTCGGCAGACGTTTCGCCAGAGGCGGCGATACCGGTAAGGATCAGCGCGTCTATTATTTCAATATCAAGGAGATTATGGGCTGTAAATTCGGTACGCAGAATCCGATTCCGTTCCGCGTCGTTGACAATAATATCGGTCTGGATATTGATGTTTCTGTTCGCTGCAATGGTATGTATCAGTTTGTCATCAGCGATCCGATCCTGTTCTATACTAAGGTAGCAGGCAATGTCAGAGAGGAATTCCGTTTCTCCCAGTCGAATGCTCGTGACAGCTACTATGACAATCAGAGCAACAACCTTCAGGATATGATGAGAAGCGAATTCCTGATGGCTTTGCAGCCTGCATTCGCTGCAATCTCGGCGCAGGGTATCCGCTATAGCGCACTGCCTGGTCATACCACAGAACTGCGTGACGCTATGATTGAAGCGCTGCGCGAAGAATGGTCGCTGAACCGCGGTATTACACTGAGCAAAATCACCATCAATTCCGTCACGATTCCGCGTGAGGATGAGGAGATGATCAAGCAGGCACAGCGCGCAGCAATCAACCGCAATCCGAATATGGCTGCTGCAACGCTCGTCAGCGCGCAGGCACAGGCTATGCAGGACGCGGCTAAAAATACAAACGGCGCTATCAATGCCTTTATGGGTATGGGTATGGCTCAGAATATGGGCGGCGGTCTTAACCCCGGTCAGCTCTTTGCAATGGGTCAGCAGCAGGCTGCACCGGTTCAGGCTCCTGTCGCGCCGGCTCCCGCTGCAAATACTTGGAACTGCTCCTGCGGTACTGCCAATACCGGTAAATTCTGCATGAACTGCGGTTCCGCACAGCCGGCGCCCGCTGCAGGCTGGAATTGCTCCTGCGGCACCGTCAATCAGGGTAAGTTCTGCCAGAACTGCGGCAGCAAAAAACCGGCAGGCGCTCTGCTCTATAAGTGCGATAAGTGCGGCTGGCAGCCGACTGATCCGGCTAATCCGCCGAAATTCTGTCCGGAATGCGGCGACCTCTTTGACGAGAAAGACGTACAATCATAAATATAATGACAAATTAGCCGGGTGAGAATATACCCTCGCCCGGCTTTTTACATATTTTTAAATAAGGGGATACGTTCCAATGGCCGATGTGTTGCAATACAAATGTCCAAGCTGCGGTGGACAAATTGAATTCGACAGTTCTTCGCAGCAGATGAAATGTCCGTTTTGCCTTTCTGAATTTGATCTCGAATCACTAAAAGCTTACGATGAACAGTTCAGCGACGCCGCACAGGAAAGCGCAATGAATTGGGAGGACTCCGCTGGCAGCGAATGGACGCAAGGAGAAGCTGAAAATTTACGTGTTTATTCGTGTAACTCCTGCGGCGGCGAGGTGATCGCCGATGAAACGACTGCCGCTTCTAAATGTCCATATTGCGATAATCCCGTTATCATGACAGGACAGTTCAGCGGCGATCTGAAACCCGATCTCATTATCCCGTTCAAACTCGATAAGGAAGCTGCAAAAGCAGCTCTGCTCAAGCATATGGAAGGCAAATTCCTTTTGCCGAAAATCTTTAAAAGTCAGAATCATATTGATGAAATCAAGGGCGTATATGTGCCCGTCTGGCTGTTTGACGCAAATGTGTCTGCCGATATCCGTTACCGTGCAAAAAAAATAAAGCGCTGGAGCGATTCTAATTATCGCTATACGGAAACAAAACTCTATGCGCTTCGCCGTCAAGGCGGTCTTTCGTTCTCAAACGTCCCCGTTGACGGTTCCGAGAAAATGGACGACACTATGATGGAATCGCTCGAACCATTTGATATTAAGCAGGCGGTACCATTCCAGACTGCATATCTCTCCGGCTATCTGGCTGACCGCTACGACGTCGATGCTGAAGCAAGCATTGAACGCGCAAATACGCGCATCCGACAGAGTACGCTCGATGAATTCCGCAAAACAGTACAAGGTTACGATTCTGTTGATGTGGAGCACGACAGCATCCAACTTCAGAATGGTCAGACAAAATATGCACTGTATCCGGTCTGGCTGCTCAATACCTCATGGAATGACAAAAAGTTTACCTTCGGTATGAATGGTCAAAGCGGCAAATTTGTCGGAAATCTGCCTATAGACAAGGCTAAGGCTGCCATCGTTTTCGGCGCCGTAACCGTTGGCGTTACCATCATCAGCTTTATTATCAAAATGCTGATGAATTGAAAGGAGTCTATCAATGCAATTTCTTATTCCGATCATTATTGGTCTGGTTGCCGGCGGTATTACGCTTTTCATTTTGATTTCACAGCTCCGTACCGTCAAAAAACAGCACGCGGCTGCTGAATATGTCAATCAGGGCAGCATGAAGCTCAATATTAAGGTCGATCATTATCTCGCAAGAAATGTCGAACGTGAACCGATCCAGAGACAATCACCGCAGCAAAAATAATTTGCCTGAATATAAAAACTCCGTACACCTCGGTATACGGAGTTTTTGTTTATTATATTATCATGCTTCATTCAGCAGATCGGTCATATCATAGAGCTTCGGCTGCTTTCCGACAAGGAACAGCGCTGCATTGACAGAGCCTTCTGCAAATACACGTTTGGATGATGCAGAATGCTTCAGAGAAATGCACTCGTCCGGACCGGCAAACAGCACCTCATGCTCACCAACAATCGAACCGCCCCGAATCGAATGCATTCCGATTTCGGCGATTTCGCGCTTCTTCCGAACACTGTGACGATCATATACCAGATGCTTCGGCGGATCATACTCCGTACAGAGCGAATTCGCAAGCATCAGCGCAGTTCCGGACGGCGCATCTATCTTCTGATTGTGATGCTTTTCGATGATCTCGACATCAAACTGATTGCCAAGAACCGAGGCTGCCTTCTTCGAGAGCGCAATCAAAAGCTGAATGCCAATCGACATATTAAACGATGAAAACAGTGCAACATTTGCTGACGCTGCTCTGATCTGTGCAAGCTGCTCCTCGGAATAACCGGTCGTTGCCAATACAACCGGCGTACCGGTCGCCTGTGCGTATGCAAGCAGCGCGTTCAGGCTGTTCGGATGACTGTAATCAATGATAACATCCGGCTTTTCGATCATCTTGGAAGGACTGTCGTATACCGGAAACATGAAGCCTGCGTCTGTCCGGATATCAATACCGCAGCAAATCCCACAGTCGGAACGATCCGCAATGCTGCTGACCAGCGTTCTGCCCATATGGCCGGACACGCCGCTGACTGCTATCTGAATCATTTTTTTCATTCCTTTCATATATTATGCCGCAATGCCGTCTGAATCCACCTTCAAACGGCACTGCCTATCGCTTATACCAAGCCCTGCTTCTTCATTTCTGCTACGAGAGTCGCCTTGGTCTCATCTGCCATTTCATACAGCGGCAGACGGCAGCCGCCTGCTGCATAACCCATCTGGTTGACAGCTTCCTTGACCGGAATCGGGTTTGTTTCAATGAACAGCGCATGAATCAGTCCGAGATACTTGAGCTGAAGCGCAGCGGCGGTCTGGAAATCGCCTGCAAGCGCAGCAGCCGTCATGTCATGCGTTTCCTTCGGCGCAACATTCGACAGCACAGAGATGACACCCTTTGCACCAAGACTCATCATCGGTATGATCTGGTCGTCATTGCCGCTGTAAACATCCATACTGTCGCCGCAGCGTGCAATCAGATTCGCGGTATAAGTAATACTGCCGACGGCGTCCTTCATGGCAACGATATTTTCGATCTCCGCAAGCTTCGCAGCGGTCTCGACGTCAATATTCAGTCCGGTTCTGGACGGTACATTATAAAGAATAATCGGCAGCTTTACGCTTTCCGCAATCGTCTTATAATGAACATACAGACCGCGCTGCGTGGTCTTATTGTAGTACGGCGTGACGATCAGAAGTGCGTCCGCGCCAACTTCTTCCGCCGCCTTGGAAAGCATGACGGCAGTTTCAGTGGAATTGCTGCCGGTACCGGCAATCACCGGTACGCGATGATTCGTATGCTCGACTGCAAACTTGATCAAGTCAATATGCTCCTGCTCGGAGAGTGTGGAGCTTTCACCGGTTGTACCGGCAATGACGAGCGCATCCGTCCCGTTTTCGATCTGGAAGTCGATCAGTCTTGCAAATTCTTCATAGTTGATGGAACCGTCCGTCTGGAACGGCGTCACAAGTGCAACTGCTGCACCGGTAAATATAGTAGGCTTCATTCTAAATCATCCTTTCTGTATCGTATGATTCTCATGCAGCAGCGCCGAAAACTCGGTTTGCAGCCATGCAAGAAGCTGCGCATACTGCACTGCGTCAAATCCGGAGACCTCGGCGGAATCACTATCCTGCGCGCACAGCGCAAAAATCAGATCGCCATAAATCGGACATCCGGTATGATAAAGACAGGTACCGAGTGTATTGGCGTCAAGCGACCGGTCACCGCTGCGTGCGTCGAGAAAGAAGCACAGTACCGCATCCCCGACCCTGAGATCTGCCGGTCTTTGCGATACGCGCAAACGCTCCGTCACATCCGTATGCAGCAAATCCGCAAGCATGATCTGCGTCACGCTTCCGGCCGCTGCGGGTATCTGCTCCAGCGTACCGTCTGCACGGACGCGCAGCAGGCTTTCGCTTAGGTTCATCTCAATACACACCCCTGTCGATAGTATATTTTCGATCAAAGCATTTTGACAAAGTTCCGAACCATTTCGCCGGCATGAATTGGTTTTCCGATTGTACTGAGCGCCTCGCCTGCGCCGAACCGGTAGACTGGCAGCAGCTCATCCGGATCGAGCGTCCGGATTGCGTCCTTGACCGCGTCGAATCCGGCGTCCTGTATCGGAACAAAAATACGCTCTGTCTCATCGCGGTCGTTCATCACCATCGTTACGGAAATCGACCGTTTGGAACCCGTTACAGCAATATAACGCTCATCCGATGAGAGCAGAAATGCACGGTATTCCATCAGCGTTTCCTTTGCGCCGCAGGCAATCAGCAATTCGCTGAGCGCGTGCGCCTCCAAATCGGTTGCGTCATCGTGCAGCGCAAGCAGATAATTCCGCGGCTTCAAGCCGTAAGTATGCTCGCGCAGAAAACTCCGCAGCGGTCCGCGCTGATGATTATAGGACTGGAAATATGCCGGTACATACGGATAAACAGGCTGCTCCTTCGGTACATAGCTTTCAAAGGAAATGCCGCCGTAGACATTGAGATCACTGTAAACCTCGATCGCTGCAATCTCAATCGTATCCTGCATCGGGCATACAAATACAGATCTCATGCCGCGGATCCGCTCCTTTCTTCGGATATTGCGGTTGAATCACAACCGCATATCAAACAGATTCTGATAATCGGATATAACAACTTTTATTTTATCTTTTATGACACTGTCAGTAATAATATCCGCCCGCGGATTTCTTTCCTTCGGCATACAGATCAGTTTTTGCACCGAAAAGTCCTGCGCAGAATTCTCTTCATACCGTACACGCTGTCCGTAACCGTCGTAGAGAATCAGAACCGGTCCCGGGGGGTGCGGGTGTCTTGAGGTGTGAATGAGAGGATTCACACTATCCCGAATATAGAGATACATCTGACAAGGAAGAATACCGACATCACAAAGGAGAATATATGTCCGATTTTATTATTGAACGAGACAGTCTTATCTAAGCCTCAAAATAAAACAAAAATTAATCCAAACACCACGAATCCAAAGAAATTACCATAGAGATAATTCGGCTTCTCTTCTGAAAGGAATTATTCTACGCCTTTGACCCGGAGCGTGAACAGAATTTCGTTTTCCTTCATAGAATCATTTCCTCACTGTGCATGGGACAGAAAACTCAGCGGTCGAAATAGCCCTTTGCTGCGAGCAGCTCTGCAAGTTCCACTGCACCGCCTGCCGCGCCGCGCAGCGTATTGTGCGAGAGACAGACAAACTTGTAATCGAACATGGTATCCTCGCGCAGTCTGCCGACCGAAATCGCCATACCGCCTTCCAGATTTCTGTCGATCTTTGCCTGCGGACGATCCGGATCCTCGAAATAGTTGAGGAACTGCTTCGGTGCGTGCGGCAGATCAAGCTCCTGCGGTACGCCCTTATACTCCGCCCATGCAGCCTTGATTTCTTCCGCGCTCGGCTTATTTTCAAATTTGACAAATACGGCAGCCGTATGGCCATCCGAAACCGGTACGCGGAGGCACTGCGTCGTAATCAGCGGGCTTTGCGCCTTGACGATCTCACCGTTTTCGATCGTACCCCAGATCTTAAGCGGCTCCTGCTCGGACTTTTCTTCCTCGCCGCCGATATACGGAATCAGGTTATCGACCATTTCCGGCCAGCGCTCGAAGGTCTTTCCGGCACCGGAGATTGCCTGATAAGTGCAGGCGAGTACCTGCTGAATGCCGAATTTACGCAGCGGATGCAGCGCCGGAACATAGCTCTGAATCGAGCAGTTGGACTTAACCGCGATAAAGCCGCGCTTGGTGCCCAGTCTCTCTTTCTGAGAAGCAATAATCTCCAGATGCTCCGGATTCAGTTCCGGAATAATCATAGGCACATCCGGCGTAAAACGATGCGCAGAGTTATTGGAAACGATCGGGCATTCCGCCTTTGCATACGCCTCCTCCAGCGCGCGAAGCTCATCTTTCTTCATATCGACTGCGCAGAAGCAGAAATCAACCTGAGCAGCGATTTTTTCGATGTCTGCACCGGCATCATAGATCACGAGATCCGCAAACTTCTCCGGCATAGGCTGATCCTTGAACGCCCATCTTGCGCCGACAGCCTCGCGATAGGTTTTGCCTGCGGAACGGGAAGATGCTGCCATAACAGTCACCTTGAACCACGGATGATCCGCAAGGAGCAGCGCAAAACGCTGACCAACCATACCCGTTGCACCGATGATGCCTACACGAAATTCTTTCATAACTAGAGTCCTCCATTTCTTGTTTCGTTCCGCACGCTGCCGCGCGCAGAAAGCCTGAGGCAGAAAAAAATCCGCCAGCATATGGCGGACATTGAGCAGTTGAACGGATTTGCGATTCGCGCCGCTGACGTTTCCGGATGCAGCGTGGTTCGCAAAAAACCGGTCAGCACTCCACAAAGCATTCCTGTCTGAATGCCGTGTGACAGTCACGCACCTATTTGGTACGCGCCCAGCAATTCCGATACCGTATCGGAGCTGCTTCGGCGGTCTTGCCTTTTCTGTCGGAATCTGATCGTGCAATCGCGGGTTCGGCACCCTCATCCGGCAGGACTCATCAAGCCCGCGCCTCTGTCCGTACCTTTATTCTATCATATCGCGTCTGATTTGTCAATACCCATTTTTATGATTTTGTATTTCTGCACGATACATCTGTCTGTTTACAGCGAACAGTTATATAAATTGCTTGACACGTTCCAAAAATTATGCTACAATAGGGTTATCAGAGAATTCTCAGGATATTATATATATAACAAAATGTCAGGAGCGTGAAAGCATGAAGATTCGTTTGAATGCTGACGAAGCGGTTGTCGCCCGCATCCGTGAGGGTCTGCTCAAAAAGGAGGGCTATTGTCCCTGCCGGCTGCAGCGCACCGAGGAAAACCTATGTATGTGCCAAGAATTCCGCGACCAGATTGCCGATCCGGAATTTGAAGGCTACTGCCATTGCAGATTATACTACAAAGAAAAATAAGGAGGATTCATTTGATGGCAATTATGCATATTGAAAGCGCGGCAGAATTTGAAGCTGAAGTTCTGGATGAAACCGGAAAGATTCTGGTTGACTTCTGGGCGTCATGGTGCGGACCCTGCATGATGATGACACCCGTTCTGGAAGAACTTGACGCAAAATATCCGGAGCTGAAAGTCGTCAAGATCAATGTTGACGAAGCACAGGAGCTTGCCATACAATTCGGCATCGACAGCATTCCGGCATTCCTGCTCTTTGAAAACGGCAAGGTCATCAAGCAAACCGTTGGCGCATTGTCGTTAGAGGCGCTGGCAAATCGGCTCGGTCTTTGAAATCATTATAAATGCAAGCAAACCGCGGATTCGGCGCATCGTCGATCTCCGCGGTTTTTCTATGCAAACTATGTAAATCAGCGCGTCAGACGGTCAATCCGGCTTTTGGTATCGGCAATGACCGCTTCCGGCGTAATCCCAATACAGTATTCGCCGTTTTCATAAAGTATTTTTCCGGCGCACATCGTCAGCAGAACATTACCGCGTCCGCCGTTCAGTACGAGACTTTCCGGAATATGGTGTGCCGGCTGCATATTCGGCGCCTGCAAATCAATCTCAATCAGGTCAGCCTGCTTGCCCTCCGCCAGAATATCACAGTCATGCAGTCCCATTGCGCGCGCAGAGCCAACCGTTGCGGCGCGCAGCATCGAAGCCGCCGGAATCGCTGCCGCATCCATATGCCGCAGCTTTTGCAGCACAGTTCCCAGATACATCTCCCGAAACATATCAAGCGCATTGTTGGAAGCGGCACCGTCTGTACCAAGCGCAAGATTGACGCCCTCGCTCAGCGCCTCCTTCAGCGGCGCAATGCCGCTGGCGAGCTTCGCATTGGACGCCGGACAGGAAATCATCCAAAGCCCGTTCCGCTGAAATACGGCGCGGTCAGCTTCATCCAGCCAGACGCCGTGAAATCCGCCGCCGCCGTATTCCCACATCCCAAGCGATTCAAAATACTGCGCAGGCGACGCGCCATGCCGTTCGACGCATTCATGATGCTCCCTTTCCGTTTCGCTGATATGCATATACACCGGCTGCCGTTCCGCACGCGCAAGCGCTGCAACGCCGCGGTGCAGACTCTCATCGCTCGTATACTCTGCATGGAATCCGAGCCGGTAGCCGATCCGCGGATGGATATTCCGGAACTTCTGAAATTGATCATTCAAACGCTCCACATCCTTTTCCGTACCGTTGATACTGCCGCAGAGTATTCCGCGCAGTCCGCATTCGATCGCCGCCTGCACCGTGCTGTCCGGATAAAAATACATATCGAAAAACGCCGTCGTACCGGAAGCAATATATTCGAGATTTGCAAGACGGTCAAAGGCATAGACATCCTCTGCCGTCAGCCTGTCCTCATAGGGAAACACTTTCTCAAACAGCCATGTCTGCAACGGCACATCCTCCGCAAAAGAGCGCAGAAACGTCATGGCAGAATGGGTATGCGCATTTTTAAAGCTCGGCATCAGCAGATTGCCCCGAACGTCAATCTCACGCGCAAAAACAGGCAATTCTGCCGGCGTGTCTCCGATATAGCGAATGATCTCGCCATCTGTCCAAAGCTCGCCGTCCTGCACGGCGCAGCCTTCCGCCATTGTCATAATTTTCGCATTATAAAACCGAATCATTTCGATATCCTTTCTAGGCGTTTCCATTCTGCCGCAACGCGTCCTGCATCGCTTCCACTGCAATCCGGATATCGCCGATCTCATCATACGGCTCTGCAAATGTCGCCGCACTCTGCAACGTCAGATAGGAACCATAATACTCCAGAAGCTGCGCGCCGCACACAAGAATCCGCATAATCTGTTCACTGCCGGACGCGCGGTATTCCGCATTGCCAATGCGATCATACTGGAAAAAGCTGACCGCATGAAGAAATTGCGCCATCAGATCGTAAAACATCTGCTCCATCTGATCGAACAGCGCGTCGGCACGCTGTATTTTATCAAGCTTACGGCGCAGCGCCTGTCGCTCGTGAAAAATCTCAATTTCCCGCAGCGCCTTACTCGTCCACTCCTTGACGGTCTCCCCGAATACGCCGAGTGGAAACGTCCTTGCGGTATCCGATACAAATGTATACTCTTTTATGAGGAGACAGCGGCGATACTCCGAATCCATATCATTGTTTTTCAACAGATCAATCGTCAAGGCATAATTCACTTTCGTATGGCTTTTCAGATGCTTTTTCTCCCAATGCTCGATCTGCCGGAGTATTTTTTCTCCTTTGCTGTTTTTCCCCATCGTTCCGTCCCCTTTGTCCAAATATGATGTTCAGATCACCTTATGAATCTCCGCAATCGCCCGTCTGACAAGCTGTTCAAACTGCGGTGCAGCCTGATCGCCTGCCGTCTTGACTTCCTCATGCGTTAACGGATGCGGCGAAATGCCGGCTGCAAGATTGCTGATACACGATACGCCGCAGATTTCCATACCGCAGTGCCGCGCCGCGATCGCCTCAATCGCCGTACTCATACCGACCGCGTCTGCACCGAGCATCCGGAACATCCGGATCTCCGCTGGCGATTCATATGCAGGTCCCGCCGTCTGGATATAGACGCCCTCTTTCAGCGGAATATCCGCATTCACGGCAATTTTCCGGATAATCTGATTCAGACGCTTGCTATAAATCGCGCTCATATCCGGAAAACGCACGCCGAATGCGTCCAGATTTGCACCGCGCAACGGAGATGGCACAAAGCTCGAAATCTGATCGGTAATCAGCATAAATTCGCCTGCGTGCATCTCCGGCTGAATACCGCCTGCCGCATTCGTCAGAAAGAGTACCTTTGCGCCGAGCATACGCAGCAGCCGGATCGGCAATACCGCCTCCTGCGGCGTATAGCCCTCGTACATATGCACTCTGCCCTGCATCACGGCGACCGGTACGCCGTCGCAGTATCCGAATACAAACCGTCCGGCATGACCGGCAACCGTCGATACCGGAAAATTCGGGATCGAAGCATAGGAAAGCGTTTCCATTACTTCGATTTTATCTGCAAATCCGCCGAGTCCGGAGCCAAGCACCAGTGCAATCTCCGGCTGAAACGAAATCCGTTCTTTTACATAGTCATAACAGGCAGTAAGCTGCTCCTGAACCGTCATCATTTTTGTATCCCCTCTCCTGTTTCGATCATCGGCTCCGGATTCTCGACCGGCACATCCGGCGGCGTGATGTACTGCGCTTCCGGATTCTCGAATACAGAAATCTCCGGATTCTCAAGCGATCCATCCGGATTTTCCGGCAGCGCATTCATCTGCTCCGGCATTGCTTCCGGCTTTTCAAATACTACGCCGCGCTCATGCATACCGTTTTCAATCTGCTGCACGCTCTCCGACAGCTTTCTATGGAGTCTGTCTCCGTGATAAGCGATCAGATTGATGCTGCGCTCCATCGTATGCTGCAATGCGTCAGAGGTTTCATTCAGCTTTGCAATCACAGCGTCATTCGTCGCTTCCGGCGAGAGATGCGCGCCGATCTGCCGTTCCATTGCGCTGATCTGACTGCCCATCGTCTCAAGGCTTTCCGTCATCAGCTTGAGCTGCGCAGTCTGCATATTGGCAAGCGTGTCGGATGTTTCATTCAGTTTTTTGACCATGTACGCAGAATAGCGCTCAACCTTTCCGTCCAGCGCGTCCAGTTTCTGATCCATTTTCGTCAGAAACTCTGCAAGTGCATTTGCTGCTTCGCTCATGATTGATCCTCTCCTTTTCGTTTGAGCCGTATGAATGGTTTGTGATTGATATATTCAGTCTGCGTCGGCGCCATACAAATATTCGCGCTGTTCCGCAGTCAGCGTATCAATTTCGATGTCCATGCTTTGCAGTTTTCTCCGCGCTACGGCTTCGTCAACCGCACGCGGCACATGATTCAGTACGTTTGTGATATTTGCGCGATTACAGATCAGCCATTCCGCGCTCAGCGCCTGAATCGCAAAGCTCATATCCATAATCTCCGCAGGATGTCCGTCGCCTGCCGCAAGATTCACCAATCTGCCCTCGGCAATCACGTAAATCGTCACGCCGTTCGGCAGCATATAGCCCATGATATTATTACGCGCTTCAAAAGAGCTGACTGCGAGCTTCCGCAGTCCCGCCATATCCACCTCGACGTCGAAATGCCCTGCGTTGCAAAGGATTGCGCCATCGTGCATCGCAAGAAAACTCTTTTCGGTAATGACATGGCTGCATCCCGTAACGGTTACGAAGAAGTCACCGATTTTCGCGGCGTCCTCCATTTTCATGACGGTAAAGCCGTCCATGACCGCTTCAATCGCCTTGACCGGATCGACCTCGGTGACGATGACCCTTGCGCCAAGACCCTTGGCACGCATAGCCGCGCCCTTGCCGCACCAGCCATAGCCTGCAATGACAACGGTTTTGCCGGCAACAATCAGATTGGTCGTGCGGTTGACGCCGTCCCAGACCGACTGCCCTGTACCGTAGCGATTATCAAACAGATGCTTACAATCCGCGTCATTGACAAGCATCATCGGGAATTTAAGTTCACCGGCTTTTGCCATGGCTTTGAGGCGCAGGATACCAGTCGTAGTCTCCTCGCATCCGCCGATCACGTTTTCCAGATATTCCGGATACTCCTTATGAATCAGCGTAACCAGATCGCCGCCGTCGTCGATGATAAAATGCGGCTTTGCTTCGATCACGCGGCGCGTATGCGCTTCATATTCTTCCGGAGTTGTGCCATGCCATGCGTAGACGTTCAATCCGCCATGCACAAGCGCTGCGGCGACATCGTCCTGCGTGGACAAGGGATTTGAGCCTGTAATATACATTTCCGCGCCGCCTGCCGCCATTACACGACATAGATATGCCGTTTTCGCTTCCAGATGAATCGAAAGTGCAATGCGCTTGCCGGCAAACGGCTTTGTCTGAGCAAATTCCTCCTCGATGCTCCGCAGAAGCGGCATATTTCCTTTTACCCATGCGATTTTCTGTTCGCCGCTTTCCCAGAGCGACAGATCGCGAATCTCACTATTCATAACGATAGCAAACTCCTTTCAGATGACTTCTAATTCATATTTTAGCATATTACGGATGAAATTGCAAGGGTTCTGTACAGGTTTCGGACAGCAGCCGCAATTTTTTCACAACTACTTGACGAATCAGCGTTTTTGTAGTAAAATGTATAAAGGATATCAGTAGATTTTCTACGGTAAGGCAATCGTGCCAACCGGTCGCAGTCTGTTCCGGCAGACAATATTTTGTTTCAAATACGGAAAGAGGTTTTTGACTATGAATCCTGCGCAAACGGAGCATTCCTCTTTGTTCGCCTCAAGAAATCTGACGATGCTGGTCGATTTTTATGAGCTGACGATGGCAAACGGTTTTCTTGAAAACGGGCTTGGCAATGTCACCGCCTGCTTTGACCTATTCTTCCGTAAGGTGCCTGATCACGGCGGTTATGCGATCATGGCAGGTCTGGAGCAGGCGATCGAATATCTGAAAAATCTTCATTTTACGGATTCGGATATCCAGTATCTCCGAGAAAAAAATGTGTTCTCCGAAGCATTTCTTGATTATCTGGCGAACTTCACGTTCACCTGCGACGTCTGGGCAATTCCGGAGGGTACGCCGGTTTTTCCGCATGAACCGCTTATGACCGTGCGCGGTCCGGCAATGCAGGCGCAGTTTATCGAGACTATGCTTCTCCTGCTGATCAATCATCAATCGCTGATCGCAACGAAGGCAAGCCGGATCGTCCGTGCCGCAGACGGCAGATCCGTCATGGAATTCGGTTCTCGCAGAGCGCAGGGCAGCGACGGCGCGCTCTATGGTGCAAGAGCCGCGTATATCGCCGGTATTGCCGGTACTGCCTGTACAATCTGCGACAGGGAATTCAGCGTTCCCGCACTCGGCACAATGGCGCATAGCTGGGTTCAGCTCTTCCCGACGGAACTCGACGCATTCCGCGCCTATGCAAACATCTATCCCGACGCCTGTACGCTGCTTGTCGATACATATCATGTCCTGAAATCCGGCGTTCCCAATGCAATCACCGTATTCAAGGAACTGAAAGCCCAAGGGCATACGCCGCAGGCAATCCGCATCGACAGCGGCGACATTGCCTATCTTTCCAAAAAAGCGCGTATCATGCTCGATGAAGCCGGTTTGCCCGAAGTCAGGATCATTGCTTCCAATTCGCTGGATGAATACCTGATTCGCGATCTGCTCGTACAGGGTGCGCAGCTCGATAGCTTCGGCGTTGGCGAACGGCTTGTGACGTCGCGCTCCGAACCGGTTTTCGACGGCGTATATAAACTCGCCGCCGCCGGCTCGCTGACCGCGCCGGATGTGCTGACGCCGCGCATTAAGCTCTCTGAAAATGTGACCAAAATCACCAATCCCGGCTTCAAAACCCCGTGGCGGCTTTTTGAAACGGAAACCGGTATGGCAATCGCAGACGTCATCACGCTTGCCGATGAAACGATCGACGATTCGCATCCGTATGTGATTTTTGATCCGGAATTCACCTACAAACGCAAAACGCTGACGAATTTCCGTGCGGTCAAGCTCCATGTGCCGATCTTTGAGAACGGCAGATGCGTCTACGAATCGCCCTCGATCCATACCATGCGTTCCTACTGCAAAACGCAGCTCGATACAATCTGGGATGAAGTCAAGCGCTTTGAAAATCCCCACGCCTACTATGTCGATCTCTCCGAGCCGCTCTGGAAGCTCAAACGAGAGATGCTCGATCACTATTTTGCAGAATAATGACCAAACGAAAGGATATCCAGATGAATTTTCCGACCCACCGCATTCATATGGGACCGGCACGCTGCGCCGCCGATCTGACGGATGGCAGCGAGCGCGGCGAATATGTTCCGCAGGATTATATTCTGCAAACTCTTGGCAGACCTATGCGCTCCGTCAATCTGATGTATTGCTATTATCCGCTGGACAAGACCTTCCCGCTGCGCGCACGCTACGCTTTCGCAGATCAGCAAATCAAAAGCCAATGGGATACGCCCTATGAGGATTATTTCCCCTATACCGGCGGTCTGATCGGCAGCCGCGACGGCGATGTATTCCAACAGATGCAGGATATCCGCCGGCATGGGCAGGACGTCACTTTGACGCTTGTGATTGATCCCAATGTTCCCGATGAACACCTCGTCGCGATCGCGGAAGATCTGAAACCCTACGGCAGACTGCTCCTGCGTATCAATCATGAGGCGACCGGAGACTGGTTCGCATTCAACAAACGTGCAGACTACGCGGAAATCGCGCAATTCTTCGTTCGTGCGTCCAATATCATCCGCGCCCATGCGCCGAATGTCCAGATCATTACCTGTATCGGCGGCATCGAGGACCCCGATTCTGAAACGATGGTCAAAGAAGCGGAATTTGAATGCACGGTTCTTGCAGCAGATATCTGGTCCGTTGACAAATATATGGCGCTGCACTGGGGCTGGCCCTATGATATTGCCCAAAAGGGCGGTATCACCCATAACCGGCATCACTATCAGGACGTTTACGACCTCACCAAGCGTTCCTTCCGCCGGTTCACTGCGCTGAATCACGGCGAAACCAAACCAATGGTCATGAGCGAATTCAACGCCGACGGCGATGTGACCGGACCGTTTGAGCAATGCGATATGGTGGACGGCTTCTTCCAGCTCGTCAAGGACGATCCGGAAAACTGGCTTACCGCAATCAATTTCTATCAGTTCCGCGATCGGGGCAGACTCGGACTCGAAACCGAAAATCCCAATCATCCCCAAAGCGGCATTCCGCAGCCCGTCATGAAAACTTTCAAAAAATGGATACATGATCCGCTGTTTCTGCCGGAGATCATCGAATGCGGCGAAACTGCACTGCCCGTTACGCTCCGCTGGGGCGGCGCCGAGGACGCTGAAGGGCTTGCCATTCCGGTCAGACTGGAAAAACTGCCCCATTTCTTTGAATTGTATTTCAAGGACGATAATAACTATATGATCGAATGCCGCGGAAGATGGTTCTATAAAGCGCCGGATACGAAATACATTGATTTGATGCCCGCATTTTTCGATCAGCGCGTCACAGAGCCGCTTGATCTGAGGCTGAGAATCTTCGCGCCGCCCGCTTCCGGCATGAACGATCTAGATTGTCCGGACGGACTGATGAACAGCTATACGACAATTACCAAGCTGCCTGAAATCCGCCTTGCATATGCGCCTGTGGAGCCTGCCTGTGAGTAAGATTTTATATGTAACCGATTTGGATGGAACGCTTTTACAGCCGGATGTCACAATTTCCGATGCAAGCGCCGATATCCTCGCAAGGCTGCTTGCAGAGGGACTCCCGCTGACTGCCGCAACGGCGCGCACTCGCTTTTCCGTCATGCCGATTTTACGCGGTTTGCCGTTTCGTCTGCCGCTGATTCTGCAAAACGGCGCAGTCCTGCACGACCCCGTCACGGACCGTATCGTATCTGCGGCGGCAATCTCGCCGGACGCCTATCTGCGCGTTTTGCAGATCTATGCCGCATATGGCTTCAACGGCTTTGTATTCTGCGTACCAAGCGACCATCTGCGCTGCTGCTATACCGAACTTTCTACGCAGCATATGCGCGATTATTATGGTGAGCGCCGCGAACGCTATGATAAACCGTTCGATCAGGTGAAAACGCTTTCCATACTCGCCGACCGCAATCCGGTTTATCTGTCGCTCAACGCGCCGAAGGCAAAGCTCGATCCAGTCTATGCGGCGCTGCAAGCCGTCAGCGGTATTTCCATCGCTTATTATCAGGATGTTTACGAGCCGGATATCTGGTATCTTGAGGTATCGGCGCCCGAAGCTTCCAAATATCACGGCATTCAGAAGCTCAAAGCCCTGACCGGTGCGGATACCGTCGTCGGCTTCGGAGATAATCTCAACGATCTGCCGCTGTTTCAAGCCTGCGACGTCAGAATTGCAGTCGGCAACGCGGCGGATGATCTCAAAGCGCTTGCGGATCTCGTCATCGGTAAAAACACCGAAGACGCCGTTGCACGCTATCTTCAAGCGCACTATCACGGAGGTACGACATGAAACGAAAATCGTTGTCAGCGCTGCTGCTGACCTGTACGCTGCTCTGCGCCGGATGCGTCGATCAGTCCAGTACATCCTCAAGCGCAGATATCGGTATGTCCAATACCGAACCGCCGGTTTCCTCAGCTGCGGATACCAGTACGCCGGATACTGAACCGCCTGCTTCCTCATCTGCCGATACGGAACCGGAAACCACAGAATCTGCAGCGGATACATCATCTCTTGCGGTGACCGAAGCAAAACCAGAAGCGGAATCATCTCCAGTAACTGCTCCGCCGCAGGCTCCCCAGACAGCCGATGAAGAATCCCCCTATCAATCCGTGATGATAAAGGGGCAATTTACCGCAACCGTCCGCGCATTGATGCCGGATTATGTCTATGATGATAAAACTGTACAGGCTGCCGTTTTGCAGCTTTTTCAGGATATGCCGTTCTTTATCTCGCTGACCCCTGAAATCTGCGCGCAGCTTACTGTCGGTGAAACCTATGTGTTCCAGATCAGCGAACAGGAACTGATAACCGCTAAGATGAATCTCTATGAGGACGGCATCCTTTCGCCCGACGCAATCATCCGTTTCTTTCCGTATATCGACAGCGTTCGCGCGCCGCAGGATGATGAAATCGGTCTTGATACATGGAACGTCACCTATACACCCGTATCATAAAACAGTTCTGATTCAGAACCAGATAAAAGGAGAATACACATGAAAAAACTGATGCTTGGAAACGAAGCATTCGCAAGAGGACTCTATGAGGCAGGCTGCCGGTTTGCCTCAAGCTATCCGGGTACTCCGTCTACGGAAATTACCGAAGCAATTGCAAAGTATAACGAAGTCTATGCCGAATGGGCGCCGAATGAAAAGGTCGCTCTGGAATCGGCACTCGGCGCGTCATTTGCCGGCGCAAGAGCTTTCGCGGCAATGAAGCACGTTGGTCTGAATGTCGCTGCCGATCCGCTCTACACCGCTTCCTATACCGGCGTTAATGGCGGTCTGGTCGTTGCCGTGGCAGACGATCCCGGTATGCATTCGTCCCAGAATGAACAGGATTCCCGTCACCATGCAATCGCCTCCAAGCTGCCGATGCTCGAACCCTCCGATTCGCAGGAGTGCAAGGACTTTGCGATTCTGGGCTATGAGCTTTCCGAGACTTTCGATACGCCGGTACTTGTCCGGACGGCAACCAGAGTCGCGCACTCCCAGAGCGCCGTTGAACAGCTCCCCCGTCAGGAGCAGACGCTCAAATCCTACGAAAAAAATCCGCAGAAATACGTCATGGTTCCTGCAAATGCAAAGCTGCGCCATGTTGTCGTAGAGGAGCGTACCCAGAAGCTCATCGCTTACGCTGAAACTGCGCCGATCAATCAGGTCGAGGACAATGGCGCTGAAATCGGCGTCATTACCTGCGGCGCCGCCTACCAGTACGCAAAGGACGCACTCGGCAGCCAGGTCAATTACCTGAAGCTCGGTATGACCAATCCGCTGCCTAAGCAGCTTTTCCTCGACTTTGCTGCAAAATGCAAAACCATCTATATCATCGAAGAACTCGACGGTATCCTCGAACAGCACGTCAAGGCGCTCGGCATCGACTGCAAGGGTAAAGAAATTTTCGGCTGCATCGGTGAACTGAATCAGATCATCATTGCAGAAAAGCTGCTCGGTACAAAACCGGAATCTGCTGCATATCCCGAAAATCTGCCGATTCGTCCGCCTGTTATGTGCGCAGGTTGTCCGCACAGAGGCGTATTCTACACGCTCGCAAAACATAAGATCACCGTTTCCGGCGATATCGGCTGCTATACGCTCGGCGCTGCAAAGCCGCTGGAATCCATCGACTGGACAATCTGCATGGGCTCCTCGATCTCCTGTCTGCACGGCTTCAATAAGGTGCGCGGCGAGGAATCTCAGAATCAAACCGTTGCCGTGATCGGCGACTCGACCTTTATGCATACCGGTCTGAATTCGCTTGTCAACGTCGCTTATAATGCGTCGAATTCTACCGTCATCATCCTCGATAACTCGATCACCGGCATGACAGGTCATCAGCAGAATCCGACTACCGGTAAAAACCTCAAGGGCGATCCCGCTGCCGCTGTCGATCTCGAAGCGCTCTGCCATGCAATCGGCATCAAGCGCGTCAGAGTCGCTGATCCGTACCACCTCGCCGAAATGGAACAGGCAATCACAGAGGAACTGGCTGTCAACGAGCCTTCTGTTATTATCAGCCGCCGTCCCTGCGCATTGCTCAAGCACGTTAAGCACAATCCGCCGCTGCACGTTGAAAACGATCAGTGCAAGAGCTGTAAGATGTGCTTAAAGCTCGGCTGTCCTGCAATCTCCATGAAGGACGGCAAGGCGTATATCGACCATACGCAGTGCGTTGGCTGCGGCATCTGCGAAGAACTCTGCAAGTTCGGCGCAATCCAGAAATAATTCACTTTTCATTGCTGCATCATACGAAATAGAGGACGAACTATGAAACGAAAATCGAAAATCAGAGAGATCTACTGCCCGTATTGCGATGTGCAGCTTCAATATCAGGGCGCACACTGAATTCAGCTCGGCAGATACGGATGGCTTGTTGAACATTGGGATCAACTGTTTTCCGGTTCGCTCGATGTACAGCTCTATGTCTGTCCGCGCTGCGGCAAGATCGAAATGTTTCGCACAAAATGAGGGAACAATATGCCGCTGAATTATGAGAAGCTTTCCGCGAAGGGGAAATTTATCCGGACTTGTGTCTGTATACCGTTAACCGTTTTGGATGGAGAATTGATATGAGAAACTATAAAGATCTTTCGCCGAAAGAAAAATTTGTCCGAACCTGTATCTGCTTTCCGGTTTTTCTGATCCTGTTGATTGTATTTCCGATATTGCTCTCATCATTTGTGCAGTTCAGTACAGGATATATCGTCAAGTATGCCATTGCGTTTGTAATTGTTATTATTGTCGGCATAGGACAGTTGATTTCAACTTACAAGGCATGGAAAGATCATGATGATTTTTATTGAATAAGGAGTGATTCCATTGCTGATTCCGATTTATTGGGGTACACAGGAAAAATTGAAAAAAGATCTCATGATCGGCGTTGACTGGTGCCCAAACTGTCAGAAATTTACCGAAACGTATATCGGCAGACGCGTGAAGGTCAAGCATTTTGAATATATTCCGCTGGCAACTGACGTACTGGAGCATTATCTGCTGTGCGGTACCTGCCAATATGGCTCGTCCATCACGAAAAATCATTACGAAGAAATTTCGCATATGTTTCAGCCGTTCAGCAAACGGCGCGATCAAATCAAATGCTTTCAGAAAGCGACAGCCATGGTTGCGAATATGGAGCCGACCGATTTCTCCGTCAATACGCTCATGAATACGCTCTCTGCGGAATTTCCCGTATGCGCAACGCCGCAGCTCGATTGTGAATATCGCCGCAGATTCATGAAGCTGCTCCTTGTTCACGGCAGAGGCGGCAGTCCGGCTGCGCTCATGCAGCCTCAGCAGACTCCTGCGCCGCAGGCGCCACAAACACCGCAGGTTCCAAATATTCCGCAGCAAAAAATGTCTGCGGAAATGGATTCCATCTGAATAATTTGCAAGAGGTATGAAATATGAATACAAAATCTATTATGATCGTCGGCGTCGGCGGACAGGGTTCTCTGCTCGCAAGCCGTATCCTCGGCAATGTGCTCTTACAACAGGGCTTTGCCGTCAAAGTCAGCGAGGTACACGGAATGTCGCAGCGCGGCGGATCCGTTGTCACCTATGTCAAATACGGTGACGCAGTCTATTCCCCGACCGTCGAAAAGGGCGAGGCAGATGTGATTATCGCCTTTGAATTGCTCGAAGCGGCTCGCTGGGCGGGCTATCTCAAAAAGGGAGGCAAAATCGTGACCTCCACTCAAACGCTCGATCCGATGCCCGTCATCACCGGCGCGGCTGCCTATCCGCAGAATATCATCGAAAATCTCAAAGCCATGAATATCGACGTCACCGCCGTCGATGCGCTCTCTCTCGCAGAGCAGGCAGGCAGCGCAAAGGCTTCCAATGTCGTGCTCATGGGCGTTGTTTCTAAAAAAATGGATTTTGATGAATCTGTCTGGCAGGAAGCGCTCAACCAGTGCGTGCCCGAAAAATTCATCGAAATGAACCGTAAGGCGTTTGCACTCGGCAGAGAAGCTTAACGCATTGACTGCAATCTCAATTTTATCTATTCAGAAAGGAATAAATCCCAATGGCAAAGTATTGGCAGGAGGACATTGAAACAATGCCCTACGAGGACATGAAAAAGCTACAGAACGAGCGTCTTGTAAAGCAAGTTCATCATGTCTACGAAAACGTCCCCTATTATAAAGCGCTTATGGATGAAAAGGGCGTTACACCCGATGATATCCAGACTGTTGACGACTTGCATAAGCTGCCGTTCCTCACCAAAGCAGATCTGCGCGAGGCATATCCGTATGGCTTGCTCGCAAAGCCGCTTTCGGAATGCGTGCGTATCCATTCTACCAGCGGTACAACCGGAAAGCGCGTCGTTGCTTTCTATACGCAGCATGACATTGATCTCTGGGAGGACTGCTGCGCAAGAGCGATCACTGCGGTAGGCGGTAATGCGGACGATGTATGTCAGGTTGCCTACGGCTATGGTCTGTTTACCGGCGGTATGGGACTGCACGGCGGTTCGCATAAAGTCGGATGCCTGACGCTCCCGATGTCCTCCGGCAATACCGAGCGCCAGATTCAATTCATGCGCGATCTCGGCGCAACCATTCTTTGCTGTACGCCCTCTTATGCGGCTTATCTCGGTGAAAGCCTGCACGATATGGGCTTGACGCCCGACGATATCAAATTGAAAGCCGGTATCTTCGGCGCGGAACCATGGACGGAGGAAATGCGCTGTTCCATCGAAAAATCCCTCGGCATCAAGGCTTATGATATCTTTGGTCTGACCGAAATCTCCGGTCCGGGCGTTTCCTTTGAATGTGAAACGCAGACCGGAATGCACATCAACGAAGATCACTTCATTCCGGAAATTATTGATCCCGATACCGGCGAGGTACTGCCGGAGGGGACCGTCGGTGAGCTTGTCTTTACCAGCATCACCAAGGAAGCCTTCCCGCTGCTCCGCTACCGGACGCGCGATCTCTGCGTACTCTCCAGAAAAAAATGCGCCTGCGGCAGAACCCTCATCAAAATGGCGAAGCCGATGGGCAGAAGCGATGATATGCTGATTATTCGCGGCGTCAACGTATTCCCATCACAGATCGAGACCGTGCTCATCGAGCAGGGCTATTCCCCGAATTATCTCATCGAGGTCGATCGCCAGAACAATACCGATACGCTCGACATCAGCGTGGAACTGAATCCGGATCAGTTCTCAGATAAGATGAAGGACGTTCAGGATAAGGAAAAGTCGCTTGCAGAAGCAATGAAAACAATGCTCGGTATCAATCCGAAGGTACATCTCGTTTCTCCGAAAACCATCGCCCGCAGCGAGGGTAAGGCTGTACGCGTCATCGACCGCCGTAAACTGCACGACTGATTGATCCGAAAATACGTTTCTCACATTCTCATTCTATTACATCAAGGAGTTCGTCATCATGAAAAAACATCTGGTTATTACACTCGTAACAGCAGCTGCATTACTCACTAGCTGCGGCGTTACTGACAAAAAGCCGGAAGGCAGCTATGTCGATATTTAAGGCGTTCATAATCTGGCTCCGGACTACCGCAGCAATCCGGATACCGCTTTGGATAAAATTTTGACAGGTCAGGTTGACTTTAACGACTGTATTACGCTACAGGATAATCGCTTTACCATCATAGATCGTGTGGACTCGGTAAATACGGTTACATGGAACGGCACATTCAGCAACGAGGATTCTACGCTGAAATTCAATTATACCGATGTGAATATCAGCGGAACAAAGGATAAACAGCGCTATACCGAACAAATATCCAAGCTGAATGAAAGAGGCTTCTATCCTGCCACCATCGCACCGCAGATTTATTTAGCTGATCATACGCGATTTTCTCCCTATCGGCATCCGGTCTTTTTGTTCCGTACTCGTGATTCATGGTCCGTATTGGAAACGCACGGCGATTTTCTCTGCGTACCGTTCTATGGATTTACGCTGGACGGCGCTTACAAGACCGGCAAGGATTTTGCCGTCAATTATGTACCGGAGGATTCGCTGCGAAACGACCCCTATTCTGAACTATATTATCAGTTAGAGAGTCATACGTTGTCTGCGCAGCCCAACGCTGAAATGCTCGAACAAGAGCTGAGGTGTCAATGTAATCGCTACGGTGTGGATTCGCCAGACGTACTGCAGTTCCATCTGACATTTTCCGGCGGCAGCTGGCAAATGCACGATACAAACAATACTCTGATTACCAAGGGCACTTATATCGAAAGTCAGAAATATCCCGGTTTTATCTCTATGTATGAGGAATTCGATGATCCAGAATTGCAGCAGCGCGGCGATGATTCCTATCCGCTGTTCCTTTATATTGAGAACGATATCGTTTATTATCCGGGATTTATTAGAAAATGAATCGTATTCCAAATCTGAAAAAGGAGGATTCTCATGGATACAATCAAGCAGATTTCTATTTTCGTAGAAAACCAACCCGGAAAGCTCGCTGAGCTGACGCGGTTAATCGCAGACGCCAATATTGATCTGCGGACGCTGAGCCTTGCAGATACCCGTGATTTCGGCATCCTGCGCGTGATTGTCAATAAGCCCGATGAAGCCGAAAAACTGCTCAAGGACAATGACTGGACCTATAAAACAGCAGATGTCATCGGCGTGAAGCTCCCAGACCGTCCGGGCGGCGTCGCAGAAGTGCTCGAAGTCATTACTGCGGCAAATGTCAATGTCGAATATATGTACGCATTCGTCAACCGCATCCCCGGCAGAGCGGATACCGTTTTCCGCGTGGACGATATCGAGACAACGCTGAAAGCGCTCCGCAGCAATCAAATCGAAATCTTAACGCCGGATGAAGCCTATAACGGCTAAAGCACTTTCCTGACGCAGTATCGTCAAAATGCTCGAATCTTGACGGAATTTTCTGCAAGCTCTTGACAATGCGCGAAATATTGTGTATAATAACAATATAGATATACGCACGTACCTTTTTGCAGGAGCTGCATATCAATATTTGCCGGTTTCCGTAACATGAACGGGAATTTGCATAGATTGGAGAGTGTTACTTTGAATATCTTTGATAAAGTAAGCGACATGGGCCGCGGTTTGAGCGAGAAAGCTTCAAATGTATCCGAAGTCAGTAATCTCAAGCGCAAAATCCTCTACGAGGAGGAGAGAATTGTTGAGATTTTCGCGGATCTCGGCAAGAAATATTACAAGAATCCCGATGAGGATCCTTCCGTATTTCGCGCACTCTGCGACGATATTGATGCGCGCCGCCGCCGTATCAAGAAAATGAAATTTGAACTCAATACCCTGCGCGGCTATAAAATGTGCCCGAAATGTGACGCGGAAAATAGTGAAAAGAATATCTTCTGCGGCGTCTGCGGAGCGCGTCTGCCCGATCCGGAGGATGAGGACTTTACATCGCTCGAAGAACACGATTACTATACCGAAACAAGTAATCAGTTCTTTAACGCGGACAGTACCGGTAATATCGGTATCTAAAATCATATACAGACCGCCTGTTTGTTGATAGGCGGTCTGTTTTGATCTATACGCAAACCATGATTCCATAGTCACAAACGCCTGTACTCCGGTACGGGCGTTTTGTTGTTCTAATGCTGCCTGTCCCTGCATAGGATGTACCAAGAAAGCGAAAGGAGGTTTCCTCTCATGACAATCACAAGCAAATTTCCGGAGATACTCCCCTATCTGCCGTCCGTACTGCGACAGCCTCTCAGCCGCGTCCCCGCCGCCGATATTGCCGACATCCGAGAGCTTCGTTTGCGGCTTGGTAAATCCTTACAAATAATCTGCGGCAATACTGCGTTTGCCATTACGACACAAGGTATGCGCGTTTCACCCGAACAATCAGACCTCATGATTACCAGACCAATGCTGGACTCCTGCTTTCAAAGCATTTGCTGCCATTCCGTCCATAGCTGGCAGTCTGCAATCCGACAGGGCTTTATCACCATCGCAGGCGGATGCCGCGTCGGACTCTGCGGCTCTGCGGTCATACAAAATCATCAGCTCGATACGATCCGGAATATCAGCGGCATGAATTTCCGAATCGCTTCGGAACGAATCGGCTGCGCGGAGCAGCTGTTCCAACGCGTAAAAAATGATCTGCTGCAAGGCGGTCTGCTGATTGCCGGCGCGCCTGCCTCCGGTAAAACAACCATTCTGCGCGATCTCGCCCGATTGCTCGGAAATCGTCATAGGCTTTGTATTCTGGATGAACGCGGTGAAATTGCAGCGGTGCAAAACGGTATGCCGCAGTTTTCGCTCGGCGTCCAGACCGATGTTTTCGACGGGTATCCCAAGGCGGAGGGCGTCGAAATTGCCGTCCGCGTCATGTCGCCGGAATACCTGATTTGCGACGAAATCGGTGACGAAACAGAGATCGCACAGCTTCTGCAATCCACGCATACAGGCGTTAAAATCATCGCGACAGCCCATGCCGGAAGCCTGAACGAACTCCGGCAGCGCCCGCAAATCAAACGTATGCTCCAATCCGGCATATTCCGCTGCGCTGTCATGCTCGGCACAGGCGAGCTATGCGGACAAGTTCTCTCTGTCGAATCGCTGCGAGGTGCCGTAGGATGAAGCTGCTCGGTGCAGGCATTCTGCTTTGCGCCGGAACAATGGCAGGATGCTTTGCGGCACATCGACTCGAACGCCGTGCGGCACTGCTCCGGCAG
This sequence comes from Oscillospiraceae bacterium, assembly GCA_016296505.1. GTDB lineage: Bacteria > Bacillota > Clostridia > Oscillospirales > Ruminococcaceae > Firm-04. The sequence continues at coordinate 82,233 of JAEDJD010000004.1, forward strand.
CTTCGCCATCTGCTGACCGCCATGATGCAGGAGCTTCGGAACTCACTGCCTCTGACAGCCGATCTGCTGCGGCTGCTTGCGGATATGCCGGCATTTGATTCACTTACATTTTTACAGCAGACAGCAGCACATCCGGACTTTCTGCCGCAGCGCTGGTCCGATTCGGTCAACGCGGACGAATCCCTTACGCCGGATATTGCGGCTGTTCTCGATACAGTCGGACAAACACTCGGCAGCACGACTTTGGACGGGCAGCTTGCCGCCTTGCAGCTATGCTTTGATCGGCTCGGCGCATTGCAGGAATACGCGGAATCCCGCGCTGCCGCAAAAGGCAATCTATATCGCAGCATGGGAATCCTCTGCGCATTATTCTTCGTGATTCTCTTGCTGTAAATCCACGGAAACGGAGCTGTTGAAATGGACATCGACCTGATATTCAAGGTCGCAGGCATCGGTATCATTGTTGCTGTGCTGAATCTGGTTCTGAAGCGTGCGGAGCGCGAGGAACAGGCTATGCTTACCACCCTTGCCGGACTCATCGTTGTACTGATGCTGATTATCTCGGAAATTCAGTCTTTGTTTGATACAGTAAAAACGGTATTCGGGCTATGGTGACGGTTTTTCGCACTGCCGGACTTGCAATCACCGCTGTACTGATTGCCAAGCTGATTCGGCGTTATACGGAAGAACAGGCGCTTCTGCTGACGCTTCTCGCCGGAATCGCTATCACTGCGGCTGGCGTGCTCGCCATGTCGCCGATTCTGAATGAAATCGACAGTCTGCTTGCGCAGGGCGGTCTGACGCAGGAACAGACTGCGTGTATTGCAAAAGCCGCCGGTATCTGCTGCGTGACGCAGCTTGCTGCGGATATCTGTAAGGACGCCGGCGAAACTGCTGTTGCTTCTGCGGTGATGTTCTCCGGCAAAATCGCACTGACATTGCTGATTCTGCCATTGTTTCACCCACTCCTTACAAGATTGCAGGAGGTGCTTTCATGCGTTTCAGCATTCGGCTAATTCTGACGCTTGCCGTCGGCGTCCTGACGGCGCTATTCGGACTGCATTGCACGGCGATCGACGAGGATCCGGAAGATTCGCTCATACAGGCAGCGGAATCGCTTGAGATTCCCTCGGATGTACAGGCGGAATTCGATCGCATCGGCGTCGAACCGGAAAAACCGGAATCTCTGCTGACGCTTTCTCCGGATACGATGCTATATGAAATTCTTCATCTCGCCGCACAGGAAGCCTCTGCACCGCTGCGGCTCTGCGGCGTTCTGCTGACACTGACCGTCCTCTCGGCACTGCTCGGTAATCTGGGAGACGCGGCGGCAGGCGGTTCACTGCGTAAAATCTTCGACGCGCTCTGCTCGCTGCTCTGCGTTGGTACGGCTGCTGAACCGCTTTGTGATATTCTCATTCGTACCGCGCAGACGCTCGATGTCGGACATACCTTCATGACTGGTTATGTACCGATTTTCGGTGCGTTCATTGCCGCCGGCGGTCATGTCGCAGCCAGCGCGTCCTATCAGGTATTCGTGCTGTTTCTGACCGAGGGCATCATGCAGCTGATTCACGCAATCCTATTTCCGCTTCTGCAAATGTCGGCGGCGCTCGGCATTGCGGACGCAATCAATCCAGCTCTGCGGCTCAGCGGATTTGTCTGCGGTCTGCGGACAGCCGTGACATGGATTCTCGGATTTGTCATGACGATGTTTTCCGCACTGCTATCCGTCCGCAGCATTGTCGCGTCCGCTGCGGATTCACTTGCAACCAAATCCGTCAAACTGCTTGCATCCGGTCTGATTCCGATTGTCGGCAGCGCAGTATCGGACGCTTACGGCACTGTACAGGGCAGCATTCGACTCCTGCGAAACGGCGTTGGAGCTGCCGGTATTCTCGTCATACTCTGGCTGATTTTGCCGCCTTTGATTGCGCTGATTTTCTATCGTCTGGTATTCCGCATCAACAGCGTTGTCGCGGAAATGGCTGGTACCAAACCGCTTTCACAGCTCTACGGTAATATCCAGAGCGTACTCTCGGCAACATTTGCGATTCTCGTTTGCTTTGCAGTCGTGATCATCGTATCAACTGCGGCATTACTGCTTCTGCTTGGCAATTAGGAGGGATTATCAATCGAAACACTGCGTACAACCGTACTCCTCGCCTGCTGTACGGCTTTCGGATTGACGCTGACGGAACAAATTTTACCGCTGGAGCAGTTTGAACGGCAGCTTCGCCTGCTGATTGTGATTCTGATGATGACTGCAATCCTCGTACCGCTGACAAAGCTCGACTTCTCAGATTTTCGTCCCGATCTTTCGGCAGCGGAAGCGCAATTTACAGATTTACAGGCAGCTGCCGCACAGATGCAGGAACAGGCTGCCGCTGAAAACATCTGCAATGCACTCAATCGTGCGCTGTCGGAAAAACAAGTCCCCTGCCATGTTCTGGATGTCAGTCTGCATATTCAGCCGGATGGCTGCATATCTATCAGTGAGGTCACTGTAGAGGGCAATCTGCTGACCGGCAGCGTCTTTCTGCGTGAATGGCTCGGAACGGATATTATCATATCGGAAGGAGGTGCGCCGGATGCAGCTGATGGATAAACTGCGAATTCTGTTCCGTGAGGAAAATCGGCTACGGCTGATTATCGTACTCGGCATAACGGGGATTGCAATGATACTGCTTTCGGGTCTGCTGCCCAAGAAGCAAAACGCCGAGCCTCGTGCAGAACCTTCCACTGCCGTATCTGCCGAAAACGATCCGGACGCGTACCGCATTTTACTTGAGGAACGTCTGACAGAACTGCTTTCCCATATGGACGGCGTCGGATCGGTGACCGTGATGATTACAGTCGGCGGATCAGCGGAACAGATTTATGCCTCGGAAATCCGAGATTCTCACAGTGAAAATGGATCGCAAACATCCTCTGCACCCGTATTGACGCGCACAAACGGCGATGAAGCCGCACTGCTCAAAGAAACAAAATATCCTGCGGTACGCGGTGCTGCAATCCTATGTACCGGCGGCGGTCATGCTGTCGTACAGGAACGCGTCGCGAAAGCTGCTTCCACCCTGCTCGGCGTCCCCGTCAATCAGATTTATGTCGGGCAGGCAGCCAGATTTTCTGTCAACTGAAAGGAGTCCTTCTCATGAAAAAGCCTACTATGATTATCGGAAGAAAACAGATTGTCCTCAGCGGGCTCACGCTCGTCCTTGGCGCTGCCGTATATCTCAATTATGTTCTTGCGGGCGGAAACGGTCTGATGCCCGCCGATCTGACTGCCGATACCTCCGGCGTGAACGCCGCCGTCGATCCGGATGATCTTGCGAACTACGGTACTGCGGAAATGGTCAATGCAACGTCGGTACAACAAGCGGATTATTTCGCGCAGGCGCGTCTGGATAAGCAGACCAGCCGCGATCACGCCGTACAAACGCTGCAAAGCATCATCGGCGGCGGTGATCTCAGCAATGATGAAATGGTGACGAATGCGATTGACGCCGTCAGCATCTCCAAGCAGGTCAAAAGCGAAAGCGTCATCGAAAGCCTGATTCTCTCGCAGGGCTTCCGTGACTGTGTGGTGTATCTGGACGGCGATTCTGCAAAGGTTGTCGTAGAAAGCGACGGTCTGGACGCGTCGCAGGCTGCCGCAATTAAGGAAATTATTCTCGCAGAATCCGATGTGCCGGCTGAGGGCATCCGAATCTTTGAAGTCGCTGCCGGTACGCCGGCGGACGCAGTTCCGACAGAATAATCCGGCATCCGCATAGCAATATCCCTTTATTTTTCAGATTTATCGTTTTATATTCTGTCCCGAACCGGTGTTCTTCTAAAAAAATCCAGAAAATTCTCGGCTTTTTTAAAAAAAAGGTTGTACGAAAGAAAAAAATATGGTATAATATATTTTGTATATATGCAGGCAGAACGGCAGGCATTGTTCCTGCCTTCCGCCTGTTTACAGGAATCTGCCCAAGGAGGATACTAAAATGAGCAATGCTTATCCGAAAAAAAATGCAACAGCCGGTACTGTCAAAATCTCCGAAAACGTAATCCATTCCATCGCCGGCGTTGCTGCAAAGGAAATAGAAGGCGTCGCTGAGCTTGCAGAACCGCGTCACGCTTTCCTGATGCCAACCGCTGCACCCGTCAGCGTTTCCGTTGTCAATGATATGGTCGAAATCACCATCCGCCTTGTGATGATGAGCGGTTACCGCCTGAGCAATGTTGCTGAGCAGGTTCAGCAGAAAGTGAAAGAAAATGTTCAGAGTATGACGGGCGTGATCGTTTCCAAAGTCCATGTTGTTGCTTCTGATATCATGTTTCAAGACTGATCTGCTGAAAGGAATACCCAATGTCAAATATCTCAAGACGTGAAATACGTGACAGCGCGATGAAGCTGCTGTTTGAAACATCTATGCGCGACGATCCGATTGATACGCTCTACGAAATTGCAGAGGAAATCGACGAGATTACCGTCAATGATGCCGTGCGAACCCTCGTGGACGGCACGCTCGCGCATTTGGATGAACTGGACGAACTGATCCAGAAATATAGCCCCAAACGCAATATCAAAAGAATCCCCAAGCTGACGCTCTCGATTCTCCGGCTCGCGATGTTCGAGATCCAGTATGACGAGAAAACGCCGACAAATGCGGCGATCTCTGAGGCGATTCTCCTTGCCGAAAATTACTCCTACTATGAGGAGGATGTCCGGTTTATCAACGGTTTGCTCGGTGCATATGCCAGAGAACTGAATGCGCCGGATTCCGCAAAATCATGAAAATTCTCGGAATTGATACCAGCAATTATACCACATCCTGCGCGTGGTACGATACCTGCACAAACGCAATCATTCAGAAAAAGCAGCTTCTTCCCGTTGCGGAGGGACAAGCCGGTCTCCGGCAGAGCGACGCGGTCTTTCATCATACGCGTCAGCTTCCGGATATGATCGCACAGCTTGCAGAGGCGCTTGGCGGTGAACCGCTTCAGCCCGACGCAATCGGCGTATCCGTCTCTCCAAGACCGGAGGAAGGCTCTTATATGCCTTGCTTTCTTGCAGGCAAAGGCGCCGCCCGTATGCTTGCAGTTTCACATGGGATTCCCCTGTTTGAAACTTCGCATCAGACAGGCCATATCCTCGCGGCACTGTATTCGGCAGACTGTCTTTTCTGGCTGAATCCCCAAGCGCCTGCGTTTCTGGCGTTTCATGTCAGCGGCGGTACGACGGACTGTGTGCGCTGTACGCCCGATCCTGCGCAGATTCTACGGATTGAACCGGTTTCCGCGTCGCTCGATCTGAAAGCCGGACAGGCTATTGATCGCGTTGGACTGACGCTCGGACTGCGCTTCCCATGCGGACAGGCGCTCGAACAGCTCGCGTTACAGAGCGACAGTAAGGCGCATATGCAGGTCAAGCTGCGCAATGGCTGCTGTTCGCTTTCCGGCTTGCAGAATCAATGCGAACAAATGTTGAAACGCGGCGAAGCTGCGCCCGATATTGCACGCTATTGCCTCAATTCCGTGGCGGCAGTGATACGTGCCATGACAAAGGCTGCCGCAGAGCCGCACAGCAGAGTGCTCTATGCAGGCGGCGTCATGTCCGATCGGTTGATTCAGAATCAGCTTCGTACTTTGCCCTGCGAATCCGCATTCGCAGAGCCGTCTTTTTCATGCGACAATGCTGCCGGCGTCGCAATCTTCGCAGCAAGGAGGGCGTCCGAATGTCAATCCTGAGCGTCAGTCAGCTCAATCGTTATGTCGCCTTCAAGCTGCATGAGGATACCAAACTCCGCACCGTTTTTGTGCGCGGAGAAATTGCAAATTTTACCCGCAATTTCCGTTCCGGTCATTGCTATTTCAGTATTTGTGACGCGGAAGCATCTGTCAGAGCAGTCATGTTCCGGACCAATGCGGACAGACTGCCGTTTGAGCCGAAAAACGGAATGCACATCATACTGCAGGGCAGCGTCACACTCTATGAACGTGACGGCGCCTATCAGATCAATGTCACGGATATGCAGCCGGACGGCGTTGGCGCACAGGCACTCGCTTTGCAGCAGCGTCGTGAAAAGCTCGCAAAACTCGGTTATTTCGATCCCGCCCGTAAAAGACAGCTTCCACAGTTTCCGGAAAAAATCGGCATCGTCACCTCAAGAAGCGGCGCTGCTCTGCATGATATGCTGCAAATTCTGGAACGCCGGTACCCCATCGGTACGGTTTGCGTCTATCCGGCGCTCGTTCAGGGCGAAGCGGCTCCCCAATCTATCGCGGAAGCGCTTCGGACTGCCGGCTCGGATCGCTGCGATGTCATTCTCATGGGTCGCGGCGGCGGTTCAAATGAGGATCTCTCTGCGTTCCAAACGGAAGAAGTCGCAGCGGCTGTGTTCCATTCTCCGGTTCCGGTCATCAGCGCGGTCGGACATGAAACCGATCACTGCATTGCGGACGAGGTCGCGGATCTGCGCGCGCCAACGCCCTCTGCGGCAGCCGAGCTTGCCGTTCCGGAGATCGCTGCACTCAAATATACCGCTGCACAATGCGCGGAACGAATGCAGCACGCAATCTTCGCAATACTCGACGCAAAATCTCAGAAGCTTCAGCAATGTCGGCAGCGTTTTATTGCCGCCGGTCCGGAAAACCGCCTGAATCTGCTGTCCGCAAGGCTCGATACGGTCACGGAGCAGCTACATCGGGCAATCCGGCAGATAGTGCTTGAGAAATCCGGCGCTTTGCAAATGCAGCTCGAACGGCTGGAGGCGTACAGCCCCGTCGCCATTTTACAGCGCGGCTATGCGCTTGTTTATCATGATCATATGTTGGTGCGTGACGTCGATATGCTGCATCCGGACGATACGGTTACGCTGCAGCTTGCCAATGGCACGGTACGCGCCAATGTGACGGTCATTCAAAAGGGAGATCCGAATGAAATTTGAAGAAAATATGCAGAAGCTCCTTGCAATCACTGCGCAGCTTGAGGAAGGCGGTCTGGAACTGGAGGACGCCATCCGGCTCTACGGTGAGGGCGCAAAACTCGCGGAGAACTGCAAAAATGAATTGGAACAGGCAAAGCTGACTGTCTCAGAATACAGCAAACAGCAGTCTGTACCGGACAGAACGGAAATCTAAATTCAGCGAAGCAACATCGCTGTACGGAGAATAGAATGAACAAAGAAAGACAATTCAGCGTGCAGAAAGCTGTCAGACTTGCGGATCTGCATTTGCCGTCAGATCTGAAACATCTGAACTATCCGCAATGCAGCGTACTCTGCGAGGAGATTCGTTCTCTGCTGATCGATACCGTCCTCAAAACCGGCGGTCACCTCGCGTCGAATCTTGGCGTCGTGGAACTGACGCTCGCTCTGCACCGCAAATTTGATTCCCCGAAAGACCGGATTGTCTGGGACGTCGGGCATCAGGCGTATGTGCATAAAATCCTGACCGGCCGCGCAAAGGAACTCCCTTCGCTGCGGCAAACAGGCGGTCTTTCCGGATTCCCTAAGCCTGCTGAATCCCAACATGATACGTTCGTAACCGGACACAGCAGCACGGCAATTTCTGCTGCGTTCGGTATGGCAGAGGCGATGCGTATGTCTCATGACGATACGCACTATGCCATCGCTGTTGTCGGCGACGGCGCGATGACAGGCGGTTTGGCCTATGAAGGACTCAATAACGCCGGAAAATCTCGCTCAAATCTCATTGTCATCCTCAATGACAACAATCAGGCGATTTCCAAAAATGTCGGCGCAATCGCCAAATATTTGACTAAGATTCGCAGCAGTTCGGATTACGTCCGCGCAAAATGGAAGTTTGAATCCGTCATCCGCAAAGCGCCCGCAATCGGCGACCAGATGGCGATTACACTCAAATCCGCCAAGGATAAGCTGCGCCAGAATCTCGTTCAGACAACAATGTTCGAGGATCTCGGCTTTGTCTATCTCGGTCCTGTGGATGGTCATGACTCCGAAGCGCTCGACGAGGTACTCGATGTCGCAAAAAGCTATCGCCGTCCGGTTCTGGTTCATGTTCGGACGGTCAAGGGCAAGGGCTATAAGCCGGCAGAGGACAACCCCGGCGAATATCACGGCGTTCCCCGTGAAAATCCGGATATCGACCGGATTGATCTGGACGCCAAAGATCCCGAACTCTCTATCGACGAATGCTTCTCAACCGTTTTTGGCAGAGCGCTCACGCAGCTCGGCAAACACGATGAACGAATCTGCGCAATAACCGCTGCCATGAAATACGGTACTGGCTTGCAGTTTTTCTATGCCGCGCATCCAAATCGTTTTTATGATGTCGGTATCGCAGAGCAGCACGCAGTCACATTCTGCGCCGCGCTCGCTTCAATGGGTATGGTACCTGTTTTCGCTGTATATTCTTCGTTTTTGCAGCGCGCTTTCGATCAGCTTCTGCATGACGCCGCCATTTCACGCTATCATATGGTGCTCGGCGTAGACCGCGCCGGCATCATCGGTGAGGACGGCGAAACACATCAGGGTATTTTTGATATCCCGTATCTGACCGTGATCCCCGGCATTCGTATCTACTCCCCTGCTACCTATGCCGAGCTCCAGCTCTGTCTGAAAAAAGCAGTCTGCGAAGATCAGGGGCTGGTTGCATTGCGGTATCCGCGCGGCAAGGAATCCGAGTCATTCCCCATGAAGCCGAACATCCGATATACCCATATCGAAGGCGCTGATATGCTGCTTGTAACTTACGGCAAAATCAGTGAGCGCGTGTATCAAACCTATGAAAAACTCCGGACGCAGGGCGTTTCCTGCGGTCTGCTCAAGCTGACTGAAATCTATCCGATTGCAGAGGACGCACTGGAAATTGCCGTTCGTTATCCCAAAATCTGTTTTGTCGAGGAAAGCTCCGGCACAGGCGGACTTTCTGAAAAATTTGCCGCGGCACTCATGCGAATCGGCTGGCGCGGCTGCTGGCGATGCCGTGCCATTGACGGTTTTGTACAGCAAGGCTCCGTCGGCGATTGTCTGGAGCGCGTTGGGCTCGGTATGGACGCACTGCTTGCGTGTGCGGAGGAGCTTGCCCATGAGCAGCCGTCTTGATGCAGAACTTGTGCGACGCGGTATCTGCGAAACTCGAAACCGCGCACAAGCCTCGATTGCTGCCGGCAATATCACAATCAATGGAATCATTTGTATGAAAGCGTCCCGACAGGTCAGTGCCGACGATATCCTTGCGCTGACCGAACCGCTTCCCTATGTCGGCAGAGGCGGCTATAAGCTCGCCTACGCACTCGCAGAATTCAAGATATCGCTTGCAGGATTGCGCTGTCTGGACATCGGCGCTTCAACCGGCGGCTTTACGGATTGTATGCTGCAAAATCATGCTGCGAGCGTGCTTGCTGTGGACGTCGGACACGACCAGCTTGCCGACGCGCTGCGCACCGATCCGCGCGTAATCGTTCGCGAGGGAACCGATTTGCGTGCGCTCCCCCCCGATGCGGAAGGATTGCCTGCCGCATTTGCATCCTGCGATGTCTCATTCATCTCTCTCAAGCAAATCATACCGCTTCTGCCTGCACTGCTGACCGATTCTGCACAGGCTGTCCTGCTGGTCAAGCCGCAGTTTGAAGCAGGACGACAAGCGCTCAATAAACACGGCGTTGTACGCGACGAGAAAATCCGGCTGCAAGTTTTACGCGATATCCGCGATTTTTCTGCACAGTACGGATTTCTTCCGCTACACGATTGCATCTCTCCGATTCAGGGCGGCAGCGGAAATATCGAATATCTGCTGCATTTGCAGCGCCATCAGACAGCAAGTGAGGCACATCTATGAAATGTGTGATCGATCCCAATATTTCTAAAAAAACAGCCTGTCAAACGGCAATTCAAGTCTGTGAACGACTGCGTGCGCAAAATGCGGAAATCTGTATGGCGCAAGAACTCGCTGAAATGCTCGGCAATGAACCGAAAATACAGTTTTTGCCCGCGGATACGCTGTTTACGGACGCCGATTCTGTCATTTCCATCGGCGGCGACGGTACGATTCTGCGTTCTGCCGGCAAAATCCTTGCCCATGCATTGCAAGCGCATACAAAACCCACTCCGCTTGTCGGTATCAATACCGGTACGCTAGGATTTCTTGCCGCTTTTGAAGCAGATGAGCTTGATATGCTCGATCGGCTCTGCACAGGCGATTATGCGATTACAAATCGTATGATGCTAAAAACGATGATCCGCAGCGACAATGCTTCCGCGAAGCCGCTGCACGCGCTGAATGATATTTACGCCTCCCGCGCAAACGGTAAAATTTGTGATTTTGCAGTCTCCGTTGACGGACGCGAAATCGGCGTCTACCGCGCAGATGGTATCATTTTTTCAACGCCAACCGGCTCCTCTGCCTATGCGCTGTCGGCTGGCGGACCCGTCATGGAACCGGATCTGCTGCTGATTGAAATGAATCTGATCTGTCCGCATTCCCTGTTTGCACGTCCGATGCTGTTCGCACCGCATCGAGAAATCTGCGTCACCTATCGCGGCGTCGGCGATGGCGGTCTGTCCGTCTTTGTGGACGGCTCAAAGACTGCGGTTCTGCACAATATGCAGTCCTTTACCGTTACCTGCTCCGAGCATATGATGCCGTTTGTAGACTGCAAGGGACACGCGTTCTATGACGCTTTAAACGGAAAGCTGATGCAGCCACTCAAAACATCCGATTGATACGGAATGCTTGCATCAGGTGAAAAATTCAGACGTAAAGGAGCGAGATACTGTTGGCAAATGCAAGACATGAAATGATACGTAAGCTCATTGAAACACATGATGTCAGTACGCAGGAAATGCTGCGTGATCTGCTTGCGCAAAATGGTTTTTCCGTCACGCAGGCAACCATTTCACGCGATATCCGACAGCTTCGCCTGCGTAAACGCCGTACCGCCTCCGGACTCAGCTGCTACGCAAAAGCGCCTGCTGCTCCCGCTGCTCCGGCAAATCTGCTAACAGATGTCGTTGTCAAAATTGACTACGCAATCAATATCGTTGCAGTGAACTGTCACGCCGGCTCTGCACCGGCAGCGTGCGCCGTTCTGGATCGAATGCAGCTTCCGGACGTCGTCGGTACGATCGCCGGCGATGATACGATCTTCATTCTCACGCGCTCCGAAATAAGCGCCAAACAGCTTATTACTTTACTCGAATCCCAAATCTGGGGGTAAATCATGCTAAAGGAACTCTCTATCGAAAATCTTGCTGTCATTGAATCCGCAGTCATTCCGCTGACAAACGGATTCAATGCTTTTACTGGCGAAACCGGAGCAGGTAAATCTATTCTGATCCATGGAATACAGGCGGTTCTCGGACAGCGTACCAGTAAAGATCTCGTCCGGACAGGCTGCAGCAAAGCCGTCATCACAGCCCTTTTCTCTCCGCTGAAGCAGGAGACAAGGGCTGTACTTGCGGAATACGGATATGACGCCGAAGATGATGAACTGCTGCTCACGCGCGAAATATCTGCGGATGGCGGCAGTATCAGCAGAGTCAACAGAAAATCCGCGCCAGCCGCACTCCTTCGCGCGCTCGGTGAAACGCTCGTCAATATCCACGGTCAGCATGATAACCAGATTCTTCTGCGGCCGGAACGACATCTGGATGTGCTCGACAGCTTCGGCGGCGAGTCTCCACTGCGGACGCTTTATACAGCTGAATTCCAGCAGCTCCAAAGCTGCGCGCGCGCCCTCAATCAGCTCAAAAAAGCTGAACAGGAAAAAATGCAGCGTCTGCGTGTATTACAGGAAACCATCGAGGAAATCGGCGAGCTGGATCCGCAGCCGCAGGAGGATACGCTTCTGGACGCACAGTATCATGCGGCTGCTCATGCGGAAAGTATTGCCGATCTTGCCGGCGGTATCTGCCGGATGCTGACCGATGGCGAGGATAATCTCTCGGACGCACTCGCGATCGCACTCGATCAGCTTTATCGACTGGCTGCTGCTGCACCCGAATCCGAAGCGCTCTGCGAACGACTCAAAGCGGTCAATATTGAACTGCGCGACATCTCCGATGAAATCAGCGCCTATACTGCTGATCAGCTCTCTCCGGCAGAATTTGCAAAGCTGAATGATCGGCGCAATGCCATCCATTCGGCAGCTCTGCGGTATCATACCGACGCCGACGGTCTGCGGCAGATCTATGCTGATGCCGTTGAGGAGCTTGAGGCAATCGAATCGGATTCCAATACGCTCCGGCAGCTTACCGAAGAACGCACTGAACGTCTGCATCGTGTGACGGAGCTTGCAAAACAGCTTTCCGCCAGCCGCGCACAAATCGCAGACGAATTCTCACGCAGAGTCGGCGAGGAGCTTGCGTATCTCAATATGCCGCGCGTACAGCTTTCCGTCAATCTCACGCAGGGGAAACTGACGCCAAGCGGTATGGATCATGCGGAATTTCTGATTTCTGCCAATCCCGGTTCTCCGCCGATGCCGATTGCACAAATCGCTTCCGGCGGCGAGCTTTCGCGTATTATGCTTGCACTAAAAGCCGTGCTGGCAGAACGTGACGCCATCCCGACGCTGATTTTCGATGAGATTGATACCGGCGTCAGCGGCAAGGCAGCTCAGAAAATCGGAAAAAAACTTCGTGCGCTTTCGCAGCATCATCAGGTCATTTGCGTCACGCATCTGGCACAGCTTGCAACGCAGGCTGCGCATCATCTTCTGATTGAAAAGCATAGCACCGATACGTCAACCACGACAGAGGTTTCTGTTCTGGATCGCGAAGCACGAATCGAGGAGATCGCACGAATCATGGGCGGCGACGATCACTCTGCCCTGCTGCTGCAAACCGCCGAGGCGGCTCTTGACGCTGCCGAAGCTCCATCGTAAATCTATGATAAAGGAGGGCGCGTTGTTTGGAACAGCGCATCAGTGCCGTACTGCATCGTTTGACCGCCAGATTATTGGCAGTCCCCGAACATACAAAGCCGCGTTTTGCAGGCATTGATATCATCAAAATCCTTGCCTGCTTTCTCGTTGTTGCAGTACACTTTTTTCGCAGCGGCGGATTCTACACCATGCCGATCACCGAGCATATCGGTACAGTCGCGATTTACGGACGATGGATTGCTTTTACCTGCGTACCGTTGTTCATGATTACAACCGGCTTCCTCATGAAAAATAAGAAGCTTAGCGGCAAATACTATCTGGGAATCCTGCGTGTGCTCTGCATCTATATTGTCATTAGTCTGATCTGCGTCATTTTCAATAAATATTTTTATCATCTGGAATTCACCGGCTGGAAAATCGTCCGCGGATTGTTTATGTATTCCGACGCACAGTACGCATGGTATTTAGAATATTATTTCACGATCTTCCTGCTGATTCCATTTCTCAATGCCGGCTATCAGGCCATGGAGACGCGCGGCAAAAAAACGGCACTGCTCGCTACCGTTATCCTGCTGACAATGATTTCGCAGACCTTTTACATCGGAACCGTTCGCGCTGATCAGATTCGGATTTTTCCGGGATATTTCGCACGCTGTTACCCGATCGGCTACTATTTCATCGGCGCGTATATCCGTGAATTTCCGCCCAAACGCGATCTGAAACATAAAATGGTATTTATCATTGTCTGGCTGATTGCGCTGTTCTATGTCGCCAACGTGACCCTCTATCAAAGTCTGAAAAATACCGAAAATAACGGCATATGGTGTTCGTGGCATAACGACGATTACGCCGCATGGCCAACCGTCGTCATGAGTACGATGATGTTCTTGCTGCTATTTGATATTCAGGTCAAAAATCCGCGTACTGCCAAATGGCTGTCTACGCTCAGCAACGCTACCTTCGGCGCCTATCTGATTTCATATGTCTTTGACTGCGTCGCGTACAAAAAACTGAATGAATCCGTGACTGAAGTGCCAAAACGATTCTTCTATGCACCGCTGGTCGTTTCATTTGTATTCGTTTGCTCCATGCTCAGCGGATTGCTGCTGCAATGGCTCTATGACTGCGCGGACGCCCGTATCCGCAGCGATCTTGCTGAGATCCGGCAGCGCAGGCATCGCAGAGTGTAACCGCCGGATACAACATATGCTTTTCTTCCCCCTGTCCGTATGGATCCATCAAAACAAACGCCCGAACATGATTTTTCAAGTTCGGGCGTTTTGCTCTGCAAGTATTCAGATTACCAGCTGCTGTCAGAATCCAGTTCGGTTGCCGGCGCAAGCGTTTTGGAATCATAATGATAACGCAGCTCCTGATTCTTGATACTGACCTTTGCGCCTTCCGGAATCGAGCGCGTAATAAACGCATTTGCGCCGATCACAGCGCCTTTTCCGATCACCGTATCGCCGCCGAGAATCGACGCGCCGGAATAAATCGTCACATTGTCGCAGATCGTCGGGTGACGCTTCTTCGATTTTAAGGACTGTCCGCCGCGTGTGGATAGCGCGCCAAGCGTGACGCCCTGATACACCTTGACATTATCCCCGATCTCGGTTGTCTCACCGATGACAATGCCGGTGCCATGGTCAATAAAGAAATAATAGCCAAGCGTCGCCCCTGGATGAATGTCAATTCCGGTCATGCTGTGGGCATACTCGGTCATGATACGCGGAATCAGCGGCACTCCGAGCAAATGCAGTTCATGCGCAATCCGGTTGACCACAATCGCAAGCAAACCGGGATACGAATAGATGATCTCATCCTTATTATAGGCAGCCGGATCGCCGTCGAAGGTTGCCTGCACATCGGTCTCGACATAGGCGCGAATTTGCGGAATCTTCTCCACAAACGCAAAGGTGATCTCCTCTGCGCGCTGCATGATTGCTTCCTTGCCCGCTTCTTTCAGCGCCGGAATGTATTCCAGTACAATCGCAATTTGACGGTTCAGATTATAGATGACATCCTCAAGCAGCATCGTCGTCTGATTTCGCAGGGTGTAGACGCGATAGCAATCTGCACGGAAATATCCCGGAAAAATAAGCTTGCGCAGCTTCTGCAAAATGTCAATGACAATCTCCTTATTCGGCTGGTCGAACGCAATCG
Organism: Oscillospiraceae bacterium; assembly: GCA_016296505.1. Classification (GTDB taxonomy): domain Bacteria; phylum Bacillota; class Clostridia; order Oscillospirales; family Ruminococcaceae; genus Firm-04. The sequence goes on from JAEDJD010000004.1 coordinate 97,255, forward strand.
ACGCGTCAATGGTACGGTCCGATTGATAATCCAGCATCAGCGTATCCACAAAGCCGCTGATTTTCTGATGAAACTGATCCTGCATAGTATCGCCCTCCTGATTCTTTTCTCTTATTATAATATAGATATGCCCAAATGTCAATGCGTGTGAATATGATTTTGCAGGATATTATCTTTCGTTGTTCCATCTTGCGTGCAATCGGTAACTTGTCAGATTATGCAATCTGTTCATAATTTGTCTATCTTTTCTTTGTATAATTTACATGGATTTACATTCCGATCATCCCATGTTTTTTGATTACAAAATGGAAAATCCTGTAATCGAGTTGTAAACTTTCCCAAAATATGCTATAATAAAAAGCAGTACAGGGCGAGCTATACCATCCTGTACGTTCAGTATCATTTACGAAAGGATGAGTTGATGAGAAAAGGGAAGGTTGCGGCAGCTTTCATGTGCCTGTTCTGCGCCGGTATGCTCGGTGGCGTTACCTTTACCGGTAATGAGCTTTCCATCGCAAAAGCCGATCAGAGCAATCAGCTTCTTGAAGTCACTGAAATCGCTGTTACTACCACAACTTCGATCGAGACCACAACTCTCGTAATCACAACCACTACTACGTCCAAAAAAGCGAAAACCATGACGACAACCGCAGCGACAACTACAAGTACATCCGCTGCGACGACTACCGCTACATCCGCAGCGTCTGAAACCGAAACAACTACGATTACAACCCAGCAAACGACGCCTGATTCTGTACAGACTACTTCTGATACTGTCCCCGTTGCAACTGAGGCGCCGGTCAGTACCACGATCCCCGTCACAGAAACAACCGCGCTCGAAACGGTTGCTCCGCAAACGACCAGCGCCGTACCGGAAGATACCAAGTCCCCTGCAATTTCTGTCACCGACCGAGAGTATATTATGCTCTGTAATGTGGTCGGTCACGAATACGGCTCCGATTGGGTGCCGGTTGCGGAAAAAGCTCTGGTTGTCGAAGTCATCATGAACCGCGTGAATTCCCCGCAATTCCCCGACAGCATCTATGGCGTTCTGACACAGCATAATCAGTTTGCCGGTCTGGAATATTTGATCGAAATGGATCATATGTCGCACTATGTTACGCAGAGCGTGCGCGATGCTGTTGACCTATACCTGTCCGATCCGACGCAGTTCCAGCACGGTTACCTGTTTTTCAACGGGGACGGTTATCGGAATTATTTTCGCACCACTCTGTGATTGCGCAATGTGTCTGATTGAATGAACCGAATATCACAACGAAAAGCCGAGGCGGCATATGCTGCCCTCGGCTTTTTTCATGCAATCCATCCCCGAAAGATTGACTTTCAGACAATTATATGGTATGATATATATGTATCAGTATGAGTACAAGAGATTTCCGGTGAAATTTGCGACGGCGCGGAAGCTTCATGCTCGCTCGATCGCGCAGACGGCGGTATTGATCTGACAATCACCGCAAAACGGACTGCTGACCGCAATACCGTTACTTATCCTGCAACCGCCCGAACTTTTACAATCTGCGCTGCAGGTACAAATTAAAACGTACAGGCAGAAGCCAACGGCATGACCGTCATCAGCCTGTTATGATATATCATACCCACACATCATTGACAAATAAATCTGAATGGAGTGATTTTCATGAGCAAGAAAAAAGAATTCAAATTTCTCTGGCAGGATAGAAAACGCACGATCTTTGGTCTGCCCTGGACATTCACAAAGTATATTCTGACCGATACCAAATTCATTACGCGCATCGGCTTGTTCAATCTGAATGAGGATGAGCTTGATTTATATAAGGTCACCGATAAAAAGCTCAAGCTCCCCTTCTGGCAGCGTATCGTCGGCTGCGGCACGATTATTCTCTATGTGCACGATACCGATACGCCGGAAAAGGAAATCCACTGCGTCAAGAATCCGCGCGACGTCCTTGAAACAATTGATAAACAAATTAACCGCGAACGCGATCGCTATAATACCAGAGGCAGAGATCTATACGCGATGGGCCGCGGTCACGGTCACGGTCAACCACACGATGAATATATGGACGATGAACAAGATTTTTCTCAAGAATCATAATCTCATGAAAGGGAATTGACTGGAATGCTTCAGTTTGTTACAGAAAAAATATCCGTTTGGGATCGCCTGAAAGCGGAAACACGCCCGATCTATCTCTATGGTATGGGCGATGGCGCCGTGCGGATTCTCGCTGCCATGCGTACCTACGGCATTAAAGCTGCCGGCATCTTTGCAAGCGATGAGTTTGTGCGCGGTCATGATTTTGCCGGTTACCCCGTACGCAAACTCTCCGAATTGGAGGCAGAGCTGGATGATTTTGTCATTGTGCTTGCGTTTGCCGTCTGCTCCCCTGCCATGATCGACCGCATCCGCACACTCGGAGAAAAATATCAGCTCTATGTGCCGGATGTTCCGGTTGTCGGCGGCGGACTCTTTACGCCCGATTTCTGCGCAGAACATGAAGCGGAAATTCAGGCAGTCTATCAATCGCTCGCTGACGAGCGCTCCAGACAAATATATGCCAATATCATCAACTTCAAAATCAGCGGCAATGCTTCCTATCTGATTGATCAGGTAGACAGCAGAGATGAAATCTGGAATCGCGTGCTCAAACCGACCAATCACGAAATCTATGTGGATCTTGGTGCATATAACGGCGATACAATCCGCGAAATGCTCGAATATACACGCGGAAAATATCATCGTATCATCGCTGTCGAACCGGATAAGAAAAATTATAAAAAGCTTGTCAAGTTTGTCGGCGATACGCCTTCTGTGCAGTGCTATCAGTGTACGGCATGGTGCGTCGATACAGAGCTGCCGTTCGGCAATAAAGCTGGCAGACAGTCCGCAATCGCAATGGAAGGCACAATGACTCCTGCAAGAGCTGTGGATAATCTGCTCGCAGGCAATCCCGTCACACTCCTGAAGATGGATGTTGAGGGCGCAGAGCGTGAGGCGCTCTGGGGAGCCAGTCGCTCTATCGCTCGCTTTGCACCGAAACTCATGATCTCGCTCTATCACCGCAATGAGGATATCTATGAGCTGCCGCTTCTGGTCAAGCGCATCAATCCGCGCTATCGCCTGTTCATCCGGCATCTGCCCTATATCCCTGCATGGGAAACCAATCTCTACGCGGTCTGCGAGGACAACCGCAATACCCAATACGCAGAATAATCTCGTCATACAAAAAACGAACGCGAACCTCTATAAATAAATACCGCGGAATCGCAGCATTTGCTTTGATTCCGCGGTATTTTCATTTGAGAAGCGCGTTCTGCATCAGCGTGCGTTCCAATATTCCAGTACAGGCGGCAAGCGTGACGCCGTAATTCGTAAACGGTACGCCCTGTGAAACGGCAGTCCGCATTCGCCAGCGCATTTCACGCTCGGTACGCATACAGCCGCCGCAGTGAATCACAAGATCATAGCCGGAAAGATCGGCTGGAAATGTTCCGCCGGAGCAATAGTTCAAAGTAAATTTCTTTCCGCTGTATCGTTCAATCGCACGCGGCAGCTTGACCGTTCCAATATCGTTGCACTGACGATGATGCGTACATCCCTCTGCAATCAGAATGTTTGCGCCGTCAGACAATGTTTGCAAGGCTCTTGCGCCGTCAACTGCAATCTTTAAAAACCCCTTATATCGCGCCATCAAAATCGAAAAAGATGTCAGCGGTATGTGCGCCGGCACGATTCCTGCTACGACGCCAAATGCCTGACTGTCCGTGACGACCATGCGCGGCGACGTTTTCAGCGATTGCAGAAGTCCGCTGAGCTGTTCCGGCTGCACAACCAATGCGCTCGCACCGGCGTCCAATACCTCGCGAAGCGTCTGCTGCTGCGGCAGAATCAGCCGTCCTTTCGGCGCAGACGCGTCAATCGGCGTGACCAGTACAATGAAATCATCCTGCGCAATCAGATCCCGTATGATAAAACACTCCGGCGCGTCATTTTTCGCCAGCGAACCAAGCATCTCCTTGAGCGCGCCAATCCCCTCGCCAGTCACGGTACTAGTCAGGACGGCATTTTCAGGAAGCTGTTCCGGCAAATGTTCCAGCGTATCGCATTTATTCAGCGCGATTACATAGGGCGTATGCGCCTGTGTAAACAGACGTATCAGCGTTTCCTCTGTTTCCGAAAAGGGCTTTGCTGCGTCTGCAACCAGAATCGCAATATCCGTGCGAAATAATTCACGGCGTGTTTTTTCGATTCGCTGCGCACCAAGCTGCGCGTCGTCATCATCATATCCGGCTGTATCGGTCAGAACAACCGGTCCAAGCGGCAGCAGTTCCATACTCTTGCTGACAGCGTCCGTCGTGGTTCCGGCGACTGCCGAGACAATCGAAACCTCCTGACCGGTCAGGGCATTGATCAAACTGGATTTTCCAGCATTACGCGCGCCAAAAAATCCGATATGGACGCGCTCTGATGCAGGTACCTGTTCCAAACTCATAACATATCTCCCATGTAAATCAACAGGCGGCAGGAATTTGCCGCCTGTTTTCATTTGAATTTTAGCGCTTATTTTTTCGGTGCAAGCTCCTCCGCAGTAATCATTTTTGCGATATACCGCAGAATTTTCAAAGTATCGTCACCGTTCAAATTTCCATCGCCGGTTACTTCGGCATTATTTTTTCCCGTTGTTGTAATCTTCGCTGACGTATCCTCAGCCACAAAGCGACTGAGCAGAACAGCGTCAGAAACATCAACCTCGCCATCACAGTTGACATCGCCCCACTCGTTTTGTTGGGGATCATCTCCGGACGTCTGCTCGGAGGATTCTTTCGCAGAAGTCGTTGTAACGGTGATTGTGGTTTTGGTCGTTGTAGTCGTTTCAGTTGATTTGGTTGTCGTTGTTGTCTGGAGCGAACTGCCCGGCGTTGTATTTTTGCCGCCGCCGTAGTATTCGTCGAGAGACTGTCCGTTCTTGCCGATCGGAATCTTATGATCCAGACCAATGAACACACCGTCCTCATCCTGCCAGAGTGCAGGCTCGACAAATGCATACTTGACATCATCCCATTTCTGGAAATTATCATACATGAGTCCGCCGGTATCGGAGGAATTCTCATTGAAGCACCAGAAAGTATGATGAATCCGCATATCAATCATATAATCGCGGAGCAGCGTCAGCCAATGCGTATTTGCGCCGGAGGGATCATTTTCCTCGTCAATGAAGCCGCCCCATTCGCCCATCAGCAGCGGCGCAATGTTTTCCTCAACCAGATACGCCCATGTATCATACCAATATTCATCCAGCAGCGACTGCGTATCGAATTCATATGTCCAATTCGGTTTCGTGCCCTCAAGATGGAACCAATCCTGCTCCCAGACCAGCGGGCCGTAATCATGCGGCGAATAGACAAGCTGATCCTGATGCTCGCCGAGATCAACCGGAAATTCCTTTGCGCCTCTGAAATTCGCGCCCCACCATGCGCCGTGATACGGGCTCCACGGATAGCGCGTATAGTCCACAGACGGCGAATTCCAGTCTTCGCCCTCCTCGAATTTCGGGTAGACCTCGATGCCTTCGACCATAATCAGCAGATTCGGATTCTGGTCAAGACAAGCCTTTGCGCCTCTTTCGGCAGCATAGCGCCAGTTGTTGTCGTCTGTCGAGCCATCCCACTTTGCAAACGCACCGTCGTCCCTCTTTCCGTGCGGCTCATTTTTCAGGTCAATCGCGATCACGGTATCGTCATCCTTGTAATACTCGCTGAACCATGAGAGCGCAGTCAGCCAGTCGTCCATGCTGTAGTTGCTGTCGTACCACAGCGCAACATTATGACCTGCGGCATTTGTTGTCGCACAGTGAATATCCATCATGATCTTGATGCCTTTTTCCTTGCACCATTTGACGACCTGATTCCAGATATCAAAGCTGTACATTGGCGTACCGCCCTCAACGCCTTCGATGGTCAACTCCGGATTCTCATACTCATTCAGTTTGATAATCGGATCCGGAGCGCCTTCCTTCCACTGAAGCAGAATCTGCGTGGACATCGGGACGCGGAGCAGATTAAAGCCGTGATCCGCAATCAGATCCAGACAGTGATTGACGTTTGCAGACCATGCACCGTCAAAAATCTGAGAGCCGACATTGTAGCCGAACCAGTTCACGCCGGTCATCCAGACTTCGTTGCCGTTCATATCCACAATCTTGCCGTTTTCGACGTGCAGCCAGTCATCCTGCGTATCATCCGCGGCAACAGCAGAGAATGGTGCCGCCGGCATTACGGTTCCATTCATCATAAGCATGGCGGCCGCCGTCAGCATCGCGGTCAGACGTTTCATCCTTTTCATCAGAATCCCCTCTTCTTTCATAATCGTTTATCAAACTGATCTCCCGCAGATCAGAAACTGAACTGTTTGGATTTGCGCCATGAAATAATCGTAATGACAAGGAAAATAATACCCAATACTGCTGCGCCACCGCCAATCAGCACTTTACGCGGCAATACGCTGAAATCCAAATAGGTCATCATGACAGTTTCACAGTCCTGATCGAAGCCCTCGCCGTACCACTCGCGGAAGATTCCGTGCAGATCACTTGGCGTATCTTTGACGACAGCCGTAAATGGCAGCGTTGTCGTAGGCTGAACAATCTGGCTGGCATCGCCGACGACATTGCCATCCTCGTCCAGAATCGCATTCAAAGATTCATAATACGCCTCGCATTCGTTGCCGAGCTTGTCAAGAATGGAATACTGCGCTTTGTTGCTGGTTTCATAGAGAATATACTGCTCGTTGTACATATACACAGCATAATACTGAGAAGTTGTACGCTTCGAGGTCTCGATACCAAATGTGGACTTGGTTTCTTCGTTTTCTGCAATGCAGCCATCGGAAAAATCAATGGTACCCTGCACCAGATCGCCATGCTTCAGCTCACCGGCAGCGACTGTCTCAAAATCCTGAATATCGCCATTCTTGTATTTCAGATATCTCGGCAGATCGTTCACCAGCGACAGCGCTAAAACAAGACATATCAACGTAAGGAATCCAAATATTTTTGTCCGAGTCATGTTTCATATCCTTTCTATTTACAGTTCTGTCATTCTTTCATGGAGGATACGCGCAGACGATTCATGGCACGCTTGAGCTTCATTTCTGCAAATACAAGCTCCTGCTGCTCCTTACTGTTCTCCTTACGGCGGATCGCGTCCTGTGCGGAGCGCTTTGCCCAATCTACGTCGATATCCTCTGCCCATTCGACCGCATTTGCAAGAATCGCCGTTTGTGCCGGAGATACCTTGACCACGCCGCCGGAGAGCGCCGCCAGACGCTCTGTTCCATCCTGCATCGTAATTTTGATTGGACCGGATGGCAGTGCTGCAACATATTTTTCATGCTTTGCGAGAATGCCGACGTCGCCCTCTGTTGTCCGGACAATCACGCGCTGCACTTCATCCGAAAAAAATATCTTTTCCGGCGTTATGATTTGCAGAGAGAACGTGCTCATTCTGCTTCCTCCTCCAAGGCGTTTGCTTTTTCAAGCACATCGTCGATCGTTCCGGCAAACAGGAAAGCAGATTCCGGAATATCGTCATGCTCGCCGTCAATGATTTCACGGAAACCACGGATTGTCTCGGCAATCGGAACATATTTGCCCTCCATGCCGGTAAACTGCTCTGCAACCGTAAACGGCTGACTCAGGAAGCGCTGTACCTTACGTGCTCTGGACACTGTCAGCTTATCCTCGTCGGAAAGCTCATCCATACCCATGATCGCAATGATATCCTGAAGCTCCGTATAACGCTGAAGAATCGTCTGCACCTGCCGCGCTACGCGGTAATGCTCCTCGCCGACGATCTCCGGCGAAAGAATACGGGAACTGGATTCCAGCGGATCGACTGCCGGATAGATACCAAGCGACGCAATCTGACGCGAAAGAACCGTTGTTGCGTCCAGATGTGCAAAAGTCGTAGCCGGTGCCGGATCCGTCAGGTCGTCCGCAGGAACGTAAACCGCCTGCACGGATGTAATCGAGCCTTTGCCGGTCGAGGTGATACGCTCCTGCAGCGCGCCCATTTCCGTTGCAAGCGTCGGCTGATAGCCAACCGCAGACGGCATACGTCCGAGCAGTGCGGAAACCTCCGAGCCTGCCTGCGTGAAACGGAAAATATTGTCAATAAACAGCAGAACATCCTGTCCCTCCGTATCGCGGAAATACTCTGCCATCGTCAGTCCCGAAAGCGCCACACGCATTCTTGCGCCGGGCGGCTCGTTCATCTGACCATAGACAAGACAGGTTTTTTCCAGAACGCCGCTGTCCTTCATTTCGTGATACAGGTCGTTGCCCTCACGGGTACGCTCGCCGACGCCCGAAAATACCGAAATGCCGCCGTGCTGATTCGCAACATTGTTAATCAGCTCCTGAATCAAAACGGTTTTACCGACGCCCGCGCCGCCGAACAGACCTATCTTACCACCTTTTAAGTACGGTGCAATCAGGTCAATAACCTTGATACCGGTTTCCAGCACCTCGCTGCTCGCCGCCTGCTCCTCATAGGAGGGCGCGTCGCGATGAATCGGCCAGCGTTCCTGCGTTTCGGGCGCAGGCTGCTCGTCAACCGGATCGCCAAGCAGATTAAATACTCTGCCCAGCGTTTCTCTGCCGACCGGGACACGAATCGGGCTGCCGGTATCGACCGCTTCCAATCCGCGAACAAGTCCGTCCGTACTGCTCATTGCGATGCAGCGAACGATATCGTCACCGATATGCTGTGCAACTTCCAGCACAAGCTTCTGACCATTGTTATCGCATTCAATTGCATTGAGCAGTCTGGGCAGCTCGCGCTTCTGGAAACGCACGTCAACGACAGCACCGATGATCTGCACGATCTTTCCGGTACCGCCGCGCTTGAATTCTTCGTTTGCCATGCTATCAGCTCACTACTTTCTGTAAAATAAATATGAAAAATATACCATATCAGCCCTGCGCATTGGCACCGGAAACAATTTCCGTCAGCTCCTGCGTAATAGAAGCCTGACGCGCACGGTTATATTTCAGCGAGAGATCGTCAATCATTTCCTGCGCATTATCGGTTGCATTCTCCATTGCCATTCTGCGTGCAGCCTGCTCGGAAGCGTAGGTATCGACAATTGTACAATAGAGAATACCTGCCAGATATTGCGGAATCAACGCGTCAAACACCGCTTCCGGATTCGGCTCATAATTGGTCAGGCTCCGCAAGCCGGAATTCCGTTCCAGATTCGGCACTGGAATCACCTGCATCTGCCGTGCCTCCTGCGTCAGCGGCGAAACCATGTTTGTAAAGAATATCTCTACGCCGGAAAGATGTCCCTGTTTAAACAAATGTACAATATGCTCCGCCATATGCAATGCCGAATACATTGTAACATTTTCGCCAACGCCATCAAATGTACCGAGTAAAGGCAGCATGGATTTGGCATAATGCTCCGACGACTTCTTTCCGACGGTCATCAGAACAATCCCTCTGCCCCGTGCCTGAAGTTCTTGGATTCGCTGATCTGCAAGCCGGAATACATTGAGATTAAATCCGCCTGCAAGTCCTCTGTCACCTGCCATGACAATCAGCAATACCGCGCCTGTGTCTCGTTCCTCCGTATAGACCGAATGAAATCCGACCGCTTCGGAGGCGACCTCGCTCATCGTCTGATACAGGAGATTGAAGAACGGGATTGCCTGTTCCGAGCGCTCCTTTGCCTTGCGCAGCTTCGAGGACGAAACAAGCTCCATTGCCTTTGTGATCTGCATTGTGCTTTCGACGCTTTTGATCCGGCGCTTGATCGCTTTCATATTAGAAGCAGCCATTGTTCACACCTCCGGTCAGACAAAGCGCTGCACAAAGTCCGTGATGACGGTTTTTAGCGCATCGGCTGTCTCCGGCAGCAGTTTTCCTGTATCGGTAATCGAATCCGTGATCTCGCTATGCGCTTCGTGGATTTCTCGGAGCAGCGCGTCCTCAAACTCGGCGATCCGCTTGACCGGTACATCGCGCAGCAGATTATTCGTAACTGCATAGAGAACCACAACCTGATCCGTTGCGGACAGCGGACTATTCTTGCCCTGCTTCAGCACCTCAACCACGCGCTCGCCCTTTTCCAGACGATCCTTGGTATCTCTGTCGAGATCCGAGCCGAACTGCGAAAACGCTTGCAATTCACGATACTGCGAATAGGTCAGCTTCAAAGAGCCGGAAACCTTTTTCATCGCAGGAATCTGCGCGGCAGAGCCGACGCGGGATACTGAAATACCCGGATTGACTGCCGGACGGATACCCGCATTGAACAGATCGGTTTCAAGAAAAATCTGTCCGTCGGTAATCGAAATCACATTGGTCGGAATATAAGCGGAAACGTCGCCAGCCTGCGTTTCGATAATCGGAAGCGCAGTCAGCGAACCGCCGCCGTAATTTTCATTGAGGCAGCACGCACGCTCCAGCAGACGGGAATGCAGATAGAATACGTCGCCCGGATACGCCTCGCGTCCCGGCGGTCGCTTGAGGAGCAGCGAAAGCGTGCGGTACGCCACGGCGTGCTTTGAAAGATCATCATAAACAATCAGCACATCCTTGCCCTGATCGGTAAAGTATTCGCCCATCGTACAACCGGAATACGGTGCGATATACTGTAACGGCGCAAGTTCCGAAGCCGTTGCCGAAACAACGATCGTATAAGGCATTGCCTCCGCCTTAGTCAGCGTCTCCACCACATTTGCGACGGTCGAACGCTTCTGTCCGATTGCGACATAAATACAAATGACATCCTTGTCCTTCTGGTTTATGATGGTATCGAGCGCGATTGTGGTCTTGCCGGTCTGACGGTCGCCGATAATCAGCTCACGCTGACCTCTGCCGATCGGGATCATGGAGTCAATCGCCTTGATACCCGTTTGCATCGGCTCATGCACGGATTTTCTCGTGATGATACCCGGTGCGATTTTCTCGATCGGCATCGTTTGATTGGTCAGAATCGGACCCTTTCCGTCAATCGGCTCGCCGAGCGCATTGACGACTCTGCCAAGCAGCTCCTCGCCGACTGGTACCGATACAATCTGGTTTGTACGCTTGACGCTCGTGCCTTCCTTGATATTGTGGTCGGAGCCGAGCAGAACGGCACCGACAAAATCATGCTCCAGATTGAGCGCCATACCGGAGACGCCGCCTTCAAATTCCAGCAGCTCGCCGGACATACATTGCTCCAGTCCGTGAATATTTGCGATGCCGTCGCCGACGGTGATTACCGTACCGACATCGGCAAGATTCAGCTTTGCTTCATAGTTTTTCAACTGCTCCTTAATGATACCGGTTATTTCATCTGGTCTTAAATTCATGTTGCACCTTCTTATAAGGGATGCGTTCAGGAAAGCCGTTCCTTTAACGCATCCAAACGATATTTCACACTGTTATCAATTCGGGTATCTCCATACTGCACGATCACGCCGCCGAGAATACTCCTGTCAATCCGTTCGGTCATGCGGATCGTCTGACGCAGTTTTTTCGCAAGCGACGCACGAAGCCGTTCTTTCTGATCGGGATTCAGCGCAACGGCAGTCGTCACGATGACATCCGTTGTATCCTGATATTCGAGCATTTTTGCGTCGAAATCATCTGCAATCTCACGCAGGAAACGAACGCGTCCATGTTCAATCAGCAGGAAAATCAGACGGCTTGCAAAACTGTCGTCACCGAAGATTTTTTTGGCAATTCTCAGTCGCTCATCGACAGAAATTGTCGGCAGTGAAAGCAGATTTGTCAGATCGGGATTCAGCGAAAACAGAACTGCACACTGCCGCAGATCGGAACGCGTTTCCTGCAAGGCAGCGTCGCCCTTTTCCATCGCGAACGAGAACAGCGCATTTGCGTAAACCGAAGAAATCTCGGAACTCACTGCACATCACCCACCGAATCAATAAATTCATCAATCAGTCTTGCGTGATCCGCCTGATTGATCTCACGCTCAACAACCTTCTCTGCGACCATCACGGCAAGTCCGGAAACCTCGCTGCGCAACGCGCTTTCCGCCCTGCGGCGTTCGCGCTCCAGCTCATCGCGGTTCTGCTGCATAATGCCGGCAGCCTCCGTTTTTGCCTGTGCAATGATTTCATCGGAACGCTGCTGCGCCTTTCGCGTCGCATTGCGAAGCATTGCAGCGGATTCCTCCTTGGCGTTTGCGAGCTTTTCGGTATATTCCGTTTCAGCCGCCTGCGCACGGGAACGCGCGTCCTCTGCGTCCTGCATAGTCTGATCGACCGCTGCCTGACGCTCCGACAATATCTTCTGTACCGGCTTGAACAGAACGCGTTTCAATCCGAAAAACAGAATCAGCGTATTGCACAGCGTAAAGAGAATGGTGCCGAGATCAATGGATAAAAATCCAAGCTTCATGTAATATCAGCCTCTCTTATCGTATTTGCTGCTGTGCCGAATCAGGTGAACGGCTTGAGGAAGATCAGCAGCAGCGCGATAATCAGACCGTAAATACCGGTAGACTCCGCGACGGCGCAGCCGACAAACATCGTTCTCGTAACGGCGCCGGACGCTTCCGGCTGTCTTGCGATCGCCTCGCAAGCCTTACCAACCGCATAGCCTTCACCGATACCGGGTCCGATACCTGCGATCATTGCAAGACCCGCACCGATTGCAGAGCCTGCCAGAATAATTGCTTCACCCATGTCCATAGGTTCCATAAGTATAATCCTCCTTGATAAAATATCCTTTGGTTGAATTGGTTATGCGGCTTCATCCTCCGCAGGACCTGCGTTGCTGATAAACACCATTGTCAGCATGATAAAGATGAACGCCTGCATAAAATCGGAAAACAAATCGAAATACAGCGACAGCACTGCCGGAATACCGACCGTCAGCACAGGCACCTGCAAGTGGATCATGCGACTGAGGCTAGCCAGTCCGTAGTACACCAGTCCCATGATAATCGAGCCGCCTGCGATGTTGCCGAAGTGACGCAGCGCCATAGCCGTCGGAGTTGCGACCTCGCTCAGAATGTTGATCGGGAGCATGACCGGAATCGGATCGGTAAAGCCTTTCAGATAGCCGCCGATGCCGCCGTACTTGATCTTCGTCCATGTAATCAGGATAAACGTGATTGCCGACCATGTCAGCAAAACCGAAAAATCGGACGTCACTGCGCGCACGCCAAGCAGACTGATCAGACTGCCGAATATGGAAAAGCAGAAGATCGTTGCAATATAGGGCGTGAACCAGAGCCAACGCTTTCCCATGGTGTCGCGCACCAGATTCGTGATCGCCTCGACCGCCATCTCCGCAATCGCCTGTCGTTTGGATACGGCTTTGATTTTCAGATTCCGCGTCAGAAAGAAGCAGGCGCCAAGAATCAATGCCATCACGATCCATTCCAGAATGATCGTTTCGGTGAAGTTGATTTTTAAACCGAACAGATCAAAGGTATACAGCACTTTCGGACCTTCAACCGACAGCTCCTGCGGACCGGTCAGAATCTTCGGGAGCGTCATCATTGCCATGGAAGTCATAAAAATTATTTCTCACCTCTTTTTTGACCGGCAGTACCGCCGATTCCTTGGAAAACTGCGCCTGCCGTATAAATCAGGCGCGGATACAGCATCGGAATCACGACGGCGACCGGCGAAATATCGTTTCGCAGAATCACCGATATCCCGAATGCCGCTGCGAATACGCCAAGCCGCATGGCATAAAACATCTGATAGCGCCGCTGATTTGTCACGCCGCTGCGTTTGGCGTCCGCAGCCATGCGTTCAACGCTGATTTTCAGCAGGAGCAGCGTTCCCAGCAGCACCGCAGTCCCCAGCAGCAGTCCGAGCGCAAAGGATAACGTCGCGCCGCAGACAATCACACTGATGAGATACGCAGCAATATCCAGAAAAACGGTACGCTTCATAATGCTGCGAATCTCCTGCTGTAGAATCTCCGACGACACAGAAACGCCCCCTTCCCAGTTCTCTCATATTATACCATAAATCAAGAAAAAATGCAATGCTCCAGAGCATAGTTGTCATATTACAAAAACAGCCCTATCAGGAATCTGATAAGGCGCCCAACTGCATTTTCCCTATTATTATAGCATACAGTTTTTCATTTGTCAAGCAATTCCGGATTCAGGATGAAAAGAAAGATAAAACAGACAATTATACATTGACATCCTATGCGGAATCCGGTATAATATATACAGAATGCACACAGCAGCGTAAAAGAAGCTGCTGTATAAAATGGAGAGAATACTATGCGAAAACGTGTGGGGACGCTTTGCATCATGACAACGCTCTCGCTCTGCGCAGCCGGCTGCGGCACGCGCGAACATCCTTCGGCAGACACCGCAATCCGTTTCTCATGGTGGGGCGGCGAATCGCGGCATCAGGCGACCGTGCAGGCGGTTCAGGCATTTGAAACGGCGCATCCGGACATTCGCGTTGCAACAGAATACGGCGCATGGAACGGATGGGAGGACGCCGTCGCCGCCGCGCTCTACGCCGGAACCGAGCCGGATGTCATGCAGGTCAATCAGAATTGGCTCAGCGACTATCAATCAGCCGAAAGCGGCTTTCTGGATCTCAATGCTTACAGCAATATCATCGACTTAACGCAATATGACGCAGATATTCTGGAAATGTGTACGGTGGACGGCGAGCTGCGCTGCATCCCGATCAGCGAGACCGGCAGAGTCTTTTTCTGGAATGAAACCGTATTTGCGTCCGCCGGAATTCCCGTGCCGGATTCCTATGCCGCGCTCTGCAAGGCGGGCAGAATATTTCAGGAAAAGCTTGGCGACGCGTATTATCCGCTGGCGCTCGGCTGGTATGACAGAATGCTGTTTGCCATATATCTGCTGCAATGCAAATACGGCAGAGAATGGACTGTGAACGGTGTCTTGCAGTATTCGGAAGCCGAACTCGCCGAGGCGCTCGGTATGATCGACCTGCTCGAAAAAACGCACGTCATTCCGCCGCTGAAACAAATCGACGGCGGCGGCGCGGACAGCTTCGATAAGGATGAAAATTTTATTACCGGCAAATATGCAGGCATCTACGAATGGGATTCCTCAGCCGGAAAATTTATTGATTCGCTCGACAGCAGCCAAACGCTCACAATCGGAACGTATTTCACGGATTTAGGCGCATATCACGGCGGTTTTTCTAAAATTGCACAAGGCTTTGCAATCTCAAAGCATACGGAACATCCGGAAGCCTGTGCGGAACTGATCGCATATCTCGTCAGCGACGCGGAAGCCGTTCGGCTGCTCGGCATCGAACGCGGCGTTCCGCTGAATCATCAGGCATACGAAATCTGCGATACTGCGGGATTGTTGGGGAACATTTCCGCAGAGGCAAGTCAGCGTATGAACGATTGGCTTGGATTCCAGATTGCACCGGAATTTGAAAATGCAGCGCTGAAAGGTTCCGGCGGCGTCTACGAGGATGTATTCACTGGTCTGAGTTATGGTGATTATTCGATTTTCCAAGCGGCAGAACGGCTCTATGCCGGAATTCAAGCTGCCCTTGCCGGAGGCCAACCATGACGACCTTGACCGAACTTTTTTTTCTGGATTATCTGCAAAACTATCAGCCGTTCAAGAACTATTGGAATTATGAGGACGGCTGCGTTTTGCTCGGCTGCATCCGGATGTATCAGGCAACCGGAAATTCAGCCTTTGCCCAATTTGTGCTGGATTATCTTTCAGAACGAATCCGCATGGACGGCAGAATTCCTACATATCCGGTGCAGCAATATGCACTCGACAGCTTTCATTGCAGCAAGGCGCTGTTTTTTGCTGCCGATCTGACCGGAGAACCACGCTATGAACGTGCCATACATTGGCAGGCAGAGCAGATTTTTCAGCATCCGCGCACAAAAAGCGGCATGATCTGGCATAAGGCGATTTATCCGCAGCAGGTCTGGATCGACGGCGTTTATATGGCTGCGCCGTTTTTCGCAGAATACGCAAGCCGTACCGGTCAGAACGACGTTTTCCGTGAGATCGGGCATTGGTTTGCATTTCTGCGTAAGCGACTGCGTGACGCGAAAACCGGACTCTATTATCATGCGCTGGATGAGGCGAAAATTCAGCCGTGGGCAGATCCTGAAACCGGTCTTTCCGCATCGTTCTGGCTGCGCGGCGAAGGATGGTTTCTCATGGCGCTGACCGATACGCTTGCGCTGCTGCCGAAATCGGAAGCGAAACTGCGTCGTATGCTTGCCGATATATTGCGAGAAGCCTCAGAATCTCTGATGCGCTATCGCAGCGGCAACGGTTTGTTCTGTCAGGTGATTGATCAACCTGAACTGACCGGAAATTATACGGAAACCTCCGGCAGCCTGATGGCCGCATACGCATTTATGCGCGGCGCAGAACTGCACGCTCTGCCGGACGAAATGTTTGATTGCGGCGCGGAAATTCTACACAATATCGTGCAAAATAAGCTCTGTCAAGCCGCAGGCGGCGTCCTGCTGACCGATATCTGCGGCGCGGCAGGACTGGGCGGTGCGGTCTGTCGGGACGGCAGTTCTGCTTATTATCTTTCTGAACGCATAACCGAAAACGATCCCAAGGGAGTCGGTGCACTCATGTCTGCACAGGCAATCCTGCTGACAAGCCGTACCGTCCCTCGTCATACATAATATACGCGGTATGTTCCGCCGGAGTGTGATGCGATGAAGCGATCATCCAAAAACAATAATTTCTTCAGGCGGAATCAGCATATGCTGTATATCCTGCCTTGGGCGCTTGGGTTCCTGATATTCCAAGCGATTCCGATGCTGTGGTCGCTGCTCTGCGGCTTTACGGATTTTCATTTATTCCGAGGCGTCAATCGCGTCGGTCTGACGAATTATATACAGATTTTTCATGATTCTGAAGTGCTGCACGCAATCGGTCTGACCTTGCGATATGCCAGTATCAGCGTCCTGCTCCGGCTCGGCGCCGCCATGCTCGCAGCATTGCTTCTCTGCCGGACATTACGCGGCATAAGACTCTACCGCACGCTCTATTATCTCCCCTCGATTCTCGGTGGCTCCACTGCGGCTGCCGTCCTCTGGAAAGCCATGTTCCGCGATCACGGCATTGTCAATTCGCTTCTGAACGCGGCGCGGCTGCCGACGGTCTCATGGCTTTCGGATTCTCATGCCGCGCTGTGGGTCATTATCCTGCTCCGCGTCTGGGAATTCGGTGCGCCGATGCTGATGTTTCTGGCAGCGCTCCAAGGGATTCCGGAGGATCTGTCCGACGCGGCAAAGCTTGATGGCGCAGGAGCGATACGCTGCTTTTTTCATGTCCGACTACCAATGATTTCCTCGATTGTTTTTTATCACCTGATGCTCGGATTCTGTACCGCGCTTCAGGAATTCAGCGCGCCGTTCATCATCACAAACGGCGGTCCACGCGGTTCGACCACGCTTTTTTCGCTGCTTCTTTACCGCAGCGCGTTTACGGAAAATGAAATGGGCTATGCCAGTGCGCTTGCATGGGTGTTATTTCTGCTCTCCGCAGGCTGCAGCGTTATTTTTATGCTGCTGCGCCGCAGACTGGTTTACGATCCGGATGAGGAGGGCGCAATATGAATAAGCCTGCAAGAGCCTCGATGCTGCGGCATATTGTCCTGATACTCGGCGCAATCATCATGATCTATCCTCTGCTTTGGCTGATCTCCGCAACATTCCGGAGCAACTCGGAAATATTCTCGTCCACCAGCATTCTGCCGCTGCGTCCCGTCCTTGACGGCTGGCGGCGCGCATTCACATACTATGGCGGACAAATCAGCTTATACAAAGCCCTGCGGAACACGTATCTTATCGCAATCCCGAAAGTTCTGCTGACGCTGATTTCCGTCACGCTGACCGCATACGGCTTTGCACGATTTTCATTCAAAGGCAAAAAAATACTGACGGCACTGCTGTTTGCTACGCTGTTTCTTCCGCGAACGGTGCTCTATGTTCCGCAGTTTTTATTATTTCACAAGCTCGGCTGGATTGACTCGCCATTGTATTTGCCGTTGATTGCGCCTGCCGCGCTTGCGGAAGATACTGTTCTGATTGTCACATTGATCCAGTTTTTCCGCAATATTCCGCGCAGCTACGATGAGGCGGCTCAGCTTGACGGATGCAATTCGCTGCAAACGCTCATCCATATCCTGATACCGCTGCTGCGACCTGTTCTGATTTCAGTCGGCGTCTTGCAGCTTTTCTGGACGGTCAATGATTATATGGGACCGCTGCTCTATGTCAAAACGCCGGCACGCTATCCGATTTCGGTTTATATCAAGCTCTCGATGGACGCAGACAGCGGGTTTGCATGGAATCGGGTGCTGGCGGTCTGCTGCATCGCCATGCTGCCGCAAATTCTGGTATATTTCCTCGCACAGCGATTTATGACGCCCGAAACAGGCGGTATCAAAGAATAAAACAGCCGTGATACGGAAGATCATCCGCGTCACGGCTGTTATGCTTCATTTGATAAAGCGATACGTATTCTGCTTACGGCGTATTTGTTATCAAACGAAAATCTTGTCCCAATCCGGCGTTAAGCCGACAAATCTCTGCGTATAATATTTCAGAATATACACCGCGTCCTCCAGCACGGTTTCTCCGTTTCCATCTACGTCCAGAACTGTGCGCTGCACCTCAGAAAGCCCGTCGTTGACAGAGCCGGTCAGCCGCACAACATAGGATTGCAGCGCAAGCTCCGCGTCAATTACATCCACTTCGCAGCTGCCATCGCCGTCGCCGCGCAGATACAGCGGAATCTGTACCGAAATACTGTTCTGCTGCATATATTCCTGCACCGCAGTGTCACTTCCCTGATAACGGAATCTGACTGTGCCGCTGCCGTATGGCTCGGATGACGGCATACCAGTCATATCCGGTACGCAGTCCGCAGTCACGTCCAGCCACGATACCATACCTTGATCTGTGACATTCGCAGAGATTGCAAAATCCTGCATGGAAATGCCTGATTCATCCGTCAGCCAGACGGTTCGCTTGGGTGTAACGTCGATAAAATTACACTTGCGTTTTTTAGGCTGCTCGATTTTCTGGAATACTACCGAAACATTCTGATGGGAGCGAATATCGCTCAAAAGGATTTCGTTGGCGCTGTTCGGATGCATTTCACTGCCGTTGACAAACACGGACGCAAGCTTCCAATCCGGATTCGCGGTGATTTTCAGCGTTATACTGCCGCCCTCTGCGACCTTGATCTCGTTGGAAGGCGTCACCGAGCCTCCTTCGCTGACGGATACAGATACCGAATAGCCAACAAGCGCTGCAACCGAACCTGTCCGCTTTTTGCCGCAGTTTGCACAAACGCTCTCCTGTTCACCTGCCGCGTCGACGGTCGGCTGCTTTGTCACGATCCATTCGCCCCAATGATGTCCGGTCGCCGGAATTGTCTTGGTTTCTTTCTTGCCGCAATTCGCGCAGCTTCTGGCGCTTACGCCATCTGTTTCACAGCTTGCCGCGGATTCTGTTTTCCAGTCGCTCCAGCTATGCTCGGTCGCCGGAATCGTCTTGGTTTCTTTCTTGCCGCAATTTGCGCAGCTTCTGGCGCTTACGCCATCTGTTCCACAGCCTGCTGCGGATTCTGTTTTCCAGTCGCTCCAGCTATGCCCGGTCGCCGGAATCGTTTGCAATTCGCTTTGCTGACAGCCGGAGCAGGTACGGATTTTCTCGCCCGCAGTCTCACAGCCAGCCGCCTTCTTGACAGACCAATCAGACCAGCTATGCGTATGCGCCGATGAACCCGGCGTTCTGAACGGAAAACCGCCTGCGTTCGCATACTGCTGTGCAGTGCCGCCCTCCTTACCGATGATGGTCACATATATCGGCGTTCCGGTATAATAATAGTTCAGCGAATTGCCTGAGCGCGAAACGGCCGAATATACAAGACTAAAGGCGTTCGCACCGATCGAGGTCACAGTATCCGGTATTTCGACCTCGGAAAAGCAGCTGTACCGGAATGCCTCCTTGCCGATCGTCTTGACATTTTTTCCAAGTTTCAACGTCTTGACATTATTGCCCTTGAAGGCTTCATCCCCGATCGTAGTCACGGAATCCGGTAAGGTCAGCGAATACAAGCCCACGCACGAAAAGAACGCCTGCGAACCAATTTCCGTAACGGTTGACGGCAGATTCAGCGCTTTCAGCGAGACGCAATTCGTAAATGCGTTTTTACTGATCGTCTGCAAACCATCCGCAAACTGAATGCTGCTCAGCGCAGAGCAGTTAGAACAGAATGACGAGGGAATCGTCGTGAGCGATTTTCCGAATACGATAGACTTCAGGCTCTTATTATTGACAAACATACTGGAGGTCAGCGACGTGATTCCGTCACCGATCACAACAGACGTCACCTCATTGGAGTACGCGCCCCAGCCAACAAGCGTCACTGCACCGGAACCGCTGATCGTCAAGACACCGTTGTTCAGTTCCCATTTCGTGGAGCTGCCGCAGGTTCCCTCAATCGCAGATACCGGCAGCGACATCGGAAAACCAATGCCTGTCACCAGTATCAAGCTCAAAAACAGATGCAGCAATCTGCTTCCAATTCCCGATTTCCGTTTTCTCACAAAATCATCCCCCTATCCAAATCAATGCGTTGCATTTGACAATATTATACCATTTTACCGGAACAATGTCAATATTTCTCTCGATAATTGTCAAATATTCACATTTCCTTTTACTTGTTTTGTGAGCAATGCCGAATACTCGTACATTTTCAGCCCATACAGAATCACGCTGCAATACAAGCCCGTCACAGCCTTCAATGATTTGTTTTCCGTCCACAGAAGCTTTTTCAAGTATCTCCCATTGCATTTTTATTCTTTTTATGTTATAATAAATATGAATGTAAAATCATAAGAACAGAAAGGCGAGCTTTTGATCTATGAAAAAACTCGGACTGGATATCGGCTCCACAACCATCAAATGCGTCGTGCTGGGCGAACAAAATGAGATCATTTTTTCTTCCTATGAGCGGCATCTCTCGCGCATTGTCGAAATGACAGCTTCCTATTTGCGCCGCATCGCCGAGCAGACCGGCGAAACCAATATGCACATCGCAATTTCCGGTTCTGCCGGCATGGGACTTGCCGAGGCGCTTGGCATTCCATTCGCTCAGGAAGTCTATTCCACTCGCGCTGCCGTCAGCCGCCTCAATCCCGATACGGACGTGGTCGTGGAGCTGGGCGGCGAGGACGCAAAAATCCTCTTTCTCACCGGCGGTTTTGAAGCGCGTATGAACGGAAGCTGCGCCGGCGGCACGGGCGCTTTTATTGATCAGATGGCTACGCTGATCGGCGTCTCCCCCGACGAGCTGAATCGTCTTGCTGGTCATGCCGACAAAATCTATACCATTGCCTCGCGCTGCGGCGTATTTGCAAAATCGGATATACAGCCGCTGCTCAATCAGGGCGCAGGCTTCCCGAATATTTCGGCAAGTATCCTGAAAGCCGTCGTCAACCAGACCGTCGGCGGACTTGCGCAGGGCAGAGAAATTGCCGGCAATATTCTCTATCTCGGCGGACCGCTGACCTACCTCGACAACCTGCGCAAGAGCTTCGACGAAGCGCTGCATTTGACCGGAAAATGCCCTGAAAATGCACTCTATTATGTCGCATACGGCGCGGCGCTGCAATGCGATTTCAATTCTTTTTCCCTGACGGCGCTTGCAGAACGTGCAGAGCAATATTCTGCCAAAGGCAGCTATATCACGACGCAGCCGCTGTTCTCCTCGCAGGAACAATATGACGCATTCTGCAAACGGCATCGCGATCAGTCTGCGCATATTCAGTACATCACGCAGCCGCAGGGCGATATGTACCTCGGCATTGACGCCGGCTCAACTACAATCAAGGCGGTCGTGACCGACGCGGACGGTAATATTCTCGATACTATGTATCAGTCGAATCACGGAAACCCCGTTCCGGCTGTGCGGGATTATCTCACGGGGATCTATGAGAAATATCCCGAAATCCGATTTGCAGGCTCTGCCGTCACTGGATATGGCGAGGATATCATCAAGGAAGCCTTCGGTATCGACTGCGGCGTTGTTGAGACGATCGCACACTATACCGCTGCGCAGAAATTCCGTGAAAATGTTGATTTTATCATTGATATCGGCGGACAGGATATCAAATGCTTCCGCATCCACAATCATGCCATTGACAATATTTTCCTCAACGAGGCGTGTTCATCCGGCTGCGGCTCTTTTCTGCAAACCTTTGCCGAAGCCATGCATTACAATATCGCGGATTTCGCAAAGCTCGGACTCTTTGCAGAGCATCCGGTCGATCTCGGTTCGCGGTGCACGGTTTTCATGAACAGTTCCGTCAAGCAGGCGCAGAAGGATGGCGCAACCGTTGAAAACATCTCCGCCGGACTCTCCGTCAGCGTTGTCAAAAATGCGCTGTACAAGGTCATTCGCTGTGCAAACGCAGCAGAGCTTGGACAGCATATCGTCGTACAGGGCGGAACATTCCTCAATGACGCCGTATTGCGCGCCTTTGAAATGGAATTGCAGCAGGAGGTCATTCGTCCGGAGATCTCCGGCGTAATGGGCGCTTACGGCGCTGCGCTCTATGCCGTACAGCATACAAACGGTCAAAGCCGGATTCTCTCCGCAGACGCGCTCCGCAGCTTTATTCATACGGTCAAAACCGTTACCTGCAAGGGCTGCGCGAATCATTGTCAGCTTACGGTCAATTCCTTCGGCGGCGCGCATACATATATCGCCGGAAATCGCTGCGAAAAAGCGCTCGGCAACGCCTCAGCAAAAACGGCGTATAATCTCTACGAAATCAAACGGCAGCTTCTGCAAAAATACCGCAGCAATGAAATTGTTGAAAATCGTCCGACAATCGGCATTCCGCTTGCGCTCAATTTATATGAGCTGCTTCCGTTCTGGCATACGCTGCTGACAAAGCTCGGCTTCAACGTCATCGTTTCGCCGGATTCTACCCGAAAGCTGTATCTTTCCGGTCAGCACACGATCCCCTCGGATACAATCTGTTTTCCGGCAAAGCTGCTGCATGGTCATATTGAGGCGCTGCTCGCACAAAAACCAGACGCCATTTTCTATCCCTGTATGAGTTATAATGTCGATGAGGGCGCCGGCGATAATCACTATAATTGTCCGGTTGTCGCTTATTATCCGGAAGTCGCAAATATCAATATCAAGGCGCTCCGCAATGTCGAATATATCCATGAATTTGTCGGTATTCATAACCGCAAGGCATTTCCTGTAAAATTCCGTGAGATGATGCTGCAGCATGGCTTTTCATCGCTTACGCAAAAGCAGATCAAAGCCGCTGCGGACGCTGCATATTCCGAATACGAAAACTATATGGCGACCATTCGCGGCAAAGCAACCGAATTCCTTGAAATTGCCCGTATGAAGCATATGCCGGTCATTGTGCTTGCCGGCAGACCGTATCACATTGATCCGGAGGTCAATCACGCACTGGATCAGCTCATCTGCGATCTCGGCGCAGTCATCGTCACCGAGGACGGCGTCAGCAGTCTGATGGAACCGTTCCGCACAACCGTCCTCAATCAATGGACGTATCATGCAAGACTGTATCTTGCGGCAAAATATGTCGCAGAGGCACTGCCAGAGGAGCAGATTCATCTGGTACAATTTGTATCATTTGGCTGCGGCGTGGACGCCGTTACCACGGACGAAGTGCGTGCAATTCTCGAATCAGCAGGAAAAATTTATACGCAGCTCAAAATTGACGAGGTCACTAACACAGGCGCTGCAAAAATTCGTCTGCGCAGTCTGTTTGCCGCTGCAGGACTGCATGAATCTACAAGGAAGTGAAGCTTTGGCAACCAATGAACTCTATCCGGAATTTACGCCGGAAATGAAAAAAACGCATACTATTTTGATTCCCAATGCGCTGCCGGTACATTTCAGCCTGATGGGCTCGGTATTCCGCGACGCAGGCTATAAAGTTGATTTTCTAGATTATTCCGGACAAAAGGTAATTGATACCGGTCTGAAATACGTCCATAACGACGCCTGCTATCCTGCGATCGTCGTCATCGGACAGCTCATTTACGCGCTCGAATCCGGCGACTACGATCCCCACAAAATCGCCCTGATGCTCTATCAGACAGGCGGCGGCTGCCGCGCTTCCAATTATGTTCATATGCTGCGCAAGGCGCTCAAAAAGGCAGGACTTTCGTTTGTTCCGGTTGTTTCGGTCAATTTCGGCGGCATTGAGAAAAACAGCGGCTTTGACATCTCGCCGCTGATGTTCCTGAAAGGTCTGATTACGTGGCTTTACGGTGATTTTGTTATGCTGCTGCGCAATCAGGTTTTGCCTTATGAGGCGCAATCCGGCGACGCAAGCGTCATAATGGAAAAATGGCGCGTCTCCCTGACCGATCAGATTCGTCGGAATAAGGGGCTTTCCTTTCGAGCAATCAAACGGAATTTCCGCGAAATCGCCGCCGATTTTGCCGCGGTGCCCGTCCATAAGATTCCGAAGCCCAAGGTTGGCATTGTCGGGGAATTGTACGTCAAATATGCCGATTTCGGAAACGATCATCTGCCGGATTTTCTGGTAGAACAGGGCGCCGAGGTCATGGTACCGGGCATTCTTGGATTTGCGCTCTACAGTCTCAATATCGGCAGAGAAAATTTCCGTCTTTACGGTGACCGCAAAGGCGTGACGTTCAGCCGAGCTGCCGTCCGATATGTCGAGATGCTCGAAAAAATCATGCTGAAGGTGTTGAACGATTTTCCGCAGTTTGAAAAGCCGATTCCGTTTCCAGCGCTGAAAAAGCTCGGTGAACGGACGATCAGTACCGGCGTCTGCATGGGCGAGGGCTGGCTGCTCACTGCCGAAATGGCGGAACTGATTGAAAAAGGCTACAGCAATATCGTCTGTGTACAGCCGTTCGGATGTCTGCCGAATCATATTGTCGGCAAGGGCATGATCCGCGCAATGAACGAGCAGTATAAGGACGCGAATATCTGTGCGATTGACTACGACCCCGGCGCAACGCGCGTCAATCAGCAGAATCGTATTAAGCTGATGCTCTCCATTGCGCGCGAAAATATGGCGCAGTTAACTTGATATAAAAGAGACCGCAGAATCACTTGACTCTGCGGTCAGTCTGTCGAGAAACTTACGGGTGCGCACACCGAAGGTGAAATAAAAGTTTTGGTCGAGCTTTTTCAAAAGCTCGCGGGTACTTAGGGCGGCGCCCTAAGTCGCACTCCGCAGAGTGCGAAATTCCACATTTTGCGTTCTATTTCGGGAAGATAGGGGTTTGGGGGAAGTGCCCCATTATTGATCTCTATACCTCTCTTGTGTGATTCTAAATCAGAACAGAGGACTTTATCTACAAGCTGACCGCAGAATCACTTGACTCTGCGGTTCTTTTTCTTCATATGTATCCGTACCCGAATGACCGAAATCATAATCCGGTATCACCGAAAGACGATCGCCGTCTGTCTCGAATAGAATCGTATGGTCAAAGTCGGTACGGTAAACGGCACAAGCCGCGTCACGCAGTACATTCAGAATCCTCGGCGCAGGATGCCCGTAGTCATTCATCGCGCCGCAGGAGATCGCAGCATAATCCGGCGATACGGCTGCAAGAAAATCAGGCGTTGTGGATTGGCTGCTCCCATGATGCCCAATTTTGAGCACATCTGCGGAAAGTGCGTATCCTTTGGAAAGCATTGCTTGTTCCCCAGCCGCGCTGAGATCGCCCGTAAACAGAAAACGCCGTTCTCCACAGGTCACACGGCATACCAGCGAGCAGTCGTTCAGGTCTACAAGCGAGGCGTCGTCCGCACAAAGAAATTCCAGCTCTGCCGCGCCGAGCGACAGCGTTTCATGACAAGCAGGCGTAATAATCGGTATCTGCTTTTCTTCGGCAAGATCAAGCACATTCGTATATGACAAACCAGTTGGCTTCCATGCTTCCGGTGTTTTCGGCAGATAGAGCGCGCCAACAGGAATCTGCTCCAGAACAGCGG
This sequence comes from Oscillospiraceae bacterium, assembly GCA_016296505.1. Lineage (GTDB taxonomy): Bacteria > Bacillota > Clostridia > Oscillospirales > Ruminococcaceae > Firm-04. Next base: position 123,278 of record JAEDJD010000004.1, read on the forward strand.
CGATTCCTCCGATATGATCGGAATGCGGATGCGAATTGATGATACAATCAAGCTGCTCCACGCCGGCTTTTTGCAGCATCCGCACAACAGTCGGTCCGTAATCCGGTTCGCCGCCGTCTATCAGGACGCTGTGCGAATCGGTACGGAGCAGCGCCGCGTCGCCCTGCCCGACATCAAGGATATATACACGCAGCGTATACGCAGGGATCGGCACAGGACGCGGCTTTGTCATGAACCAGACCGCAAATATTGCCGCTGCCGTGAGCAAAATTACACTGAGCCGCAACGGCAGCTTTTTACAGAAAGACTTCCATTTTAATGCACGCTTTTTCCGAAGGTATTTCCGTTCCAAGCTGCGAATCTGCTCTGAATACTTCGCCATATCCACACCCCCTGACGGCGTTCAAAAAGGCTGCCGTACCACATCGGCACAGCAGCCCATTCGCCATTCTCTTTTATTATCGCGCCGAAATCGGCTGATACGTTTCCCAGTCCTTGACAGCACGGTATGCCGGACGGATGATCTTGCTTGCGCCAAGCAGCTCCTCCATACGGTGCGCAGACCATCCTGCAATTCTGGATACCGCAAATATCGGCGTAAACAGCTCGTTCGGCAGATTCAGCATCCGGTATACGAGTCCGGAATAGAAATCGACATTCGCACAGACGCCCTTGTAAATCTTACGCTCCTCTGCAATGATCTGCGGTGCAAGACGCTCCACCATTGCGTAAAGCGCATATTCTTCATGACACTGTTTTTCATCTGCAAGCTGCTCGACAAAGCCGCGCAGAACATTCGCGCGCGGATCGCTCTTAGAATACACCGCGTGTCCCATACCGTAAATCAATCCGGCATGGTCGAACGCGTCCTTATGCAGCAGCCGACGCAGATAACGTGCAACTTCTTCCTCGTCCTTCCAGTCGTTCACGCGCTCCTTCATATCGTCAAACATCTGGACAACTTTGATATTCGCGCCGCCGTGCTTCGGGCCTTTCAGCGAGCCGAGCGCCGCTGCCATCGTCGAATATGTATCCGTGCCGGACGATGATACAACGTGAACGGTAAAGCTCGAATTATTTCCGCCGCCGTGTTCCGCATGGAGCACCATTGCAAGATCGAGAATCTTTGCTTCAAGCTGCGTATATTTCTGATCGCTGCGGAGCATACTCAGCAGATTTTCAGCCGCCGAAAGATTCGGGTCGGGCTGATGCAGAAACAGACTCTGATCGTTCTTGTAATACCGATACGCCTGATACCCATATACTGCGATAGACGGAAACTGCGCGATCAGCTGAATACATTGCCGCAGCACATTTGCAATCGCGGTATCATTCGGGTTATGGTCATAGGAATAGAGTGCAAGCACACTTTTTGCAAGCGTATTCATCATATCCTCGCTCGGCGATTTCATGATGACATCACGGGTAAAAGAGGGCGGCAGTGTACGGAGACTCCGCATCAAAGCGCTGAAATCCGACAGCTCCTGCTGATTCGGCAGCTTTCCGAACAGCAGCAAATAAACCGTTTCCTCATAGCCGAAGCGGTTATCGTTGATAAAGCCGTTCACAAGATCTTCAATATGATAACCGCGGAACAAAAGCTGCCCCTCGCCGAGCTTTGTTTCGCCGTTTTCTTCCGTTCCGGGGATAATCTGGCTGATATTGGTCAATCCGGCACAGACGCCCTTGCCGTTGATGTCGCGCAGACCGCGCTTCACATCATACTTGGAATACAGTTCCGGATCAATACGATAATTTGCTCTGCACAACTCGGAAAGCTCCTCAATTTTTGTCTGCGCAGTGTAGCGATTCCATTCACCCATATGTATACCCCTTTCTTTTTACAATTCACAATTATACTAAATTTCCTATACGTAATATCATGATTCTATTATACTTTATAGTATATCATGTTTTTACCACTTTGTCAAGTATCATTACAAACAATGCACAATCCTGCTTATTTCTGCAATTCTGTACGCAAAAACAGCAGGATTTTCTTTTCGCGCCGCGATACCTGTACCTGCGTCATACCGAGCTGCTCGGCGGTTTCCCGCTGCGTCAGATTCCGGTCGTACCGAAGCCGTATCAGCGCACGATCATGTTCATCCAAAAGCGCCATAACCTGTTCGAGCGCAAGATGCTCCTGAATCCGGTTTTCCGGAGATGGCACCGGAATATCCGTACACACTTCGCCATCGTCGGTATCGACGGTCAGCGACGCTGTCGGCTGCGCGGCGCATAGCGCCTCGGCAATTTCCGCTTCTGAAACGCCGATTGCGTCTGCAAGCTGTCGGACGGTCGGTTCTGTACCGTTCTGCTGCCGAAGTTTTTCCGCCATGCGATTCGCACGAATGCTCAGTTCCTGTAAACGGCGTCCGATATGCACGCTGCCGCCCTCGCGGAACAACCGCCGAATCTCTCCCAGAATCACCGGAACTGCATACGTCGAAAAGCAGACGCCGCGCGACGAATCAAAAGCATTTGCCGCCTTGACCAGTCCGAAACAGCCTGCCGAATACAATTCCTCATATTCAATCCCACGCTCGCGAAACCGGTTCGCACAGAGATGCACAAGCCCCAGATGCGCTTCAGCCGCGATCGTCGGTTTCCTGCTCTGTTCCATGCTGCATCTTCTTTCTCATGATAACGGTTGTACCGCGTCCGGGGCGGCTCGTTACGTTCAGCTTGTCCGTAAAGCTCTGCATGACCGTAAAGCCAAGTCCGGCACGCTCCTCTGCCGGCGCTGTCGAATAAAGCGGCGTCATCGCCTGCGCGATATCTGCTATGCCGCAGCCGCGGTCTGATATGCGAATGTAGATGACGCTATCCGGCAGCAGTCGAACCGTTATGGCAATCAGACCGGCTGGCTGACCGCGATACGCATGAACAATGCTGTTCGTCACCGCCTCCGAAACCGCCGTCCGCAAATCGGCAAGATCCTCAACTGTCGGGTCAAGCTGCGACGCAAAGGCGCAAACCATCGTCCGCGCAAAGCTCTCATTTTCCGAACGCGCCGGAAAGGTACATTTTAATTCATTGAGCGTATTCATAATCCGATTCCATTCCTTTCTGTTCAGCATCAGTCTGCGGAGGTTTCAGCTCCGCGATATCCAGCTTTGGGATTTTGGGCGTATCCTCCGCAGGCTTTGGACGTTCCTTCCGGACGCTGTTCCGGATGACGGCAAGCCTGTCCGCACCGGATATGCGCAGAACCTTTCGGATATGCGCCGGCGGATTGTGTATTTCCAGCGTTCCGCCGTACTCCTCAAGCAGTCGCGAACGTCCCAGAATCAGCCCGATGCCGGAGCTGTCCATAAAAGTTACCTGTCGAAAATCCAACACAAGCACCGGCGGATATTGTTCCCGCACGGCAAAATCAATCGCTTCACGGATTTCCTTTGCATGGTGATGGTCAAGCTCGCCGCTTAAAAATGCCGTCAGCTTCTGCGGCTCCTGTTTCAGTTCAACCATTGCATGACTTCCTTTCTGATCAAAGATATCTGAACCGTATACTCTGTGCGGTATGGACTTCATTATATCGCGATTCAGCCGCAGTTCCGGTCGAATCCGGTCTAGTATGATATAAAAATTTTCTGTGCTTGACGAAACTGCCCTTTTCGTGGTAAAATAAAACGTACAGCATATTTACACGTATAAGAAAGGAAGCAATCCATATGAAACTCATGATCGTAGACGGACACAGTATCCTGCATCGCGCCTTTCACGGCGTCAAGCCGCTTTCCAATCACAAGGGCGTTTTTACCAACGCGATCTACGGTTTTTTCAATATTCTTCTGAAAGCGATTGACGATACCGGCGCTGAAAATGTCGCAATCGCATTCGATTGCAAGGAAAAAACATTCCGGCATACGGCAGTTGCAAGCTATAAGGCAAACCGAAAAGCTATGCCCGAAGAACTCGCAATGCAGTTTCCGCTGACCATGCAGATTCTGGAAGCAATGGGCTATCCGGTTGTGACCTGCGCCGGCTGGGAAGCCGACGACATCCTCGGAACGCTCTCCGCTGCGATCTCCGCCGCCGGAGAGGACTGCATTCTGCTGACCGGCGACCGCGATAATCTCCAGCTGATCAATCCGCACGTTTCCGTCCGGCTCGCAACGAATAAAGAGCCGATTCTTTATGATACGGAGCGCTTTCAAGCCGATTACGGCTTTGCACCCAAAAGTCTGATCGACCTCAAGGCGCTTATGGGCGACAGTTCCGATCATATCAAGGGCGTTGCCGGCATCGGAGAAAAGACCGCCTCTGCGCTGATTCAGAAATATGGAACGATTGAAGCGCTCTATGCCGCACTGCCGGACGATACCGATATCAAGCCCGCCGCAAAACAGAAGCTGACCGCTGGCTTTGAGGACGCAAAGCAGAGCAAGTGGCTTGCAACCATCGTCACCGACGCACCCGTCCCGACAGCGCTTGCCGCATACGCGCGCAAGCCGCAGGATACTGCTGCGCTCTCCGGATTGCTCACGGAGCTTGAACTCTATAAACTGATGGAGCGACTGCATATTCAGCCATCCGCTGCCGCTGAACATTCCGCAGAAGCGAACCAAAACAATAGCGTCCCTGCCGAAAAAATTACAATTACGGCAGAAACGCTCGATATGCTTTGCGCCAGTACAGAGCCTGTTGATTTTATTTATCGGGATTCGGTGCTGTATCTTGCTTTTGAACGCTATGTTGCCTGCGTGACCGATCCGAAGCAGATTTTCCGGTTTCTAACGTCCGAAGCGCCAAAGCGCACCTTTGACGCAAAGCCCGTCTATCGGATGCTCATGGAGCAGCATGATACCATTCATAATCTTGTGCTGGATAATGTGATTTGTGCGTATCTGCTGAATCCTTCTTCTACAAACTATCTGATTGAACGGTTGTGTATGGACGCTGCGCTCCCCTATCAGACCGAGCTCGGCAGCTTTGCAGACGCTGCGGCACTCCCTGCGCTTTCTGCATATCTGGAGCGCCAGATCATAGAACAGGGCATGGAAAAGCTCCTCCGTGAAATTGAATTGCCGTTGGTCGAGGTACTTGCCGATATGGAGCATATCGGCGTGCGCGTTGACGCGGAGGGCGTCCGAAAGTTCGGGGATGCGCTCGACGCGGAAATCTATGAAACCAGTCAGCGTGTTTATGAAGCTGCCGGCAAGGAATTCAATATTCTCTCGCCCAAACAGCTCGGCGTTGTTCTCTTTGAGGACCTTGCGCTGAAAAGCGGTAAGAAAACAAAAACAGGCTGGTCTACCAACGCCGAAGTACTCGAAGGTCTGCGCGGATACCATCCGATTGTTGACAATGTACTGCGGTACCGCCAGCTCACAAAGCTCAAATCAACCTATGTAGACGGCTTGCTCAAAACTATTGCGCCAGACGGCAGAATCCATACCTGCTATCGGCAGACGGAAACGCGTACAGGCAGAATTTCTTCCACAGAGCCAAATCTCCAGAATATCCCTGTGCGCACTGCGCTCGGACGTGAAATGCGTAAATTTTTCATTGCCTCAGAGGGCTGTACGCTGCTCGACGCCGATTACAGTCAGATCGAACTGCGTCTGGTCGCACATCTCTGCGGCGATGAGAATATGCGCCGCACCTTCGAGGAGAATCAGGATATCCACCTGACCACGGCAGCACAGGTCTTTCATATGCCGGAGGATATGGTCACGAAGGAAATGAGAAGCGCTGCAAAAGCGGTGAATTTCGGTATTCTCTACGGTATCAGCGCATTTTCACTTTCCAAAGATATCGGCGTATCCGTTGCGCAGGCAGACCGTTATATCAAGGATTATCTGGATTCATTCCCACGCGTGCAGCAATTTATGAACGATACCGTTGCGCAGGCAAAGGAATCCGGCTTTGTCACAACGCTGTTCGGCAGAAAACGCTATGTACCAGAGCTGCGCGGCTCAAACAAAATGGTGCAGGCAGCCGGAAAACGCATCGCCATGAATACACCAATACAGGGTACTGCCGCAGATATCATTAAGGCGGCAATGGTGCGCCTATGGCAAAGGCTGAAAGCGGAAATCCCTGAAGCAAAACTGATTCTCCAGATTCACGATGAACTGATTGTAGAAGCGCCGCGCCATCTTGCAAAACAGGCGGCAGAGATTCTGCATACCGAAATGGAGCAGGCTTGTACGCTTTCCGTACCGCTGATCGCAGATGTTCAGGAGGGACAAAGCTGGTATGACGCAAAGGGCTGATTTCCGGATTGAACTGTTTTCACCGAAAAATATCCACGGCGTTGCGGAGCTGGCAAAACGCTGCTTCTCAACACCGTGGTCAGAGGAAATATATCGCAGAGAATTGGAAAACCCGCAGTCGGTTGGATTTGTCTGCGTGAACGGCGATATGGTCGTCGGAATGATTCACTGCAATTATGTACTGGATGAACTGACACTGAATACGCTCTGCGTCGACGCGGCATATCGCAGACATGGCATCGCAAAACAGCTCTGGTTTGCCGTGACAGAGATGATGCAGGGCGTATGTACGGTCTGCTATCTTGAAGTGCGCGAAAGCAATCTTGCCGCCCGAACGCTCTATGAATCCCTCGGCTTTGCACAAAATGGATACCGTCCGCGTTATTATTCTCTGCCGGAGGAAGCCGCCGTGCTGATGGAAGCGAAACTCTAAGGCTTTTTGTGCAAATCTGTCTTGACATTTCCCTGCGTTTGTGATATAATATATCAGGCGCCGCTGTGGTGGAATAGGCAGACACAAGGGACTTAAAATCCCTCGGGGTAAAACCCGTACCGGTTCAAGTCCGGTTAGCGGCACCATTGAAAGAATGTCGATTTTACGGCATTCTTTTCTTGTTTTCTGACTGATTTGGTAGAAAAGTTTCTTGTGTATGAGCTTTTTTCTACCGGATTTCTACCAAATTTTCTACCAAAATCGCTGCTTTTTTCAATTTCACTTTCATTTTTGGTCTTAGCACAAAAGATTTTTATCCCCCGTGTCAAGTTGACTTGATTAACTTTTTTTTACTTTTTTTTATAATGCCGCCGTGGTAGAATGGGTAGACGATCGGCACACTATTATCGCAGGTTCTCAGGTTGAGGACTTGCGATTTTTTTCGTCCTCTGAACCTTTATCATGGATAGCCTGTTCCGTATCTGTACTGTCTCCACCCAACACTTTGGCGATAGTCTCCGCAGACTCCACTTTGGAATGAAAGTCGAGGTGACTATAAAAATTGGCTGTAACATTAAATGTTGAATGTCCAAGCCACTCCTGGATCGCCTTCATGGATACTCCGTTTGCCAGCAACAGACTGGCACATGAATGACGAAGATCATGGAATCGAATGTGTTTGAGCTTATTTTTCTTAATGATGTACTTGAAGTGAGTAGTTACAAAGTTTGGCGTAATCAGCTTACCGAAGTTGTCACGGCACACAAAGCCGTCATATTCCCTGTCAAAGTCTTTACCGAGGAGCTTCGAGTAGTATTCTTCAAGGTTTTTGCGTTCTATTAGCATCTGCTCAATATGAGGAATCAAGGGAAAAGTTCTTACACTGGACTCAGTTTTAAGCTGATTTTCGACAAAAATCATTTCTTTGCCGCCGCCATAAGTGCTGGAAACCTTACGGCGAACCGTGAGTTTCTTTTCCTCAAAGTTGACGGAATCCCACTTCAAACCAATAATCTCGCTCTTGCGAAGTCCGTAGTAGGCTGCAATATGTACCACAAGTTCAAGTCTATCGCCCTTGAATACTTCAAAGAGCTGTTCTAACTCGTCCTTGTTGTAGAAATTGGCTTCAAACTTCTGAATTTTCGGCAGTTCAACCTTATCTGCGACGTTTACATCGAGCATATCCATTTTTACAGCATATTTTAGTGCTTTGTGGATATTGGCATGGTAATGCTTTACCGAATTGCCCGAAAGACCGCTGTTGAACTTATCGTTATAGAACTGCTGAAGCTGTAAAGCTGTCAGGTTGCCAAGAAGAAGATGCGGATAACGCTCGTCAAAATAGTTTTTGATCCTGGTGATATAGCGATTGTAGCTTTCATAAGAGGTTCGTGCGATTGTCGGTCTGATTGTTTCAAGCCAGTAGTCAAGAAATGCTGTGAACTCAAAACCTGTCTTGCATACAGCATCATCACTGAGAACCTCCTCGCTGAGTTCTGTCTTTTCCTTTGGTGTTTCCTTGACTTTTGTTAAGCTGCCTGTGAGAAACTCCTCATAGAACTTTGCTACTATTACGTTCACCTTTGCTGTCAGTGCTTTATAAGAACAGTCAACAGGCAAATCGGTTGTAACCCATTTTCTCTTACGCTTGCCACTATCGTCCTTGAAATCAAAGACAACATAGTTTTTGCCCTTCTTTTCGGCAATAATGTACTTAAAAGGCAGACTTGCTTTCATTATATTATCCTCCTTATGTCGAAAGCGGTGGTCTGCGCTATTGACCTCATAACTATATTGTAGCGCGATACAAAGTCATTTGCAAGCGTTTTCCTACCACTTCTACAAAATTTGACACAAGGGACATTTCTACCGGTTATTTTTGTGCGCATTGCAGAACGAAATCTATAACCGTAGCTTTTGCGACCTTGATTGTTCTACCACAAGGAATTTTTTTGAGTTGTCCTTCCTTGATAAGCTGATAAACCTTTTTCTTTCCATAGCCGAGAATTTCACATAAGTCCTTTACTTCCAGTATCTCAGGATATTCGCTATACATATTCTTATATACAACTTCAAGCGGTATTGAATCCATAGGACATAACCTCCTTCCTGTCAGAAGAAAAGAAACTGAAAAAGCGTAGATGTTCCATATTCTATTGTCAAGATACTAAGTGCATCGTTGTCAGTTATTTTTATGCCTGATATTTGATGTACTGTTGGCAGCTTCCCCTCAAATTGAGAGGAAGCTCCCGACAGCATATCAGCCGTCAAACAAAACTAAGAGGAATGTGTGAGATGCCTTTGGCAATGTACGCTCCGAAGTACGTACACTCCCAACAGCATCTCTGCTGTTGACAGAAAAATAAAAGAAATTAATATGAAAGCATAGTTGAAAGTATGGGACGGTGCGGCAAATGGAAGAACCGTACCGCCCCTCATCACGGAGGATAGGATATGTCAGCGAGTGATCCGTACCCTTTTCAGCCATCAGTGGTATGAACCCCTCTATATATCAACCGAGGATTTTGCAAAATCGGGAAGGTTTTTCCCATGTTTCTTTCTCCAAAAAGAAAAAATCAGCGTTCTGCACATATTTCTTTATTCGTTTTCGTGCAAGATGATATACTCCTTGAGCTTCTGCTTTGCAATCTTGATTCGGTATCGTACCATGTCAATTGATAAACCGTATTTCTCAACGAGATACCACATCGTCACCTTATCCTCTCTCAGAAAGTAGTCCCGTATAAGCTCATACCCTTCAGGAAAATCCGATTTCAGCAGTTCTAAGGCATCAGGCAGATAATCAAGCCTGTTCCGGTGCTTGATTTGATCCTTTTCTTCTTCCTCGCTTATGGGAATACTCGCAGGATCGGGATTTGAAGATAGAACATCGTCAAAATCGGGATAGATCCTTCCGTTTTCTGCATCCCGCTCCTCAAGGTATCGTTCTTTTCGCAAGAGCTTGTTGTACTCTTTCTCGATGTTACGGGGAACATCATCGCCAAAGTGGACATACATAAATCTTCCCATTACTAACTGTCCTCCTTAGCAGAGGTCAGGTTTGTAAGAGGTTTGGCATGGATTGCCGTCAACTGTTCATTGCAGGCTGTCAGTGTATAACGTTTATCGAATGCACAGCCGTCAAGATAAGCCCTGATGATATTCTTATCTGCTTTTCTGTAATCCTGATCACACGGCATCGCATACAGCAGGAGCGAAAACAAGTAACGCTGCCTGCAAGGGTGAAGCCTGAGTGCTATACAGACCGCACAGAGGTAATCATACTGCATCTTCCTTTTCCCCGAAAGATACCGTGAGAGTGTAGATGGAGCAATCCCCGTCAGTCTTGCAAGCGTTTTCTGGCTTATATTGATCTCGTCTAAATACCGACATAATGCCAAGCAGAAGCTGTCCTTGTTCTGCTCAACGAGATCATCAGTCCCGTAAACGTAAACTTCGTACCTTTGCGGCTCCTCATGTTCGCTGAATAATGAAATCTGAGGAGTATGTAAATCATTCATAATACCGGTTCCGTCCTTTCTGTCAGACGGAAATCAGCAAATGAACATAGTAAGCCTGTCATTCGGAATATACCCGTCCGACAATCAAACATTACTCGTCCATTCGATCGTTTCATATTCAGTTTCCATACAGTGATCGAGTAACCCTCCTGCGCAGTAAGGTTCACCGTTGGAGCAACGCGCCGATGCGTTCTATATTATTATGAACCATTACAGCGTAAAAAGCAACTTCTCAGCGTTCCCGTTCGGGAACACCCTATTTTTATAAAAGCCCCATTTCCCTGCACTTTACAATAATGCGCTACCGATCCAACATTTCCACCTAACTCATTCAAACCTCAGTCCCATGTTGAAAAATTACTCTTTGTGCAAAATTATAGTGCGGCAACTTTTCACCAAAATTTCATCTTCCTATCACATTAGTTGTAAGAAAAAGGGCGGCCTGATCTGCTCAGACCGCCCTTTATGCCGAGAGTTTACAGCATAGCACACTCAACTTCTGTATCAGCACAAACAAATCCGCAAGGCAATCAATGCAGACCGTGATCTATTATCATCGTCCAGTACACAGCTATCACCCCCTAAAGATCGTAATGGATTACCGATCAAGTCTTGTATGGAACTGTTCAATGACATCACAAAAGTATCGAGTTGTATGCTTGTCTGCTTCCATTATATGAAACCAGTTGTACAAAATTTGGCTTTCTGGAAACAAACTTTCATTTTTTATTATATCATTTAAGATAGACAGAATTTGTGATTCTGAAAAGAAAAGAGCCATTGCTTTATCGCAACAGCTCTGATAATTGATGATTTATAGTTTGTATTCTTTCACATATTCTCTCACGTCAATACCGCTTTCGATATATCTCAGCAGTATCTCCGCACAGGCATGACTATCACTGTCTGCCTGATGATGATCGAGAGTAATACCGTAGTGATCGCACATCACGTTTAGGTTATGCTTCATATCAGGCAGAACACGCCTGCCGATCCGGACCGTACAAAGGTATTTTGCCGTCGGTTTCCAAGAGATACCGTAATCACGCAGACAGGCACGAAGAACGCTCATATCGAACACAGCATTATGTGCAACGAGGATACCCTTGCTCATGATAGGCTCAATCTTCTTCCATAGCTCTGCAAAATTCGGAGCGCCCTTGACCTTATCCGCATCTATTCCGGTGAGCTTAGTGTTGAAGTAGTCGAAGTGTGTTTCGGGATCAACAAGAGAAAAGTAGTTCGCCATGATCTTATTATCCTTGATTGCAGAAATGCCTATCGCACTCATACGGTCATTTGCACGATTGGGCGTTTCAACGTCAAAGACTATGTAGACTGCCATATCGTATCACTCCCAAGCAAAGCAGATTATAGGTTAATTATACCACAACGGAACGGAAAGGTCAATCGGCAGAAAGAAAACAACCGACATTGCTGCCGACTGCCTTTCATTATGCTCCGATTCGCTCAAAGCTATTCAAAACCTGTTTATCCGAGAACAATGACAGCTTACCGTCAGATCATTAATTATGGGGTTGCACAAGAGTTGCTTGTGAGTTGCAGAAAGAGCCGTCACAAAGCTGTTACTCAGCAAATTCAGGATAAGCTCTGAGCATTTTACGGACTTCTTCCAAATACTCAGCTCGTTCTTTTGCAGGCGAAACAAGCTCCACACCGTCACCATACTGCATAAGCCACAGATAAAATTTGCGGTTGATACCTACCCGTACACGGATACGAACATAGTCAGCATCTTCATCGTGAAGGATCGAAGCGTAATCTCCAAAATTTTCCCTCATTTCATCGAGCAGATACTTCTTTACCCGCAGTGTGACTACGGTGAAGTATTCAGGAGCAAACATATCCGTTACGAACCCCTCATAATTGTCCTCCGGTGGCAGCCGAACATAAGACACTTCGCCACCGAGGATATTCTTCATTCGGTCAACTCTGTATATACGCCATTTTCTATCTTTCTCATTGAGGCATTTCAGATAGAATCGCTCATGGAAGTAGATCACGCTCACAGGGAGCATTTCCCGTTTCTTATAGTAATAAGTTATCTGTTTCGTTGTTTCGTCATACTTGCCGTATTCAAAATCTATTTTCTGCCGTTCACCAATCAATCTATGAATCTTATCCAAGTTTTCCAAGAGATCGAGTGTCGAGGGACAACGGTCATTCAGAACGATACGGCTGATGAGCTGCCTTATCTCTGCATCGGAACACATACCCTCAAACTTCTTTATCAGTGTTTGCTTCTGAAACGCTGTCAGGAATTTGTTTATCGAGATCGAATCAACGATGAAACGTATCTCATTGAATGAGAAACCCTTGTCAATCAAAGCGTAGTATGCCGTGTTATGTTCACGGTTATGCTTTACGATATGATTTCCCATAGCTGTCAGCCTGTCAAGGTCACGGCGAATCGTTACGTTCTTCACCCTGGTCAGATTGCAGGCATTGGCGAGGTGTTCTTGTATCTGGCTGATTGATACATAGTGGTTCTCGTCCGTGTACCGTGACAGATAATCGTAGATGTATATAATTCTTTCATGATCCATTTTATTTTCCCTCCTGCAAAAGCTGAAAATCCCTGTTCTGAAACGGAGTTCAGAACAGGGATTTTTGCATTTTACTTATCCCGTTCACGCATCGCCCCTAAATGAAATTTTTTCTTCTGTCAGATAGCGATCCGGACACAGCCTACTCTTAATATTTTACCATAATTATGCATGAGTATCAATCGGGTTCGGAATAAAGCGGCATAAAGTTCGGAATGTTGTATCATCAGCAAATCTATTCGTAAACTTTTTGTGAACGCTTGCGGATTTCTTTCCCGATTTTTCAAATTTGGCGGTAGATAAGTGAGGGGGTATTGCAGCCGAAGTCGCAAAGCTCCAATTCCTCCGACGGAGAGAGGAAACTTTACAGAGCCGAAGGCTCAAATTGAAATCACGCACGGAGGGCGTGATTCAAACCCAGCAAGCTCGGTATCTCCGCATTACAATTTCTAAGAAATTGAATGTTCCGATACAATGCTTGCAAGATGGACACCCCTTGAACCCCGAACGAAGGAGATGAGAAAAATAGCAGAGATCGAACCTCATAATCGGTATATGCAGATACGCCTCACCGAAGCAGAATACGAAGCTATCGAGCGCAAGTTTCGCAACAGCGGTCTGAGGTCACGGAGCGAGTTTATCAGGGCTATGATATTTGAGGGATATATAGTCAATTTTGATGAGGAGAAGTTTGATAAGATTTACAGGCTTGTCGGCAATATTTCAAACAACATCAATCAGATAGCCGTGAGAGCGAACAGCACGAACAAAGTGTATGCCGAGGACATCGTGAACATCAAGGAGGGGCAGGATAAGATATGGCAACTACTAAACTCTTTGCAATCAAAACTACTGAGGTTAAAGCGTTAGCCTATATCGCCAACCCTGAAAAAACAGACGGCGGCAAACTGATCTTCACATACGGGTGTAGCTCTGATCCTGCACAGGCAAGCAAAGATTTTAGTGCAGTCCGTGCAGTAGGAACAGGCTTGAATACTGTCCTCTCTCAGCACTTCATTCAGAGCTTTAAGCCTGGTGAAATCACGCCTGAAAGAGCTTTGGAAGTCGGCAAGGAACTTTGCGAGAAATTCCTCAAGGGCGAATACCAATACTTCCTCGCAGTCCACACCAATACCGACCACACACATCTGCACGTTATCTTCAATAATGTGAGCCGTGCCAATGGCAGAACTTTCGAGACAAATATGAATCAGGGCAAGGTCAAGGAACGTGCGTGGAAGAAACTCATTGACCTGTCGGACGAGGTATGCAGACGGCATCATTTGTCGGTCATCAACCACCCCGAACAGACCAAAGGCAAGAGCTATTGGGAGTGGGATATGAATCGTCAGGGACTATCGTGGAAAGCCAAACTGAAATACACGATAGATCAGGTTGTGAAAGCAAGCGAGGACTTCGATGATTTCCTCAAGAAATGTGGCGAGTATGGTGTGCTTGTTGAGTACAATCCCGACCACAAGATCGACCTGAAATATATGCTTGCGGAGCAGAAAGAACGCAATCCGAGAGCCAAGATGACTCGCGCCCGAACACTCGGTTGGTATTACGAGACACGGCAGATCAAAGACCGCATCGCTCAGTATCACGGAGTTATGATCTACACGCCGAGAACAAAGGTCAGAGTTATCACAAAGAAGCCACCGAACAAGTTCGTTCAGGACGCTATCGACCGTGGCAATATGAAGCTCGCCAGTATCGCAAAGAATGTGATAGCTGAGTATGGTGTAGAGCCTGAGCAGATACGTCCTGCGGCCATGTCGGCATACGCCAATAGCCGTAGCCTACTCTCCGAGCTGAACACCATGAATACCGAGATAGAAGATCTGAAAGTCAAGCTCAAAGTTCTGCGGAAATACCGCAAACTGAAAGTGTACGGCGAGGAGCTGAAATCTCTCAGCGGAAGTGCTGCGAAGAAGTACCGAAAGGACAACAGTGCCGAGCTGAGTGAATACGGGCAAATCCGTTCTCAGGTTTTGGAGCTTTACCCATCAGGACATATTCCGACCGTGGAGAATCTAGAGCAAAAAATAAACGCCCTTATACAAGAGCGTTCAGAGAAAGATTTGCAGTTTCGTGAAGCAGATAAGCGGGCGCGTGATCTTGCCGACGCACAGCGTACCATTGAGGAATTTCTCAGGCAGGAACGCAACGAACAGCAGCTAGACCGCAAGCGTAAAAAGAATGGAGATTTGGAGTGATTATTTATTTTTCACCCACCAGCCATTTTCGTCATAATAACCGTGCTGTTCCATGAATGGAGCAAGCACCACGTTATAGCCTTTTTCTGGAATTGATATTCCCTCATCACGGAGATAGCCGAAGATGATTTCCTGCAATTCATTCATTAGAGCAAACCAAGCATTGGTCTGTTCGCAGGCGTAGGTGTAGGCGGTAGTATCTTCCTCATAGTCGTATTCATTATCTTCAATACACCACGCTTTATTGTAAACGGCAGCATACGCATCTATTATGCTTTGTTTGTCAGTATGCTCAGACAGCCATTTACGAATGTCATCGACACTCAAATCAGGGAGTGGTTCACTTCCCATAATGAAATAATCCTGAATACTCATTTCTGCCTCCGAATTTATCTATCTGACCGTTCATAAATCAGATTTCCGTTATAATCAACTTCATAATAATTATCTTCAAAGTCATAAAGGCACACACGATCTTCACGCAATTGAAATGCCTGTTTATTGGTGATAGAAACAAAAATGTCTCTGCCTGAAAATCCCCATTTCTTATGAAATTCTTTATCATACATTGCAACTTCAAGTTCGCCGTGAATAACATATCCATCAGGTATACTGTATAATCCAAAAGCACAACCGTATAGATTGGTTTCGTAAGTAGATATTACGATTCTCTGTTCAAGGTCGAATTTAATCACTCGATTATCTTGAATTATTGTCAGAATCTTACCTTCAAGAACAGCACAATTATCAGACCACGATTGACCTGAGCCAACCAAAGCTACACTATACTGTTCATTAAATAGGTTGACTGATACAGACAAAACTCTGTAATAATCCTCTAAGGTGTAGTTATCTACATTAAGGACAAGATCATAGGCACTATGCTCAGTGCTGCCTAGATTGAAAGTTTCATCTACATTGATTTCAATCCTGCATTTACTATTCTTTAATTCCATCGCCGTTCTCCATATTATGATGATTAGACTTGTATTCTTCCAATGCCGTGAGCAGCAAGACCGCAAGCGTAAAAAGAATGGGGATTTGGAATGAAACTACCACATTACACACCATTCTTTATTCTGAATATGTTTTTTAATTTTATCACCATAGCTGCCTATTATCCATTTTAATAGTTTTTCATATTGAGGCAGTTTTTTCTCATAAAATAATGTGGACATATCAATTTGAATAAGAGGATTACCGCTTTCATTCAAACACCAAAAATGATAACCCCAGCCATCTCTGTATCCATTATGACCATTTTTGAAATCCCAAAACCAGTCCCACGGTAAATCACGATATTTTTCATAATCTTCCCATCTTACAAGATGAAGCAACTCATTGAAACGCCCGGTTGAAAGATGAAATCCAAGGGTATCAACGATTTCTTTGTTTCTTTTATTGTAGAATGAAATCGAAATTTCCCTCTGATATAGGTTAGCAACAATGTTATATTGATATTGGGAAATAAGAGCATGATCGAAGTATTCAAAGCCGAATTTACATATATGGATTTGAGGATCGAACTCATATAACATGATAAAGCACTCCCTTTAATTATGATGTTCCTTGTATTCTTCCAAAGCCGTGAGCAGAAGCTTATTCACGCTCATACCCTGAGATTCCGCATAAGCCTTGATCTTCTCACGCTCTCCCTTCGGCACGTTGACACGTATATAATCGTAATGCCCTTTAAGGTATTCCGTGTTCGGAGCTGACTTTTGATTGCCTTTTCTTATTACAAGCATTTTCATAGGCTTCGTAAATTACATCGAAGGAAACTCCGTTGAAATCTGGTCTTATGGAGCAATCAGATTCGGTTAAGGTATCCCATATTTCTTCTAAAACGAAGCCATAGATATTTGCTTTACCGAGTTCACGCATAGTTTTGAATTCATGGTTTTCTTCGTAACTGTAAGTTGAGTTCTTTCCGTCAAAGTACATCTCAGGGGTTTTAGAAATATCAACATGACCGGGATAAGAAACAATTCCATATTCAATATCATTATAAGTAAACTCTATTTCACAGCCACCGCCATTAGGCAATGTCTCCAGTTTTTCGATACACTGAATAAGATAATTCCAAGTAATCATTTCGTATCACTCCTATGATGTTCCTTGTATTCATCCAAAGCCGTGAGTAACAGCTTATTCACGCTCATACCCTGAGATTCCGCATAAGCTTTGATCTTCTCACGCTCTCCCTTCGGCACGTTGACACGGATATAATCGTAATGCCCTTTGAGGTATGCCGTGTTCGGAGCTGATTTCTTCCGCTTCTTATTGGCGGTACACTCCTTGCAATACTTCTGCGAACCGGAGGTTACGGTGTAGGTCTTACCGCAGATCGGACAAACCTGTTCACTGCCGATCTTCACGGCATTTCCGGACTTCTTCTTCTCAGCGTATGCACGGTTACGGGCAACCTGAGCTTTGTCACGGCAATAGATACAGTATTTAGCACGGGTGTTGTTTGTCTCAAACTCCAAACCGCACATCACACATTTATGCTTAAACAAGAGTATTCCCCCTTTATTTCGGTCTTTCCTCTATTCTATCAAAAGTTGGGTGCAAAGTCAAGTATAATCCGAAATTTATACAAATCACACTGGGGAAAACCGAAAATCGGGGTGCTGATTGCTGCGCTCCTACAAAGATTCCGAAAAACAGAAAATTATACTTGACATTAGGTGTAAAGCTAAGTATAATAAAAACACAATAGAAACACAGAAACACGAAACCACGAAAGGAAGGTAAATCCTATGTTAAACAAGTTCATGGTAGCAGGCAGACTGACTGCCGATCCCGAAATTCAGACCAAAGGCGAGAGCCGTCTTTGCAAGTTCACCATTGCCTGCGAACGTCCAAAGCGTAAGGACGAGGAGAATCCCGAAACTGACTTCTTTCAATGCACCGCCTGGAACCGCAACGCTGACGTGATCTTTGATTGGTTCGGCAAGGGCGATATGGTCACACTCGTCGGAGCAGTCCACATCAACCGCTTTGAAAAGGACGGTCAGAAGCGTTCTTCCACTGAGGTCAAAGTTGAGGAAATCCACTTCAACGGCGGTAAGAAGCGTGAGAACACCGCACCGTCTGACAGCGGCTACGATAACCCCTACGCAGGAACAGAGGACGATCCGCTGTTCTGAGCAATAATCACAAGGAGGATAGGAAAATGGAAACTACTATCATTGCAATCAGCAATCAGAAAGGCGGAGTCGGCAAGTCCACCACCGCATACAACCTCGGAGCTTGCCTTGCTCTGAACCACGGAAAGAAGGTTCTGCTTGTGGACTTCGATCCGCAGGCAAATCTCTCCGAATATCTGAAATACGAGCCGAACGGTAATCCGACCATGACACAGCTTATCATGTCATTCTACTCAGGAACGCTCTTGACAGCGGAGACAGCTCAGAAAGCGATCCGCCACAGCGATACCGCAGGAGTGGACTACATTCCCTCCGACATCAACCTCGCAAATGCGGAAACGCTCATGGTCACGATGATCTCAAAGGAGCATATTCTCCGCAGGATACTCACGGAAGATGTGATCGGAGCGTATGACTTCGTGCTGATCGACTGCCTGCCGTCCCTCGGAACGCTCCTTATCAATGCCCTTACCGCTGCGGACAGAGTGCTGATACCCGTGCAGACGCAGAAGTTCAGTATGGACGGTTTGCAGTCCCTTGAAGCTCTCACACAGCTTGTCAAGGCAAATACCAACCCGAAGCTGAACCTCATCGGAGTGCTGCCGACTATGGTTGACCGCACAAAGGTCAGCAGAACGGCGATAGAAACCCTCAATGAAAAGTACGGCGAAATGCTGTTCAGGACAAGCATCAGCAAGTCCATTGAAGCGGCGAAAAGCTCCGAGAACGGCACACCGCTTTGTCTCACAGGTCACAAGTTAGGTCAGGAATATGATGAATTAGCTCAGGAGGTGCTTTCAAGATGTTAAGTATGTCAGAACTCGCAATGAACCCCAACCGCAAGGTCACTACCAAATGCTACGGCGAAGTTAAGGTGTGGAACGACCGTGAAGAAGCTCAGGCTTATTTCCTTGAAGCGATGATGAACAGTGACGGCGCAGAGCATGACCGCTACTCCGGCATCTACATTCAGCTTCAGAACGGGCTTGACTACTGCACCGATGAAGATGATGACGAGGAGGATGAGTCATGAAGCCCTTTGATACCGATAAAATGCCGTGGCTTTTCACTCCCCACGGCGAGGGTGAGCTGAATGAGTATTTCAGCTCCGACCACAGCATAGTCATTTCCGAGACTTCTAAGGAAGTGATCGCAAGCCTTTCCGAGAGCCGTGACAGGTTCTCAGGGAAGCTATGCTACACCTTCAATTACAATCAGCGCAGATACAGATACACGCTCCTGCGGTTTGCGGATATGATCGTCCGTGCAGATGTGACGGCGAAAAAGCTGAAAAGCCGCATTATGGAGCTTGACGCAGAGAACCGTGAGCTTCGCAAACAGCTTGCGGACATGGAAAGGAAGATGAAACGATGAATACACCGCAGTTTGACCTGAGTGCTATGCTCTCCACACCGCAGCAGACCGCTGTTCAGCAGATTCCTTGCGACAAACTCCACCCATATCACAATCACAAGTTTGAGCTGTACTCCGGCGAGAGACTTGAAGATATGGTAGCCAGCATCAAGGAAAATGGTGTGCTATCACCGATCATCGTTCAGCCGGACGGAGACGGATACGAAATTCTTATCGGTCACAACCGCTGGAATGCTTCTAAACTTGCAGGACTGTCGACTGTTCCGTCGATCATCAAGGCAGGGCTCACCGAGGACGAAGCCGAAATGTATGTCATAGAGTCGAATGTTATGCAGAGAGGCTTTGAAAACCTCAGAATATCGGAACAGGCTGCCGCCGTTGCACTCCGCCATTCCGAAATGTTCTCTCAGGGCAAGCGGAATGATATTCTCAGGGAGCTTGCACGCCTTGAAAATCCCTCAGCCGAACCCGACAGCTCAACTTTGAATCCAGTGGGTTCAAAGTTAGACACGAGCGAGAGCATCGGAAATGAGTACGGTGTCAGCAAAGGCTCGGTAGTAAGGCTTATTCGTATCAATAAGCTCACTGATGAGCTGAAAGCCCTTGTGGACAGCGGAGATATTGCTATCCGAACAGGCGTGGAGCTTTCTTTCCTTTCTGAAGATACACAGGCTGTTGTCGCTGAATGTGCTGAGGACTGGAAGATCGACATGAAAAACGCTAAGAAGCTCCGTGCTTCTGCCGACAGCGAGGGCAATATCACTCCCGAAACCGTTCACGCTATTCTTTACGGCGAGGACACCGAGCCGAAAGTGAAGTCCAAAAGTGTGAAGATCAGCCACGATATTTATACCAAGTATTTCAGCAACGGCGAGAAGCCGAAAGAGATCACTGATACTATTGAAAAGGCACTTGAACTCTACTTTAAAAATATGGAGGACAAATAATATGAAGAAGATTATTACAACGGTATTCTGCACCGCAATTGCACTCTGCTCAGGCTTGAACGTCTATGCTGCCGAGATCCTTGAACGGGACTATATCGAAGCCGAGATTTGGGAGGAGATGTGGAACGGCAAGGGCGATAACGGTCTTGACTTTCCCGAAGCATCATACAAACATCATCTTCTTGACAAGTGGCTTGACGAGAACTATGGTTCAGAAGATTATGACTGGACTGAGATAGGAGAGCTTCAATATGAATACAAGGACTACTACCGTCGCCTGATCGAAGATTGGGATTTTGAGGACGATAATGAGGGTGGCTGGACAATTAACACCGAGGACAACCATTACAGCTTTTTTCTGCTTAACGGTATGTGGCAAATGACAGACAAGAATGGTGATACCGTTGACACGTTCACACCGTACAGCACCTTAGAGGAGGACGATCCCGAAATCGCAGACGGTTACGAGATCAACGATGACGGTGCGGATAGTCCGAGAGTGATAGGTAAGGTCACAGGCGGAACGGAAACGACTTCTGAGGGCGGTTCTTCCGCAGAGGGTAACGATACCACTGTTAGTCCGTCAGACGGTTCTGAGGGCAATTCTGACGGTTCTGGTGCAAGTTCTCTTGCAATCATTGCAGGAGTGACAGCTCTCGCAGGAGTCGGCGGCGCAGCTTACTACTTTACAAGAAAGAGGAAGTGATTTTATGATTTTTCAAAGCAAACAAAAAGTAAACGGTGCTCCCGTATGGGAAGTCGATACCGACACACAGACGGTAAGGCACAGAAACCCCAAGACAGGCGAAACAGAGCGTTATGTGTTTCATACCGACCACATCAGGTACTATCTGCACCACATCGAAGAAAAGCGGCCCGATCTCTTGCAGGAGATCGTGGATAAGGGCGAGATTTACAAGCACCTGGACGATCTTGATACAAAGGTCACGGACGCAGTAAACCGTCAGACCGAACTGCTTATGCAGTCGAGCCGTGACTATCAGGTTGCCGTTGAATCGGGCAATCTCAATGCTGTTGGCTCAATCGGCAATCTGCTCCGTATGCAGGCGCAGAGAGTCGTTTACGATACCATGATCTATCTTTGGAGGGACGAATAATGTTTTGTGCGAACTGTTACAATGAAATTCCCGCAGGCAAGAGCTATTACAAGCATCAGGACACCAATCAGAGCTACTGCTCCCTGGACTGCCTGAATGACCACATGATCTACACCCACACGATCACCCTTGAAACGAGCGAGGGCGAGGAAAGCACCGAGGAAAAGGGCAATGACGAGTGAGGGGCATTTTTACGGAATAATAAGAAACGGATAGCCGTCTGTTTAGGACGGTCTATCCGTGTTATACTAAATATTTTCGGATCGGAACTTTGCTAATCTTCTATAATAGCTTCAAAATATCTATGATCAAGCGAAGCGTCAGAATCAAAAAAAGATATGCTCACTTTTTCGGACATCAGTTTAGAAATAAAAAAGTGATCATCATGAATCTGATTACCAAATCGGTCTACAAATGAATAATCAGCTTCATTTTCAATAAGAGTAAGTCCTTTATCTGAAAGTAGGTCTTTGATTATATGAAGATTGTAGTTGTATTGCAACCTTTTTTTCCTTTCTCCATAATAACGTTTCTTGATTCTATCCCAGTTCTGTGTCCAATACAAATCCTCTACATCGTCAAAAGATTGTGATAAGCGTCCATAATGCTTGGCATTATTAAAGTCACCTATCAATAAAGTAACTTCATTTTCCATATTTAACTCTGTATTCTTACAAAAAATGTCGAATAATCTTCTTTCTTCATCATAATTATATTCATCTGTAATCATACGAAAGCCTATGATATTATAAATAGTTCCATTTGTATTAACATGGATATTCAAATAATCAGGTGATTTATCATCATCACTAAATCCTGGTACTTCATAACTTATATCTATAATCTTATAATTCTTGTTTACAGCTATTAGAACTGCATTTTTTTCTTTCTGTTTGTAGAGGGAATAATGAATAGTGTAGTTATCTTTAAGAAATTTATAACTATCACCTTCCCTAAATATAGGGATAACCTCTGTAAGTATAACAATATCAGGTGATTTATTGGCAATAGTATTTAGTATAAAATCTGGTACTCTATAGGTACCGTTATAATTTGAACCTGCTTTTGCGTTAAAATACAATACTTTCATAATGATTTTTACCCCTACTTTCTACATGAACTACTACTTAGAATTATACCAAACCGCCCCGAAAAAGTCAATCCGCAAAGTCCTTTTTTCACACCCTTTACATTGCATATTACCGCCATTTGTGATATAATTAAGTTATAGAGCTGATCGGAGGTGAACTGCAATAGAAAACGAAGAATTAGTAAACCGATCATTATACAAGCGAATCAAATCAATGAACCGTGCCGAAATGGAGAATTTCGTGAGAAATGTCTTTAATCAGGGATATGAGAAAGCCGAGGAAGAAACGCACAGCATTGATTATGACAGTCTTAGAGCCGACCTGAGCCGCATTAAGGGTATCGGTGAGAGTCGGCTTGAAGAAATAATGACGGTCATCGACAAACATATTGAAAATACAAACGATAAAGGAGGATAAAACTTGACAGTTGATACTAAAGAGGTAGTCACCACGATAGCCTATATGATCGGTGTCCGAATGTCGGCACTGACCGTGAGCTATGGGGAATGTACCGAGCTTATCGAAAAGCTCCGAGCTGACCGTGATGCTACCACAATACGATATTTATGTAAGCTGCGGACCGTACTGATGCAGAAGTTCAAAAAGACCGATGATCTGATGCGGTATCAGCTCAAAAATTTGCATAACATTGAATGGTATGACCACGATAACATAAAGCAGCTTGAAAAATGGGGATTCACCATTATCCAAGCGAATTACCGTTCGGACAAGTATATGCAGGATTTCACAAGACTCATCAATGAAAACATTGATAAGTGCTCCCATTTGTTCTACGACTGGCTGAATTGGGAGTATATCCGAGATCTATTCTTTGTCCCGAAGTATAACAAGAACGGCGTGATGAAAGACGAGTTCAACAAGTACATGGCGAACATCGAGCATTACCCGTTTCAGATGTATATTCACTGGCAGCCTGCCGATGTGGGGAGCATCGTCTATTCCGACCGAAAGTTTCTGAAGATCATCTACGGTCAGCATAATGACAGCTTCACAGACTTCACGAAATATAAGGACGCTGATGATGAAACCCGAAATAATATTTATGAATTTATCGACAGCTCTGAGAAAACAGCAATTGCCGTCGATTGTGAGAACAGCAATCCCTTTAAGCTGTATAGTGTTCTGAAAGGCTTAAATCAAGATGAACTTGCCAAGATCGAAAAAATCACGCTCTATGATGATCCGAACACTACCGCCGGCTGGGACTGGCTCTCCAAATTCACGCAGATACCCGTTGAACATATCGAGATCGACCGTGTGACCGACAGAAAGTCCCTGGTCGATTTAAGAATGACAGCGAGTGTTGTCACGGATTTCTACCGTGACGGGATAACATCGTTTATTATTGTGTCGAGTGATTCCGACTTTTGGGGACTCATTGAGAGCCTGCCGAAAGCTCACTTCCTTGTCATGTACGAATATGAAAAGTGCGGAACGTCAATCAAAAACGCCCTCGCACAACATGGTATCTATTATTGTGCCATTGACGATTTCTGCTCCGCTGCCACCGAGGATATGAAGCGAGCTGTCCTCTTTGCGGAGCTTGAAAAATATCTCCCCACCATCTATGGGGAAAGCCCTCTGGAACTCACGCAGAAGATTTATGAATCCACAAGAGTCACCGCTACCAAGAAGGAAATGGAGAACTTCTGTAATCGGTACGTCAAGACCTTGCGGCTCAAGCTGAATTCCGAGGGAAAGTTTATTATTGAGATACAGAAATAAAGTAAAAAGGACGGTCATTGCGCCGTCCTTTATGTTTTATGGGGAACTTTGAATCCAGTGGGTTCAAAGTTGGTTATTGAACCATTCTCTCTTCAAAATCGCATAATGATATGTATTCTCATACCGTGGAGTGCCGTCAGGATTATTCACAAAAGATATAAACTCCAAGAACAGCCCCTTACGGCGCATACCGAGCTTTTCACATAGGTGCTGACTTGCCGTGTTATAGTCCTCTGTATAGGCATAGATACGTCTTGCTCCTTTATCTTTGAAAAGATAGTCGAAGAAAGCATAAGCAGCTTCGTAGGCGTATCCTTTGCCTTGATAGTCTTTATTCAGCATCCAACACGGAGAGAACGTGTCTTTCGGATCATTTTCATCGGAGTGTTGTTCTCCGGTTTCGGGATAAGCATCTATCTCACCGATGACTTTTCCCGTATCTTTCAGTGTAATAGCAAAATAATATTCAGTTTCACCGCATCTTTTCTGCATCTCAGCCTTTGCTTCTTCAAGAGAATTCAGTTTCATACACGCAAAACAATTGACAGCAGGCTCTCTTATGTATTCAAGTACATCGCCAGCATCTTCTTCGGTAAAAGGTCGCAGGACAAGTCTTTCAGTTTCTATAATCATATCGCAATACAACTCCTCTATATTCCGTCTTTAATATTCGCTGCCTGCAAAGCCTTCAAGTTTTCCTCTTTCTCAAAAAAAGCCTTTTTCATCTGCTCATATTCCTCCTCGGTACATACTTCTCTGCACTTCGGTTCAAAGGACTTTGTTACAGCAAAGCATTCTCTCATATTATCGCAAGGAAACTCCGCACATTCCGAGCAGTTCTTGATACCCTTATCCTCACAGCATTTGACAACATGGTATCTGCACCAGTTTTCGGGACGGCAGCCGACACAAGAGATTTCTTCATTTGAAACGAGCCTGTCTCTATATCCGATCTTCAGCCACAGTTCGGCTGTATACTTAAGTTCTTCATCTGACTTTTCATACGGAGGTGCAACATACCTCGGACAAGCCGAGCAATCATTTCCGCAAGCTGCTATTATCTTCTGCATTATGATTCTCCTAATTATTTCATATAAACGATCAGCAAACCGTAATTGTTGCTACTCGCCACCGTTTCTTTTAATCCGTACACACCTGGCACCCATGAATACTGATATATGTATCATGTATCTTGCATTTCGGGAAACCACATCTGATAGGATCGTTATCATCAGCTTTTCAAGGACAGCGTAGTGCTGTTCTGAGAGCATCACCATATCAGTCACAATGTTCCTATGTACGATAAAATAAGCCGATTTATACATAAAGCAACTCTTCATTGCTTATTATATCATCAAATCTTTTATATGTAAAGAGCTGTTTCGGTATATAGTAGCAAACAGTTCGGCTTATATGAATTAAAAAATTCGAACGGAAGCATTATAATAGTAATAGAGAATCGGCAAAGGAGTTGGAACGGAAATGGACTATGGTGCAAGATTAAGGAAAATGCGGCAAGCTAAGAAATTCAGTATTTATAGACTTCATGAAATAACCGGTCTGTCACAGGGGCACATCAGCGAGCTGGAAAAAGGCAAAAACCAGCCTACGATTGAAACCTTGCAGCGACTTCTTTCTCCAATGGGCATTTCGCTCTCTGAGTTTTTCAATGAGAACGATGAAATCTCCTATCTCAATGAACGAGAAAAGGAGCTTGTGGAAACATTCAGAGCTATGCCTGATGAGTCGGCAGAGCTTTTCTTCCAGTTAGGAAAGGTACTTAATCAGAAATAACGGATATAATATGAGGGCTTTTGCATTGTGCAGAAGCCCTCTTTTAACTTTGAATCCAGTGGGTTCAAAGTTGATGACGATCAAGCAACTTTTTCACCCTATATATTGAAGTGTGAAGCCTTTTGTGATATAATGATACTTGAAGGATAATTCTATTGTATGGAGATTGTACTTCTACATTCAAGGCAGGAAGTGCCGTTGCATAGGCAGAAATTTTTTTAACTGGTTTCCTGCCGTTCTCTGATATGCTATGTATTGA
>JAEDJD010000014.1 GCA_016296505.1 Oscillospiraceae bacterium
TTCTATTATACCATATTTGCAGCGTAATGGGAAGATTTAATCAGTGTTTCCTTAAATTTGGTACACAATGTGTGCCAAATTACAACAGCCGTTGTTCCTCTATCTCCTGCCAAGTCACATTTTCGATTACTTTCTTCCATCGCTCTTTGTCCTCATAAAGCTCGATGTTCATATAATCAGATATGCTCTCATCATCGAGAAAGTATGAAGAACAGTAGAACGGCATATCTCCGTCAGGAACAATGCCGATTATATCGTCAGCACGAACTCTTGCGGCTAATTCTTCGCCCTCATAGAGAGAAACAGAAATGTTGTTACGAACCAAAGCAAGAAAGAACTTTATTGTTTCTACGGAACGTCCATATGATGAGCCTGCTAATTTCAGACTGTATTCATTACCGTTTTTGCGAACATAGAGAGAAATATGTGTTGAGTTACCGCCACGGCAGACTTCCCAAGGGTGTCCGATACCTTTTCTGCTGCTCTCTTACCATTCGCTAAATGCTGTTGAGGAATTACCGTCGATATCACGCAATCCCTCATCACGTCCGTCGGCGTGCAGAAGATAAAGCTCTTTTGCAGTAAGCTTATCAATTCCTTTGTATCAGGCTATATTCCACAAATCTTTCCTTCATGATACACAATCCAACAGTGTTTATCAATAGTCTATCGACTATTTTATAACAATTTCGGAAATGTTTTTGAAAAAACAAAGCCACTACCGCCGACGGATTTGAGTCAGTGGTTCTGAGCGTGTTCCGTTTATACCTAAAAACTGCTCGATCACCGCCATAATCTCATCCAACCGCTTTTCACCAATGCCCTTGATATTGCCGAATCCTTTTGCAGCTCGCCAAGATCATGCATCGGAGTCTCTGCATCTTCACACATATGATCTCTCATTCAATTGTTCTATGTGAATGCTTTGTCAAAATAGTATTTTCGTATGCATTGTATGTGCAGCACATCCTCACAATCTGACAAAAATCGGCATATATATATATGGCAGACGCGATTATACTTTTGCAATTCGGGACAAACTACAATCAGCATTCATTACATCCTCAAGAATATAGAAACCGAAAGGAAACCTCATTATGATTACAGTCAAACGCGGTGAAATATATTATGCCGATCTCAGTCCAGTTGTCGGATCTGAACAAGGCGGCATCCGTCCGGTGCTGATTATTCAGAACGACGTCGGGAATCGCTATAGCCCGACGGTGATCGCTGCCGCAATCACGAGCCGGCGCGATAAGGCAAAGCTGCCGACGCACATCTCTCTCAGCGCAAGAGGCTGCGGTCTGACCAAGGACAGCGTCATTCTGCTTGAGCAAATCCGAACCATCGACAAGCAGCGTCTCAAGGAATGCATGGGCGAAATTCCGCATGAAGTTCTGCGGCAGGTCGATCATGCGCTCGAAATCAGCTTCGGACTCATTCCACGTCCGCGAAATCTCCATACTGCCGGTCATTCCGCGCAGCTCAGCCAATGATTTACACAGACCGGCGGCACAAGTCATACATCCGCGCTGCCGCCGGCTGCATTTTTATCAAAAATCCGGCTGCATTCGGCAAGATTCGGCAATTTCCTTGTGAATTCCTTGACAATCCGTGGAAAAAGGTGTATAATAAAAAACAACTATTATGTAAAGGATAAAATGTTATGCAATCATCCCGTGCGCCGCAGCAAAAATCCAAGCTCGTGAAGGGCTTGCTGATCGTCTTTTCTCTGACGCTGATCAGTTCGTTCGGCATGGCGCTGCTTTCCAATATGACCGGCGGTTTTTCTGCCGTTTTAAATCATGAGGATATTGCGCTGATTCAGCTTGATCCGCCCAAATCCGGCGATCTGCTTGCCGTCATGCATACGACAGCAGGAGATATGACCTACGCACTCTATCCGGAACAATGCCCAGAAACTGTCGCGAACTTCTGCAAGCTCGCGGAGGAGGGCTACTATAATGATACTTATGTATTCCACATCGAACCGCAGATATTCTTCTCTGCCGGCAGCAAAAATCCGGACGGCGTCATCTCTGAAGCCGATGCGGATAGTCCGCAGGAATGCATTCCACAGGAGCTTTCTGCTAAGCTCTGGCCGCTGCGCGGTTCGCTTTGTGCGCTCGAAACCAAAACAGAAGGCGGCTTCTGGAAAACCTTGACGAAAACCCGCGACCACCTAACCGGCAGTCGTTTTCTGGTCATTGATACCGTGGAAATGACGGCGGATATGCAGGCAGGTCTCCGTTCCGTAGACGATGAAGCCATGCGGGAAATCGGTGAGGCATTCATCGAATACGGCGGCATCCCGAATTATTCACAGCAAATCACCATTTTTGGTCAGCTTCAGGACGGCTTTGAGATTCTCGACGCCATCACGGATGCCGAAACAACTGGCGACGACGAAGCCCAGCGGTCAGCCAAGGAAATCCGTATTACAAGCGTCGAGATTACGAAAGCACCTTGATGGTTACAAGACTGTAACCAATGCTTTTGTGCATTCTCATAAAGATTCGCGCATTTTCGACCGCCTATTTTCTTTATCATGCTGTAAAACTGGCTGACAATTCCGAATTTTATTAGAAAAAGATAACAGAATCCTGAAATTTCACTTTACAAAAGAACAAAAACATGGTATAATATGAATGTTGTGTCCGACAGCATAATTGCGCTCTGTTGCAGAATGTCGGAATCTCAAAAGGAGAGAACAGACGTATGCAAAAATATGATTTCAGACGTACTTCTGCTGTACTGCTCTGCGGAACAATGCTGCTCCTTACGGGCTGCAAACAGAAAACAGTTACACTTGAATCGACTGATTATACCGATCAGGTGGACGAGCAAATTGTCTCGTCTTCCGATATCGTGAATTTTACTCTGCCCCAGAAAGGCGAGGAAATCGCTGTGCTTACAATCAAGGGTTACGGCGATGTCAAGATCAAGCTCTTTCCGGAGGAAACTCCAAAGGGCGTTGAAAATTTCAAAAAGCTGGTTGAAAGCGGATTCTATGACGAACTGATCTTCCACCGCGTCGTGGATAGCTTCGTCATTCAGGGCGGCGATCCCAGAGGCAACGGCACCGGCGGCGTCGATGCATGGGGCAGCAATACCGGCTTTGAACAGACCATCTCCGGACGTCTCTGCCATGTGACGGGCGCCGTCGCTTATGCGATCGGTCAGGATAAGCTGAACAAGAGTCAGTTCTATATCGTCACCGGTCAGGAGATCACGTCCGATTATCTCCAGCAGCTCCGTGATGCTGCCGGCATTTCCCTCTCGCCTGAGTTGACTCAGCTCTATCAGAATGCCGGCGGTCAGCCGTTCCTCGATGGCGGCTATGAAGTCTTTGGACAGGTCTTTGACGGTCTGGAGCATTGTCTTGCAATCCAGAAAGTCGCTGTTGACGGCGAACAAAAGCCCAAAACACCTGTTGTGATTGAAAAGGCAATCATCACGGAATACGACGGCACAGTACCCCATTGGTATAATGCCGCCGGAGAGGAAATATCCGTTTCCTCTGATTAAACAGCGAAGGATGATGGAGTCATTTTGGATACAGTAATGGAATCGGCAGCGAATACAGAAACACACTCGCTGTCGCAAAAAAATAAAAATAAAATGTGTTGTGAGCAAGGAGAACAAACTGTGAAAACGCCTGAGCAATTTGTCATCAGCGGCGGCAGAGTTTTGCAGGGTGAAGTCGAGATCAGCGGCGCAAAAAATGCAGTCGTTGCGATTCTGCCTGCAACCATCCTCGCAGATGAGCCGTGCATCATTGAAAATGTACCGGAAATCAGCGATGTTACAATCAGCATTCAGATTCTTCGCGAACTCGGTGCAAAGGTCGATTTCATCGCGCCGCATACCTATCGAATTGATCCGCGCAGCATTCAGAATCACTGCGTTCCCTATGAGAGCGCCAGAAGAATGCGCGCTTCCTACTATTTCATGGGCGCATTGCTCGGAAAATTCGGACACTGTCGCGTTTCCAGACCGGGCGGATGCCCGCTTGGAGATCGTCCGATCGACCAGCATATGAAAGCGTTCGCAAAGCTCGGTGCCGAATGCCGGCAGGATCGCGGTATGATTGATATTACAACGCCGAACGGTCTCAAGGGCAATCAGATTTTCTTTGACTGCGTGACAGTCGGCGCAACTATGAATGCGATTCTCGCCGCCGTCAAAAGCGAGGGACTGACCATTATCGAAAATGCCGCCAAAGAGCCGCATATTGTCGATCTCGCCAGCTTCCTCAACTCGATGGGCGCAGATATCATGGGCGCAGGCACGGATACCATTAAAATTCGCGGCGTCAAGTATCTGCGTGGTACAAGCTATGGCGTCATTCCCGATCAGATCGAAGCTGGAACCTATATAGTCGCCGCAGCCGCAACAGGCGGCAATGTTCTCATCAAAAATGTGATCCCAAAGCATCTCGAATCCATTATATCTGTTATGGAAAAAATTGGTGTGAAGATTGAGCAGTTTGACGACGCAGTACGTGTTTCTGTAGACGGTCCGCTTGTCAAAACCAGTATCAAAACGCGTCCGCATCCCGGTTTCCCGACTGATATGCAGCCGCAGATTTCTGCATTGCTCTGTCTGGCTGAGGGAACCAGTATGATAAAAGAAGGCGTTTCTGAGCAGCGTTTCCAGTATGTCGATGAGCTGCGCAGAATGGGCGCTGATATTCAGGTTGACGGTAAGGTTGCTGTCATCGAGGGAACCGGTAAACTCAACGGCGCTCCTGTTAAGGCTTGCGATCTCCGCGCAGGCGCTGCATTGATGATTGCGGGTCTTGCCGCAAGCGGCGTCACAACCATCGAAGATATTTACCATATTGAGCGCGGTTATGCCGATATGGAAGGCAAGCTGCGTGCGCTTGGTGCTTGTATTACAAAAAAACCGATCACGCCGGCACCAAAACAAAATGAACCGATGATTCAAGAGGTTCAGCCGCATCAGGACGCAGTATAATTTTGAAAAGCACAGGGCGGACGGATTGTTTCGCCCTGTTCGTATATGCTGAAGGGATTCAAAATGCGTAGGGCAAAGGATGTGAATGAATTTGGCACGCATATATCCGCTTTTCAGCGGCAGCAAGGGCAACGCAGAATTTATTGGCTCCCCTGCCGGCGGAATCCTCATTGACTGCGGTGTTTCCGCAAAGCGTCTCCTACAGGCTTTGGAGCGCTGCGGCATACCAATCGCAGCCGTACAGGGCGTTTTTATTACGCATGACCACAGTGATCATGTTGCCGGATTACGCGTATTTACGAAAAAATATCAGATTCCGGTTTATGCGCAGCCGATGACGCGACAAAGTCTGTATCACAATAGATACCTCGAACCGGAACAGCCCTGCCAAGCGCTGAATGGCGTCACCGAATGCGCCGGTATCCGAGTTACACCCTTTACGACTTCGCACGATACGATACAAAGCTGCGGCTATCGTATGGAGATGCCGGATGGTCGAACTTGTGCAGTCTGTACGGATCTCGGTTATGTTTCCGACGAAGCCGCCATTGGCATTCAAGGCTGCGATCTGGTTTTGCTTGAAGCAAACTACGATCAAAAAATGCTTCGCACCGGTCCATATCCTGCGTCGCTCAAGCTTCGCATTGCGTCTGAAGTCGGTCATCTCTCCAATGACGACTGCGGCGACGCGGCAGATATGCTCCTGCGAAGCGGAACAACCAGACTGATTCTCGGACATCTCAGCCAGCATAATAATCTGCCGGAACTTGCTGAACGTACCGTTGAGCAGCGGCTCGGCAATTTTCAGCGCGGCAGCGACTATCTCATGCAGACTGCGTTGCCAGAAACCGATGGAAGGATGATCGGATTTTGATGCAGATACATCTCATCACAGTCGGCAAGCTCAAAGAGAAATGGCTCCGCGACGCTTACGACGAATATGATAAGCGTTTACAGCGTTACTGCCGCCTGACGCGCATCGAGCTGCCCGAAGCAAGGCTTTCCGAGTCGCCCTCAGACGCGGAAATTACAGCGGCGCTTCGGCAGGAGGGACAGGCAATTCTGAACGCCTGCCGCGGAAAAATGATTGCACTGTGTATCGAGGGAAAGCTCCGCAGCAGTGAACAATTTGCGGAAATGCTTGAAAATGCAGCCGTTTCCGGCGATAGCACCGTCACTTTTATCATCGGCTCCAGCTTCGGTCTGGCGGATGAAGTAAAAAAGAAAGCCGATATGCATTTTTCCATATCGCCAATGACTTTCACACATCAAATCGCCCGTGTATTGCTCATGGAACAGCTTTACCGCGCTTTCCAGATCAATACCGGTGGAAAATATCACAAATAAGAAAAAGGAGTGTTTTTCATGCTCTATCCTGAAATACAGGCAACGGCAAATGCGATCGCTAATCTCGGCAAACCGCTGAAAATCTATCTCATCAGCCATAAAACCAATCACGCAACCAGTGAACTCATCAGCTTCAAGCTCGCCGTCATTGTTCCGGACATAACGCCGAATATCTCTGAACTGGAATGCTTCCTCTATACCGCCGTTGACTGTGACTATCCCTATGATCTCGTGCTCTATAAGAAAAGCGAATGGGATACACTTTCTAGTGATCCGCGTACTTTTGCATGGTCCATTCATCAAACAGGAGGTGTGCTGTATGAGCAGGGGCTTTCGTGACGGAGACAGTAAGCGCTATTACGATTGGCTCTATTATGCCGCGTTAGATCTGCGTGCGGCAAAATTGCTGCTCGATGACGATCGCTGCTACAATATTGTCTCCTTCCATTGTCAGCAATGCGTCGAAAAGGCGCTCAAAGGCTATCTGCTCTGGCGGCGGCATCGCCTCTATGATGGTCACAACCTGCCGTTCCTCTGCAAGCAGGCGATGCAGGAAGATTCCAATTTCAAATCACGAATTGCTATATGCAGCCAGATCAACCATTACTACATTGAATCCCGCTACCCTGCTGACTTCCTGCTTTCTCTCAATGAGGAAACCGTACAGACGCTGATTGTCAACACAACCGATATGCTGACCTTTATCAACAGTCTCGTCAAGTTTGACTTCTCAAGCTATCGACCCAAAAAACAGTAAATTGACGGGGGCTTTTATGGAACGCGAATTCAAATGGTTGATTCCGCAGGAAACACTTGCCGCACTTGCAGATTTTCTGCGTCATGCCGAAAAGCGTATCTCTCATGATACACTGCAAATGGCTGCAATCTATTACGATACAGCAGATCATCTGGTTTATCAGAATGGCGCAGCGCTCCGCATCCGAACTGAAAATGATCGCTCTGTCTGCTGTATGAAGCGAACTGTCATGAAACAGGGTGCGCAGGCGCTCCGCGAAGAATATGAAGTCGAAGCCGATACGCTGACAGAGGGACTCCAAAAACTGCCCGATGCCGGCGCACCGCGTCCTCTTTGCGAAATGCTCCGTCAGCAGGATTTCCTTGAACTTGGCAGAACGAAATTTATCCGCAACTGCTATCATCTTGAAATCTGCACAGATGCGACATTTTCAGCAGAATTTGCTATTGATGTCGGCGCACTCGGCAGTGCGTCGAATATGCAGCCGTTTGAAGAACTGGAACTGGAGCTGAAATCCGGTAATCCAGACGCATTCATCGTCTATGCTGAAATGCTGGCGCGACGTTTTGCACTGATTCCGCAAAAAAAATCAAAACTCGCACGCGCCATTGAAGCTGCCGGTACGCTGCAATAATTTTATATCATTCCCATAAAGGGGGCGATTCTATCAAAGAATCCAAATTTCTTCATGATACGGTCAAAGCGATCACGCTGCTGCTTGCAGGCTTCATACCGCTGCTGCTTGCCGTCTGTATGATCTACATCAGTCAGGATGATACCTATGCAACCCTTGCATACAGCATCAGTCTGCTGCTCGGCGGCGTGCTCAGCACATGGATCGCAGACAAATTCTTTCAGATTCCATTCAAAGAAAAATGTGCTGAGCTGACGTTTCCGGTCATGCTGTTCGTAATTCTGGCGGCAATTTTCTGGAATCTTTCCACCTGTTTTCTATTCACTTCTGATGCGGGCAGATTCCCACGCTATTACGGAAAAATGTTCACACTTTCCACCTTACAGCTCATCGGTATCTCGTGGCTGACTCCAATCGCTGAGGAACTGATTTTTCGCTTTTCTATTCTGAGTCTGCTGCGCGGCAAAAGCCGCGATCCACTCCGAAATGCGGGCGCAGTATTGATCACCGCAATTCTGTTTACCATTCCACACCTGCTCGCCGGCACATCAGCTGTACTCGATTTATTTCTCTTTGGATGTATCACCGGGTTTATCCTGATCAGAACCAGCAGTATTGTCTATCCGATCTGTTTTCATTTTGTAGCCAATCTGACGACAATGCTTGCTTATAACAAGCTTTCCCATGCCACGAATAAGGACTGGCTCTGGATCACGCTGCCGCTTGCGGTATGTTTCCTCGGCGGCATGATGATTGCGACAGCCAGACAGGAATCCGATACAGATGAATCCGAAGAAGCGCCATCGGAAACAGCAGCGACGGAAGAAAACACGAATACAGCGATCCCCGAATCGTCAGGCTCTGAAAAGAAAAAAACTGCCGAACCCATTCAGACATATACGGATCTTGATGACGAAGATGACTTCGATGAATTTGACGGATATGAAAACGAATATGAAGACGCGCTCGATGATACAGACGATGAATGAGTATATGATCTGATATGCAACCGACCAAAAAGGAGCAGAAAATGTCCGATACGCTTGTGATTCTCACACCTGCGAAAATCAATCTTTCGCTGGATATCACTGGAAAACTGCCGAACGGCTATCATACTATGCGCAGCGTCTTTCAGACGGTCGGCATTTATGATACGCTGACACTGCGCAGAACTGCGCCCGATCTTCCCATGACGCTGACCTGTGACGCACCGGATGTCCCTTGCGACGAACGCAATCTCGTCTGGAAAGCGGCAGTCAAGCTGCTCGGAGAGCATCCGCACGGTCTTGCGATCCATCTCGAAAAGAAAATTCCCTCGCAAGCAGGAATGGGAGGCGGCAGCTCGGATTGTGCCGCAGCACTCATGGGCATTCGCAAGCTGTTTGCGCTTTCTATTTCCGATACAGAGCTTCACGCAATCGCGGCGTCGCTCGGCGCAGACTGTGCATTTTTCCTATCCGGCGGCACCTGCTATGCAGGCGGTATCGGTGAACAGATTACACCGCTGCCGAATTTGCCGCGCTATCCGCTTGTAATCGCAAAGGGTACGCAGGGCATCTCTACGCCGGAAGCGTACCGCAGACTGGACGCCGTTCAGACGTCGCTGCCCAATCATACAGACAATGTGCTCGACGCGCTCAAAAAAGACGCCGATACATTGTTTTCGGTTTGTGGAAATCATTTTGACGCGATTACCGATCTTTCAGAGGTCGAAGCGATCCGCAAAATCATGCGTGCACACGGGCTGAATCCCGTACTATCCGGCAGCGGAGCAGCTGTCTTTGCCGGATGCAGCGAGCCGCAGCGTGCAGAACTCTGTGCGCAGGCGCTGCACGCCGCAGGACTCTCCTTTGTCACCGTCACAGAAATCGTGCCGGCTGAATCGTAAAACAAATTCACATAAAAAGGAGTATTTCCAATGAAACATAAATACATTCCGACGCAAAAACTCCGCACTGTTGATCTGGCATATATTGCAGTCGGCGCAGCACTCATGGCGATTTGCGCATGGATATCCATTCCGCTGACCGTCCCCATCACGCTGCAAACTTTCGCTGTCTTTTTCATTCTCGCCGCACTCGGCGGAAAACGTGGCATCTGCTCCATACTCGTTTATATTCTGCTCGGTGCAGTGGGAATGCCGGTTTTTTCGCATTTTTCATCTGGAATCGGCACGCTGCTTGGCAATACCGGCGGCTATATCCTCGGCTTTCTTTGGATGGGCATTGTTTATCTTGTGCTGACCAATTGGTTTGGCAGAAAGCTGTCTGTTCAGATCATTGCCTTTCTTCTCGGACTTTCTCTCTGCTATATATCCGGCACTGCATGGTTCATGTATGTCTATGCCAAAACAAACGAGGCAGTCAGTCTGATTACCGTGCTTACATGGTGTGTATTCCCTTTTATTCTTCCTGATTTGATTCAGCTCGGACTGGCTCTGACGATTGCAAGGCGGATCCAGCCGATGACATGATCCATAAGCTGCGAAATCCACTCAAATATGAGTGGATTTTCTCATGCCTCATACAGCGTCGTTATCATTCCATATGAAAAGCCGCGAATCTCAGCGTATACTGCGATTCGCGGCTTGATTCATTTCACATTCCGACACGCAGGGTTCAGGCAGATTTCCGATCTGTTGAAGGGGGAACAAATCAAAAATCCAACCGTGCTAGCCTGTGTGTATCATCCAATTATTTGCCCTCGTGGAAGAAGTTCGGCAGAGCGTCATAGACATAGTGCCGGACGATGCCCCACCAGTGCGTTTCATTCGGTGCCTCAAGGAAATAGAGGTTACCCTTTGAGAAGTCGCTTGTGTAGGTAAAACGCTTGGTATCGTTTTTCAGCTCGTTCATCAGCGGAACCATATTGCCGTATGCAATATCCTCGGTACCGGTTGCCGCAAAGACATAGTAATCATCCTTCTGATAACCGCCCTTGTCGATTGCAGCCTGAATTGCACCTGCACCGCCCCAGCAGTGACCGGAAAGCGGCATATAATATGCGCAGATATCGAGGTTATTGATGAGCATATTCCATGTAGAACCGCCGCCCATTGAGAAGCCGCCGTAACCACGATGGAAACGCGAAGCCTTGAGGTCTTCCAGAGAGGTAGATTCTGCAAAAGTAGAATACTTGCCTTCAATATACGGAATAATGGTCTGACGCATTTCATTCCAGACATCGCCAGCGCCGTCCGGACAATTATTGAAGGTCGGCGTTACAACAATCATCGGCTCAATCACACCATCTGCAATCATGTTGTCAAGCATAACATCAATGTTGATATTATTATCATTGAAGCAGGTTTCCTCAGATTCACCGCCGCCATGCATCAAGTAGAAAACATTATATTTTTTGCTTTCATCATAGCCGTAGGGAATATAAACATACATTTTCTTATTGCCGTTGATGCCAGAGTAGTATTCTGTAATCACCTGACCATGATTTGCGGGCTGATCCTTAAAATAGTTATGACCATTTTGTTCAGGCGCCCTAAAGAACTTCATGTTCTCCTGATATTCATATGGCGCATATTCCGGCTCATCCGGTTCAACCTTTTCCGGATACTGATTGGTCTGACCGCTCAGATACTGCACATACCAGTCGATATCGTCTCGCTCGAGTTTGTTATTGCAGTTGACGTCAGCAGCCTTGATCGTAGTCTTATTGGTTTCCTGCTGGGTCAGCATTTTCTTTGCATAGGAATAATCAGCCGCGTCGATCACGCCGTCGCCATTGACATCGCCGAGGATACCGGAATCTTTATTCTTTGTATAGACGCCGCCGAATTCATCAACGATCTGACCCGGTATTGTACCGGTATTACCGTTTTCCACGAACTGCCACCAGTCTACATTAAAGAGATAGCTTTCACCGCCAGAGAAGCGCAAATACAGGTCATGCGTACCGGTTGCACCGGCACAGCTTCCAGAAACGGTTTCCCATTCCTGCCAGTCGCCTGTTACAGGAACGGTTGCCGTACCAACAATCGGACCATCCACCGCGTCCAGATGCAATTCGATCTTACCGCCGCTTCCAGCAGAAGAAACTGACGCATAGAAATCAGAAGCACCCTTTTCACCGAAGTCAACGCCACTAATTCTAACATAGTCGCCGTTTTCGATATAACCGATTGCCAGCGTACCGGCTTCAATCTTTTCAGTCTTGATACCAGACGACCAGCTCATCGTTTCCGCTTCGACACGCTGATACGGATTCAAAAGCTCAAGCTGTTCCGGACCCTTATCGGTTGGCTGAATCAACGGAATCGTACCATCCGGATTATAAGTAAACTCGTCGACGCAAGCGCTGCGGTTGAATGTACCGCCGCCCGGCAAGCCGTTCTTATGGTAGAAGAAATATGAATGATCTTTGTAATCAACAATGCCGCCGTGCGTTGTAAAGCAGTTGAGCGTCTTCATGATCTGACCACGGTACGTCCACGGACCGGTAATAGACGGCGCTGTGGAATACGCCTGACTCTCGCCGCTGTCGCTGCCGCAGAAAGCAGCATAGACGAGATAATAGAGGTCATTGCGCTTATAGACCCATGGACCTTCGCCATAGGCGCTCGTCTTACTGCTTGGACCGAATGCCGCTTCTGTCATATCAAACTTCTGAATCGGACCGTCCAGTGTGATCATATCCTCTTTCAGCTTGACATAGTAGCAAGTCGGATTGCCGAACATAAGCCACGCCTGACCGTCGTCGTCAATAAAGACTGTCGGATCAATGTAGTCCCAGTTCGGGCCGCAAAGCGGCTTGCCGAGAACATCCTTATACGGTCCCTCTGGGCTATCGGCGACTGCAACGCCGATCGCTCTGGCGCTTGTAGTTGTGGTAAAGTAGAAGTAATACTTACCATTGCGTTCAATACACTGCGAAGCCCAAGCATTATTCTCAGAGCACCATGAGAATTCATCGTCCTCCAGAATTCTGCCGCGATCGGTCCAGTTCTGCATATCCTTTGTAGAAAAGCACTGCCAACCGTTCATGTAGTAGAAGTCGTTTTCGCCCTCGCGATCTGATCCAGTGAATACATAAAGTTCATCACCGATGACAAGTGGTGCAGGGTCGGGCGTAAAACTTGTCTGCACAATAGGATTCTGGGCAGAGGCATCCAGCACGCTTGTCTGTCCAATTGCCGCCAGACAGATCACAGCTGAAACTGCTAGACTGATTCGGATTTTCTTTTTGATTGATTTCATACAGTTTCCCCCAAAGTATATATTTGTACTATCATTATAACTTGCCTGATGTACGAATTCAATGTGTAATCACAAGAAAAACTAGATAAAACGCATACATTCAAAGCAGCTGATATGTACGTTTATTTCAATACAAGTTATACGCAGAGTTGTCCATAAAAAGCGCCGCCTCAGCAGACGCATCGAGGCGGCGTTTCCAGTTTCTTTCTCATATCAGACTGATACTTGTATTGTAGCATCAGCCAATTTCACACATTCGTTTTATCGGTTATCGACTGCTTCCGGATAGAGGTCGTGGTGTATCAGACGTTCCCACGCGACCTGCTCCCACTTTGTTCCTTTCATACCATAATTGCAGTAAGGGTCGATCGAGATGCCGCCGCGCGGCAGAAATTTTCCCCAGACCTCGATGTATGCAGGTTCCATGAGTTGAATCAGATCGTTCATGATGATGTTGACGCAGTCCTCATGGAAATCGCCGTGATTGCGGAAGCTGAACAGATACAGCTTGAGCGATTTGCTCTCGACCATCTTGACGCGCGGCACATAGGAGATATAAATCGTCGCAAAATCCGGCTGACCGGTAATCGGGCAGAGACTCGTAAACTCCGGACAGTTGAACTTGACGAAATATTCGCGATCCGGATGCTTATTCTCAAAGGTTTCCAGTACCGAAGGGTCATAGTTCTGCGGATATTTGGTATGCTGATTGCCGAGAAGCGTCATGCCTTCTCTTTCACGTTCGCTCATGATAGAATTCTCCTTTTATTTGATGGTCAGCGCAGGATCTTCTACGCCATTTTCAGCAAAAGCCGCCGCACGGTCGCGGCAGGTACCGCAGAGACCGCAGGGCTGTTCGCCGCCCTCATAGCAGCTCCATGTCAGTTCATACGGCGCGTGCAGGCGCAGCCCTTCCGCAACGACATCCGCTTTTGTCTTGCCGACAAACGGTGCTTCCACACGAAGCTGACGCCCACTGCCGAGAGAGATCGCCCGATTGATCGCGTCATTGAAATCCTGACTGCAATCGGGATAAGCGCTGCCAGCCGCGTCGTCGGCGTGTGCGCCGTAATAGATGACTTCACAATCATGCGAAAGCGCAATGCTTGCCGCCGAGGAGAGGAACAGCCCATTCCGAAACGGCACGTAGGTCGAAACAGGTTTTCCATTCGTATCGCCAAGCTGCTCCACATAGCTTTCCTTGGGAATTTCCTGACTGCTTCCTTTCAGAAGCGAGCAATCGGAATCCGCAAAAATTGCTGCAAGATCGAGCGTTTGCAGCTTCACGCCGTAATGGGCTGCGATGGCGTTTGCCGCGTCGATTTCCCTTGTATGTTTCTGTCCATAGCTGACGGACAGTGCAATTACCTCGTCCGCGCCGTATTTCTCGATCGCAAGCGCCAGACAGGTCGTACTGTCCAGACCGCCGCTGAATAAAACCAACGCTTTCATTTTACACCCTCCGTCAGAAGTCTTTGCAGATTCCAGTCATCCTGAAATTTTCCGCAGAATGTCTGCGTAACCGTCCGCGCTGAAGCGTTGCGAACGCCGCGCGCGGTCATGCAGCTATGCGTACCAGCGATTACCACGCCGACATCCGGCGTTCCTGCCGCTTCCATAAGAATCTCCGCAATATCCGAGCCAAGTCTCTCCTGTAATTGCAGCCGCTTTGCAGCCATATCGCAGATGCGCGCAATCTTAGAGAGTCCAATGACCTTCTTCTGCGGCACATACGCCACATGAACCGACATATCATACATCAGCGCCATATGATGTTCGCAGCAGGAAAACACTTCGATATCGCGTACAACCACGGGACCTGCATTTTTCGGCGCTTCAAAAGTCTTGCCGAACATCTCAGCAATCTCGTGATTGGAATAGCCGATACCTTCAAATATTTCCTCATACATCCTTGCAACACGCGCCGGCGTTTCGATCAGACCTTCTCTGTCGGGATTTTCACCGAGTGCGACCAAAATGCCGCGGATATGTTCTTCGATTGCCTGTTTATCTATCATTCTCTCGCCCTTTCCGGATACAGTTCCATATCAATACATTCCCAGACGCTGATTGGCAATTCGCATTCCCGTCTGCTGAATTCCCGGAATCCGACCGCCTCATAACAATGCTTGGGGGGGGGGCGCTGTCGTTATTGGCAAATACGCCCAGATCCACACGCGCTGCATGAAGATGCTCTTTGGCATATCTGACGCCAAGACGGAGCATCTCTTTGCCGCAGCCTTTCCCTCTGTATGCGGGATTCAAAATCACAAAGCCCAACCGGACAGAAGCGTTGTCATCCTCCCGTGGATAGCGGATGATAAAATGCCCGATCACATGATTTTCCTCGTCAAGCGCCGTCAGCGGAAAGAATCTGCCCGTCCGGATCTGTGGCGCATAGTTTTCGTTGATATCCTGTGCAGTCAGCGGAAATTTGTTGAAACGATCCGCAGACCATTGATACAATTCCTTTTCGGATTTCAGCCATTGACAGATGATTCCGGCGTCAGCTTGTTCATATGCTCGCAGCTTCATTTGATTTCTCCTTCATATGTCATTGCGATTCCGGCTATTCGCTGTTTATGATTACACACCTCTTGCCATCGGATCCCAGATGAACTTATGCAGCTGTAATTGCAGCCGGAAACTGCCCATACGCTGTTCTTTCATGATTTCCACCATTTCTGCAGGATCAATGCGCCCGAATACGGGACTCAGATACAGTGCGCACTGCGGCTGATACTGCTCTGCAATCTCCTTGGCGCGGAATACGTCCGCACGCGATCCGCAAACGAATTTTACGCAATCGCATTCACGCAGCAGCGCGAAATTTTCCGTGCACATATGCTGTTCCATTCCGCTCGACGGCAGCTTATAATCCATAGTAAAGACAGCGCCGCAGTCATAAAACGATTTCAGCGGCACAGCACCGTTGGTTTCGACCTCAACACGCAGTCCCATTTCACCGAGCCGCCGCATCACATCGAGGATGTTCTCCTGTAAAAGCGGCTCGCCGCCGGTCAACGTGACATTCCGCACGCCCTGCGAAATGGCTGCCTCTGCAATTTCACCAATCCGGCACAGCGGCACAGTATCATACGGCGCGTCTTGTCCGCAAGCCCATGCCGTATCACACCACTCACAGCGCAGATTACAGCCTGCAAACCGCAGAAACAACGCAAGCTCGCCGGCACATTTTCCTTCGCCGTTGATGCTGATAAAATGTTCCGCAAGCTGATACATATTTTCCATAACATTACACCTCGTAGCTCGCGCAGTTTTCCGGCGTTTCAAAAACCGTCACACGCAAAACCGGAACACCATCTGCGGACAGTTGCTCATAAAACGCTCGTGCAAAATTTTCGGCTGTCGGACGGAACGGCACTGCAATCAGCCGAAAGCCCTCGTCCTGCAATGCCGCAAGCGTTGCGGATTTCAGAGAACCGTTTTCATAGATCATCGCATGATCGTATGCGTCTGCAAGCGC
Organism: Oscillospiraceae bacterium; assembly: GCA_016296505.1. Taxonomy (GTDB): domain Bacteria; phylum Bacillota; class Clostridia; order Oscillospirales; family Ruminococcaceae; genus Firm-04. Next base: position 16,416 of record JAEDJD010000014.1, read on the forward strand.
TCGCACCGCCGCTTTCAGATCGCCGAAATCTATCACCATGCCACGCTTTTCGCCAGTTTGCTGTAAATGCTCCGCGCCAGCCTCGACCTCGATCACCCAACGATGGCCGTGCAGATTCGCACATTTTCCGCAATAGCCTTTCAAAAAATGCGCACTATCAAAGGCAGCGGATGTTTTCAGTCTGAACATTTCATCTCTCCCATAAAATAATCATAGAAAAAACTCCTGTCCGCACCGCAGACAGGAGCCGTGTATTGCTATCATGACTCAGCCCTGGTTTTGTTTTACGACAGGATGGTGCAAACGAACTGTCGGCAGGCTATGCGTATCCGCCCGCATATCGGATTAGACGCTGACCAAAGAGCGTCCGTACCCGTAAAATTATAGCACAAATCAGTGAAAATGTCAAGCAACTGCTTGCGGATTCGCTGCGGCTTTTACAGGCAGCGGATAATCCAAGCCGACAATCTCCGACGTATAATGCAGCAGAATATGCAGCGCGTCCGTAACGTCAATGATTCCATTCTGATCGACGTCGCCATTCCGGCGCTGCGTTGCGGTAATCGGCGCATTTTTTCCGGTCATTATCTCCGTATAATAGGTCAATACCGTCTGCGCGTCCTCCAATTCAACCGTACCGTTCGCAATAAAATCTCCATAACACAGCGTGCGCGGAATCTCAGCAAGCGCCGTTTCCATTTCCTGCATAATGGCTTCTGCCTCATAGATCGTTTTGACTGCGGCGAGCTGATCGGACTGCATTTTTTGCAAAGCAGCGATCTGTTTCTGTTCTTCGGCGTCATATGCTGCAAGACAGTCTATTGTCAGCCGGTTCAGCGTTTCCTGACAACACCGTATGCTTTCCGCCAAAAAATCCTCATGTAAAAACTGCTGCCGCGCAGCAAGGTTTTTCCGGATATACTCCACACATTCTGCATAGGTAATGCCGTTCTGCGGTCCAAGCGGCTTATAGGGCTTTCCGCCGAACATATGCCAGCGGATTCTATTCATCTCGGCGGCAGGCGCAATGGCGTCACGCATTTGCGCAATCGCCCCCGAAGGATCGACCAGCTCAGTCAGGATCGCATCCATTTTCTGTTCATAAAGCCATGCAGTCCGGCGCACGAAGGCGTCATCCTCCCAGAGCCGCCGAATCCATGAAAGCGCTGCAATACCGGTCTCTGCCGCCGTTTCCGGCTCATAGCCGCTGATCGGCAGATAGCGCACATAAATATCTCGCGGTAAAACAGAGTAATGCAGCTTCCCATCCGGTCCCTGCACAGCAAGGCTGTAATTCTGGTAGGCTAGGTCAAAATCCCAGACCGGACCGTAATGCAGCTTTCCATCTCCCGTCAAATCAGAGTCTTTATAAAAATAAAAACTCGTAGCCGTACCGTCTGTATTTTCTGTTATTTCCTGAATCAGATAGCCGAGCGCAAACGAATCCACATCCAGATACGTACTGTAATGCTTTCCGAGACTGTTGCAGCCCGTATCGGAATAAATCGCGTCCTCAAGCTCCTGCACAAATTTACGGATATACTCTGTCTGCGCTTTCGACGCATATTCCGGCGCACATATTTCGCAGATCACACCGCGATTCGTCACAAATTCGCCGCGCTTTGCACGCCCTCGAATCTGAAACTGTATCAGATATCCGCCCGTGATATCTTTGGGATCATTTGGAATCTCATAATAATGATAGCTGCCGTTTTCCTCGCCGTGAAGCGTTCCGCCGGCAACACGCAGCGGATAATCTTCAAGCGGTTTTTCATTGATATCCTGCGTATCTTCTTCCAGATCCGCGATTGCGACGCGTTCTTCATGTACGTGTACGCGCTCCGAAAGCTGGTACACGCCGCGATAATCGCCATCCAGATAGAGATCGACAAATACCGAATCGGGCGTATACGCAAGCGCTGCCTGCCGACTCATGGCAAAGGCGATCTCATTGCGCAGCATCGAATGATCGAGAAAATTATTGATCAATGCCCATTTTTTCGCAGCGCCCATACCATAAAGCGATGTTTTTTTGGGCAGCTTGAAGTTATAGGGCTTTTTCTCACCGCCATAATCCCATGAGGAATTTCCGCGTCCTTTTATTATTTCAGGCGTACCCTGATATTGCACGCCGCCTGCTGCGTCCAGCATCAAAGCGGTACCCGTTGTTTCGAGGAATTTGGATTTAGAAAGCACTTCCATCCCACCCTCGGCAAGTGTGACATACACACAACCGAGATTTGACTGCATCACTTGCAGCGTACCGAGTTCGCTGTCTCCGGACTGCATCTTGAATGTATCTTCGGTACTGAACAAATCGGTCGCCGCACCGGATATCACCGTCGTTTCATTGAGCAGAAGCGGCGCGTCACCGGCAATCTCATAAGATACGACCAGATTTGTCCGATCGGCAGCCGCAGGCAAAAACAAATACCAGCTTTCCGCCCAATCTACGTATATCATCTGAATCTGCGCCGCTTCGTCCTGTGCAAACACACCGGATACTGAAAGACGAATCTCCGACTGCTCTATAGCGTCCACCGGCTGATCTTCTGCGCTGCTCTGGAATGCGGAAATACCGGCGAAGCACAGCGCTGCCGCCACCGGTATCAAAATCTGAAACCCGCGAAGAATTCTCATGCAATCTCCTTACACTTTGCCGTAAAGCGAATCCAGCAAAACCTTGGCGATCTGCGCCGTTGTGACGTCCCAGCTCTCGCGCTCCTCAATCATAATACAGAATGCAACCGGACAGCTTTCATCCAGACAATAGCCGACGAGCAGCGAATTCTCATATTGTCTGCCATCATCGCTGACCTGCGCCGTACCACTCTTTACGCCGCAGGAATAATTTCCAAGCGAAACATAATAGTGCTCTGTCGCATTTTTCGTCATGACCGCCTGCACCGCCTGCGCAGCCTCAGACGTAAACATTTGATCTGTTTGCATATGGGTCGCAAGCGAAACAGTCTTTTGTTCGGCTGTTGTTTTCGATTGCAGCAGATACGGCTTGACCGCCGCACCGGTGCCATTTGCAATCGCGCCCTGCCAGAGCATAAGCTGATACGGACTGACAAGCGTTTTGCCTTGTCCGAGCGCACCCCATTCCGTCTCAAACTGATCCTTGTCTACAAGCGTTGTCGAAGCTGGTTGAATGACAATGCCATTGAGAGAAAACGGCTCCGCCTGTTCTCCGTTCACTGAATAGCCCATGCGGGTATAGTCTAAAATGATCTCGGAAAGCGGCACAAGACCGGATTGTACAAGCTGAGCAAAATACGGATTGCAGCTATTGGCAAATGCGGCTGCAAGATTCTGCGTACCATGCCCGTAATCCTGATGACATTTGATGACATCGCCGTTCGGATTTGCCCATGACCCCGAACACGCATATTGCTGATTGTTCACAGCGTCCACACCGGCAAACTGGTAAGCGGCAAGCAATGTAGAGACCTTTTGCGTAGAGCCGGGAACAGTCGGATAAAATGCCTTGCAGAGCAGACTTCCCTTCGGCATTTCCGCAATATTTGCATAACCCTGTACAATATCTACACAGGGACGGCTCACGCAGACATAGCACTCGCCGGTTTTCCAATTATAGGCAATCGCCGTTCCATTTTTCGTTCCGAACGCATTGAATACGGCGCGATTGGCGCTGTGCAGAAGCGTTGTTTGCAAGATTGTCGCACTGGAACCGGAACCATAGGTAAAGCTATAATTGACCAGCTCATCGAGATTGCGCGATACAATCGTATTGGACATCTGACCGCTGGTATCACCGATCAGATTGCCGACATCCGCAAAATGTCCCCATTCATAATTCGTAAGCGGTTGGGTACCGTCAAACAGCACATCGCCGGTGCGATCTACAACCTTTCCATAGGTTGCCTTTCCGGATTTCGCCATATAAAACGCAGATTGCGTCACTAGCCGCCAGCCGAGATAACCCAATCCGATGAGAAATACGGTCAAAATGAACGCCGTCCATTTTCCGGCTCTGCGCATACTGCGCGGTGCAGAGACATCCAAAGCCGGAATCGGCGGACGCTGCCGAAGCTGTCGTTTTGCCATATCAGCCGCCCTCCTTATTCAGCGCAGCGCGATCTGTCAGGACGGGCGCCTGCGCAGCTTTCAGAAAACCGGCAAGGATGCCGCTTGCAAGCATCGAGCTGCCGCCCTGCGAAATAAACGGAATCGTTACGCCCGTAAATGGAATCACATTGCATGAACCGAAAATATTGAGCGCCATCTGTACGATAAACGCCGCAGCCACGCCGACTGCCAAACCGGAATGGTAGTAGCTGCGCGGCGGAACGGTCAAAATCGAAGCCGGAAGGAACAGGACCAGAATCACAGTCATCATGCCGGTAAACAGTCCCCATTCCTCGCAGATCGTTGAGAAAACGATATCTGTGCGCGCTGCGGCAACATGAATCAGCGTACCATTTCCAGCGCCCTTGCCGAACCATCCACCCTCTGCGATCGCGGTCAGCGCTTTGACCTGCTGATAGCCGGAGCCGGACATATCCGACCAGATATCGGAATGCAAACGCGCCTGTACATATTCCGGTGCGAGCTTCCAAGCAAAAATGATCGCCATGACCGCGCAGGCAGCAAGGAATATCATCAGACGAAACGACATCTTTTCACGCAGATAGCAGAAACGCAGCAGCATACCACATCCTGCAATCGCAACAAATGTCGGCAGCGAACCGAGGTCTCTGCACCACCATTGCAGTCCCGCAATGACGACCGTACATAGAATCAGCATCAGATTATCCGGTACAAAGTGAATGCCTGCCACCTCGGATTTATGGAGCTGCTTCCGCACCGAGCTTGCGCAGATCAATACGAATACCGGCTTGACAAATTCCGAGGGCTGAATTGTAATCACACCGAGATCAATCCAGATTCCGCGGCTGCCCGTCAGGAAAAAGATTGCCGCTACAAGCATAAAGAATATTGCGTACCAAAGGGGTTTCAAGCGCTCTGCACGATACGGATTCCGCGTCACCACATAAGAAACCTGACACATCAGAAACGCAGCAATCCCGAATATAAAATGCTTGACTGCAAAAGAAAGTCCTCCGAAGCAGGATTGATAGATTGTGCTCATACCGATCACCAGCAGCATAACGGTATCGACCGTACAAGCCTCACGCTGTACAACCGCCAGTATAATCGAGCCGACAAAATCCGCTGTCAGGACAGCGCACGCCATTTTAAAGACCTCCGGCGTCAAGCCGAAGGAGCAGGCAACCAGCAGCATCATAGCGAAATGCGCGATCAGAACAAGCAGCAGCAGGAACGGATGCGACATCGGTTTGGAACTTTTTCCCATTACGCCACATCCCTTCCATCGCCCTTAACAACGATCAGTTTACGGTTTCCGATTGTAATGGCGTCATTCTGATGCAGCGTGCAGGGCTTCGTGATCTTTCTGCCATTGACCAGAACGCCATTCTGTGCGCCGATATCTTCGATACGCCACTTACCGCTGGAAAGCGTCAGAAGCGCGTGAAATCGTGAGATTTCGGTATCGGGGAACTGAATATCCGCCGATGGATGCCTGCCGATCAACACCTCTGCCGCGCCAAGCGGATAGATCTCACCGGCGCAGGCAAGCATATAGCCTCTGCCTTCTTTCGCCCAGCGGCGATCACCGCGGCGGCGCTCTCTGCCTGCTGCAATCAGAATCACGAGTGCGCAGATATCAACAAAAATTACAACAAAAGCAGTTGCCGCTTCCCGAAAGAAGGGATATCGCTCAAAGAGAATGGTAAAATCCATGTCAGCACACCTTTCTATTTATATAGTATTTGATCTCGCGTTATGCTAATGAGTATACCATAACTGCGCCCGATTGTCAAGCCGACAGCATCAGCTTCCATTTTTTGAAAGCGCTCCGACAGATTCAACGCCTCGTAAATCCTCATTCTTGCAAGCAGCTCAGCCAAAAGTTCCAGAAAAAGTCAAAAGCCGCATGGACAAAACGCAATTTGAATCAACAAAATAAAGGAGGCTCTCATGCCAGAGCCTCCCCTTATTTTTTATTCAATTTTGACGGTATAGAAAGCGTCTATATCAATGCTACCGCGAGCATTTGTGCAGAAACCGCTTCACATTCCAAAGAATGCGCTCCGGTGTTTCCAAGCTACGGCAATCATTCGTGCAGCTGACTGCCGACGCACGGAGTAAAGATCACTCCCCATATCATCATTGGCGATATCAATATTGAAACGGCGGCTTCACGATTGCATTCTATATCATTGCATTTCCGCCGATGACTGCACCCGCTGCACAGTCGAAACATTTCATCACTCTACTTGTTGCAATACGGCTGCACACTGCTTTCGCTCTGCTCCGTCGAGCAGCTGTATTCTGTGTCGGCTTCCATATCGGAACTGCATCTGCACACCGGTTCACAAAATATGATTTTCATATATTAACCGGAATCAATCATGCTTTTCTGTCACACAGAACCCATCATGCGCGAGCCTTCGCCAATGAATGGGACATTTTCAGAATTTTCCATTGGATTCACGCAACCTTTCTGAATCTGTATTTGCGGTAAAATCCTCGCTGACTGTCAATCAACTATTCACGAATTCCGCCTAAGCGGAACGGAAATACCGCATGACTCATATCATATAAGAAGTGCAAAATCTAATTATATAAACTACGGGAGCAATGGTTCAAACACTTTACCGATTGGCGAACCATTTGGTTTTGTTCTCGTCCGGAGAATTCCTTTGCCTTTCCTATGGTCTTATTATAGCACACTTTTTGTTGTTTGTCAATAGTTTTCTAAAACTTTTTGTGATATTTTGGTGAAAATTATTTGAACAAATCAAGACTTGACATTTTTAGAAAAATCGGTTACAATATTAAATACGAACTGTGGTTCGGAAATATTAGACCGGATACATTCCGGCGGAACGGAGCGAAATATGCAAGATCAGAATACACCAATGGAACAGGATGCAATGATGGACGACGCCGACCTCTATACGCTCGTGGATGAGGAAGGCAATGAGAAGCTTTTTGAACTGATTGATATTCTTGAGGAAAACGGTCAGGTCTATTTTGCCCTGATTCCGCACATCGAGGATCCGGCTGAGCTGCTCGAAGGCGAAATCGAGCTGGTTGTGCTGAATGCAAAAACAGACAACGACGGCAACGAAATTCTTGAGCCAATCGACAGCGATGAAGAATATAATCGCATCGCAGAAGCTTTCCTCGAAAGACTCAACGAGGAAGAAATTGACGAGGAGAATGAGTAATATTTCACAACATTTAGAAAATATTTTGTGCGCTTTGCTAGTTGATTTTTAGAGCTGAATCTGATATACTAGTATTAACAAAAGCAAAGCATTCTGCCTTGTGCGAGCAAGCCTGTTTTGATATAATCCAACACTTATATTCAGGGAATCCTGTCTCTGCGTAAGAATTGCAGACCTCCCGCTTCGGCGGTTGCTAGGGAGCATGAGCGACGCAGGCAGATACCCACCTGCTCAACGCGGGTTTTATTATGCAGGCGACGGCAAGGCGGAGATTGTATGCAACGCGGACAGATCATATGGTCTGTCCGTTTTTTTGCGGATATCTGCAAAATCACTTGCTTTTTTTTGAGAAATATGCTAAAATAATGATATAAGCCATAATATAATGGCGAAATTATAGATTGAGGAGGATTCTCAATGCCAGAACCTATGCAACCAATCACCAACCCCGTTCTTGTGGACGCAATGGCAACCTTTAAACTGGATCTTGCAAACCACGAAAGCGAAGAAGTTTTCAAAGAACATGAAAGAGCCTTTTTACAGGCAGCCATCGAAGCGAGATATCTCCTGCCGGCACAGGTCGAACAGCCTGCCGAACCGCCGAAAGAAGGCGAACCCGTTCAGGCGCGCGTCGCATTCCAGATCATGACAAATCCAAAAGGCGAAAAGTTTATGCCGGCTTTTACCGACGAAGTGGAATTGAAAAAGAACCGCAAGCCGGGCGAGCGTTTTCAGGTTGCCGTCATGTCCTTCAATGACATCTATCAGTTTATTAAGAGCAATGAAGCAATTAACGGCGTCGTAATCAATCCGTTTGGTTCCGCACTTTGCCTGATTCGTCAGCAGATCATTGCAATCGGCGATCATAATAATCAGCCGGTTCTCTCTGCACCGCGTCCTACCGCGCAGGCGCAGCCGGTTCCGGTCGCTGTACCGCAGCCGACCAATGCGCTTGGCGCTGCCGAAAATTCACGCGAGCAGCAACAGGATATGATCCGTGCTGCAATGGCTCAACTCGATGCGGATAAAGCCGCTGCGGAAGCTTCCGACGCAGAGTCGGAAACCGATCCGATCAACGATGAACTGCTCTCAGCGCTCAAAGGCGTTCTCAAAAAGCAAAAGCCGGTCAAAAAGGCTTATATCAAAGCAGAATCTGAAAATGGCGAGCGCTATCTGCTCATTGCACTGGAAGCGGACGAAAACGCGGATCTGGAAGCAATCGGCAATACCATCACAACAGAGTGTGCAGATTATTCCGATCTGCCATTTGACTGCGTTGCCTCCAGTTCCATCCGCGCAAAGGATCTTGTTGCGGAAAGCAAGCCTTTCTATGAAAAAAAGCGCTTCGGCATTTTTTAATTTCGTTCCGCACGGTGGTTTTCCATCATGAATGCGCCGCAAACGGGTAGCGGTGCCTTATCCGGATACAGCCGTCTGCCATTTCTGTGCTGTACCGCACAGACAACTATATTCGAGGGGGAATACTTATGAAGCACAAAGTATTGCTGTCAGCGTCGCTGGCGGCACTCATCGCGGTCACTGCAACGACTGCCTACCCAAAGCGCAAGCCGCTCGACGCTTCATTCAGCGCAGCCGCTGCCGACGATGCAAATGACGACTGGCTTCATGCTGTTGGCAGCCGTCTTTACGACATGAACGGCAATGAGGTCTGGCTGACCGGTGCAAACTGGTTCGGTATGAATTGTACCGAAAATGTACCGCACGGTCTATATGCAAGAGATGTCGATGATATGCTTGCCAGCATTGCAGATCATGGCATCAACATTATTCGTTTTCCAATCTCCACGGAGCTTCTGCTCTCATGGATGAACGGCGATCCGCTGCCGGTTTCTTCTGTACAAGCAAGCTACAATCCGCCGAAAGATGAAGTCGGTGAGGACGGAACCGTTACGCCTGCCGGAAAATATGGCAACATTAACCGCGACTTCGTTCTTGAGGACGGCAAAACGCTCAAGAACAGCATGGAGATTTTTGATATCATCATGCAGAAGTGTAAAAAATACGGCATCAAGGCTCTGATCGACGTTCACAGCCCGGCTTCTCATAATTCCGGTCATAATTATACACTGTGGTATTATGAGCCGACGGCTGAGGACTGCGGTGGTATGGCGGTCGGTCATTTCTCCAAAGAAAAGATCACATGGGACGACTGGAAAGATTCTATCACATGGCTCGCGGAAAAATATGCAAACGATGATACCATCCTTGCCTACGACCTGAAAAATGAACCCCACGGCAAACGTGGCTATGACGGCAGCTCCTGCCCTCCAGGCGTTGCAAAGTGGGATGATTCGACCGACAAAAACAACTGGAAGTATTCCGCAGAGGAATGCGCAAAGTCGATTCTCAAGGTCAATCCGCACGCGTTGATTCTGATTGAAGGCATTGAGCAATCCCCCATGCTGGACAAGGGCGTGACATGGGATATGCCGGATAAATTCAATCCAAAACCCGGCGAGGAACAATGGTACGGCGCATGGTGGGGCGGTAACCTCAGAGGCGTGAAGAATCTTCCCATTCTGCCGGATTCCGGTCAGATTGTATATTCGCCGCATGATTACGGTCCCTCTGTCTATGCGCAGACATGGTTCGACAAGGATTTCACAACCGAAACGCTGCTCGACGATTACTGGCGCGATACTTGGGCTTATATCAATGAGGATGATATTGCGCCGCTTTTGATCGGCGAATGGGGCGGTCATATGGATGATGGCAAAAACCAGAAATGGATGACGCTCCTGCGTGATTATATGATTGATCATCATATCAATCATACGTTTTGGTGTCTGAATCCGAACTCCGGTGATACCGGCGGTCTGCTTGATACACAGTTCGCCAATTGGGACGACGCAAAGTATTCGCTCTTTGAAGAATCACTCTGGCAGACAGCGTCCGGTAAATATATCGGTCTCGATCATCAGGTCGCACTCGGTAAAAACGGTCTGTCGCTCAACGAATTCTATTCCGGCATCGCCAGCTCGGAAGGCTCCAATCTGGACGGCGGCAAAAAATCCAACGGAACTGTCGTGACCACGCCATCCACAACAAAGGCCTCTACTACTACTACATCCTCTACTACAACTACCAAAAAAACCACAACTCAAACTACTACTACAACAGTTCAAACAGAGCCGAGTCAGACAGATCCCCAAAAGCAGCCGCAATGGGGCGACGCGAATGAAGACGGTATGGTTGATGTCTCTGACGCAGTTTTGGTCGCGCGCTTTGTTGCCGAAGATCCCACAGCAAACATCAGTCAGCAAGGTAAGTCGAATGCAAATGTGACCGGCGCAGCGTCAGTCAATTCGGAATGCACGCTGAAAATTCTCAAATTCATCGCAAAGATGATTACCGAAGCAGAACTTGCTCCCACTAAATAAATGCCGGAACTGATTACCAGCTCTCGCAATCCGCAAACGAACGAATGTGAAGCCCGCTCTCAGTGCGTTGAGAGTGGGCTTAACACAAACGCATTCACTTTTGCTCCAAACAGCATCGGCATGAAAACGGGTATTCATGTCGGCTGTCATACATCGGAAACGATGAAAATTTTATGAGAGGGGGAGATTCACCATGAAAAACAAGCACTGGCTGTCACTTTGTCTGGCAGCACTCGTCGCCGCGACCAGCACGATCGGTATGACAAACAGCAATCTGCTGCAGCCGATCAGCGCCGTTGCAGTAGACGACAACAATGACGACTGGCTTCACTGCGAGGGTAGTCGCATTTTCGACAAGGATGGAAACGAGGTCTGGCTAACCGGCGCAAACTGGTTTGGCTTCAACTGCTCGGAAAATTGCGTCCACTACCTCTGGAGCGCCGACGTCGACGACGTTCTGCAAAGCGTTGCGGACCACGGCATCAATATCATTCGTTTTCCGATTGCAACAGAGCTTCTGGTCTCATGGATGAACGGCAAGCCGAATCCGGTGAACAGCGTCAGCGCAAATGCAGATCCGGCGTTCACAATCAATCCGGATTTCTGCGAAGCGGACGGCAAAACACTCAAAAACAGCATGGAAATCTTCGACATCATCATGGCGAAATGTAAAAAATATGGCATCAAAGCATTTGTTGATATTCACAGCCCGCATACGGACAACTCGGGTCACAACTACAATCTCTGGTATGGCAAGGCTGGCGTGACAACCGAAATATGGATTGAAACGCTTGTCTGGCTCGCAGAAAAGTATAAGAATGATGATACGCTGCTTGCTTTCGACCTCAAAAACGAACCCCACGGCAAAGGTCAGGAGGGCGAAGCCGCTGCAAAATGGGATGGCTCCACAGATGAAAACAACTGGGCATACGCTGCAACGAGATGCGCAGACGCAATTCTGGATGTCAACCCGAATGCACTGATTCTGATTGAGGGCGTTGAGCAGTCTCTGAGCGGCGCAATGGAAGGCGACTATTGGGGTATGCCGGACAGACGCGACAATTCTCCGTATATCGGCGCATGGTGGGGCGGCAATTTCCGCGACGCGCGCGAATATCCAATCCAGCCGAAGCACGGCACAAGCCAGATCGTCTATTCGCCGCATGACTATGGCCCATCTGTCTACGCGCAGACATGGTTCGATAAGGACTTCACGGAGCAAACGCTGCTGGATGACTACTGGTACGATACATGGGCATACATCAATGCGGAGGACATTGCACCGGAGCTGATCGGCGAATGGGGCGGTCATATGACCGGAGACAACCTGAAATGGATGCTTCTCCTGCGTGATTATATGATCAAAAATCACATTCACCATACATTCTGGTGTCTGAATACCAATTCGGGCGATACAGGCGGACTCTGGGACTCGCTTGGCTTCCAACAGGGCGCAGGCACAACCATTAAATGGAATCAAGAAAAATACGATATGTTCGAGGAAGCGCTCTGGCAGACGGAATCCGGCAAATACATCGGACTCGATCATCAGGTCGCACTGGGCAAAAACGGCGTTTCGCTCTCGGAATTTCTTGCATCCGGCGAAAAGAGCAACATTGACGGCGGCTCAAGCGGCAACAAGGGCAACCCAGTTGTAATCGTAACCACCCCGTCACAGGGTACAACATCGCCTAACAACACAACAACATTGCCGACCACAACGCAATCAAGCACCACGACCACACAAACCACTACTGCCACTACTACGCCCTCTACGCCCACACGCACCGAGTCCCCGAACGTATCCGACATGGATATTCAATGGGGCGACGCCAATGAGGACAATACAGTCGACGTCTCCGACGCTGTTCTGATCGCGCGCTTTGTCGCCGAGGACCCTACGGCGTCAATCAGCCAGCAAGGCAAGCTGAATGCAAATGTATGCGGTGGCAAAAGCGTCAATTCTGATTGCACCATCAAAATTCTACAGTTCATTGCAAAGATTATTACTGAAGCAGAGCTGGCACCGTAAATCCTGAGCCAAATATAACAAAGCCGTTCAAATCAAGCGTCAAGCTGATTTGAACGGCTGTTCTTTTCAAAATTATAACGTAGCAACAATCAATATCCGCGGCGTTTTAATCAATCTCAGGCGCTGCCTCCGGAATCGAATCATCTTCCGGATCTTTCAAAGCAAATGCAAGCGCTTTGCTCGCGTCCCAATCTGTGCGCTGCTTATAATCCTCAACGGTGATTGCAAGCGGATAGGTTCCGGGATATTTGCCGTTGATGACGCCGACGCCGCTGCAGCCGCTCTCACCGAAACGAAACTTAACATCCTGAATCTTCTGCACATCTGAAAAATAGCTGCAAACCTTTGCATACAAAGTGTTCATGAGGTCTGTAGCGTCATTTGCGTGGTTTGACTGATAGCTTTTCTGCGCAAAAATAGTAGAACCGTCTGTCGTATAATCCTTATTCTGAATTGTCTTGACCGGCAAATCACCAGATTCCATTTCTACCAGCGAGACATTCAACGCATTATAGATAGATTTTGCTGCATTATTAGATGTTGTAATCTTGGAGCGACGCACATACCCCAGCATTGCCGGAACAAGAATCGCAGCAAGTACGCCAATGATCGCAATGACAACGATCAACTCAATCAATGTAAATCCATGTCTTTTCATTTCAGTTACCTCTCTATACGATAAGTATCTTTCCAATAAAACATCTCTTAAATGTCAAAAATATTTGTTGTAATCATTTTAATAGTACGAATCGCCCTGAAAACGGGCTTTCGTTTCAGCGACGAATCCAATATAAAATATGACCTTTACGCAGTTGGGGGCGGACTGAGCATAGCTTCAAATGCGGATGACGGCTTAGACTGCACCGAATTATATGCGTCAGGCGTCCACGGATTCGGATATGCACCCGGATAATTACCACTCAGAACGCCGCAAGCGGTACACGCATCGCTCTCGATTTTGACAAAATAAGCTTTTACTTTGCAATATCAGTGAAGTAGCCATAAACACATTCATCAAATGCGTCCGAGCTAGAAGCAGTTGTGGCGCCATCCAGATCCTTATTATCAGTAGAAGCAACGCCGGTACCGGTAACAGTTTATCAAATGTAAAACCATGCTTTTTGATTTGAAGAATTGCTCCTTATGTTAAATCATTATTCGACAGATTTTTTCCGCAATCATCGAATATATTCGTTATAATCGTCATGATAGAACGAATGCTCCCAAAATGGGAGCATTCGCGTTTGGAATCAATTCAATGTGTACGCTATTATTAGTCATTAGGGGTTCTGCGGGGTCTGATTGTTGTTATTGTTGTTGTTGGAACCAGAAGCAGACGGACCAGACATAGCTGCAACAGCATTTGCAGGCGCAGAAGCCTTAAAGTCTTCCGGAGTCCATGCATTCGGATATGCGCCAGGATAGTTGCCGCTCATAACGCCGCAAGCTGTGCAAGCACCATTCGTAATTTCTATTGCATATGCTTTTACTTTTGCAATATCAGTGAAATAGCCGTAAACACACTGATCAAATGCATCCGTGCTGCTAGCAGTAGTAGCGCCCGAAATATCTGTAGTGGTAGTATTTGCGCCAGTACCAGTAACTGCCTTATCAACGGTATCAAAATCAACGAGAGCAGTGTTGTAAGCATTGTAGATGGACTTTGCAGTGGTGTTAGCTGTGGTGATCTTGGACTTTCTTACGTAACCGAGCATTGCCGGAACGAGGATAGCAGCCAGAACGCCGATAATCGCGATAACAACGATCAGCTCAATCAGAGTAAAACCTTTCTTTTTCATGATAATACCTCCAAAAATTATTTGTAAACATTGCAATCTTAGATTGCGATCTTAGAGCGACAAACTGATGCGACGTCTAACACCGTTTGTCGTTCTCCATGGTCTTAGTATAGCATATCCAAAGGAAATTGTCAAGTCTTTTCCGCAATATTTCTGAATTGTGAACAAACTTTTACAAAACCCGTTTTTTGAACGATTTTTTTCGTTCGATTTTCGGCGTATTGCACAATTTTGGTAACAAACGTGTTATATTCCGACTTTGCCAACCGAATGATATAAATAGAACAAACAGGCAAAGCGCATATTCACGCTCTGCCTGTTCACAAATTCTTTAGCCGATCACGCCCTCACGCGTAATGACGGACTGACCGCCCATTGCAGTAAGATAACGATAGAACTCGGTCTTATCCTGACACTTTTCAAGTGCGTCGATTTCGTTGACCGTGTTATTCTTAACCAGACGCGCAAGCTCCTGGTCAAGCGACATCATTCCGTGCGCCTTACCTGCCTGAATCGAGGAAAGAATCAAGTGAATCTTACCCTCACGAATCATGGCGGCGACAGCGTCGGTGACGTTCAGAATTTCCATTGCTGCGATACGGCCTGTACCGTTCTTGAGTGGCAGCAGCGTCTGAGAGACAACGCCTACTAGAACATTCGCGAGCTGTGCGCGAATCTGATTCTGCTGATGCTCCGGATATACGTCGATGATACGGTTAATTGTATCAGGCGCAGACGTCGTATGAAGCGTGGAGAAAACAAGGTGACCGGTTTCAGCCGCAGTAATTGCAGCCTGAATGGTCTCAAAGTCACGCATCTCACCGACGAGGATAACGTCCGGGTCTTCACGAAGCGCAGCTCTCAGCGACATCGCAAAGCTCGGTACGTCGGCGCCGACTTCACGCTGGTTCACCATGCAGCGCTTATGTTCATGCACATACTCGATCGGGTCCTCGATCGTAATAACGTGCGCACTCTTGTTGCAGTTTACGTAGTCGATCATACCTGCAAGCGTCGTGGACTTACCGGAACCGGTAGGACCGGTGATCAGCACGAGTCCACGCGGACGCATTGCGAATTCAGCCATAATCGGCGGCATGAACAGATCATCCAGCGTCGGAATGTCGTTACGCAGCAGACGGATTGCGATTGCAAGGTGATCGCGCTGATAGAAGATGTTGCAGCGGTGACGATAGCCGGCACGTGTGACATAAGAGAAGTCAACGTCGATACGCTGTGTAACTTTCTTACGCTGCTGCTCGTTGGTCATCTGCTCAACGACCTCAGCGATCATTTCATCTGTCATTTCAGGGTAGCTGCTCATTTTGCGGAGCTGACCGTGCAGACGGACAACCGGATTGATACCGACTGTAAAATGCAAGTCAGAACATCCAAGCGCACGGACATCGTCCAGAATTTTATTCACTGAAATAATGGGCATGATATTTCCTCCGTTTCTTCCTGTTCGTTATTAAACAGTATATGTAACACGTACAAGCTCATCAATCGAGGTAACACCCTGCTGAACGAGGTCAGCAACGTTATCACGAAGAAGTTTTGTACCGTTCGCACGAGCCGTTCTTTCCAATTCATCCGAGCTTGCGCCGTTTGCAATCAGCGTAGAGATTTCGCCAGAGCAGTGGATGATCTCATGAATCGCAGTACGTCCACGATATCCGCCGCCGCACTCATTACAGCCAACCGCGTCGAAAATCGGAACGGAATGATCGAGATGCATCAGTTCGCTTTCTTCCGGCGTAGACATTCTCTGTCTTCTGCACTTCGGGCAAAGAACCTTAACAAGACGCTGCGCGACAACGCCGATCAGCGAGGACGCAACCATGTAGGACGGAATGCCCATATCAATCAGACGGACAATCGTAGAAGCCGCGTCATTGGTATGAAGCGTAGAAAGAACAAGGTGTCCGGTGATAGCAGCACGAATACCGATTTCAGCGGTCTCACCGTCACGCATCTCACCGATCATGATGATATCCGGGTCCTGACGGAGAATCGAACGAAGCGCCGCCGGAAACGTCATACCGGATTTCACATTGATCTGGCACTGGTTGATACCTTCGATCTGCTTTTCAACCGGGTCCTCAACCGTAACGACGTTAACTTCCGGTCTTGCGATTGCGCCAAGCGCTGCATACAGCGTAGTGGACTTACCGGAACCGGTAGGACCAGTAACAAGGATAACGCCGTGCGGACACTTGATCATGCTCTCGAACAATCTGAAGTTGTAATCGGACATACCAAGTTCATGCAGACCACGCGTTTTAATCGCGCCGGTAGACAGAATTCGGAGAACGATCTTTTCACCGTGCACCATCGGCAGAGTAGAAACACGAAGGTCAAGCGGAATGCCGTCAACAGTCTGAGAGAAACGACCGTCCTGCGGAATACGCTTTTCAGCAATATTCATGCCGGAGATCAGCTTCAGACGAGTCGCGAGCTGATTCTGAACATTTGCAGAAACATTCATCAAAGTAACAAGGTCGCCGTTGACACGAACACGAATCTGTGTATACTTCTCAAACGGCTCAAGGTGAATATCGGTTGCTTCCATACGGAAAGAGTTCTCAACGATCTGCGTTGCGAGCTTAACAATCGGAGCGCTCTCAACACGATCTCTGGACTCTTCCTCATCGATCAAATCGCCCTGAGAGGTATCAATGCCCAGATCGCCGAGGTCGGTCATCTGATAAGCTTTACCAATTGCTTTTTTGATTGCTGCGCGGGTTGCAAGAACCGGAATACAGTCAAAACCGGTTTTTACCTTAATATCTTCAAGAATATTGAAGTTAACAGGATCATCCGTTGCAACAGTCAGACGGCGACCGGTCTTATTGATCGCGAGAACGCAATTACGCTCTGCAAGATCCTGCGGAACCATGCGGGCAATTTCGCCGTCAACCTCGACATTATTCAGGTCAACAAACGGTGTTTGCAGCTTTACAGACAGAGCCTGCGCAAATTTGATGTCGGACATAAATCCCATCTCGACAATGACTTCACCAAATTTCTTCTGATCCGTCGATTCGCGCTGTCTCTGCAGGACCTGCTGCAGCTGTTCAGGGGTGATGTGACCTTCCTCGACGAGGTAGTCACCGATTCGGATGTTTCTCATAATCCAACCTCCAAAAAACTCTTGAAAAATATGCCAATCTGTGGTAGAATAGAATAACAGTACAAACCATAAAGGAGGTACCGTTATGTACCAATATAACATTCTGGCTGCACTGGCAGCCCAATCCGGATGGCGGGAATGGCAGTATTTTGAAGACGATCTGTTTCAATTTTTGCTGCTGGCGATTCCCATTGTTTTTATCTACGGCATTTGCATCGGCAGTTTCCTGAATGTTGTCATCATTCGACTGCCACGCGGCGAGTCGCTGATCAAGCGGTCCTCGCACTGTATGACCTGCGGTGCCAAAATTCGCCTCATTGATCTGATACCGGTATTCAGCTGGCTCTTTCTGAAAGGAAAGTGTCATAGCTGCGGTGAAAAGATCTCAGCGCGATACCCGATTGTAGAATCGCTGAACGGTATCCTGTACGTAGTCGATCTTTTGATCTTTGGCGTAAATTTCAACTGTTTGATCATGATGATATTCACATCACTGCTGATCTGCGTTGCATTTATCGACTGGGATACCATGGAAATGTATATCCCGATGCTGCTTATGATTGCTGCACTTGCGATCCCCGCGCATTTTGCAACATACATTCCCTTAAAGGAACGCATTATAGGAATATTTGTAATCAGCGTACCATTTTTACTGATTGGTGAAATCAGTGGTGCTTACATCAAGAAGAAAACCGGTGAAAAGGTTCGCGGCATTGAGCTTGGCGATACAATCCTGATGGCTTGTGCCGGCGCACTGCTCGGCTGGAAAGCCATGATTCCCTCCGCGTTCATCAGCATTATTCTTGCTGCAATATTCGGGTTAATTATTAAAAAAGTAACTGGAAGCTCCAAATTCGCATTTGGACCGTACCTCTGCGCAGGGCTTCTGCTCGGCGCAATGTTTGGGGAAGAGATCACCATGTGGTACATCAGAAATCTCCCACAGGAAGAAGTGATCCAATATTATAGTGCAATTCTAATGCAATAAATAGTTTGCAACATAGCGGCAGCCGGCGGCAACACCGGCTGCCTTTTATGTTTTTAGGTGGTCGAGCTAAGGAAGATTTCCTGTGAATTCAGTGCAG
The DNA here is from genome assembly GCA_016296505.1 of Oscillospiraceae bacterium. Taxonomy (GTDB): domain Bacteria; phylum Bacillota; class Clostridia; order Oscillospirales; family Ruminococcaceae; genus Firm-04. Next base: position 35,149 of record JAEDJD010000014.1, read on the forward strand.
CCGCGTCGAAATTATCGTTGACTTCTTCCGGCAGTGTAAAGATGAAATAGAATCCATCAAAAGCCGCCGAAGAACCAGTATTATTCACGATATTTTCATAGCGTGGCACTGGTTTTGCGGTATAGGTATGCTGACTATCCTCAGAACCAGTTTTCAGCAAAGTAACATAGTCAAGAGATGAAGTTCTGTAACCATCAGAAGCATTCAGAACATTCTTCATGGAGAACGAAGCGACATTCGCCGTAGTAGGCGTCTCTCTGACGAGGCCGCCGGACGATCTACGAATCTCACGAGCAGAAATTGAAATATTAAAATCACTCGGATTAAAGAACGCAGGAGTCCAGGTTACCGCATTGCCATGCACGTCAGTTACTGTACTACCGGCAACATCGGTTTGTACGAATGTCAACGCAGTCGGTGCTGTTGCGCCAGATTCAACACTTGTCAAAACATCTGTATTTGCATTCACAACTGCCTGCGAAACAGCGTCCAATGAAAACTTATAATCAAAATTTCCATAAAGCTTCTGATTCACACACCAGAGCTTCGGCGTATTCATATTCGCAGTAATCGTGGATTCATCATCGCCTGCATAGTTGTCAAACGGGAATTGCAGCAGAACGATTTTTCCCTGATTTACTTGCTTGTTGGTATACTCGCTGAGCTGCGACATCCCACTCAATTCAGTATCGCCGACCAATTCAGTATTATCAAAAATCAGAACATTGATGATACCATTCGCATCAATGAACTTGCGATCCTTGAAGAAGGTGATGTAAAAATCCCTTACATTGTCGAGCAAATCATTGGTCGGAGTAATCGACTGATATGTTGCATCATTATATGAGTACGGGAGAAAACCATTATAAGCACGCACGCGATCCGCATACTTCAGATTGCCCTCGATGCAGCGACGCATATTATCCATACACGCGGTTGTATTTTCAAAGTTAGAGCTGCGAACAAAAAACTTTGAAACAGGTGCAAGCAACTGAACCGCACTGTACATGATAATTGAGAATATCGCCATAACAATGATAAGCTCAAGCAACGTAAAACCTTTCAGCTTTTTCATTATACATGACACTCCTTTCATCTTGATATTCCGCTGTGCGCAGTGCATTCACAATACGCACAGCAGAAACATTAGGTTCAGTTTCATTTATTGCCTGTTGATTTTCTTGCTACCAGATAGCTAGCCTGAGACGGATCTGCCTGAGGATTCCAGTCATAATCGACTCCCTCGAAATATGAAAGTTCATGTGTATTGTCGTTCATGGCAGATAGTACAAAATCAAGCGTCAGCATAGCAGAAGCAGGGAAGTTTTCAGAGTCTACCATGTTAGGTGTCTGCAAACCAGCCCTTTCTCTGATTGTTTTCTGTATTGCGTCGTTTGGATTTTCATACCAATTATACGCATTACCGACTGTATCATAAACGCTTTGGAAAACCAGCACTTTGATGTTGCCTTTCAAACCCAGTGCTGGATCAGACGGATTTACCAGCGCATTGCCGGAACCGTCCGATGCCGGAATTGCGAGATGCAGCAGCTGGCTGCCACCAGAAATCGAATCCAGACCAATATACTCGATGAGTTCATCGCCATCTGTAGCATTTGGAATATGCGGACTCGCATATAAAACCTGCTTCGGGATAATGTTACCGCCCTCCGTATTATTGGCATAGCAGCCGCCATATTGCGGGCATCCGCTTGCGTCGACAATGATCTTTGTAATCGGGTTTGCAGACAGATTTACGCCGGGTGCAAGATTCAGATTCAAATAGAAATACTCGTTTGGAGCCGGAGCAGCTGCATAGGTCTTGCTAAATACCAAAAAGCGATAATTTGTATGCTCATTGATAATCAGCTGCGTTGGATCGCTATCAACAGTATTTCCAATATTGCTGGCATTCGTCTCATACACTCTGCCATTGGCATTTATTGTAAAACTGCCATTGTTCTCGCTAAGTGTTGCAGTAATCTGATTGTTCGTAAAAGAACTCACACCATCAGAAAGAAGAAGGTTATCAGCAAATTTCGCTTCATAGGTCAGTCTGCGATTCAGCTGGTTTGTCGCTTTCATGGTAGCGTTTACAAGCGACATGATCTCGGCTAAAAGCAAACCAATAATCGCATATACAGCTAACGACACAACAACCTCAATCAGCGTCATGCCTTTCAGCTTACGTTTTGATTCCATTGCGATCCCCCTTCCTTTAACCTATTCCTTGGTGATCGTTGGAGAAATATTCCTTATCCTTACCAACTGTTGCCGCACCGGATGAATAATGATTTGTTGGCGAATAAGAAACTGTCGGTTCAGAAACGGTTACACTGCCAGGTCTATTCAAGTCTCCAAGATATACGCAAATTGGCAAGTTCGCGTATCCAGTCCAGTCTCTAATGAGGATAGTACCCATTGACATGATACCACTCGCATTTGGCTTATAGTTGTTATCACGATATGGATTATATTGATTAGACTCGGTAAATTCACGATAGAAAAGTTCTTCATTTGAAACATTTCTTACGCTGACCGGCGTTCCGAAATCAGAATCCGGCATAATCAGCTCGGCATTGGAAATAAAGCCATTCTGGAATTTACCATTATAATCAACATTTGCTTCACCGTAAATCACAACATTCGGGACAAGTTCAAATTTCAATGCGTCCTTATCGCCATTGCGATACATATTGTCCCATGTCTGATTCAAAACCATCTCACCATTGCCATTCAAAGCACCCGGATAAATCGGATTACTGATAATGTCGTATACGCCGCTCTTGAACTGTGCATATGCACCAGTCGTTGAGAGGAAGAAATCCTTTGTAGCGAAAATGCTCTGATCGAAGAAGATCATAACGTCGTTTCTTCCTGCGAAGGACGGCTTCTGATTATCATGCGACCATTGTGCATAGGTTGTGTAATCCTCGTAATCAACACCGCCTGCACCTACTGAATAATAACAGTTGTTATTTACAATGATTTCAAGAGCAAAGTTCGTAAAGCTTCCTTTCAGAACGATATAGAGCGGTCCCTTCTGTTGTGTTGGATCCACAAACAGCTTATAATCTTTTTTATCGCTTGTGAGATCAATTTCACAGCTTTCCGTAACGACCGGAACTGAACCCAGATCCACTGTCTCAGGCTGACCATTCGCATGATGAGAAGTAAATTTGACATTCTTTCTCTGCAAATCAGCAATATTTACAGAACTCGCAATATTGCCCTGCGTCACGAATGCGTCATAAGTGTTGATATAGTCATTGCTATTTATCGGTGCACCGCTGCTTGTTTCCAGCATCGGAATAAAGCAGTTAGGACTCTGAGACTTGATTGTTTCCGAATCAGCGGTCAAGGAAGCGCCCTTCGGAACAGTATACGGTACATACTTATTACCTTCCGCAGATTCCTTCAGCATAACGCTCCATTCATGGCCGCAAGCAATACTTTCCTGTACCAGGTTATCCGCTGCCATATTGGTTCTTGCAGTAGCGTCGTCAGCGGCAGCCAGATCAAAGCGGAAATAATGCGTAAAGATCTCATCCTGTCTGCTGCAAAACGGGAACATACTGAAATCATAGCCGGAGGTGTTTTCATAAATATAATAGGTATCGTCGACCTGTGCGCCAAGGTTTGCTTTCATCAGATTTTCAATCAGGTTGTCGTAATTTTCACCAACAGCACCTCTGCAGCCAAGGCTTTCAAAGAATGCCGAGGTCGAAGTGTTCTGAAGGTACTGATATTCCGCCGGATTTTCTGGATTGATAAAAGCAGTTGTATAGGCTGGCAAACCAACTGTAGCGTCGCAGATCTCTGCCAGAGAACCGTTATTAATACCATTGACCACACCATTAATTTGCGTTTTTCCAGTTGCCGCATAAACGCCGCCATATACAGTCAGACTATGATTATTACAGTTAATGACAAGATTGCCTGCGCTCAGAATAGCGCCCTGAATTGTAGTATCCATATTCAGCGAGATTGTGAGCGTACCGTTCGGATTTGCCATAATCACATCGCCGCCGATTGAAGACACATTACCAGAAATTGTCAAGGAATTATTAGCACTGATGATATCACCGCCGACATATCCACAACCAATGGAATTTGTCTTCTGGACATTATTGTTAATAAAAATACCGAGATTTGTTTGCCGCGAATGTTGATAGGAAGAATTCACGTTGGGATCAAACATATAAATGTCACCCATCATATTCTGCGGCGCATTCGTCATCTGGTTCACATACAGATTTACCGGCTGACCATGCATACCGATCTCCTGACCGGTATCCTTGTTGAACTCGAGATTGCCATCAACATAGAGATACGGGATGTATCTGTATTCAGTCGGGAAACTATTGAGATCAGAAAACATCTCAAACATATTCTGCGCATAGACATTGCCCCAGAATTGAACGCCCTCGCCAGCAGACTGCGCAACGAATGTCTTTTTACAGTAACACAGGAAGTTGCCAATAAAAACACCGTTGCCAACAGTAGGCGAGTCATTCGAAAATGCAACAGTTCCCTGATTATCGTATTGACCTCTGCCAAACGGAAGCGAGCGAGTACCATATGCCTGCGGACCAAGGCACAGCAAGTTATTGCTGACAGAGCCATTCGTTGTAGCGCCAAGATACATTGCTTTCGCTATGTTTGCCGAAGCAGAACCTGGATGAATCGTATGGGTGCCTCCGGGCGTAATTGTCATTTTTTCAATCACATCCCATGCAGCATTGTTGCTCTGACCCGTATCAACTTCAACATCCGGATTCTCAAAAATATAGTTTGCCATCGTATATTCAGAGGCATTTCTACCCTGACCTACGGAAGCAGTCACAGTAATTTTCCAACCACCCTGCTGTTGGATCGATGCAGATTCTCTATCCCAGATGAAGTTTTCATCTATTCGTTCAATCTGTGCAGTAACAGCTGAACCATGGGTCAGCGGAATGCCGGTCTGAGTGCCCAGATCGACGTTAATCGTGCCAATCTGACCGGGCGATTGAATCTGCTTTACCCAAGTATGGAACTGAGGATCACTATAGGCAGAATTCGATATTGCGTCCAAGACGCCCTGCGCAGTATACTGTGCCTGATTCTGATAAAAGGTATAATACGTACGGCGGTTTGCTGATGTCGTTAGAACCAGCGTAGACATCAGGAACACGACCATAACCATCATAACAGAAACAACAGTAAACAGTACAGAACCTTCTGCCTTTCCTTTCCTCCTGATCTTTTTCATAAGAAACCACCTTTCTCAATCGCGGATAGCCTTCTTAAAGTTCACTCTAAGAAGGCATATCCACTCATTTTGTCACTCTGCAGCGGATTCAACGGGAGCCGTAACCGTTTTCCACTCGTTGCCTTCCCAAATTGTTTCATCATAGCTCGGACCTACATCCGGCTTTGTCGGTGCCTGAACATAGAGCACACGATATGAAATTGATACCTCTGTCCAACCGGGCTTGATATCAGTCGGGGTCTTATCGTCTTCGTCGTTGTTATTGTTGTCTACAGGGTTCGGTTCAATCGGATTTCCATCTTCGTCAACCTGAGGTTCTTGCTGCTCAGCCGGCTGCTGTGCTTCGTCTTTTTTAAGATATGCCTCGTTAAATTCAGCCTCTTCGAGCGAAATGGACTCAATCAGCATAGTATCATTATTATCCTTTGCATACTGGTTGACCGCGTCAATCAACGCCATAGTATCTTCACGATTGATCTGAAGCTTAATTTTTGCCGAGCTGGAACCAACTGTCTGAGCTGCGCGAGCCTTCAGCAAATTGGCTTCTTTCATTTTCTCCTCAGCTGCCTTGGCAAGAGATCCGTCCAAATCGGCATACTCATAAAGCGGATAAGTAATGATACTCGGTGTATAGTAATAGTAGCTCATAGAACTTGTGGTTTTTTCGCCAAGTTCTGCGTTGTCAATCACTCTTACTTCATCCTCACGAAACTTTTCGATGTTTACGAAAGTATCCTGAATGAATTTACCGAGTTCAACGGAGTTCATTTCATCCGTAAATTTCGCAGCAATATCTGCGCCTTCTTTATATTTGTTCTCAATAATCGTCTGTCTGTCGGGAATCAAACTAAACTCATGCAGCTTTTGATTCCATTCAGCTTTCAGATTATCTCTGGTGGTCTTATTGGTGTTCAGCTTTTCCACAGCCGGTTTGATAAATACGAAAATTCCAATTGATAAAATGAGAACAATCACTACAATTAACAGTACAATTCTGTCACGATATCCGAATTTCATTATTTTGCCTCCTTTGTTTCGCCGAGCTTATCCAAATCAATCTTGTCGCCCTGCATCTTGATAACAAGCGGAATCTTGACATAGACCTTTTCGGTTTCAGGTTCTTTCGTACCGATCTGGTTGCCGTCTTCATCCAGAATCGGCTCTCCATCCTTCTGATCTTCTTCATTCAGCTGTGTAACTTCGAAGCTATATCCAGTATAACTGACAGACTGTACAATATCCATTGCACGAAGCGCCTCAACAATCTTTTCCGGAGCTACCGGCATTGGGATATCCTTTTCACGATCCATTTTAATTTCGACAGAAAATGCACCGTTTGCATATTCCATCTGTGTGAAGCAATAGAGTTCATCTGCTGCTTCTTCATTTTCTGCACCCAGAACTTCCTGAACAACCTTACCGACTGTTGCGTCGATCTGCTCATAGAATTCAGAAACAGGCTTCGGGGTACTAAGGAACGAATTATATGCGTCCTGAACGCCGTTCACATAAGTATTTACTGCAGTCTGGCGCTGTGTCAGCATAGCGATCTGATTATCCAGATCTGTTCTGAGCTGACTGTTCATTTTCTCTGTGATCGTATTGATTTCTTTTTCTACGCTGTTATTCGAAATTGCAAAATAACCCCAAACGCCCGCACAAATCACTGCAGCGCTGAGCGCACAGATACCGAGCAGTGCAAAATAGGAAGAATCCGAACGAATACGATTGTTATTCACGTTATCGGTTTCAAGAAGGTTGATATGCTCAACATCCTTGTTACGCTTAAACATTGCGCCGATCGCGTTTGCATAGGAAGAAAACTCAAGGTTTTCATAACCATGAATCTGGGAAGGAACATTGATGATGCTGGTTTTGATACCCATTTTCTCAAGCTCATTGGTCAAACGAACATATTCACGGGTATCGCCATAGAACACAACATTTTCGATCATCTCGCTGCCCGACTTAGACTTCTGGAACTGGAGCATACGGAAGATGTTCTCGTTGACCGCCTCAAAAACGTAATCTTCGGAATCATCGTAGTCCTCAGCAGAAATCGAAGCGAAACGGGAGAACGAGAGCTGACCCTTTTCATAGAGGTTCAGCGAGATAAAGTTGTTGTCGATCTGAACTGCCAGCAGCGGCATTTTCGACTTCATCTTATTATCTGAAAGCAGAACCTTTGTGATGCAGTTGCATCCAATCATAACGCTTCTCAGGTTGATCTGCAGCATATTGAACACACGCTTATAGCAGTCAACGACTTCATACGGACAAGCTGTTGCAAGAACCTTATCTGCGCCGTCGGTCTGTTCAGAAGCGCCAACAATAATATAGGAAACAGAGTAAGAATCATCAATACCGAGCGTCGCTGCCATTTCTGCACGAACTCTCTTCATGAAATCCATCTGTTTTTCAGCTCTCTGAATATGCAGCTCTTTGAAGATTGTCAAATTTGAAGAAATGCTGACGATTGCTTCTTTATCAGGCATTTTATTGGTATGAAGCACCTGATTGATGAGTGTTGCAAGACGCGGAACGTCACGAACGTGACCGTTAACGATAATTTCTTCTTCAAGATTGAGCGTTGCCGCAGATTGGATACGGATTCTGCCGTTGTTCTCAGAACCCTTAATAATTCTGATATTGCGGTCAGTAATGTCAAAGGAAAGCATTTACAAAATCCACCTCTCAAATTATTCTTTGATATATTCGGATTTGTGCGGCAGCGGCTGCCGCCGCACAAACAATTTACAGTCTGAATGATTATGCGTCGCCCAAATTGCCGATCGAATCGTACAGAGCCGGGAAGAACGCTACACAGACAAGACCGATAACAATACCGAGAACGATCAGCATGACCGGCTCAAGCATCGAGCACAAACGCTTAACAGCGGAATCTGCTTCTTCATCATAATATTCAGCAGTTTTTGCAAGGATATCATCCAATGCGCCGGCTTCTTCACCGACAAAGATGATCGAACAGAACATAGAGTCGAAGATATCAGCTCTCTGAACCGAGGAACTAAGCGTCTCACCACTCTTAACCTCGTCAATAATATCGCGGAACTTCATAGAGATGTAAGAATTATTCAGGGTATCCGCGGAACGCTTCAGACACTCGACCATCGGCAAACCGGACGAATACAGCGAAGCCATGGTCTGTGCGAAACGTGCAGTATAGATTTTGACAACGAGCTTACCGAAGCCCGGTCCTTTAATTATGAAGCGATCCCATTTCATTCGTGTACCTGGAAGCTTCAGCATATAAATAAACACAAAAATCAATGCAGCAAGCAGCAAAATCAAGATCAGCCAATGCGCAACCATGAATTTACCAATATTCATCATGCCCTTTGTCAAGCCCGGCATTTGAGTAGGATCATCATACAAATCCTCGAAGGTCGGCATGATAAATACGAAAACGCCGATAACGACAGCAATCGTCAGGAACACGAGGATGATCGGATAAACCATTGCGCTCTTAATTGTATTTGCGAGTTTATTCTGGTTTGCATAGTAGTCGCTCAGTCGCTGCATGATGATATCCATCTGACCGGATGATTCACCTGCACCGACCATTGAGGTCATCAATGTCGGGAATACGCTTCCATGTACTTCCAACGCGTCCGAGAAAGATTCACCCTTCTGAACATTCTCGTACACATCGCGCCAAACATTTCGAGCAGCTTCGCTCTCCTGCTCTTTACAGAGAATGTCAAGCGCCTTCACCAATGTCAGACCGGAAGTTAACATCGCCGCCATCTGACGCGTTGCAAAAGCCAAGTCTTTCGTCTTGAACTTTTTGATTGTCTTGGTGTTGGATTGACTCTCCTTATAATCGGAGACATATAACCCCTTTTCTCGGATTCGTGCCAAAAATTCCTGCTCGTCTTCTGCCGTCATAGTACCTTTACGCATATTTCCAGCAGCGTCCTTTGCAGTATAAGTAAAACGCATTGGCATAAAACCACCTCCTGCAAGCCTGTAGATTGTATTTGAAGCAACGCGGCGAGCGAAGCCGCCTGCTTCCAGCGTTTATCCGTGTACAACCTGCACGCCCCGAACAGTTTCGCCGCATTCAGGAACCGTTTCTCAGTACCTGATCCGCAGGGATTTCTGCAAATGGGCATAGCAATAGCCGCACATAGATTCATAGGGATATTATACCACAGTATGGCAGACAAATGCAACTATGTATCAACCAAAAATTCAGGTTCAAATTTAGTTGTTTCGCCTAATCCTCATGTGGTTCCGCCATCGACTGCTTCAGAATGATTCTTCCCGGAATCACATATCGGGCGGGCTGCTTCTGCGGATTTTCAAGCCGTTTGAGCAGCAAGGATACTGCCGCGTGCGCCATTTCCGCGAGATCAACCTCAACAGTTGTAATCGCAGGTACGCACATATCCGAGACAGTATAGTTATCATAACCGGTTACGGAGATATCCTCCGGCACACGCAGATCGCGTCGCTGGAGCGCACCGATCACACGAAAAGCAGTTTCGTCGCAGTTACAGACAAAAGCGGTCGGCATCTCCTCCGGAAATGCAAATTCCGTAAGGATATGCCCGTTCGGAAGCCGATCGTCCAGCGTCCATTCGCTTCGGTATTCAAGCCCGTTTTCCATCAGGCATTTGATATAGCCGAGAAACCGGTCATGGATGCTGCTTGTCGCAGTCACAGTACCGATAAAACCGATTTTCCGATGACCGCGCTGCACAAGCTGATCGGTCATCAAATAGCTATCGTAATAATTATCGGAGATAACTGTGTCGATGTCGCTATGCTTGTCATAAAAATCAAGGAAAAGCATCGGAATATGCAGTGAGGCAAGATGCTCCAGATAATCGGTTGCAAGCTGACCGACAATAATCAGCCCACGCACCAGCCGTTCCGCAGCAATCCGCGGCAAAACGCCTGCACGTTCATCCGCTTCCGAAACGCTCTCGTACACAGAATACAGCTTGCAATGCGTCAATTCTTTAGAAACGCCCGCGGTCAGGAACCAGTAAAAGGTTCCGCGAACATTGGCATATCGTTCGCTGGTGAGAATTCCAATACTTCCGCCCTGCTGTTCAACCTGCGGCGCCGCCTTGCGCGGTGTACGCGGTGCAGAGGGGCGATAGCCCAGCTCAGAAGCACGCTCCCTGATCTTTCTGCGCATCTCCTCGCTGACGCCGCCACGGTCATTCAGCGCATTGGATACTGTCACAACGCTGACGCCCAATTCTTTTGCAATGTCTGACATCCGGATACCGTTTTTCATAGGAACCCCTCCGTCGTCCGCATTTGCTGCACAATAACGCTATATATAAATAGTATATGCTTCATGCGGATACTTTTTATATATTATAGCACATCTTTTCTCATTTGTAAATACCTAAACAAAAAAAACTTTTAGTATAATTTCAGAATGGATTCCCTGTAAATCAATCAACCATCTCAAATTTCAGATTATATACCGACAAATCCCGACACTTCTTGCCTGTTATTTGACATATTTCAGATGATTCCATCAATCCCGGCTTTTGAACTTATGCAGATTGTTTAAAAATTCTTCTCGTACCTCGCGAACATTCAGCTTTTTCCTGCTTGCGATTTCATATAAAATAGTGTATGATAGTATCATCCGGATAAATGCAGACGATACATTGCCTGCGTCAAAGCCAATCAGACCAATAACTGCATAATATAGAAAGAGGGAAACAACATGAACAAGAAACTATTTGCCGCGCTGTGCGCATCGGTATGGGCAGTTTCGTTCTGTACTGCCTGTGACAGCAGCTCAACGGAACCGATCTCTGTGCACACAACCGCCGCGCCCGTCACGACTGCTGCAACAGATACAAAGCCCGCCATCCAACCCGCAAAAACGGACATTGACGAAGAAGTAGAATTTGAGGAGCAGATCGTAGCAGAATCCGGCGACGCCATTTTGAATATTGCCGATAAAACCTGGTATGTCCAGTATTTCGGCACGAATGAAGATCTGCTGACCTATGACGCAGGTATTGCACATATCGACGGCGATGGTGATTATACTGTCAGTGTAAATGTCGGCACAAAGGGCGCACAATTCGATATCACAGGCGAAACGGATGGTAATTATACCTGTGACGGCATTGATTTTGCAGCGGTAAAAGTCATTGACGGCACACAGCTCTTTCCGGATATGTGCATCGAGATCAAGGAGATCCGCGTCAACGGCAAGAAGATTGCGCTAACCGCTAAGAACTATACTTCCTCTGACGACGGAAAAGAAATGCGCGCCAATATCTATAACCGTTTCATCAGTAATATTCCGGATGACGCGCACACCGCAAAAGGAAATGTCGCCGGAGAATTCGGCGAATATTCGTCCATGATTGTCAATCCCGAAGATTTCGAGAACTGGAAAACGATTGCCGTAGACTTCACTGTTACCGGAACCGGTGACGCTGTCAACGAAGCAGATGCAGATGCGGACGTAACCGCAGCAGACGCAGTGGAATCTACACCTGAAATATAATAGACAAAGCACCTGCCATGCAAGACATGACAGGTGCTTCCAGCTTGTAGATAACGTCCTCTGTTCTGATTTAGAATCACACAAGAGAGGTATAGAGATCAATAATGGGGGAAGTGGCCCATTAAAAATGGGGCACTTCCCCCAAACCCCTATCTTCCCGAAATAGAACGCAAAATGTGGAGTTTCGCACTCTGCGGAGTGCGACTTAGGGCGCTGCCCTAAGGGCGCTGCCCTAAGAACCCGCGAGCTTTTGAAAAAGCTCGACTAAAATTTTTATTTCACCTTCGGTGTGCGCACCCGTAAGTTTCTCGACAGACTGAATGCACCTGCCATGCAAGACATGACAGGTGCTTCATGCTATGTAAGAAACATCCCAAAAACAATTTCTTATTATATAGTATATAGATCAAAGGAACGCGCCCAAATCTCCCACCAGATATTTACGCAGCATCACAATATCTCTGAGACTCACGATTCCGTCATTACTGACGTCTGCGGCATTCCGATCTATCTCCTCGCCCCAACCGCCGACAACATATCGCCGCATCGCAACAACATCTTTCAAATCCACAATGCCGTCGCAGTTGGCGTCGCCTTTCCGGATTGGCGGCGCAGTGGTTGCAGTAGTCGTTGCGGTAGTGGTTGTAGTGGTCGTAGTTGTAGTGGTTGTGGTGGTTGTAGTTATAGTCGTGGTTGTGGTAGTTGTGGTTGTAGTCGTGGTTATGGTAGTTGTGGTTGTAGTCGTAGTAGTTGTGGTGGTCGTTTCCGGTGCAACTGCAATCAATCCGTCCTCTGTTGAAAAATTCAGATTCCGCAGATCACTGTCCAGAAACTTGTCCGGAATCAGTTTCAACGCGTAGTTTGTACCGCGCTCCGCCTCTGCCGGAACAGCAAATTCCAGAGAGAGCAGAATCCCGTTACCCGTCATATTTTTTTCACCAATCGTTCCAACGGATATCTTATGTGTTTCCGGATTGTGTGCAATTTTCAGATGCAAGTCTTTGGCAATATTGCCCTTCTGGTATTCCGGCAGCGTCTCGGTCTCCAGAATTGGCTGCAATCCGGTATCCCCATAATCAATCGTAAAACCGCAATTTGCAAAGCCGATATTATTTTTCAGAAGCACATTGATATAAACTGTCTCCCCCGGCTCCACAGTCACGTTGCTGAGATAAATACAGGGCTGTTTTGCGGCTGTTACCGCGGCTGTTACCGCCTCTGCTGCCGCAGGAATCAGCGGGCGCACCGGATTCTGCGCCGGCGCGAGCAAAGACCAAACCGCAGTTCCCGTGCAAACTGCGGCTGTCAAAAAAGAACAAATGCGCTTGTTCCTCATAAAAAGCCTCCCGATTAGCTTTGAGATATTCAAAGCAAATAATATTTTTCAAAATATAGTTTATTTAATAGTATTATATCACAAAAACAACTCTTTGTCAAGCATAAAAAGCCCCCGCATTGCAAAAACAATACGGGGGCTATGCAAACGCATTCTCTCAAGCCTGATTCTGTTCAGCAACCAGTTTATCTGCACCGTATATTTTGCGGAGTCTCGGTTTCTCAATCTTACCGGTCGGATTTCGCGGCACTTCCGCAAAAATAATCTTGCGCGGACGCTTATAGCGCGGAAGCATTTCGCAGAATTTGTTCATTTCCTCGTCCGAACAGCTTTCGCCATCCTTGAGCGAAATGATCGCCGCTGCAATCTCACCGAGCCGCTTATCCGGCAAACCGATGACAGCAACATCCTTTACCTTCGGATTTGAACGGATAAAGTCCTCAATCTGAACCGGATAGAGATTTTCGCCGCCGGTAATGATAACGTCCTTCTTGCGATCTACGAGAAATACGAAACCATCCGCATCTTCCTGTGCCATATCGCCGGTACGAAGCCAGCCATCTGGCATCAGCACCTGCTCCGTTGCTTTTTCATCGTGGTAATAGCAGGTCATAACGCCCGGACCTTTGACGCACAGCTCGCCGACTTCACCGCGCGGAACAGTCTCGCCGTTTTCATCAATAATTTTGCTTTCCCAGCCAAAGCCGGCTTTACCGATCGCGCCAACCTTATGAATATTCTCCACGCCGAGATGCAGCGCGCCCGGTCCGATGGATTCACTCAGACCATAATTCGTATCATACTGATGATGTGGGAAGTATGTTTTCCAGCGAGTGATCAGACTTGGCGGAACCGGCTGTGCGCCAATATGCATGAGCCGCCATTGTGCAAGCTCATAATCACTCAGCGATACTCTGCCGCTTTCAATCGCGTCCAGAATATCCTGCGCCCACGGCACCAGCAGCCAGACAATCGTACATTTTTCCGAGGAAATTGCATCCAGTATCACATTCGGCGAAACGCCGCTCAGCAATACTGCCTTTCCGCCGACAAGGAAGCTGCCGAACCAGTGCATCTTTGCGCCGGTATGATAAAGCGGCGGAATGCAAAGAAACACATCATCCTTTGTCTGACCGTGATGCGCCTGCTCAACCTTGCAGGCGTGCATCAGGCTTTCGTGATTATGCAGAATCGCCTTCGGGAAGCCCGTCGTACCGGAGGAAAAATAGATCGCAGCGTCGTCCGCGTCTTTCAGCGCAACGGTCGGCGTTGTACTCGGACAGTTTGCGGTCAGCTGATCATAGCTCTCGGCAAAGCCCGGACACCCCTGACCGACATAAAGCAGCATACGGTCGTTGCCGAGCGTATCCACAACTTCTTCGACTCTGCCGATGAATTCCGGACCAAACACAAGTACAGAAATATCTGCAAGCCCAACGCAATACTCAATTTCAGCCGCAGCATAGCGGAAATTCAGCGGAACGGCAAGCGCGCCAACCTTCAGAATACCAAAATAGATCGGCAGCCATTCGATACAATTCATCAGCAGAATGCCGACCTTATCGCCTTTCTTCACACCGCGCGAAATCAGAAAATGTGCAAAGCGATTCGCCTTTTCATTAAAAACTTTCCATGTAATTTCACGCCGATAGATATTCGGGCGGCGCGGCTCGATCAGCTCATATTCCTTCCAAGTTACTCTGCGCGGCTCAATCACGGACGGATTCAGCTCAATCAGCGCAGTATCATTGCCATAGAGCGCAGCATTCCGCTCTAAAATATCAGTAATCGGCATAATAATATATCCTTTCAAAATCTATACTTTTAGTATCCGAACGCCGGAATCCACAACATATCAATTTTAGCACAAAAAAGCGTTAAAGTCAAGAGTATTTTCTGATCTGCCGCAGAAATTGTATATTTTTCGATTTGCTATCTGGTTTCGGCAGACAAAATCCGTCTTTTTCGACCCAACCCCACCGAATTCTTAATTTTTCCGTATAAATTTCAAAAAGGGTATTCCATTTTTTCTTTTTTTCTGGTATAATAAATGTAATCGTGTCTTTTCAGACCGAAATCATTTTGAAACGCATACAGGAGATGATATCATGCTGAAACGATTGCTTACGTCCGTCACGGCAGCAATTATGACTGCGGTGATTGTGCTTGGACAGATTCCGGCGATCAAGGCGGATGCGCTGCTCTTTACGCCAAACGTGACCGTCCAAAGCGACGCCGCCATTCTGATGAATACCGATATCAATGAAATCGTTTACGAGAAAAATGCCGATATGAAAAAAATGCCCGGCTCTCTCGTTCAGATCATGACAGCAGTTATCGTACTGGAGGAATGCGAAGATATTTCCGGTACAAAGATCGCAGCCAAGGATGAGATGTATGAGATATTCGCGGAGGATGAATATCCGGATGATCTCCGGAAAGCAGATATCGAGTCCGGTGAATCGCTGACTGTCGAGGATTTGCTCTATGCCATGCTGCTGACCTCGTCCGTCGAAGCAGCCTATATGCTCTGTGATAAATTCGGCAACGGCAGTCAGGACGCATTTGCAGAAAAAATGAACGCCAAAGCGGAAAAGCTCGGCATGACCAATACCCGTTTCCTCAATGGAACCGGTCTTTACAGCGTCCGTCAGCTCACAACCGCACGCGATCTGATGACGCTGCTGACCTATGCAATGAGTATGCCTCGCTTTGAGGAAATCGCCTGTGCCAATACCTATACGCCCGCCGCCGCCTCAACCTATGAAAAGCGTGATGTATGGGCGTGGACGCATTCCAATCTGTTGGTCAACGAGGCCAGCGATTACTACTGCAACGGCGTGCGCGGCATTAAAACCGCCAATACGCAGGAAGGCGGTCGTTCCATCGCCTGCAAAGGCTCTCGCGACGGCAATAGCTATTTGCTGATCTGTCTGGATTCCAGTATGAAGGATCCGGACGGCAATAACCATTTCTACCATTTGGAGGACGCCAAAAACATTCTCGAATGGGCATTTGTCCACCTGACCTATACGGAGATTCTCTCTGCAAACACGCAGCTTGGCGAAGTCATCGTCAACAATGCAGAGGAAGATAATTTTGTTCTTGTCAAGCCGGCAGAGGGATATTCATGTATCTGGTGCGATACCACCGATGTCAAGAGCGTACAAAAAATCTATGACTGGCCGCAAGAGATCAATGCGCCGGTTCATGCCGGCGATAAAATCGGTACCGTTACCCTGAAACTCTCCGGCGAAACGCTCGCAGAAATCGGCGTTGTGGCACAATCGGACGTCGCGCGTTCGTTCTGGAAATACAATCTCAGCGAAATTCCGGGCTTTTTCAAGTCGAAATATCTGCGCAGCACATGGATTCTCGGCATTATTTTATCGCTGTTGTATATTGGCGGTTGTGTTTATTTTGCATTCCGTTATCACGAGGAGCGTAAAAAACGTGCCGCCGCAAGAGCAGGTCATCTGCGGAATCAATCCCGCGACCTTTAAACCTCAATCACAAAAGCCGCAAACCTATGCACATTAGGTTTGCGGCTTTTTCCAGAAATGTCTTTTCAATCTCCAGAAGACGTCATTCCTGTTATCTGATTGAAGATCGCAAAGCCTTTGAAAGATGGGAAACTGAATAGAAAAAAGAGCCAGAAGTACAATTCCGGCTCTTTGATTATTGTCATGACAATCTAAAATGTATCAGGCATATGCGCTTCGTGTATTTGATATTATAATATTACATATAATCATCGCAATAAATAATCCTGCTAATTCTAGTACACCGTTGAATATGGATACCTCAATCACTTCATTCAACGTAAAAGTTCCAACAAATTCAAATATCTCTCGTGCAAGATTGTTGAATATATTTGCTATGTCATACGCAAACAGTGGTGGAATAAACAGCACATATACACAAACAACTACAATTGATATTGGATTTCCTTTTAGCAAATTCCCGAATGTATAACCAAATTCATAATAGAATAACAGAATTGCAATCGCAAATATTATTTGCTTCCAATACACAACAGTTATCGTTGAAGTATAATGATAATCATTGACGTTCAGAGAAGTACTTTGCAGAAAAGAATTACGGAAAACAGATTGGATAATAAATACAAACGGAATTGTAAGCGCAAACACTGACAATAATACAATAAATCCACTAATCTGTTTACATAAAAGCGAATTCTTTTTTCCTGCTCGAAGAACTCTATGACGAATGGTTTTATGTTTCAAGTCTGCTGATACCCAAGTTAAGCCGAAAAACGCAGCTAAAATTGAAAAAAAAACAAGAGAACTCTCACAGTATTGAGATAGCGCATATTGCGAACTCATACTATAAATGGAACCGCTTAGTTTTTCATTATAATAAGCGACAGGATTTTCTATTATACCATTTTCGAGAACGCGATACCCTTCTTCATTTTTTTCTTCAATTTGCTCTCCAACCACTTGACTAAATTCCATCGAATGCTGATATTTCTGAACATTCATCTTGACATTCTGGATATTTAAAAAGAATACCAGAACACTTGCAGCAATAAAAAGCAGAAACATCCATAACAATATTTTCCTGCTCCATGCATACTGCAGATCAGTTTTCAATTGTCTGATCATGATATATATCCTCCAAAGTTCTAGACGAACGCATATCCGGCGAAATATATATTAAATTATCGCTTCTTTTTATAAAGATGTGCTCAGCAACTTTTTCATAAAATGAAAACTGATGACCGGTCAATAAAATGGTACTGTGTGTTTTCATTTTATTCAAATGTGCAGCCAACTCGTCCATCATATCTACATCTAATCCATTTGATATTTCGTCCATAATTAGATAATTCGGCTTCAGTAAATCCGCTACTGCCAGCATAAGTTTCTTTTTCTGCCCATATGAGTAAGACTTGACTTTTTGTTTTAAGACAGAGTAATCCAAATATTTCTGTGCAATATTGATGATTTCCGAATTTTTCTTTAATTCAGATAATATTTTAATATTTTGGAATCCGGTTAAATTTGAGAAACAAGGCGTATCATCCCATATCACGAAGCATTGACTACGGACTTCATCCAGTGGTTGATTGTTAAACAGAATTGACCCTTTATAAGTTTCTAATCCCGCAATACATTTTAATAGTGTCGTTTTTCCACACCCGTTTGATCCCATAATAAAGGAAATAGAGTGTTTCGGAAAAACCAGATTCGTTGGACTGTATAAAACATTGTTTTTGTATTTCTTTTGAAACTGTTTTAGTTCTATCATGTGCTTCTCCTCGAAATTAGGTGAATTCTCCAATTGAGAATTCACCTAATTTACTAGTTAGTTAAGATGCAAATAAAATGTTAAATATCCCATTCAACCCACATATTATCCCAGTTTGCAACATGAATTCTATCTCTGATAGAATTCACCCATCCAATACCAACGCCTTTGTATGATAATCCGAGTGTTGCTTCTGTTATTGCATCCCAAACATGTTCCAGAGGACCGTACTCGACTTTATACACACCGCCTTCGTTTACATTGTATCCCCGTGTATATTGATATGCTCTGCTGTCTGTAATATTATTTCTCCAATCAACATCCCAATAAACATCCGTCTCTACATAAGAGACATAATTAAGTCCACGACTAATACCATTGTAATACGTCTGAGCAGAAGCCGGAATAGCAAGAGAAGTAACAAGTGTTCCCACCGTTGCAGTCAGGGACAAGCATTGAAAGGTAGTTTTATTGATTTTTTTCATTTTTATTACTCCCTTTTATAAATTTGTGGTAAAACTGATAATTAAATAGAAAAGAGGATAACTAAGTAAAGCTTCAAATGTTTAATAATGTACATACATCAAACAATAAATATTATAGCATATTATCGTTAAAATTACAATAGCAATATACTACGAAATCACAACAGCAATTTGCTACATCTTACACGCAATTTACAAATACCGTGTATAATCCGTAACAGAGCACCTCAAAGGGCAGCATAGTTAATCACGTAACTCAGATCAAGCTTCTGCGCACGCAGAGAAAAAGTTCTTCTTGAGTTCCACATCATATTTCCATAGTCTTTCATATTGACATTATACACAAGAACGAACCCCAACTATTTTTGAGCACAAAAAACGTCCTGAATGCGCAATTCACACATTCAGGACATTTCATAGGCAGGTGGGTAGAGGGATTCGAACCCTCGGTCTTCGGGACCACAATCCGACGCTTTAACCAACTAAGCTATACCCACCATATTCAATATATCAACCGGAGAAAACCTCTCCACATCTGTCGCAGACGCGCCTTAAAGGATTCGAACCTTTGACTTACTGCTTAGAAGGCAGTTACTCTATCCAGCTGAGTTAAAGGCGCAAATGTCATCCTAACTATGAGATGACAGAAGCGAGTGATGGGAATCGAACCCACGTAACCAGCTTGGAAGGCTGGAATTCTA
>JAEDJD010000031.1 GCA_016296505.1 Oscillospiraceae bacterium
AGTGCATTATGTCCGCCGGCGGCTGCAAGCTCCAACGCACGCTTTGCAGCGGTTTGTCCGTGTACATCGGAAAAATCTGGGATTGGCGGCGCGTCAACCTGTTCCAGTCCGATATGCTGCATCGGCAGAAGCGGTGTATTGCCGTTAAGATGCGCCAACAGTGATTTTGTGTCCGGCACGCCGTAAACGGTCATGTCTTCGACAACAGCTGCTTCCTTGGCGTTGGCAAGCGGTACGTAGATTGTACGGACGCCGCGTTGTTTTGCGGTCAGCGTCATAGGCAGAACGCCGTTGACCGGTCTGATATTACCGTTCAGCGCGACTTCGCCGATCACCGCAGCGTCCTCCGGAACTTGAACCATTCCGAGTGCCGCAAGGATCGCCATTAAAATCGCGAGATCATGCACACTGCCGTTTTTACGGCGGTCTGCCGGTGCGAGATTGACAATACAGTTTGAGGTCGGGAATATGATACCGCAGGTGCAAAGTGCAGATTTGATACGTTCGCGGCTTTCCTGCACGGCAGCGTCAGCAAGCCCGACAATTTCAAAGCGAGGGAGTCCTTTGCTGAGATTGATTTCCACATCCACCGGAAATGCGTTCAATCCGAATAATCCAAGGCTGTTTACCTTTGCAAACATCGCTTCACCGCCGTTTCATAATTATGGTATTCAGCATCATCCCGGCTGTAAATCATCCATGGAATCCGATAAATGAATGATTGCTGCGGGAATCAGTCTGAAATGTTCTGTTTGTTTTTGTTTTGATACAGAGGAACACAAACGTCGCCAGCGCAAAGAACGGAAACCCCAAGACCATAAGAAACACCCAAAGCTCGGCGTCTCCGAATGAAATGTGGCTGAACAGCCCGATTCGCAGAATCAGAGCCATGCCGCCTGCTGCAACCATCAGCACGATGCCGAAAAGTCCAAGAAATATCCAGAGTACCTGCCAACCTTTTTTTGTGCGTCAGGCAGCAACAGAGATCATACCGCAACAAACAGCGCATGACAGCAGCAATTCCGGCAACGCCCAGAATTGCGCCCAGCGTCCACATCAGGGGATTGACTCGGTAGATGTCTGACGTAAAAATAAAGGAAGACGCCGTTTCGCCTGTCGGTTTGCTCAGTAAAAACTGAATCAAAACCGCGCCGGCAGAAATCGTACAGCAGATCAGCCAGTGTAATGCTGTCAGCAGGATATTCTTCATGGGTGTACGCGTCACGATGTTATTCCTCCGGATGATGTTCTTTTCTTGCGCGCTTCATCGCTTCCATCCGTGCGCGGACGTCTTCCGGCGTCGGGAGCATATCCGGATTGCCCTTGGTGGTTGCATGGGAAGGTAATGCAGTCATATCCGCAAGCACATCTTCTGAATTAATCTGCGGTAATGCTGCTTCATGGGACTGCGGCGTATGCGTGACGAGTGCGTCGAGCGAAATGTCTGCCGGGGCTGAAAGCGTATCCGGACTTGGCGCATATTGCTTATGCTCTGTGCTGCCGGTCATCTCCGAAATACCAAGCAGATCTTCTGAAACGGCAGAGAGCTTGACTTCCGGCGGCAGTCGAACTGGTTTCGGGTCTGAAAGCAAATCCGAATCGAATGCGGAGGACGGCTGTGGTATTGCTTCCGCTTCCGGTTGCGCATTTGTTCTGCTGATCTCAGCCATATGCGTAGACGCCTGTGCGCGTCGTGCCAGAACATCTTTCGGAACTTCATAATGCGCACGATAATCTGCCTGCGTGGAAAAAAGCGGATATCCGATTTGTGTTTTCAATTCGTCATGTTCGTTGAAGGCGTGCTGAATCCAGAAATTCAATGCCAGTCCGAGCAATAGGAAAATGAAATTTGCACTGCTGAACGAGCCGTTTTTATTCATGAAAATCATCACTAAGCCCAAGAAATTGATACATAGCAGAATCAGAGAGGTGCTGCGGTATTTCATTGCGGTCAGCCAGCTCAGCGCAATCGTCCCGATACCGAGCAGAATCTGAAAGGCACCGGTGGACATCGCATAATAAAAAATCCACGGACCTTCCTGGTTGGCGTTTTGGGTTGAGGATGCAGCAACAAAAAAAGCGGTGCTGAATATGATTGCGCCCAGAATGATTCCGAGCCACATATAGGTGCGTAAATTCTTGTTAACCTTTGCCATACGCAAACGATTTTCTTCATATTTGGCTTCTATGGCTGGTGAAATGTCCATAGCGATATCTCCTTCTGTATACGTATATTGTCAATCTCACGGGAATTTTATGCCTGCGATTCAGATTCAGAGGTTTCGGCTGCCTCTGCTTCCGTAGATTTTGCGGTTTTATTCTGGGCGTCATGCAGACCTTTTTGCAGCGCTTCGGCAAGCGCCGTGCTTGTTTCACTCAGTGCTTCAGGGGTAGGTTCTGCTGTGAATTTTTTCTTTCTTTTACGGAGCGAATAATCGGTGGTAAAGAGCGTAGACTTTGTTCTGCGTTCACCCTTATGCGCAAGCAGAGTCTGTATGACGATATCTGATTTTGCGACGTCAAATTTTTCATGGAAATCCGGATAGCCTTCCATTTGTGAAAGCGCTTGTTCATGGCGCAGCTCACGAATAGAGAAGAAATAGAATACTACGCCAACCACGCCGATCAGTGCGGATAAATAGTCAAGCCGGAATATGCCAAACAGCGTCACCATTGCATACCATGCGCACAGAATGATATTCAGTGTATGATAATTCGCCCATGCCAGATAGCCGAGCAGAATAATCACCATGCCGAATATAATCTGAAAAATGCCGCCGGTCAAAATGGCTTGCGGTTTGTCCAGAGAGAGAAACGGTCTGCTCAGTAAATCAAAAATTGCGATGTATCTTTTGAAGATGGAGAAAAAGCATACCAGAATACATAGTGCCAGATTACAGATGAATGTACGACGGTGTACTTTTTCGATATCGTACATCTGCATACGGCAATATTCGTAGTGGGATTGACTTTTTTCAAGGTGTACGATCTGGGGCTTCTCGTTTTCAAATGGCGTAAATTTCTGTTTTTCCATAATCAATCATCCTTTCATATGAGAATCATTTAAGATTGATCCATTTTATCCGTTCGGCTGAATGCGCTGTACGGTTATATCAGAGTTCCTCAAGTACGTCCATGATGTCGCTGTGCCGTTCTGCTGCATGAACCAGCGGATCGGCATTGAAACTGCGTTCCTGATAACCTTTCAGATCGGCATTGAGGGCATCGGGTGTTTCATCGAATAGATCCTGCATATCTGAATTCGCATTTATATCGGATGCCGCAGCGCGGATGCCGGATTCGACGGCATTTTTTCTTGCAGTATACGTCTTTGCCTTTTGCGACGTATTAAGACGGTTTTCTATAAGCATGAACTGAGGGAATCCCTCTTGTGTTTTCAGTTTACTCCAGAAGAAATCGCAAATGAGCGCGACGATCAGCGTAAAAAGCTGTATAAAGCCGAGGTCTCCATTCAAACCGCAAATCAACAGAATGCCGACCACGGCGGTTACGACCGCAGTGACGCGCCAGTTTCTGTAATAGATTGCAAAAATCCCCGCTACCATGCTTATAACTGAGAATAGTCCGGAATCGATTCCGGCGCAAGTCAGAACGATTGCACTTACCCAACAGATTCCAATGATGATATCAATGATTTTTTTCTGTTTGCGGCATTTTTCATATCGTATTAGACGAAGTTCATCTGCATTTGCACCTGTCAAATTGAATTTCCCCCCTATGGGCAATCGCTTCTTCTTTTCATTCTATCTGTATTCAGATACAGATACTCCATATTATTATATCACATAATCATACAAAATGCAATGGGCGAGCATGAAAAAAGTGGCAAGTGATCTGCGCAAACAAAAACAGCACGGTTACCCCGCGGATAACCGTGCGCTTTTTATTACAAATTCAAAAACAGCTTTGCGTTTTCAGAGAACATTTTTCTGTAATCTTCAAAATTGAATCCAAGAGAAATAAGGGTTTCCGCCTCGCGTTTCGGATTCCACATCGGGAAATCTGAGCCGAACATACAGCGGTCAACGCCGTAATTCCGGATCATGCGCTCTGCGCGCTCCGGAGACATCATACAGACTGAGCTGCTTGTATCAAACCGGATATTTTCGTTGCTGCGCAGAACGGCTTCCGCTTCGTCCCATGCAGCATAGCCGCCAAGATGCGACGCCATGACTTTCAGCTTTGGAAAATCCTGCATGACCTTTGCCAGCATCCGCGGATGCGAATAATCATGCCGGTAATCGCCCATGTGATGCAGTACAGGCAGTCTGCCCTCGATCGCCTCGTAAATTTGATATGATTTGCGACTATCAATCGGTTCTCTCTGGAAATCTGCGTGGAGTTTGATGCCGTGGAGTCCCATTGCAATAATGCGATCTACTTCTCCGGCAATATCCTCATAATCTGCATGGAGCGCCGCAAATCCGATCATTTCCGGATGCAGGTTGCACTGCTCTTTGATGTAGTTGTTGATGGAAACAACCTGCTTGGGTGTTGTTGCAACTGAGCAGACGAGCATTCGTTTCGTCTGGATCTGCGCCTCTGCTTCCAGCAGATGCGTGGTGTCTCCGATCGCATATGCCATTGTGAGATCATAGAATTTTCCGATCGAGAGCGTTGCTTTCTCGCTGATTTTATCGGGGAAGATATGCGCGTGCATATCATAGATTTCAAAATCCTGTGGAGTAAATTGTTCCATGCGGCAGTATCCTTTCAAATTCAGGTTCTGAGATATCTGCTCAGTAATTCCGAATATGCCCAGAGCAGCATGAGCAGTTCTGTCAAGCCTTTGATGACAAGGTAAAAAATATGCAGTGATTTTCCTGTCGGCAGCCGATGCAGCATTCGTCGCAGCGGAAACAGACCGACCGTACAGAGCAACAGAACAAGCCAGTTTTCACGCATTAAATATGTTGCCGTATCGCTCAGCATGATGCCGTTTATGCCGAGCAGCGCGGCATAAAATCCGAAGCATTCGATAAAGTTTCGGCTGCGCAGCAATCCCATGCTGAACAGGATGATCGCGATCACGAGCACTCTGCGCATCTGAATCGGCGGCATATACAGCTTTTTTTCACAGTAGATGTGTTCCGCGGTCAATACCAGTGCCGCAAGAACGCCCCAGAGCAATCCGCAGCCGCCTCTGCCCATGACTAGACCTAAACCGCCAAGCAGCAGCGTCAGTCTTGCAAAGTATGCAGCGTCGTCGTGGACGCCGTTTTCGAGCTGCAGTACCCGCTCTGACCAGTCGTAAAGCGGCGTCAGAAATCGCTTGCGAAAATCTTGAAGCGAATCCGCCAAAATCGGTTCTGAAAAGCTGTCCGGATAATTGTAACCGAGCATTTGCGCAATCCCTTGTCCGATCTGTGCCGTTCCTTTCAGTCCGTAAAAAAGAAAGAAATAAAAGCTCAGCGCGGCAAGCAGTGCATCCGACGCAGAATGCAGGACGGTTCCGACTTTCAGTGTGTTTTGTACCGAAAGCATTGGCAGTCCGAGGCAGACAAGTTGAAAAAGTCCGCGGATACAGCGGGCTGCACCCTGTCCGATATGTTTCGCAGAAACATTGCGTTCTGAACGAAGCTGTTTTGCTGTTTGCAGATTTAGTACCGGTCCTGCCGACAGACGCGTCATATCGCATTGATAGCCAAAGAATGCGGACAGTGATGGAATATGGATGCGGTTATTTGCGTGGTCGGACATACATTCAACGCCCTGCATGGCACAGATCACGAGTGGAAGCATCGCCAGATCATCCAGAATCAGCTTGGCAAGCAGCAGAAATGCCTGAAAGCCAATGCCGGAATACAGCCAGATTTCCGCACGATGATGATGCGTATGCGTTTTTTTAGGTTGAAGCCGTATTACAAGCCATGCTGCACTGACGGAAATCAGCAGCAGAATCAGCGATGGAAAGCCGCCCGTCACATATACCGCCGCAAGTCCGCCAAGAGCCAGCACGCCGGATTTCCGTTGTTCTGGAACAACCGCCGCAAAAATGACAAAAAGCGGCAGGACATACAGGATCATCGGAAGCGAAGCAAAGGTCATGATTGTTCCTCCTCCGGCAGATAGTGCGCGAGCAATTTCTCCAGTCCGTCTGCGTCCGTCATGGTCGAGAGGACCTCGCAGAGACCCTTGACGGACAGATGCGGCGGCAATCGCATCGCATGGAGCAGCGCAGCGCGTCTTTCCGTACAGTCTGCCGTTCCTGTCAGACCGTACTGATACAGTACGGCAGGTGTGATATCGCCGCGTTTGCGCGGAGCAGCGTCGAAAACGCCGGCGCGTTCCAGTGCGAGCGTCAGTGTATCGGAATCCATACCTTCAACGCCGAGCAAACCTTCGGCGGAGGGCAGTCGTTTGCGCTGTTCCTTTCCGTGAATGCCGGGGATATAGACATGGTAGATTGTTCCGCTGCGAATCGTACTTTTGAGATAGCTGCGAATCTGAAATCCGGCTGCGTCGGCGTCTGTCAGAATGACTATGCCGGTCGTTTCGGCATAATGGCGAATCAGTGCAAGCTGCTCTGCGTTATGATAAATACGGAAGCCGCCCGTCACGAGAATTACTGCGTCTACAACGGAATCGAGCCTTATTTTATCGTATTTCCCCTCAACGATAATCGCAGGGGTAATCTTACGGCGCGGCTTCATCCTACAGCCTCGGTGCCATCGCGCCGGACGTTTAGCATTCGGACGATTGCTTGTTCAAGCAGCAAGCGCGGCGCAGTGCGCGTCGATTTACAGTCTTTATCTGCCTGACGCAGAATCCGGATGCAGCTGCGGAGCTGCGGAATGGTCATTGTGCCGCAGTCGCGCATCGCATTTCGCACAGCAAATTCACGATTTTTTGGATAACCAAAATCTGCGGCAATGGTTTCCGTTTGTTTGGCGGCGCCCTGTCCGAGCTTGGCGCGGTAAAGGTCGATGAATGTTGTGCTAAGGACGGAGAGCAATCCAAGGATGGTTTTGGAGTCCTCAGATTTTGCGGTCAGATCGCGCAGCAATCGGAATGCCGCCGTACCGTTTCCACCAGTGACGGCTCTTGCCAGCCGGAAGGCGTCCGCGTCGGGCAGCGCCGCCGTCAGCGCGTCAAGCATTTCCCTTGTAATTTCGCCGCCATCCGAACAGGCAAGCAGCTTTTCCATTTCTGTTTCGATCAGCGTTGAATTGCACAGACAACGATTTGCGAGTTCTTCGGCAAGCTGCCGGCTGATTTCCGAACCAGATTTTTTCGCACGTTCCTGGATTGCCTTACCAAGCTGAATGGCATTGCGTTTTTCGCAGATACAAAGAACGCCCTGCTTCTCGAAAAAAGACATCAGCTTTTTATATTTCGGCAGGAAGACCGGTGCATTTCGCTTAATTTCGTAACAGGGAAGCGCTCGCATGACGAGCAGGACAACCGCGCGCGGCGCAATATTTCCGAAAATTTCAAGCATTGTATCAATCGCGGCAGGATTATGTACATCCGCATCGAAATCGCGGATCAGAATTACGTTATAGGGTTGGAACATTGGACAAAAAGAACAGGCATCCGCCAGCCGATCCAGATCAACAGCCTGTCCGTCGAAGGCGATATCGGAAAGGGAACTGCCGTCTGTCAACTTTTTTAGAATTTTCTTTTCCGTTTGCGCAACGGTCAGCGTATCCTCGCCGCATAAAAATACAAGCTGCGGCGGATGATCTGAGCCGAATCCACGCACTAGATCATTGGCTGTAAGTCTTGCCATTTCAGACGCCTCTTTTCTTGGATAGTATGTTTTATGTTCATGGATTTCCGGCGTGTTTCAAAGCTTCGGTATTATTTTTCGTCATGCGGAAATAATTTTGCTGCCGCCGTCCGATGCGATCCGCAGCAGCAGATTATTGCCGCGGTATATCCTGTTGTTTACCGTAATCTCATATTCAGGCGCGTCGCCGTAGCGGATGACAGCGTCTGCGTCGGAATTCGGTTCGACGGACGCTGAACAGATGCAGATATGCTGCGTACCCCATTGCACATCGGCGATATCATTCGTAATCATGAGCGAGAATATACCGTCTGAGAACGAAATGGTCTCCGTATCGTAAAATATGGGCGTCTTTCCGCAAAGCTGGCTGTCTTTGCGCCATGCGTTGGAATTTCGTAGTATGACCGAATTCGTCTCTATGCCGTGCAGCGCTGCCTGATAGCCTGCCGCAGCGCGCATTCCGTTCAGCAGCAGAATATCTGCTTTGGCAATGCCGTTATTTTCCAGATATTGTGCGGCATACTGCGCATTGCGGGGTGCGTCGGTCAGGTCGGCGACAATCGTTCTGCCCTCAGCAGAAATGACTAGTACAGTTTGCTTGCTGCCGCCGAGGACGGCAATTCGCAGTTCATTTCGCGCTTGTATCCGCAGAGCCAATGTCAAACCGGAAATCAGGATCGCTGTTCCGAGCAGTGCAGCCGCAAGTTGCTTCGGCGGAATGCCGGCAAACATCAGATACAGCAGAAAGAGACTGCTGAGTACGATGATGAGCAGCAGTGTTTTATCTCTGATAACAATATGTGAAAATGGGACGCGCGCCGCAAAGCTTGCTGCCAATCTGATCAGACGGCAGAGCATTCCGATCACAGGCAGCAGAAAGCCGGTTAGTCCACCCGTCAGGAGCAGTGAGAATCCGAAATATATGACAGCAATACAAAGCGGCAGAATCAGTAGATTGCAGATCGGCGCAAGCAGTGAGGATTGTCCGCAGAGCAGTATGGACGCCGGAAAAATCGCTGCGGATACGCAGCAAAGACTAAGAAAATCCTTTTTCAGACGGCTGCCGCACATATTTTTGGTCATATAGGGTGCCAAGACGCCAATTCCGAATACGCCCGAAACCGAAAGCCAGAACGATGCCGAGCCGATCACATACGGCGCCGAAATCGTGCAGAGAAACATTGCGATACAGAGTGAACGCAGCGTATCGCTTTTTCTGCCGAACAGTGCTGCCGACTGCGACAGCATCAGCATAATCGCTGCCCGCGCCTCGGAAATTGAGGGGTCGGCAAGCAGGATAAACAGTAGAATCGCCGGAATGTGCAGCAGACAAATCCATTTTTCAGGAATCTGTAAATGTCGGAGTATCCATGCAAGCACGCTGCAAAAGAATACCAGATGCAGACCGGATACGACTGTGATATGCCCGATGCCTGCCGCGTGGAATGCGGCTGCGGTATCTTCTGGCAGCATCAGCTTATCCCCGAAAAGCATTGCGCAGAGTAAGCCGGCTTCCGCTTCCGGTATGGCTGCAAGAATCTGCTTTGTGATGCGCTGACGGTATTGATGAAGCACACGCGCTAACGAAAAATCGGAATCCGGTTCATAGTCTATGAGTGTCGCGTCGTAAATACGTAGATATTTTCCGAGTCCCGCCTGATACTGTGCGGTATGATAGCGGTAATCCGTCTGGATGCGCGTCAGCTCTGCATCGAGCGTGACGATCTCCCCGATTTGCAGCGGTTGGATATCTGCGTCGGCGTACCAGTCAATTGAAATAAGGTGTCCGTTCAGCGCAGTGCGCAGCGTATAAACAGCGCGATCTTGTTGAAGTGTGCGTGCATTTGTGATTTTCCCTGTGCATAGAACCTGCTTCCCATCCAGTGAGAGCAGCGGCTGACGTACAGCCGTATCGTACCGCAGCCAGATCGCCGCGCCGAGTAACGCGCCCAGAATCAGCAGCAGACGCTCCTTGCCTGTCAGACGCAGCATGACAAATAAACCTGCCACAAGCAGCAAAAGCAGTACGCGAAAATCAAATAGAAAAGCCGTCAGCAGACCTGTGATCCATGCAAGCGTAAAGCACTCCACGCCGCAAAGACAGGTTCTGCTGCCGGCTCGTTTCGTCTTATGCGGAAGTACCGAAACAGCCGGCAAGACATTTGCCTGCAGCGTTTCAGTGAACCTCATGCACCTTGATCGGCAGACCAGCCCATTTTCTGCCCTGCAATCAGATGGAAATGCAGATGCGGAACAGTCTGACCGGCGTCATCGCCGCAGTTGGTGATAACGCGGAAACCGGAATCCAGTTTTTCCTGTGCAGCGACTTTTGAGATTGCCGCAAAAATCTTTCCGACGATCCCGGCGTTTTCCTCGGTGATTGCAGACGCACCGGAGATATGCTGCTTCGGGATGAATAGATAATGCAGCGGTGCAATCGGGTTGATATCCTTGAATGCATAGACAAATTCATCTTCATAGACTTTGGAGCTTGGAATTTCTCCGGCAATGATCTTGCAGAACAGACAATCCATATTCATTCTCCTTTTCGTGTTATATGTCATGCGGCGCCGGAGAAAGCGCGCTTTCTCCGGAACCGAATCGTATTTATTTCAGGAACTCGCCGACAATGCTCTGAAGCATACCGATCGCTTCATCGACCATGTAGCTTTTGCCGATGCTGCCCATTGCGCTGTCCGGACGACCGCCGCCCTTACCACCGGTGATTGCGGCAATACGCTGAATAATCTTTCCGGCGTGTGCGCCCTTTGCGACCGCGCTCTTGGAGCAGACGCAGCAGAAATTGCCGCTTTCGCCGTTCACACCGGCAAGCAGCGCGATGACGTTTTCTTCTTCATCGCGGATCTGGTCGCCGAGCGAACGCAGTGCGTCCGGCTTCACATCGGTCAGCATTGCGGATACAATTTTAATGCCGTTAATTTCCTTTGCGGATGTGAACAGATCGGTAATCTGACTATTCGCGAGTTTGGATGTCAGAGACTCGATTTCGCGAAGAAGATTGCGCGTTTCATTGACGATTGCAGTTGCCTTATCCGGCAGTTCGGTAGGATTTGTAACTTTCAGGATGCGAGCCGTTTCAGCGAGGGTTCGCTCCTTTTCCTGCATCATTTTCAGAACATTTTCGCCGGTTACAAGTTCGATTCTGCGAACGCCTGCCGCAACGGAGCTTTCTGAAATAATCCGGCACAGACCGATTTCCGCCGTATTGCGGATATGCGTACCACCGCAGAATTCAACGGAGGTATGTCCTACGCGGACAACGCGGACAACATCGCCGTATTTTTCACCGAACAGCGCCATTGCGCCGATTTTCTTTGCTTCTTCGATGGGCATTTCCTCTGTTAAAACGGGCAGCGCATTCAGGATCTCAGTATTGAGCAGTTCCTCGACGCTGTGCAGTTCCTGTTCAGTCATGCCGGAAAAATGCGAGAAGTCAAAGCGGCAGCGATCTTCGTTGACAAGCTGACCTGCCTGATGCACATGATCGCCGAGCACTTTACGCAGTGCAGCCTGCAGCAGATGCGCTGCGGTATGATTGCGCATGATTGCTTTGCGGCGTTTGACGTCGATTTTTGCGGTTACAGTATCGCCAACCTTGAGGGTGCCCTGCTCCAGCGTACCCATATGCAGGAACTGACCGTCTCCGCCCTTCTGGGTATCGCCGACGGAGAATGTGTCATCGCCGATGATCTCGCCGCTATCGCCGACCTGACCGCCGCTTTCCGCATAGAACGGTGTGCGGTCGAGAATCAGAACGCCGTCGCAGCCTGCTTCCAGCGTATCTACAGCCTTACCAGCCGAGAGAATTGCAAGGATTTTTGCTTCGCATTCTGTATCAGTATAGCCGATAAATTCGGTTTTGGGGAGTCCCTTCGGAACAGCCGCGTCACCGCCCCAAGAGGTCTTGACCTTGGATGCGCGGTCTGCTCTTGCACGCTGCTTCTGTTCTTCCATGCAGCGGCGGAAGCCTTCTTCATCTACGGTCATGCCCTGTTCTTCTGCCATTTCGATGGTCAGATCAATCGGGAAACCATAGGTATCGCTGAGATTGAATGCAGTTTTGCCGTCGATGACGGTCAGTTTTGCAGCCTTCAGCGAATTGATCGAGGAGATGAGCAGCTCTGTACCGCGGTCGATTGTACGCGCAAAGCTTTCTTCCTCATGACGGATGATTTTGGTAATCAGCTCCTGCTTTTCTTTCAGTTCCGGATACGCGGAAGCATTTTCCTGAATGACAGTTTCTGCGACCTGATAGAGGAACGGCTCACAGATTCCGAGCAGTCTGCCGTGACGGGCAGCTCTGCGGAGCAGCCGCTTGAGAACATAGCCTCTGCCTTCATTTGCAGGCGTGATGCCGTCGCCGGTCATAAATACGGTAGAACGAATATGGTCCGTAATGACGCGCAGAGAAACGTCCTTTTTCTCATCCTCATGATAGGAAATACCGGCGATTTTGCAGATATGCTTCATGATATTCTGAACCGTATCAACTTCAAAGAGGTTATCCACGTTCTGCATGACGCAAGCGAGACGTTCGAGTCCCATACCGGTATCAATATTCTTGTTTTTCATTTCGGCATAGTTGCCCTTGCCGTCGCTGTCGAACTGTGAGAATACGAGATTCCAGATTTCGATGATGCGGTCGCAGTCGCTTGCCTGCTCAAAGCTTTCAAACGGGCCATAGGCTTCGCCGCGGTCGAAATGGATTTCCGAGCACGGACCGCACGGACCGGAACCATGCTCCCAGAAGTTATCCGCCTTGCCGAGCCGGATAATGCGCTCATGCGGAATGCCGATCTCTTTCTCCCAGATTTGTTCCGCCTCGTCGTCGCTTTCGAAAATGGTGATCCAGAGCTTATCCGCGGGGATTGCAAGCGTACCGGTCAGGAATTCCCAAGCCCATGCGATTGCCTCGCGCTTGAAATAATCACCGAAAGAGAAATTGCCGAGCATTTCAAAATATGTACCGTGACGGGCGGTTTTGCCAACGCGCTCGATATCCGGTGTGCGAATGCACTTCTGACAGGTTGTTACGCGGACATTGGGCGGA
Organism: Oscillospiraceae bacterium; assembly: GCA_016296505.1. Lineage (GTDB taxonomy): Bacteria > Bacillota > Clostridia > Oscillospirales > Ruminococcaceae > Firm-04. The sequence continues at coordinate 12,825 of JAEDJD010000031.1, forward strand.
ACTGCCTGTCCGAGAAAATATTTTTTCAGCGGCGCCATGCCGGAGTTAATCAAAAGCAGAGAATTGTCACCCTTCGGGATCAAGGAAGCGCTGTCCATGCGGGTATGATTTTTGCTCTCAAAGAAAGCGAGGTACTTTTCGCGCAGCTCGTTCAAGCCTGTCCATTCCATAGTTTTCAGGATTCCTTTCGTATCAGAAATATGGCAGTCATGCATTCTCGCATAACAATACAGTATATAGTATACTGCAAAAGCCATGATTTGTCAAGCATAGAAACGGCGTTTTTTCCGTTTCTGGCATTGTATGTCGCGTTCGACAAAATGCGTGGAGTCTGCTGGACGCGGACAGTACCCACAGCCTTTTTTGATTCTTGTGTATTTTCTGCCGTCACTTTTTTCACGCGTGCCATTGCTTTTTATGCGATAATATGCTATAATAAGGACAGCACTGCATCAAGCGCGTCCGATGGTTTGGCGGTGTCTTTGTTTGCAGAGAATCTGCATGATTTGACGGCGTATCTGCACCGCTATTTCTGTGCGGTATTGCCTGAAATATATCTTAATTTTATTGAACCGGAAGGAGCAAGGCAATATGCTGCTTTATAATTCGCTCACGCACCAAAAAGACGAATTTCAGACAAGAGAGCCGAATAAGGTGAAAATGTATACCTGCGGTCCGACTGTCTATCATTTCGCGCATATCGGCAATCTTCGTACCTATATGATGGAGGATGTCCTTGAAAAATATCTCAATTATACCGGATATCAGGTCATGCGGATCATGAATATCACCGATGTTGGACACCTGACCTCGGACGGCGATACCGGCGATGATAAAATGCTCAAGGGCGCAAAGCGTGAGCATAAAACTGTCATGGAAATCGCACAATTTTATACCGACGCGTTTTTTGCGGACTGCGATAAGCTCAATATCAAAAAGCCGGAATACATTCAGCCTGCAACTGGTTGTATATCAGAATACATTCATATGATCGAAACGCTGCTGCAAAAGGGTTATGCCTATGAAGCAGGCGGCAATATCTATTTTGATACCGCAAAGCTGGATCAGTATTACCGTTTCCATGATTTCAAAGAGGAGGATCTTGCAGTCGGCGTTCGCGAGGGCGTTGAGGGCGACGAAAATAAGCGCAATAAGGCGGACTTTGTTCTCTGGTTTACCAAATCAAAATTTGACGATCAGGAGCTAAAATGGGATAGCCCATGGGGAATCGGTTATCCGGGCTGGCATATCGAATGCTCCTGCATCAGCATGAAATTCGCCGGCGAATATCTTGATTTGCACTGCGGCGGTATTGACAATGCATTTCCGCATCATACCAATGAGATTGCACAGAGTGAGGCGTATCTCGGTCATGAATGGTGTCCGCAGTGGTTCCATGTTCTGCATTTGAATGATGAAACCGGTAAGATGAGCAAATCCAAGGGCGAATTCCTGACTGTTTCTCTGCTGGAGCAGAAAGGCTTTTCGCCGCTTGCATACCGATTCTTCTGTCTGCAGTCTCATTACCGCAAAACGCTTGTATTTTCTTGGGAAAATCTCAAAAATGCGCAGATTGCTTATGACAAGCTGATTGCAAAAATCGGCTCTCTTCTGGATACGCAGGACGCCGTAGATGACGTCAAAAAAGCGGAGCTGCTCGGCAGCTTTACGGCGGCAATGGACAATGACCTCAATACTGCACAGGCGATCACCGTGCTGTATGATATTCTCAAGGCAGATATCACGGCTGCAACAAAGCTTGCCTGTATCGCAGAGATCGACAAGGTATTCTCATTGAATTTGATTGAAAACGCAAAGGCGATCGGTGAAGATGCGGCAGAACCGGAGATTCCGGCAGAGGTGCTGGCGCTGGTCGAACAGCGCAAGGAAGCGCGTAAGGCAAAGGATTTTGCACAGGCGGACGCTCTGCGCGATCAGATTACGGCGCTTGGCTGGCAGATTCGCGAAACCAGACAGGGCACGGAACTCACAAAGCTTTGATATCCAAACAAGAACTGCGCCGCAGAAGGCAGCATGACGATAAAGAAGTAAATCCAGAGAAGACGGTTCTTCTCTGGATTCTTTTTATCGAATCGCGAAATTGGAAATTATATGTACGTTACGCCTGCTTTTTTGAGTTTTTCTTGTGTTTTGGTTAATTTATCCGGATACACTGTGGCTGTTCCTTTACGAATGATCGCTGTATTGAGTCCTCGTTTTGCAGCCCCAAGCGCTGTAGAAGCTACGCATCCACACTCGTCTAAGCCGCAGAGATGGAGTGTTTCGTGTCCTTTTTGCTGTATCAGTTCACGCAGTTTTTTATTGGATAGCGCATCGCCGACAAGTTTATCAAAGCAATATTCCGAAACCACATCCAATCCGCTAAAAAGTTCAGCGCCTTCTGTTCCTGCTATAGAAAAGCCAAAAAGCAGGCGGTTGGCAGGTAAATTCTGAATGATGTGGCGAATGTAAATTATATCACGGGCGTTTTCATGATATTGGTGTATGAGTGTATTTACTGCAGCGGTTATTTCAGAAGTATTATAAGTGTGTTTGTCAAGTAGAAAGTGCATAAAAGGGGCTCGAAAAAGTGCATAGCCC
>JAEDJD010000032.1 GCA_016296505.1 Oscillospiraceae bacterium
TCTTTACCTCTCTTGTGTGATTCTAAATCAGAACAGAGGACTTTATCTACAAGCTGAGAACCTCTCATTGATTGAGAGGTTCTCTGATTATGATTACGGGTTATTTATTCATCCGTGTCATCGCTCTTGACGCTTGCGACAACCTCATCGAGAAGCATTGCCGGCAGCGGCTCATAGCGCTCAAAGTCGAATGTGAATTCGCCCATACCCTTTGCGACCTGACGCAGATACATGGTGAAATCGTGCATCTCACGAATCGGAACTTCGGCAACGATTGTAGTCATGCCGTTCTCGGAAGGCTCCATGCCAAGCACTCTGCCGCGGCGCTTGTTGATATCGCCCATGATATCGCCGTTTCTATCATCCGGAATCGTGACCTTCAAAGAACCGATCGGCTCAAGCAGAATCGGATTCGCCTGCTTCATACCTTCCTTGAATGCGAGCGAGGCCGCAATTTTAAATGCCATTTCAGAGGAATCGACGGGATGGTAGGAACCATCCAGAAGCGTTGCTTTGATGCCAACAACTGGGCAGCCAGCCAGAACACCTTTCTTTACGCTGTCCTGAAGACCTTTTTCGATTGCAGGGAAGAAGTTCTTCGGAACGGAACCGCCAAAGATCTTTTCCTCGAATACGAGAGAATCGCTGTCAATCGGCTCAAATTCGATCCAAACATCACCGAACTGACCATGACCGCCGGACTGCTTCTTATGACGACCCTGAATCTTGTCAGTCTTTTTGCGGATTGTCTCGCGATAAGCGATTTTCGGTTCTTCGAGCAGGATATCTACGCCGAACTTACTCTTCATCTTTGCCTTGACAACATCCAGATGCTGATCGCCGAGACCTGCAAGAATTTGTTCTTTTGTGGTGGTATCCAGACCAAAGGAGAGCGCCTTATCCTCGTCGAGCAGACGCTGGAGACCGGTTGAAATTTTTGCTTCATCGCCCTGCTTGCTCGCCTTGACCGCCATACGGTAGGTCGGATTCGGATACTGTACCTTTGCATAAGACAGCACCTTTGCCGGAGCACAGAGTGTATCGCCTGTGCTGGCGGAAATTTTTGTTGCAATCACGATATCGCCCGCGACCGCAGCACTGATTTCAGACTGCTTCTTGCCGAGCATCGTATAAAGCTTTCCGATATGCTCGGAAGCACCGGTTGCTGCATTGATCAGGTCTGTATCCGGCGTCAGCGTACCGGTGATAACCTTGATAAAGCTCATTTTGCCAACAAACGGGTCAGCAACGGTACGGAATACGAATGCGGAAAGCGGTGCAGACGAATCAACCTTGACTTCGACTGCGTCACCGGACTTATCGGTTGCTTGAAGTGCGGCAGCGGTGGAGGGATCCGGCATATACTTGAGGAATTCGAGCAGCAGATCACAGCCGGCAGGGTTGGTGCAGGAGACCGTGAAGACCGGCATTGCACGGCCGGTACGCATCGCCTCGTGGATACCGTGGCTGATTTCTTCCTGCGTGAACGGCGTACCCTCGCCGCCTTCGTCGATGAAGTCCATATACTTCATCATCATTTCATCATCCGTCTCCGCGACAGCCTCGGAAAGACCGTCCATGAGGGAATCGGCGGTGACGCCTTCCTTATCGTTCAGAACGATGCCGGTCGCGTCCGCAGCAACGGAAGCGCCCTTCTTATCATAGGTGTAGGACTTCATTCTACCGAGATGGACGAGCGACTTGAACTGATTATTGGAAATCTCCGGAACGATAACCGGGCAGACAGCTGCGCCGAAATGTTCTTTCAGGGAATTCAGCACGGTATAGAAATCCTGATTGGGGTCGTCGATTTTGGTGACGACGAAGAGGATATGCTTGCCGAGCTTCTTAGCCGCCTGAAATGCCTTGATGGTACCGACATGGACGCCGGATTTTGCGGAAACGCAGATGATAACGGTATCGCCAGCGTAAACGCCTTCATTGGTTGCAGCTGCAAAATCCATCAGACCGGGAACGTCCAACAGATTGATCTTGAAATCACTGTATTCAAAACTCGCGAGCGAGAGATTGATCGAATATTTGCGCTTGATCTCTTCCGGATCATAGTCACAAACGGTATTACCGTCAGCAGCCTTGCCGATACGATCGACGATACCAGCGCGATAGAGCAGTGCCTCAGCCAGAGCTGTCTTACCGCAGCCACTGTGTCCGGTGAGAACGATATTCTTGATTTTTACGGTGTCTAAGTTTTTCATGTGTGAGACTCTCCTTACTGCCGTATGCATCGGCATATATCCGATGAGAATTATTTCGGAAACACGTTCTTTTTGGGGAACGGCTGTCTGATGCAGACGGATAATTACATACTTATTATACCATGTGTTTAAAATTCTTTCAAGTGTGAAAATCATTTTCTGCGTTTTACCGAAAATTTACCTCTCACTTTGTGCACTTTCACAACAATTTTGTCGCGAAGTGGTTAAAGTTTAGAATGGCGGATTGATGCGCGACTCTGCAAAAAAGACGCCCCTTTGCGGAACGTCTTTGATTTGTTACTGCTTGTTTATCTTCTTATATAGTGCCAGATGTGCTCTTTCTGCGTTATCTATATAAAACCAGCATTTCCTATCAGCTTCTATCACAAGGCGTTCAGCCTGACGCAGGTGTCGAGTGTATAATAATTTTTCTTCATTATTGACCATTCATTCTCTTATGTAATTCCAAATGCGCTTTTTCTGCATTTTCAATACAGAAGCCATATGCCTTATTATTAGCTGTTATCATAAGCATTTTATTCTGTATAACCTGTACGTTTGTGATCTGTTTTATACTTAGGCTGTGCAGCGTCGTATTTACAATAAAACCATTTGCTATGCCGCTAATAGTATCCTTATTGATGCAAAGATGTTGCTTTTGTAGAGTTATGCAACTCCATATATTTAGTCCTATACATAGAATCGTTAGTTTCTTAATTCCGTCGACTTTTTTTATTGACACCGGTAAGACGAAAGACAACAGAATATACATCACAACTAAAAGAACAATTACAAGTATAATTGTAGCAAATTGTTTTTCATTATATCCGAAATGCAGTGAAGATTCATTATTATTACTAGTGTTTTGTGATTGCACCGATAACGCATTTGCATTGCCAATCGAATCATTCTGCTTGCATCCGCACTGGCTGCAATACGTAGAATCATCGGGTATTTGGTTGCCGCATTTTCTGCAATAAATCATAAATAATCACTCCCGACTAAAATTTTGAACAATCTTCCGTGATGTATTTTATCCCTTCGTATTCGCAACGTAGGGAATTATGCAAAATACTGCCTATACATCAAGATACAAGTGCCGAAACCATAACAATAATAGAATGGTTCATGGCGTATTGCTGATTTTACAAAATCAAATCTGAGTAAAAACCAATTTCTTACACATCATATATGTTGTAATGATGTTATTACAACAGCTTTTTTGCGTTTGTTAATACACCAATTGTGTTGTAAACCATATTTGTATACTATTATAAAAGCGAGGAATCTGTTTTATGCACAATTACCTACACCTTTATCTTAACCTTGTTGCGGCAAGAAAAGCTGTCTGCACACAGAACGAACTTGCTGTGCAGCTTGGTGTTTCGCAGCAGGAAATCAGCAGATATGAACGAGGCGAAGTGAAAGCGCCTATAAACTATATCTTGGGTGTTGCGGAAGTATGTGACGTAAGTGTGGATTATATTTTGGGTGTGTCAAGAGATTACTCAGACAAGCTGACGTCAGAGGAATTTGAATTGCTTGAAATTTTCAGTAAGCTCTCCTCAGAAAATAAAATAAAAATAATTGAAAGATGCGAAACACTTTTTGAAATGCAGAATAGTCAGAAATGACTCTGTTAAAGAAATAAACCTATGAAGCGGCGGATTTGATTCTGCCGCTTACTTTGTGCATTTTCACAAATTGTTTTTTCAAATCGTATAACATAATTGATAGAAAAAGCATGGAGAATACACGTTGAACTGCGTAAATACAGATAATTTTCTATTGCCGATGCAATTTTACAGACAACTGTGCTTTGCGAGAATACAAAATTTCGCGGCAGAAAGAAACAATCGGACAGCATATTTCATTTTTACACATTGAATTCCATGCGGAAAACGTGATATAATAAAAAAGGTAACGGCAGTTTACGGGTGCCGCAGCCGATAAAAAGAAGCAAATCCACACTTATATTTTTTCGAGAGAGGTTATCTGCTATGAAAAAACACAATTTACGGTATTCCATTGCCGTACTGACAGCGTTTTCGCTGCTCGGTACTTCCCTACCGTCTGCGGGTACGGCATCCGCTGCTGCAACTGCGGATATTTCTGACACAATGAATTGGGGTACGCTGCGCATTGGCGGCGGCGGCTTTGTCTCTGGTATTGTGACGGGAAAAAAGGTCATGTATGCACGAACCGACGTCGGCGGCGCATATCGCTACAATTATGATACGGAATCGTGGGAGCAGCTTTTCGGATTCATTACAGAAGCAGACCGCGGATTGCTTTCCGTTGACGCAATGGCGGTTGATCCGACCGATGATAATACGGTATATTTTCTTTGTGGCTGCGCCTATTTCTCCGCGGAAAAAACTGTGATTTTCAAAACAACGGACGGCGGTAAAACTTTCAAGGAGATTGATGTGACCCATCTCATCAAGGTCATGGGCAATGGCGACGGCAGACAGTTTGGCGAGTCGATCGCGGTCGATCCGGATAACCCCAACATCATTTATGCCGGCGGCGATGTAACCAGTGACGAAAATTCAAAATCCGGATTGATTAAATCAACGGATGGCGGCGAGACATGGGAGCCGGTTATTGGCTATGATGATCTTGGTTTATTCTCCGAAACAACGCTCTGGCCGACATGGACAGAGAATGTTGCACGATGCACGATGAAAGGCGCATATCAGACGCAGAACGGTGTTTCAGCGATTGCAATTACAGGCGGAAAGGTCTATGTTGCAACCGCCAAGGCAGGTGAGGCGAATGTTCATGTTGCCGATGTCAAAACGGATCAGTTTACGGCGCTGAGCAAGGACTTGCCGACCGAATATTATCCGTCCCGCATCAATATCGAGCCGGACGGCGATCTGCTCATCAGCTATATGGCTGGTCTTGCATTTCAGGGCACTGCCGGCGGCGGTTACCGTTATAGCCCAGCAACCGGTAAAGTAGAACAGCTCTTAGATGAAGGCGGTTTTGGCTCTATCTGGACGGATCCTCAGAATCCTGATCGTATGATTGCAGGCACCTGCGGTTGCTGGAAGGATCAGGAGTGGGAGCCGTGGACGGAAGAACACGGCCCGGCATGGGGCGACCAGTATTACCGTTCGTTTGACGGCGGCAAGACATGGGAAAACTTTACGCCCGGCAAGACAAAAGGTTGGGAACAGCCGCTGATCTCCAATTATCTTCAGGACGGCGGATACAAATGGATTCGCGATAAGGCGATTCACTGGTCCGGTACAGTCGTGACCGATCCGCGTGATTCGGATAGAATGTTCATTACATCCGGAAACGGCGTATTCATTTGCGAGAATCTTTGGAGTCAGGATGAGGAGAATCTTCCGACATTTATATTCCATCCGGATGGCATCGAGGAAGTTGTTTCGCTTGATTTTACCAGTACGCCGGATGGTCTGAATCTATCTGCAATCGGCGATTATGACGGCTTTGTACATTCTGACCCGAATGAGGTTCCACCGCAGTATCAGCCGAATATGGGCAGTACCTCTGCGATTGCGGTTTGTCCGCAGGATACGGATGTCTGGGCAAGAACCGCAAACGGCGACGGAAACAATACCGGCAGTGCATACTATACGCTCGACCGAGGAAAAACATGGACGGCGTTTACGCCTGCCTGTACTGGCGGTAAGCTATCGATCACAATGCTCTCTGCCGGCAAATACCGCATTCTCAATTCCAGCGCAACGGGCAGCCTGAGCTACTCGGATGATTTTGGTAAAACATGGTCAAAGTCGGAAGGTATTTCAGCGTCCAAGACTGTTTATACGCTTGTTGATCCCAATGACGCGTCGATTGTCTATGCGTCCGGCGTTCAGCATAACGACTATTGGGCGTCTGATATCAACAAAAAAGAACCGACGCTGGAAGAATCGCATTACGGCTTCTATATCAGCAAAGACTATGGCAAGACGTTTACCAAACAAATCGTTTGCCGCTATGATATGTGTGACAGCACCGGCGATCCAGCTTATATTACCAAGGATACGATTGCAATGGCAGCCGGATGGTATGGAATGTATATCCTGACGGATGGCGCGACAAAGGCAACCAAACTGGATTCTGTGTTCTATGCAAAAACAGTTGGCTATGGTGCGCCGGAAAAGGCTGGCGGTGTCAATACGTTGTTCATATACGGCAAACCGCAGGAATCCGATCCGGAAGGTATTTACCGTTCGACTGACGCGGGTAAGAGCTGGGTATGTATCAATACAGACCATCTTTACGGCGGTACGGGCAACGGCAACTATCTCTGTGGTGATATGAGCACATTCGGCAAGGTTTATATGTCAACCGTTGGCTGCGGCATTGTATACGGCGAGATTGCTGGAACTTCAAAGCCTCCCGTCACGACCGGTACGACAACTTCCGGAACAACAAAAGATTCGACCACGACAACAGTTACCCAAAAGATTTTTTGGGGCGATGTTAACTGCGATGCGAGTATTGACGTTGCCGATGCAGTTCTGGTGGCACGTTTTGTTGCCGAAGATCCTACGGCACGACTGACTGAGGATGGCAAGCGCAATGCGGATGTGACGCATAATGGCAATATTGAATCAGATGATACGGTTTTGATTCTGCGTCATATCGCGAAACTCATTACGGATGCAGATTTGGCGCCCAAATCATAAAGCACGAATTTATACAGAAATACGGCAGACGCTTTGTTTGAGGCGTCTGCCGATTTCATTTGGAGCATGAGATACTTGACCAGATACGAAAGATGTGGTATAATATAATCATGCCTCGATAGCTCAGTAGGATAGAGCGACTGCCTCCTAAGCAGTAGGCCATCGGTTCGATTCCGGTTCGGGGTGCTTGAATATGGCGAAAATGTATACAACTACATTTTCGTCATATTTTATGATATATCAATCAAAAAGCCGCGAATCGGGATGTGATTCGCGGCTTTAAAACTATATGCTCGAAAAAATAGTGATTTCGATTAGATCTGTGCAGAATAATTCGGCGCTTCCTTGGTGATATAGATATCGTGCGGATGACTTTCCTTGAGACCTGCGCCGGTAATGCGGACAAACCGCGCCTTTTCATGCAAAGACGGAATATCTGCGCAGCCACAGTAGCCCATGCCGGAACGGATACCGCCGCAGAGCTGGAATACAGTCTCGGCGACAAGCCCCTTGTACGGTACTCTGCCCTCAACGCCTTCCGGAACGAGTTTCTTTGCGCCCTCTTGGAAATAGCGATCCTTTGAGCCGGCTTCCATGGCGCCGAGCGAACCCATGCCGCGATAGACCTTGAACTGTCTGCCCTGATAGATTTCGGTTGCGCCGGGTGCTTCGTCACAGCCGGCAAACAGACTGCCGAGCATGACAAGATTTGCACCGGCTGCAAGCGCTTTCACGATGTCGCCGGAATACTTGATACCGCCGTCTGCGATAACCGGTATATTATATTTTTCTGCAACGCAGGCAGCGTCATAAACAGCGGTCACCTGCGGTACGCCGATACCTGCAACGACACGCGTTGTGCAGATCGAGCCGGGACCGATACCGACCTTGATTGCGTCTGCGCCAGCCTGAATCAGAGCTTCAGCGCCTTCAGCGGTTGCGATATTTCCAGCAATGACTGGCATATGCGGAAATGCCGCTTTGACTTGTTTGAGGCTGTTGATGATATTGGCGCTGTGACCATGTGCGCTGTCCAGAACAAGGACGTCCGCTTTTGCTTCGATCAGGGCGCTTGCACGGTCGAGCAGATCCTTTGTAACGCCGATAGCCGCGCCGCAGAGCAGTCTGCCGCCGGAATCGCGCGCCGAATTCGGATATTTTACAGATTTTTCGATATCCTTGATTGTGATAAGACCGCGCAGGATGCCGTCCTCATCGACGATCGGGAGCTTTTCGATCTTATGGGAGCGCAGGATATCCTGTGCTTCGGAAAGCGTCGTACCGACCGGAGCGGTGATGAGATTTTCCTTGGTCATGACCTCGCTGATGCGGATATTGAAATCGGTCAGGAAACGCATATCGCGGTTTGTGATGATGCCGACAAGATGACCTGCTTTATCCACGATCGGAACGCCGGAAATTTTATATTTGCCCATTAACTCATCTGCGTCATAGACGTAACGATCTTCCGTCAGTGCAAACGGATTCACGATAACGCCGTTTTCCGAGCGCTTGACCTTATCGACCTCATCGCACTGCTGTTCGATGGTCATATTCTTGTGAATGATACCGATGCCGCCCTCACGCGCAATCGCGATTGCCATTTTAGATTCGGTGACCGTATCCATAGCTGAGGTCATAATCGGCGTGTTCAGCATGATATCGCCTGCGAGTCTTGTCGCAAGACGGATCTGGTTCGGTGTGACATTTGATTCTGCCGGGATCAGCAGTACATCGTCAAATGTCAGTCCTTCTTTCTGGAATTTGCCTACATTTTGAATCATTACTTTCCTCTCCTTTTCCGTCATTCGGTTTCCTTTGTCAAAAGCTGACAAAGCGTTTGCAAATCTTCCTTATTATAAAATTCCAAAGTGAGCGTACCCTTTTTTCGGCTTCCGGATACTTTCACTTTTCTTCCGAGGTAAGTGCCGAGACTAATCTCCATTTCCTCATAGTAGATTTGCTCGGGCGTTTTTTGTTTATCTACAGGTTTGGCTTCGGCTGCTTCCTTTTGCACGAGCGCTTCGATCTCGCGCACTGTAATGTTATCTTCAGCAGCTCTTGCCGCACAGCGCAGCAGCAGTGTTTCATCCTTAATGCCGGCGAGCGCTTTCGCATGACCGGCAGAAATTTTGCCTTTTTCCAAATAATCCTGTACGAGAACGGGGAGATTCAGCAGCCGCAGACTGTTCGCGATCGTAGAGCGCGAGCGCCCGACTGTTTTGGCGACCTCCTCCTGCGTCATATGAAATTGCTGCATCAAAGCCTGATAGCCGGCAGCCTCCTCAATTGGATTGAGATTTTCGCGCTGAAGATTTTCAATCAGAGCGATCTGGCTTGCTTCGTGGTCGGTCAGTTCGCGGATAATAACCGGAACTTCTGAAAGCCCGATGCGTTTTGCGGCGCGCCAACGGCGTTCGCCGGCTACAATCTGATAGCGACGTTCGCCGATTGGTCTGACGACGATCGGCTGCAGCATACCATGCGTCTGAATGGACTCTGCAAGCTCCGTCAGCGCTTCATCATCGAAGCGTTTACGGGGCTGTGAGCGATTCTGTTCGATTTCGGTAATCCGGACTGTCTGTACGCCGCCTGCCGGATCCGTTGCATTCTGCTCAAACAGGGAACTGAGTCCGCTGCCGAGTCCGAGCCCGCCCTTTGCCATAATCTCGCCTGCTTTCTATATAAAATATGGTCTCCGCGCAATTATCTTCTGCCGAAAAGAAAATGTTTCGGCTTGATATCGGGGACAAGCGGTTCACCGAGCATTTCATGCGCGAGCATTTCGTATGCTTCTGAGCCTTTGGAAGCGCGGTCGTAATAAAAAATGGGTTTTCCGTGGCTAGGCGCTTCCGAGAGACGTACATTTCGCGGAATTTTAGTCTGAAAGACCTGATGCGGGAAAAACTTTTCTACTTCTGCAACGACCTGTTCTGAAAGATTCAGTCTGGCGTCATACATGGTAAAGAGGATGCCCTCAATCATGAGTCCGGCATTATACTTGCTCTTGACAATTTTGACTGTCTCATAGAGCTGCGAAAGACCTTCGAGTGCAAGATATTCCGCCGTCATCGGAATCAGAACGGTATCCGCAGCAACCAGACTGTTAATTGTAATAAGACTGAGCGAAGGCGGGCAGTCGATGAGAATATAATCGTAGTCAAGACGGCAGGAAACAAGTGCCATTTTAAGACGCTCAGAACGATTGTCCAGATCAATTAGATCAATCTCGGCACCGGCAAGCGCAGAAATTGCAGGCAGCAGACTGACGTTCTCAAAATTGGTTTCGATGACCGCGTCCTGAATGCGGCATTTTCCGATCAGAACCTCGTAGCTGGAAAAAAGCAACGACCGTTTGGCGATCCCGAAGCCAGTGGTTGTATTTCCCTGCGAATCTACATCAATGCACAGCACTTTATGACCGCGCATACCGAGATATGCGCCGAGGCTTACAACGGTTGTCGATTTGCCGACACCGCCCTTTTGATTCGCAAATGCGATGATTTTGCCCATATAAAGGGATGCCTCCTTTTCCTGTCCGGAATCAAATCTGTTCTAAAAACGCGCTATCTATTTCTTATCATTATACCATATTCAAAGCTAATTGTAAAGGGGTAACCGCAACGAAAACAGGCGGGGAATGCAAAACCGTTCCGGAGAAAATTATGGATTTTCGCATACGATTTCCGTGCATTTTGCCAATCTGGGGCGTTTTGGTTGCAGAATGATTTCAATGGAGGGAATTCTCCCAAATTGATCTGAAAAAATCAGGGACAGGAAACCGCAATTTGGTTCCTGTCCCATAATTTCCTGTGCAATTCGGCATATGCAGATCAATCGATCTCCACAGCAACCTTCCTGTTTTCACGGGCTGCACCCGCACGCATCAGCGTCCGGATTGCCTTCGCAATTCTGCCTTGTTTTCCGATCACGCGCCCCATATCATCCGGAGCGACGGTGAGATGCAGGACGGTAATACCTTCCTCATTTACCGCGTCTTCGGTAATCTGAATTGCGGCTTTATCCGTGACCAAGCCTTCTACAATTGCATACAACAGTTCTTTCATGATATTCTCCCAGATCCAAGGCGGTAGGAAAGTGCTGTTTACAGCACACCCTGCTTCTTCAGGATATCGCGGACGGTATCAGTCGGCTGTGCGCCGTTCTGAAGCCAAGTCTTTGCCTTGTCAGCGTCAACCTTGACAACGGACGGCTCCTTGGTCGGATCGTAGTAACCGATCTCCTCGATGAAGCGGCCGTCTCTCGGATATCTGCCGTCAGCAACGACGATACGGTAGAACGGCGCCTTCTTTGCACCCATTCTTCTCAGACGAATCTTAACTGCCATGATTTATTCACCTCCAGATTTTGATAACATATATATTCATGCAAATATGAGTGTTTGCAATGAAATCGGGTCAGCGCTGCAACGGACCGTTCAGCCAGCAATAGAGCAGATATCCGCCGAATGCCAGCAGCGGCAGCGATACAAGCGCGTGGATGATGCGTGCTTTTTTCTTTCCCCAGCGCGCGATCTGATCCTGCATCTGCGGATTTTTGCTGTTCTCATACATTTTGGGGCTGCCTATCAGCGCCGTGATCAGCGCAAACAATCCACCGAAGAGAATCAACACCGGAAAGGCAAGCGACAGCCAGTGGATGAACGGATCGTTGTTGTTGGTTAACATATCGGCACCTCAAAACTTCGGGAATCCGCCGCCCATGCCGTCGAGCATTTTCGGATCCAGCTTCGGCATCTTACGTCTGCCGAAAAGACCCTTTTTGCCACTCATGCCGCCGAGTTTCTTCATCATTTGCTGCATTTGCTCGAACTGCTTCAGCAGGCGGTTGACATCCTGCACCTGCGTGCCGGAGCCTTTTGCAATTCTGCGCTTGCGCGAAGGATTGATGATCGAGGGCTTTGCGCGTTCCGCCGGCGTCATCGAGGTAATCATCGCTTCGACTCTGCCAAATGCGTTATCGTCGATATCCAGCTCATCAATCTTGTTGCCGACGCCCGGCAGCATACCGACAATCTTTTTGAGGTCGCCCATTTTCCGGATCTGACGCATCTGCTCCAGCAGGTCCTCCATATCGAACTGACTCTTTTGAAGCTTTTGCGTCAGACGTTCCGCCTCCTGCTTGGAGTAAACATCCTCAGCCTTTTCGATCAGCGAGAGGACATCGCCCATACCGAGGATTCTGGACGCCATTCTGTCTGGATGGAACTGCTCGAAATCGTCGAGCTTTTCGCCCATACCGACATATTTGATTGGTTTTCCCGTGACGGACAGAACGGAAAGCGCTGCGCCGCCTCTTGTATCGGAATCGAGCTTCGACATCAATACGCTTGTGATACCGAGCGCGTCGTCAAATGCCTTGGCGACATTGACGGCGTCCTGACCGGTCATCGCGTCTACAACGAGCATAATCTCATTGGGATTGGTTTCGGCTTTGATATTTTTCAGCTCATCCATGAGTTTTTCGTCGATATGCAGACGGCCTGCCGTATCGAGAATCACGATATCATGGTTATGGTCTTTGGCGTATTTGACGCCCTGCGTCGCAATCTCAATCGGATCAATCTGACCGAGTTCAAACACAGTGACATCAGCCTGACCGCCGACGACTTTCAGCTGGTCGATCGCAGCCGGACGGTAAACGTCACAGGCAACGAGCAGCGGATGATGTCCTTCTTTTTTCAGCAATTTCGCAAGCTTTGCACAATGCGTTGTTTTACCGGAGCCTTGCAAGCCGCAGAACATGAGAACCGTAGGCGGCTTTGCAGCAAAAATCAGGCGAGAATTTCCATCGCCCATGAGCGAGACAAGCTCTTCATTGACAATTTTGACGACCTGCTGTGCCGGCGTCAGGCTAGCGAGCACTTCTTCGCCGACCGCACGTTCTGAAACACGATTGACAAAATCCTTGACAACCTTATAGCTGACGTCAGCTTCCAGAAGGGCGAGCCGTACTTCGCGCATGGCTTCCTTGACATCTGCCTCGGTGAGTTTTCCGCGTGCCTTGAGCTTTTTGAACACCTGTCCGAGCTTATCCTGCAATCCTTCAAATGCCATTGCCGTTCCCTCCTGTTCTGTGAATCAGTATATCATCATATCAAAAGAGCGCCTTGCCCCGTGCAGCCGCTTCCGCAATACCGGAACGCTGCGGTTCGGGGAGTTCTGCGCTGAGAGTTTCGATTTCCTGAAAAACCGCGCGGGCAGCCGTGAGTCTTGCGGCGATGCCCATTTGCGTTTCGAGCGCTTCAAGCTGATGTTCTCCTCTGCGGATACTGTCATGCACCGCCTGACGGGAGATACCGAGTGGCTGTGCCAGTTCCGCGAGGGAAAGATCCTCGTCGTAATAGCCTTCCAACAAAGTCCGCTGACGTTCGGTTAGCAGACTGCCATAACAGTCGAGCAGCAAAACAAAATCTAAATTTTTCATAGATTTCACCGTCACCCTCCGTCTGTCATGGTATATGCCTTTACACCAGCTTCACTATTATATCAGCTTTTGTCTCTTTTGTCAAGGGGAAAACAAAAAATAATCGGAAAATTGCATTTATATTTTGTATAAACTTTGTTATTCGTTATGGAATGAGAGGCATATAAAGCAAAATGCGCTTTTATGACAAACGAGATTTATTTGTCATAAAGTGCGTTATTTTTTCATTCATTCCATTGCATTTTACCTGATAATATGTTATAATATACAATATCTCTGTTTGTGGTTTGAGGACGAAAGGAGTATTCATATGCCATTGGTTGGAGAATTATCGCAGGAAAGGATAATCGGTTATCTGGTGCGTTTGTTCATCATATTTTTGATTTTGCCGATACATGAATATGCGCACGCATGGGCAGCGCATAAGCTCGGCGACGATACCGCAAAATATCAGGGGCGCTTAACGCTTAGTCCGCTTGCGCATCTGGATCCGATTGGCGCAATTTGTCTGATGATTGGCGGGTTCGGCTGGGCAAAGCCTGTCCCGATTGATCCGTCGCGCTTTGACCGGAAGCATTCGATACGATTCGGCGTTGCGATGACAGCGCTGGCAGGTCCCGTCAGCAATCTGATCGTATCGTTCATCGGCATGATTGCTCTGCGTATATTTAACTGCACTTCATATTACAAACAGTATCTGGATGCGTATGTGGAGGGCGAAGCGGTCTCCAATGCGCCGGGAATCATCGAAACGATGCTGCTTGCATTTGTATCAATTAACATTGGTCTTGCCGTGTTCAATCTGATTCCGATTCCGCCGCTGGACGGTTCAAAGATTCTCAGTTATTTCACAAGTGCCAAGGTCGATCAGTGGTTTATCCGCAACGAGCAGATTATCCGCATTGTGTTTCTAATTGTACTGGTCAGCCCAATTCTGAGTGGCCCGCTTTCCGTGGTTCAAGGCGGCATTTTCAATCTGTTTGTATGGCTGACAAACTGGATTCCGGCATTGATAGGTTGACGCCATGCCGGAATTATCGTTTCATCTGCCTGTCTTTGACGGGCCTATGGATTTATTGCTGCATCTGATTGCCAAGCATAAGCTGAATATACGCGATATTGAGATTTCTGTGCTGCTGGAGCAGTATCTGCTGTATATACAGCAATGTGCCGAGCAGGATTATGAACTTGCAGGCGAGTTCCTGACGATGGCCGCAAAGCTGATCTGGATGAAAACGGCTTCGCTTCTGCCGCAGCCGGAAGAAGCTGAGGCGGTAAAAAAGGAACTGGAAGGCGCTCTGATCGAATATTCCATCTGTAAAATTGTAGCGGGAAATTTGCGACAGCAGTATGTTGGCGATTTGATTTTTGTTCGCAAACCGATAGAGCTTCCTGTTGATATGACTTATCGGCGCACACATGAGCCGTCTTTGCTGCTGAATGTTTATCAGAATATGGGGCTGAAACGGATGCCATCCGGCAAGGCTGAGAACAATGTCGGTGAGAAAATCCATGCCGTTGTACAGATGCACCATCAGGTTACAAGTGTTGCTTCAAAGGTGGTGTATCTTCTGCGGCAGTTTTTCACACGCGAGAGGGTTCGTATGGCAGATCTGTTTGATGGATTGACCAAGCGTACCGACCGCGTTGCGCTGTTTCTTGCGATTCTGGAGCTGACGAAATCCGGAAGAACCTATATCAGCGAGGATGGAACCGAGATTTTGATGAAGCATCGGAGCGATCTTCTGACCGGAAAACGTCAGCGTCGCCGTGCGGCTGAATAAAACAAAAACGTCCGATTCAGGCATCTTGAACTGACACCAAAAAGTAAGACAAAGAATAATAGAAAACATTGTGCAAAGCG
>JAEDJD010000033.1 GCA_016296505.1 Oscillospiraceae bacterium
AGATAATCTTGTTTGCGGTATCAACCTTGCTGCCAGAAGTGGTCTTTGTCGTTTCGCTTGTGGACTTCGAGGTTGAAGTTGTAGTAGTAGAACCGCCATCGCCGACAACGATGGTCAGCGGCTCAGACTTAAAGTTCTTCAGAGCAGATTCTGTCGAACCTTCAACGCCCTTCACGCTGGTCTTATTGGTCACAAGCTTATCTTCCGGAAGAAGCTCGCCTGTGGTCTCATCGAACAGACCGGAAGGTGTGCAGTTTACATACTCATCGGTGTAAAGATCCAGTACGTAAGTACCGTCTGCCAGATTTGCCGGCAGAGCCAGATCAAAGGAGATGAGCGGAGTCTCATATGCCCATGCCTCATCCTTTGTCCATGTCTCAACAACTGTATAATCAGTCAAATCCTTCGGTTCACCGGCTGCCACCCATGCGCTATAGGAGTCGATGTTGTGAGGACCGTCGCCGCGAGGGTTATCATCCGCTGCTTTATACAGCATTGCGTGTGTAGCCTGATAAGACAGATAGTAGCTGTTTGCAGTAAAGATGCAATAGTTACTATTGTTATAGTAACCTGCATCAACAGTGCTGCCCTTTGCCTTCGGGCTGGAATATGCACCGGAATCAAGGCAGATCAGCTCCTCATTAGCCCAGGAATTGTTCTTGATCTCGATGCCGTAGTTAGAGAATGCATACTTGAAGTTTGTATGCTCTTTATTGTTCTGGTCAATAACAGTACCCTTACCGAGCGTAGCGTCACCGTTGATCGCCATCTTCAGGAACAGGCTGTGGAAGCCGTTCGACTGCGGAACATAAACAGAAACAGGAACGGACACGCCGCCCTTTTCAACCTTGACCTCATTCTTACCACCGGATTGGAACGAAATAATTGTATTATCGACCTTACCGTTTGTTGCAGCGTCTGCACTGAAAGTCAGAGCGCCGCCCATAGCCGTCGCTGTCAAAACAAGCGACGAAAGAGCAGAGATGAATTTCTTCATGACAACTAAATCCTTTCTGGTTTGACACCTTGAAAGCCGCCTTCTCGGTTCAAACACATATGTTTATTTGGTTTTGTTGGGTTTGTTTTCGGCGATTTTCCATCGGCAAAATCCCGATGGAACGGCGGCTCTTTGCCGACCACGAATGTTGCAGTTGATACGCGCCTCTCGGCCGCATATCACGGAGCTTGGAATCATCCAGCTTACCCGTGCGTCTGTTGATTCCCCGTGGGTGAGTCCTTCTTTGCCGCGCGAGCGGTATCTTCGGCGTCATGTTCCATGAGCCGGAGCATCAGCGATATATCGCTCATTGTCAGCATTCCGTCAGTCTCACAATCTGCGTTTGCGTATGCTGCGGCGCTGAGAGCCAACTCTTCTGCAATTGCACGATGCATCATGACTGCGTCTGCGATTGTTCGCCTTCCATCCAGATCAATGTCACCATACATGGTTGCACCGGTTTCATCAATCGGTTTCCAGACGTAGCCGTTCTGCACGACAGTCTGACAGTAATGGGAAGTCCCATCCGCATCAATATAGCCAGCAGCTATTACCGCGTCAGCGGCATCCCCCGCTGCTGAAACGAGCTTCAACTCGGCTGCGGAACCCGCCGGCATTTCGCCGTTGAGCTGTCCGGTAACCGTAAAAAAAGCCTGTTCCGTTCTCAGCCAATATTCTGCGTCCAGAGCAGTTGCCCAGCGAATCCACACCATACCTTCTCTGATTTCATGTTGAAATACAGTATTGGCAAGTTCAGGGTTCGCGAGCGTTTCCGCTTCCTGTGCCCCTGTGTCATACAGCAGGTCTACATCGGTAATCTCGAGAGCAGCAGCGTCGTATACGATTGCAAACTCCAATGCGCACAATCCGGATTCTGGAATCTCATCCAGCGAAAGTGTTGCCGTGAAAAGCCCGTCCGTGTCCGCTGCCGTCCTATCCAGGACAAGCGCAGTAACAAGCTCTGTCTCCGCAGCATTTGCCTGAACCAGATACGATCCCGGAGCGCAGTACGCAAGGAAGCCCGCAGCCAAAACGGCAACCGCCGCTTTCTGCGCCTTCATTCCTTTCCTCCTTCTTTCATGAAAATGTATATAATCCAAGAAACGCGCTGATACATTTCTTTTCATATACCTCGGACGGATCGGAGCAATGCCGCGCTCCTTCACCGGATTCAAATTGTTTCCGGAGCTGTGCATAACATCGAACGTCCATCTGTTCCGTACCGATTACGCACACCCGATTTCCGGAGTCCTTTCGCTTCCGTACTAAAGCGCAGGAGCCTCCCTCAAAAGGGTATACGTACCCAGACAATACGGCTTACTACCATTATAATAAACCACTGTCACAAAGTCAAGACTTCAATACCGTTTTTGTGATTATTGATAAATATAGCATTGGAAAACTATGCAATCCGACAAATAAATCCCACGGCGTACAATTCCGACTCATGCGCTCGGAATTACTCGCCGCGGGATTTCCGTTTCTTTGTGAGATGCTATACGTTACGTAAGCCACTGATATTCCTTCGGGATATTGGCGTCCGCAATCGCATTGATAACGTGCATACCAAAATCCTTTGCAGATTCGCCAGGCGCGTGCGTATAGGGAAGCGCGTGCGCATTTGCGAGTTCCTCTGTATACGCGTTATACGGATACAGACGCAAATTTGCAAATACAGCATCATAGTGCGTAATAACCGGCATAACGCCGATATCCTCAATCGTAATCGCGCCGGATTCTCCGTTTTTGACGATATTGAAGTTTGCCATTTCACCGACGACATTGAAATTATCGGTTTGCGCGGAAATAAAGTTACCGAGCGAATAGAACACAAAGCCCTGTGTACCATCCTCGCGCGTCAGATATTCCATAGTCTGTGCAGTGTGCGAATGCGTACCGAGAATCACATCCGCGCCCCAGTTAATCATGTTCTGTGCAAGTTCTTTGACGCCCGGAGGAACAACGTGCGTATCCTCATTGCCCCAGTGAGCTGAAACCACAACGGCGTCCGCAACTTCTTTCGCGCGCTTGATCTGCCGCTCGATCAATTCCGTCTCCGAGGTCATGCCGACGCATAGGGTAGAATGGTCTGGAATATAATAGCCGTTCAGCGACTGCGTATAGGAGAGATATGCAATGCGCATACCTTTGATATCCTGCACACGGATTGTCTCCTGATCGCTCGGACCGCGATATGCGCCGAGTGCAAGAATTGGTCTTTTCCGCATCATGTCATCCCAGAAATTGATTGAAGCTTCCAAGCCTTCAATGCCGCGATCCAGCAAATGGTTATTGGCAAGTGTAAAGATATCAAAACCTGCGTCGATCATCGCGTCTGCCAGCACCGGCGGCGAACAGAAATTATAATTGGAACCGGAAACCTCAAAGCCCGGTCCGCAGATCATTGTTTCCTGATTGACAACCGCGACATCTGCCGCCTCAACAATCGGCTTAACATTTTCATAGAGCGGTGCAAAATTATATTCTTCGCCGCCGGTAGCTCTTGCCTGTGCAGCCTTATAAACATAGGTCTGCACAAGATTATCGCCGACAGCTAACATATTCACACTGATATCCGGCGGAGCAGCAGGCACCGTGGTCGTCGTGATGACCGTGGTTGACGTTGCAAGCGTGACAGGCGCTGTGGAATCCGTCACAGCCGGCTCGATACTCTCGGCAGACATTATTTCCGATTGCCCATTACACGCAGCCAGACAAAACATCATACCGAGCATAAGCAGCGCTGACGCCGCTTTTTCCGATCGTTTCATCATTCCAAAATTCCTTTCTGGTTCTCTGTGGACGAAATCAGCGAAAAATGCCGAAACCGCCCGATCTTTTTTTATTATAACACAATCAGATAAAAAATGCAACTTCTATTTTTCAAAATTACGGAAACATTCATAATTATAATCAGCCAAACAGTATTCTTAAAAAAATTCGGATATACTAATCAAAAGTCAAGGAGGTGTATCCGATGCATTTAACTGAATCGCTTGATCAAAACCTGAATATCATCCGGCATCTGACCGGCGGCTCTGCGGATATTATTACCAGTCGTCTGACAGTCTGCGGCATACCCTGCGCATTACTTTCCTGCGAGGGAATGTGCAGCAGTTCCAGCATCAGCGAGCAAATCGCAGAACCGCTGCACACGCTTTCCCACGAATTCCCGAACGGCGCCGCACTGATTCGTTTTTTACAGACATACCGGCTTTTTGCTGCAGACAGCACCACCGCCGCACACATGACAGATCTGCTGAACAGACTGCATTCCGGCTTTGTGATTCTGCTCGCCGAGGGCGCTGCATTCTGTCTCGTCTGCGGGATGCAGGGCTATGCTACACGCAGTATCTCCGAACCATCCGGCGAACTGAATATCTACGGCGCAAAAGAGGGCTTCACCGAAACCATCCGCACGAATATGTCGCTCATTCGCAAACGCATGAAATCGCCGCTTCTGAACTTTGAGATGCTGACTGCCGGCAGTCTTTCACATACCAATTTATGTCTTGTTTATCTGCGCGACCGTGTGCCGGAGGATCTGCTGCAAAGCATCCGGCAGAAATTGCAGAATCTGCCGCTTGAGAGCATCTTCTCCAGTGGTTATGTTCGTCCGTTTCTTGAGGGCAGCGATATGCAGCTTGTTCACAGCGTTGGTACAACGGAACGTCCGGATACGTTCTGCGCAAAGCTGCTTGAAGGCAGAGTCGGTATACTAATAGACGGTACGCCCTTTGCGCTTCTGCTGCCACAGCTTTTCTGTGAAACTTTTCAGACGCTCGACGACTACAACTATCCGCCCGCATATGCAACGCTTCTGCGTTGGATTAAATATGCGGCGGCATTGATTGCACTCCTGCTGCCTGCCGGATATCTGTCTGCGGCATTGCATCATCCGGAGCTGCTGCATGAAACGCTGCTGCGGCTGCTTACAGATTCCGAACAGAACGTACCGTTTTCGCTTGCTACGGAGATGCTCGGCGTTTTATTCCTTTTTGAAATTGTACGCGAGGCAGGACTGCGGCTTCCGAAAGCGGTCGGCGGTGCAGTTGGAATGATCGGCGGTCTGCTGATTGGCGACGCGGCGGTGCAGTCAGGGTTAATCAGTACGCCGGTGCTGACAGTTTCAGCACTGGCGGCAACCGCAGGCTTCGTCATACCTGAGCATCATGCCGCATTGACGGTACTGCGTCCAGCATTTATTCTTGCCGCAGCTGCGGCAGGACTTCCGGCAGTCGCATTGCTTGGCGTCGCCGTTCTGTTTCATATCTGCGGCACCGAGATATTCGGATATCCCATTTCCGCGCCAATCGCGCCGATTCTACCCAATCGACTTTCGGATATTTTTGCGCGCGTCGGTTTCCGGCGGCTCTCTCAGAGTAATTTCCACGTATCGGAGATTCGGCGGCGCGGATACCCGTAATCATAAACTGCATTTACGCATATCCATCATCGCCATAGTATCTGTTACCAGATCATGTTGCCCTTACTTTGTCACTGAAGCTCTCGGCTATTTATGAATAGAAATGCCGCGGCGCTTCCGATCACGCAATCAGAAGTACCGCGGCACATTTTCAACTGGTTATTTCACCAGCGCGTCCCAGTCGGTCGGGATGCCCGCAACGCTATTTTGCACATAATAAAGCAGAATCAACTGCGCGTCGGCAGAGTCAATCATGCTGTCTCCATTGATATCCGCAGCTGTCCGCTGCAGTTCACTCAGCTCCGGTTCATTGCCTGCTACAATCTGCGCATAAACGCTAAGAACATTCTGCGCGTCATCAGCTCCAATCTTGCCGTTCAAATCCCAATCGCCTTTCGTCGCCGTGATAACCTCAAACGGATACGCACGCGTTTCGCAAAATGCCTGCAGCGTCGAATTCTCAAAGCCGCGGATCGCGCCTAAAAACCCTGCCACGTGTTTACAATAAGTATTGGAGATTGTGCCGTCCAGATCATAAATTTCACAATCCGGATTCAATACAGTAATGCGCTCCATTCCAGTACAGTTAAAGAATCCATAACGGCGAATCTCCTTCACATTTTCCGGCACCAGTACGCTTGTAATATAGTAGTTATAGGAAAATGCGCCCGCGCCGATTGCGGTCACATCTGCCGGTATCGTGATATCGCCCTTGCAAGCCTTTCCGTCTATCAGCACATGATTGATAATCACAAACGGATTCTTTTCGCGCTGTGCGTCCATCCACGGCGTATTCAGAAACGCATCTTCGCCGACAGTCTCCAGACCTTCCGGCAGAGTCAGATCAGCAAGCAAAAGACACTGCGCAAACGCAAGCTCCCCGATGCTCTTAACCTGCTCCGGAACCGTCAGACTTGCAAGCTTCCGACTCTCCTGAAAGGTATTGTCTGCAATGCTTGTCAGATTCTTCGGCAATACGACGGATTTGAGCTGAAAACAGCTCTTGAACGCCTCCTGCCCGATTTCGGTGACGCTGTCCGGCAGCGTGATCTCCGTGACTTTCGCGTTATACTTGAACGCGCCTGCTCCGATTTTCGTCACAGGCAATCCGTTGATTTCCGCAGGGACCGTAACCTCCCCGGAAAGTTCAGACATGAAGCCCGTGATCGTCACCGAATCATCGGCAATTTCGTACTTCAGCCCTTCGGCTTCCAGTACGGCTTCTTCCTCTGCGGCAAAAACTGCCGCAGGTGCCGGCAATGCCGCTGTACCCGTCGCAATTAGACAGGCAGCACACAGCAATGCCGCGCCTCTCCTTGTTTTCATAAAATTTCCCCTCTCGATTCATGTTCTCAGCATATATGGTGTGCTGATTATATTATCATATCATACGATGCCGCAGATACGCAAGCCATACCATCAAAGATTGGCGTTCTGAACAAATCGCCGCATCTTTTATCTGCGATTCCACCGGATATTCTCCAATATACCGGATATACTACTTCTGATTTATGGAAAGGAGCAAGGCGATGCAAACACAGGGGCAATGGAGTGCCGTACAAGGCGCCGCAGTCATCATACTGCTGCGGCTGTTCCCATTTTTCTGCTGCGGCGTACCGTTTTCGGGGACATATGCCAAACAAATGCTGCTCAACGCGATCATACAGATCATACTGATACTGCCGATGCTACAGTTTCGGCACAGACTACAGTTTCCACCAAAGCTGCTCCGGATCTTCCGTCTCTGTGCGGCTTTTGAAGCTGCATACC
Organism: Oscillospiraceae bacterium; assembly: GCA_016296505.1. Classification (GTDB taxonomy): domain Bacteria; phylum Bacillota; class Clostridia; order Oscillospirales; family Ruminococcaceae; genus Firm-04. The sequence continues at coordinate 7,194 of JAEDJD010000033.1, forward strand.
TGACGCTTGCATTCCGTCGGCTTTGTATGCAGCTCAAATTACAAAGCGCGGCAATCCTCCTGCTGACGCTGCTCCTGACGCTGCTGTATACGGTTTCGCTGCATGACCGCGCATCCGCACGGACGGCAACGCTTCTGCTTTGCCTTGCCGGCGCAGGATTTCTGTTGCTTCCCATTAGCGGCGTTGGAACCGCACAGCGCGTCCTATTGCATACGCCGGAGCTATCACGCTTCGGCGTATCTGAATGGGCAAATGCCTGTGAACTGCCGCTATTGCCGCTGATTCTGCAAAAACAAACGGAATCTGCCGCAAAACGCAGTACCTTTGCATGGACTGCATTCCGGATTCTGTTTTTGCCGGCGCTCGTTCTGTTCGGGACAATGCAGAACGGCAGACTTCTTTCGTTTCAAGGGAATCCGTTTTTCCTGCTGCTCGCGCGCACGCCACTTTCAGAAGCCTTCCGTATGGACGGATTCTGGATACTTCTTGCCTTTGGATGCGGTGCGCTCTGTATCACGTTCTGTCTGCAAACCGCCAAACCGCATCTGCAAACATCACGCCGGATGCTCGCTGCCGCATTTCTGCCGTATCTTTTCTTTCTTGCAATGCTTTGGATGCTGCCGGCACAGCAAACAACAATCTCTGCCGCACTGAATTTGCTGTTCGGAATCCTGATTCCATGGGGAATCATCTTATTTCGCTGCTGTATCAACCGGAGGAAAAACGCATGAAACGCTTTCTGATCTGTATTTTCTATATACTGCTATTGACCGGCTGCACGGACATCCACACTCGCCTGCTGCCGATGATTCTTGCAGTTGATACAGCGGAATCGGTACAGTTCGCTGCACAGACTTCGCTGGAAGCTGAGATCATCTCGGCACAAGCAGAAACCGCACTGCAAATACAGGACGCGCTCCGAAATGCATCCGGCGCAGAACTTTCCACCGGACATCTTTCGATGCTTGCCGTATCGGGCAATCCCTGCGGCGTCCTGCAAGACTTTTTTCAAGCGCAGCTCCTTGCCCCGACCTGCTCGGTACTATATGTTCCGACAGACGCTTGTGGTCAGCTCAAAAACGGGAATCTACCAGAACCAACACAACTGCAAGCCGCCGTCGAAACCGGAATACTTCCCGAACGCACTGCCGATATCGTTCTTGCCGACCTATGGGGTGGTTCTGGTATCACAGCAGTCTGCACGCCGGACTCGGACGATCTGACGCTTGCGCTATGGTCATCCGAAGCCTGCTGCGGTAAGCTTTCCGCCGACGCCTGCCGCGGGCTTGCATTACTCGGCAAACGAAGAAAATCCTTTGTGTTTGCAGCAAACGGAATTGCCTATCGGCTCACATCCGATGCACTGCAAATCCGGCTGACGCAGAACGATACACTAAAAATTGAAATTTCAGGAACAGTTGCCACCGAACCGCCATTGACGGAAGCCGCTGCTGCTCGTCTGAGCGATATGCTCACCGCCGCCCTCAAAGAATCTGCGCTCGCATACGGCGCCGATCTTCTGTTTCTGCGTGAGCACGCAATCCGTTGCAACATCACTGCCGCGCGCAGCTGTTCACAGGATGAATGGCGCGAGCTGCTCCGTACTGCGGAATGCTCTGTTGCGCTGAATGCCCAAATTTCGCGCAGCGCCTAAAGCTGCGCATTGTGATTGTGCAAATTGTCAAAAAGAGTTTCGCTTTTTCACTCCAAATTTTACGCTGATTTCTGCGAAAAGATATTGACCTTTTCTCCGCAAACGGATATACTATATACGATGTGACCGGCAGAACTTGGCTGCGTGTGTACACAGACAAAATCACATACAGAGAGGAGCAGATTACATGGTATTTGAGAAGCTCAAGGATATTATCCTTGATCAACTCGATGTGGATGAGGACGAAATCACAATGGAAGCTGATTTCGTGGACGATCTTCAGGCTGATTCACTCGACATCACTTTGCTGATGAAGACGATCTCCGAGGAATTCGATATCGCCGTCGAGGACGACGCTGTTGACAAGATCAGCACTGTCGGGGACGCTGTTGAATTTATCGAAGCTTATATCAACTGATTTGAACACAAAAACCGGACTTGCAGCCAAGTCCGGTTTTTTCCGCTTATTCACTTTTCCGGTAATAAATCTGCTCGCACCATTCAATCGAATCCACATCGCTGATATCAATAAAACCGTTATAGGTTTCCGGATTATCGTATTCAAATTCCATGCCCTCGGTCACCTCATAGATCATGGATTCCGAATATGACCATTTATCATCCGGTCCGGAGTATCCCACACTGCCCAACGAGGTCAAATGCCCATGGGTTTGCGTGCCGTCTGTACGGTTCAGAATCAAATCTTGCCACGGAAGATCCATCGGCACGATCAGTTGACTGACAGAAGTTCGGAACCAAATCGGCGAAACCGTCATCTGGTTGCCGTCCTCCGCTTCAAAAACTGCCGACTCCAGCTTCGGCGTAACCGGCACTGTGACGTCCAGCCTGCCCTGTCCCTGATTCTCAAACCGCAGCGTAATTGATTCTGCATCAAAATCTGGATTCAGGATATCCAGTCTGCATTCGACCGACGCGGTATGATAATGATTTTCATACCGGCATACACCGGAGGAACTTAGCATCATATCTTCTGCCGGATTTTCCTCACTGCCGACCGGCTCGCCGTTTTCATCCAGAATACGAAAGTTGTAAAAGAACAGCGAATCGCCGTGATGCCGCACTTCTTCATTCATGAGCTTCGCCCAGTCAATCGGATTGTTTTCATCTGTGCTTTCAAATGTCATCAGCACCAGCATGACATTGCTATCACGCAGGCTCACCTCCACAGTTGCTTTGACAATACCGTTCGTAAAAGTCTGCGGTTCCGGCAATTCCAGTTCTGCAAGGCGTTCATCTCCGAGCGAGCCAAAAAAGCTCTGCATCAGCGGCTTGTTATAAGTCAGCCATCCGGATACGCTAAGCCCGATTGCACCGACTGTCACAGCAGCAGCGATCAGCGCACCAACGATGCGCAGCCGCCTTTTTCTGTGTTGGATTTTCACAGCAGGCTGTGCGTTCGTCAGATTGACTCTGCTCAGGACATTCGCCGCAATACGATCATTTTCTGCATCCGTAAGCTGCTCCGTTTCCGCGATATGCAAAAGCGCTGCATCTGCAAGACCGAGCGCCTGCGCAGACATTTCATCAAATTCTGTTATCATAAAGCATCCTCCTTCCAGATTGCACGCAGTTTTTTAAGTGCGCGTGAGAGTTTCTGGTCAACGGTATTCGGCTTTAGCCCAAGCGCCGCCGCAATTTCGCTGCTCGATTGCCCAAAGTAATAGCGCCGCAAAACGATCTCGCTATCCGGTTCACCAAGCGCCTGTACGGACAGCATCAGCGTCACAGACGCATCCGGCGAAGCGACAGGATCGGGCTGTTCTATCGGCAGTTTCTCATGCGATTCGCAGGGCGGCTGCTTCGTCAGCGCACGGAATCGGCTGACCGCCTGCCGCTTCGCAATCACCGCAAGTACAGCGCGGATACTTGTACATTTATTCGTATTTTTGCGAATCCATTCGTAAAACTGAACAAATACATCGCTTACAGTTTCCTCGCAGTCCTCATGTGTACCGCATCCGCTGAGCTTGTTTCTGATGATTGTATAAACGTAGCCGCTATAGCAGCGGACGAGTTCGCGCACGCCTTCTTCCGGCGTTGTTTGCAGCATATGCAGCAATTCAGCATCCTGCATACCGTATTCCTCCCTTTGGATGATTTGAAGGACCCTTCATAAGATACAGTCGCTAATTTTCTTCATTTCCTGACAAAATCAGAAAATAGTTTGTTATAATCACCGGATTGCAAGTATTCAATTTACCCACAAAGCAGATACTACAAATTCTCACTCCGGATCTCTCAATCCAACGAAAAAAATCCGTCGCTCTCGCAATGAGAACGACGGATTTTTCTTAAAACAGATAAAATTATACTGCCTTGTTGAGCAGTCTCATGAGCTGAGACTTCTTTCTTGCAGCGTTGTTCTTGTGCAGAATACCCTTTGCACAAGCCTGATCGACGCGCTTAATCGCAAAACGAATCACGGTCTCACGATCCTTGCCGCCGACATATGCCTTTTTGAGTGCAGTTTTGAGCGCAGACTTTGTAGCCTTGTTGCGTGCTGCACGAAGCTTGCTGGTCTTATTTCTCTTTTCAGGTGTGGGGCGCTTCTTCGGCGCGTTGTTTTTTGCTGCTGCCATTGTTTGGTACTCCTTTTCTTGTCTGCCAAATTGCAGAGTTTCAGAAATATTCCGGAAAAGCAACATATCATAACAAAATGATTATGGCGGGATCATTTTGCCTGCTGCGGGTGGGGACCGCATACTGATTTCACATTGCCAGACCAATTATTATTATACCAGTTCCGCGCATAAATTGCAATATGGCAAAATGCGGAATTTTGCAATTCTTTCGCAGATTCTTTCAGCAATATGCACAGTTTTCAGCTCGCACCTTATTTTCATCAGATTTGCTGCATTTATTTCCCGATGATGTCCGCCCAGCTGACCGGCTTACCTGCAATGGAATTTTCCACATAATAAAGCAGAATATACTGCGCGTCGGTGACGTCAATTCTGCCGTCGTTATCGACATCGGCTGCTTTTTTCTGTACATCGGTCAGCTTGGGGTCATTGCCTGCAATGATCTCCGCATAGGCATTGAGCGCTTTCTGCGCATCTCCCACTTCAACCGTGCCATTGCCGTCGATATCGCCGCTAAGCACAGTCTGCACCGGCGCAGATTCGATCGCTGCAAAATTATATTTGTGCGCTTGTGCAAACGCCTCTGCGGTAGAACCGCGCAAGCCATAAATCGTTGCATTTTGCAGAGCGTAGTCGTAAGAAGGGAACTGACAATCGGGATTTTTTACGGTGAGCGCCTGAAGCGTTTTTACGCCATAAAATGCAGACTCATCCACTCGAATGATATATTCCGGAAGGATTACGCTTGTTACTTTACTATTGTAAAATGCCCAATCGCCGATTATTTTTACATTCTCAGGAACTGTCACATCGCCTTCACACTGCTCCGCATTGATCAGAATTCCGTTCACAACAACCATCGGATTCTCTGCCAGTCTGTCTTTCAGCCACTGTGTTCCGGTAAACACAAAATTTTCAATCCGGTCGACGCTTGCAGGAAATGTAATCTCGGCAAGGTTATTCGCACTCTGAAACGCAACATAATCAATCAATGTTACACCGTCCGGAATCACATATGACGTCTGTGTTTTTCCCGCCGGATATTTAAGCAGCTCTGTCTTGTCCTTTGAGAACAATACGCCGTCCACATCGCAGTAATTTGGGTTTTCCGGATCAACAGTAATCGACTCCAAGCCGTTGCAATAACCAAACGCGCCTTCCTCGATTGTTGTCACACTCTTCGGAATTTCCACCCCGACAAGCTTATGACAAAAATTGAATGCGCCTCTTCCGATATATGTCACCGACTGCGGAATGTTTATCTCAGCGAGGGCGCTGCAGCTATAAAACGCACCGGCGCCGATATATGTCAACGACTGCGGAAGCTTCACTTCTGTGAGCAAACGACATTCATCAAATGCGTAGCTGGCAATTTTCATCACCGACTGCGGAATCGTTACTTCAGTGAGGGCACGACAATCACGAAACGCAGAGCTGCCGATATTTGTGATGCCTTCCTGAATCACAAGCTTTTTCACAGCGTCGCGCTGCAAATCCCACGGATAATCCGTTCCTTGTCGTTCCTTCATCTCTCCCGTACCGGAAATCGTCAGCATACCCTCGCTGTCGAGCGTCCATGTCTGACCGCCTTGCAGCGTCCCGCTTGTCGGTGCTGCTTCTTCCGCGTATACTGCAATTTCTGCCGGCAATGCTGCCGCCATACCGGTAATCGCAAGGCAAGCTGCACACATCAGATTTATCATTTTCTTCATGGTTTAAAAACGCCCTTCCCATACGCGCATAATCTGCAGCGTATTGTACATCATTATAACAGAAGAATAATCACTTGTCAATAGGACAAAGCAAAGGGGTTAGAACGATGCAGAGCAGAACAGATTTGGCGCTCGAACGCGCCGCCGGATTCCCCTCACAGGACGGCGTCTTTATGCGACATCGCGGCGACGCTTTCCGTATCACAGAGATTGAGATTGATTCCGATGCGCACGGCGCCCCGATCGGGAAACCCAAAGGACGCTATCTGACGCTTGAAGCCATGCAGCTCCATCATGCCGCGCCGCAGCTTCGCAAACAAGCCACTGAACTTGCAGACGAACTGCGCAGCTTCATTCCGGAGGGCGCCGTTTTGATTGCAGGACTTGGCAATTCTGATATCACACCGGACGCGCTCGGTCCGATGACGGCAGGGCGTATCCTCGCAACACGGCATCTGCGACAGGAGCTTTCCGACAACGATCCGGATACGGATTTTCTGCGCGCCATGCGGCCGGTCAGCGTTCTTGCAAACGGCGTTCTCGGACAGACCGGTATCGAAACCGCCGAATTGATCGCCGCACTCAAAGGCCGCGTCAATCCGGCTTGCATCATTGCCGTAGACGCGCTTGCCTGCTCCGATTTGCATCGGCTCGGAACAACCATCCAGATTTCAGACGCAGGTATTTCACCGGGCAGCGGCGTCCGAAACAGCCGTGCGGAGCTGAGTGTGCAAACGCTCAACGTACCCGTCATTGCAATCGGCGTCCCGACGGTTGTTGATCTGCATACGGTCATACGTCAGGCGGGAGCCGTTCCGCCGCACGATCTGCCGAATCTCATGGTCACGCCGCGCGATATTGACCGGCTGATTCATCATGCGGCTCGTCTGCTCGCGCTCGGCATCAACCTTGCGCTGCATCCACAGCTTTCCTATGAAGACGCTGAAGCGCTCTAAGGAAATATCAGAAGAAAGGAGGCTGGAGAAAGCTATCGGTCAGGCAACGCGCTGACAACGTACTTCTTTCTCCATATTTTTATGTTTGTCAGTTTGATTCGCGCTCTGATATTATATCCGATCGTTGTATTTGGCGTGCGGCTCATGGGAAAGCGGCAAATCGGAGAATTGCAGCCGACAGAGCTTGTCATTACGATTCTAATTTCCAATATCGCGTCGCTGCCGCTGGAGGATCAGAATTTGCCTCTGCTTATGGGAATATCACCAATGCTGCTGCTCATCTGTTTTGAAGTTCTGCTCGCATGGCTCGGTATGAAAAACCGTCGTATCCGCCATCTGCTTGCTGGCAGTCCGCAAGTCATCATCCGCGGCGGCGTAATCGACCAGCGCATTATGACAGAATTACGCTTCACACTGGACGATCTCATGACCGCACTGCGAGGCAATGGTATTTTTGATATCCGAGATGTGCAGCTTGCAGTCGTCGAAACAAACGGCACAGTCTCTGCTTGCCAGAAAGCCGCCGCACAACCCGTTACACCGGAGGATCTCAAAATAAATCCTGCTGAAAACGATCCGCCGGAGGTCGTCATCGCAGATGGAAGCGTCAGTAAGGAGGGCTGCAAAGCCTGCGGTTTATCCGAGAAAAAGCTGATGCAATTCCTGAAGCAAAAGCATCTTGAGCCGGAACAGGTTTTTTTGCTGACAGCTGATCGCTCCGGCATCTGCTCACTCGTGAAAAAGGAGGAAAAGAAAGCGTGAATAATCTTCGTGTACGGATTGCCGTGCTGATTCTGTG
>JAEDJD010000001.1 GCA_016296505.1 Oscillospiraceae bacterium
TCAAGGGAGAAATCAAATATTACGAACTCAAAGAGCTTGTAACTTTGAAAAGAGCGTTCCTCTCCATCGGCAACAATCTCAATCAGATTGCAAAGGTGGCAAACGAGTCAGGTTCGGTTTATCAAAAAGACATTGAGGACTTGCAGGAGGAATTCAAATATTTTCGGACTGCTATGCAGAGCTATCTGTTCCCGATCTCTCCCACATACATTTCGTGAGGTGAGGACTTGCCAATTATTAAACACATTCCGATTTATGCGGCTCCGAAAAGAATGCTTGCCTATGTCACCAACGAGGAGGAAACAGAGGATACTCTTGTGACAGGGCTTAACTGCTCCGTGAATTACAACGATGCTTAACGAGGATGAAAAGTTTATTCATACTTCAATTGATACTTTAATAGAATTTTTCAAAGAAAACCATATCGCCTTTGATGTCAGCACACAAGGTACAGAGGCGAAAATATTGCATTTTGGTATGTCAATTCAGGGTGAACCGACGGATGTTCTGATCGCAATTTTTCTCAAGCCTAAAATATGCAGCATAGTGTTCAAGCTGCCTTTCAAGGCAAATGTTACAATGGAAGCAGAACTGTACAGTGCGTTGATGAAGTACAACTGTACCAGAAGATTTGGTTCTTTTATCTATGACAAGAATGATGGGGAAATTGATTATAAGACGGATTTTCCATGCGCCGACGGTGTGAAAAAAAGAGGATTTTGTAGCCGCATTTATTATTTCCATGAACTCAATCTCTAAATTTATGGAAGAATTAAAACGCTATGTTGTCCCGAAATGAATTTTCAGTTTGTTCGGATGACATATTCCAATTTGGATCAGTGAATGCAATTACATAAACTTCTATATTAGATTTTAAAACAAGTGTTAAGATGCAAAAAAAAAGCGGTGCTGAACATAGTCAGCACCGCTTTTTTTATAGGATATATCTTTATGCGCCGATCTTACGAAATTTTTCGTAACGATGGTCAAGAAGTTCTTCTGCCGTCAGGCTTTTCAGCTTTGTAATCTCATCCAGCAGAATTGTCTTGAGTGCCGAGCAAATTTCACGGTTGGTTTTACCGGTCTCCGAAATCACCTTTTCAACCACCTGAAAACTCTGAAGATCATAAGAAGTCAGGCGCAGATGCTCTGCGGCTTCCGGTGCCTTCAATGCGTCCTTCCAGAGAATACTTGCGCAGCCCTCCGGCGAAATAACTGAATAGACAGCATTTTCAAGCATGATCGTAGTGTCGCAGACGCCGAGCGCCAATGCGCCTCCGCTGCCGCCCTCACCAACAATCACGGAAATGACTGGTGTTTTCAGTCCCATCATTTCATACAGATTTTCTGCAATCGCAAGTCCCTGACCGCGTTTCTCAGCATCAATGCCACAGTATGCGCCGGAACTGCCGATAAAGCAGATGACCGGACGGTGGAATTTCTCTGCTTCCTTCATTAGCCGGAGTGCTTTGCGATAACCCTCCGGAGCCGGACAGCCGAAATTTCGCTTGATACGATCCTCAAGCGTATCGCCGCGTTCCATTGCAATCAGCGTAACCGGAATGCGGTTGAGAAATCCTACGCCGGCAACAATTGCCGGATCATCTCCGAAGCGGCGGTCTCCGTGAAACTCTACGAAATCATCAATCATATGCTCGATATAGTATGAGCCCATTGGACGCTTGCTGTTTCGTGCCGCCTGCACGCGCTCGTATGCTGCTGTTGTATTCGCCATGTGAATCCAGCCTTTCGTCGTTGTTAAGATATTTTGCGGTATGATTCTCTCGTATCATTATAATGCTCGAACAGAATCAGTGCCGATGATGCAGTTTCAATAGCTTGCCAAGCGTATATGTCATGCGGGGACGCGCTTCGATCAAATCAACAAATCCATGCTCTAACTGAAATTCAGCGCGCTGGAATCCAGCAGGCAGCTTTTCACCGGTTGTCTGCTCAATGACGCGCTGACCGGCAAATCCAATCAGTGCTTTCGGCTCAGCGATGATAATATCGCCCTGCATAGCGAAGCTTGCGGTAATACCGCCCGTTGTCGGATCCGTCAGTACGGCGATATAAAGTAAACCTGCCTCCGAATGCCGCTTGACAGCGCCGGAGACTTTTGCCATCTGCATCAGCGAGAAGATGCCCTCCTGCATTCTTGCACCGCCGGAGGTAATAAAGCCGATGACAGGCAGACCGAGTGACGTTGCTTTTTCAAAAAGGCGCGTGATTTTCTCACCGACAACTGTTCCCATGCTTCCCATCATAAAGGCGGAATCCATAATGAACAAGGCACAGTCCATGCCGTCGATTTTGGCTGTGCCGCAGACGACGCCCTCATTCAAACCGCTTGTTTTTTCAGCTTTTTCAAGCTTTTCTGCATATTCCGGAAAGTCAATCGGGTTTTTGGATTTCAGCTTCCGATCGATTTCCTGAAAGCTGCCCTTGTCAACCGTAGCGTCCAGACGTTCCACTGCACGCATACGAAAATACGCGCCGCATTCCGTACAAATACAACTGTTTTCAATATACTTGCTATAGGGGATTTCCGTTCCGCACTGCTTACAGACACGAGGCGGCTGTTCGGTACCGCTTGTGATGGTATTGAGAATTGTTTTCAGTGTGCTCATACCTTTGCATCCTCCTGCGATTGAATGACAAATGAGAACTCAGCGCTGACGCAGAGCTTTCCGTTTACATAGCCTTCACCCTTTGCCCAATAAAACGGTCCGCGATTTTTTATAACCGAGCATTTTGTCTCAAAGACATCGCCGGGGATCACTGGGTTGCGGAATTTCACCTTATCCATGCCTGTAAACAGCGTCAGAGGCTGCGAGCCATCCGGCTGACGTTCCAGACATACGCAGATTGACTGCGCCATGATTTCGCAGAGAATGACGCCCGGTACAACAGGATGCCCCGGAAAATGTCCGTCAAGGAACCATTCTTCGCCCGTAATCTTTTTTTTGCCGTGCGCAACTCCGTCAATCAGCTCTGCTTCGTCGAGCAGCAACATACTGTTCCGATGCGGCAGATAGGTCATGAGTTCTGTTTTGTTCATGTGGATTCCTCCATTTTGCGTAAATCAATTCTCAGAGCTTTGCAAATGCAATACAGGCGTTATGACCGCCAAAGCCAAGCGAGGTGGAGAGTGCGAGAGAAAGCGGTGTTTGCAGCGCTGTATTCGGCGTAATTTGCAGATCGCATTCGGGATCGGCTTCTTTATAGTTGATTGTCGGCGGAACGAGATTGTTTTCGAGCGCTTTTATGGCGGCAATCGCTTCGATTGCACCGGCTGCACCGAGCAGATGACCAGTCATGGACTTCGTAGAGCTGACATGAATCTGATATGCACGCTCATTGCCAAACGCTTTCTTAATTGCAAGCGTTTCAGTTTTATCATTCAGCGGGGTGCTTGTTCCGTGTGCGTTCAGGTAGATTTCGCCAGCTGGAATCTCCTTATTTGCTTCTGCAAGACAATCGGCAATTGCTCTTGCGGATTCGGTTGCCTCGCTGTCCGGCGCAGTGACATGGTATGCGTCGCAGGTGCTGCCGTAGCCGACAAGCTCTGCATAGATTTTTGCACCGCGTGCGACAGCGTGCTCATATTCTTCCAGAATCAGTGCGCCGGCGCCCTCACCCATGACAAATCCGCTTCTGCGCTTATCAAACGGAATAGATGCAGCGTCTTTATCTGTGCCTTCACAAAGCGCCTGACAGTTGATAAAACCAGACATTGAAAGCGGATGAATATCAGCGTCAACGCCGCCTGCAATGATTGCGTCTGCATAGCCGTGACGAATTGTGCGCAGCGCTTCACCGATCGCATTGGTGCCGGTCGCACAGGCGGTTGTCACTTCAATACAAGGTCCCTGCGCGTGCATATGAATTGCGATCATACCGGCAGCCATATTTGAGATCATTTTTGTAATGAAGAACGGAGAAACGCGGGAAGGACCTCTGTTCAGAAATGTATTATGCTCATTGACAAAGGTTTCAAATCCGCCGATACCGGAGCCGAAATAAACGCCGAAGCGTTCCTGCGCAATGTGATCGCGGATACCGGCGTCCTCGACAGCCTGCATAGCGGCTGCGAGTGCGTACTGCTGATAGCGGTCTGTCTGACGAACCATTTTCGCGTCCAAATATTGCTTGGGATCAAAGTTCTTGACCTCTGCTGCAAGCTTTGCCTTGATATCGGATGCGTCAAATCGAGTGATGGCATCAATGCCGTTTTTACCGTTTTTCAAACCGTCCCAGTAGCTTGCAATATCATTGCCAATCGGCGTGATCGCACCGAGACCAGTTACGACTACTCTTCTATTTGCCATAGTATCCTCCGTTTATGAGATCGCAAGACCGCCATCAATCCGGATTACTGTTCCTGTGATATAATCCGATTCCGGCGAGGCGAGAAATGCTGCAAGATTGGCAACATCTTCCGGCTGACCGGCTCTTCCGGCGGGAATAGATTCGAGATATTGCTGAGTTGCTTTGTCGCCGATTGCTTTTGTCATATCGGTTGCAATGAAGCCCGGCGCGATTGCATTACAAGTAACGCCACGCGATGCAAGTTCTCTTGCTGTAACCTTAGTCAGCGCCATGACGCCTGCTTTGGATGCGGCGTAATTTGCCTGACCTGCCGTACCGAGCAGACCGGAGACAGAAGCGAGATTGATAATTTTTCCGTATTTTTGCTTCATGAACGGGCGGTAGCACGCCTGCGTCATGTTGAATGTACCTTTGAGATTCGTATTGATGACAGCGTCGAAATCCTCCTCTTTCATGCCGAGAATCAATCCATCGCGCGTGATGCCGGCATTGTTGACGAGAATCGTAATATTACCGAAATCTTCAATGACCTGCTTGACAGTATCCTTGCACTGTGCTGCGTCGCTGACGTCGCAGGCATAGAGCTTTGCCTTAACATGATATTCTGCTGTGATTGCTGCTATTTGATTATTAGCCTGTTCATCAGCCGTTAACGCGATCATTGCGATATCCGCCCCAAGAGAGGCGAGCTTTCTACAGATTGCAGCACCGATACCGCGTGCGCCGCCGGTGATGAGAGCAGTTTTTCCGTTCAGCATAATTCGTTCACCGCCTTAATTGTTTCCGTGAGAGTATCTGCGCTGTCAACATTATAAACGCGGACATCTGCTGAGATTTTCTTGACCAGACCGCTGAGCGTTTTGCCTGCGCCGACTTCGATAAAATCGGTAAAGCCTTCTGCGATCATGCGTTCAATGGTTTCCTGCCAGCGTACCGGACTGCACATCTGTTTCTGGAGCGTATCTGCGATGCTGTCCGCTTCATAGGGGACGGCAGTGAGATTGGCATAAACCGGAATCTGCGGTGCTGCAAAATCATAGGCACTCAGTTCGGTTCCGAATTGCGCAGACGCATCATTCATAAACGGCGAATGGAATGCCGCACTGACTGCAAGCGGAATGCATCTGCCGCCGAGCGTTTTGATTTTTGCCGCGAAATCAGGCATACTGCTTCGGAGACCGGATACAACGGTCTGACCGGGGCAGTTATAGTTGACTGCATAGAGCTGTTCAAATTCTGCTGCCGCTGCGGCAACGGTATCTGCGTCCAACTTGATGACGGCACACATTGCAGTATCGGCTGCGTCGGACGCATTCTGCATCAGTTGTCCGCGCGTGCAGACGATCCGGAAACCATCTGAATCCGAATAGACGCCTGCATAGGCAAGCGCTGCAACCTCGCCGAGCGAAAAGCCTGCAACGGCGTCCGCACGGATACCGGCTTCATCGAGCGCTCGCGCCGCCGCCAGATCGACCAAATACAAGCAGGGCTGCGTATTTTCAGTGCGTTTCAGTTCCTCATCGGTTCCGGAAAAAGATTGTTCGATTGTATGCGGACGAATGCTCTCCGCCGTTCCATAAAGCGCTTTTGCCGCGGCGCTGTATTCATAGAGCGAGCTGCCCATGCCGCTGTATTGTGCGCCTTGTCCGGCAAAGAGAAATGCAATTTTACCCATTTGCGCTGCCTCCATTTTTGAATGCTGATACTGTGTCAAAACTGCTGACCGAGCAATGCTTCTGCCAATTCCATAATCTCCGCGATCATGTCGGCAGCTGGCTGCTCTTTTTTGACCATGCCTGAAATTTGTCCGGCGAGGAAGCAACCGCGCTTCGGATCGCCTTCGACAACTGCAGCATACAGTGTGCCCATAGCCATTTTCTCCAACGCTTCGTCGGAGATATCGGTATATTCAACTTTTGCATATTCGCGTGAAAACGCGGATTTCAGTGATCGAACCGGATGACCGAGACGTTTGCCGGTTACAATCGTAGAGGTATCGCTTGCTTTTAGCAGGCGTGTTTTATATTCTGAATGAATGCTGCATTCCGTAGCTGCAAGAAAACGTGTTCCAATCTGAACACCGGCTGCGCCGAGCATGATGGATGCTGCAAATCCTCTGCCATCCGCAATGCCGCCAGCCGCAATAACGGGAATATCTACGGCGTCGCAGACCTGCGGTACCAGTGCCATAGTTGTCATTTCACCGACATGACCGCCGGATTCCGTACCCTCCGCAACAACGGCGTCAGCACCGGATTTCTCCATAAGCTGTGCCATAGCAGCAGTCGAGATGACTGGAATGACCTTTACGCCGGCTTCGCGCCACATCGGGATATATTTTGCGGGAGAGCCTGCGCCTGTGGTCACGACGGCGACCTGTTTTTCAGCTACAAGCTTTGCGATTTCATCAAGATTTTGACCGCGCAGCATGATATTGACGCCGAACGGTTTATCAGTCAGGGTACGTGCCGTATCAATTTGTTCTGCGATTTGTTGCAGGTTGCCGTTGGCAGCGGAAATGATACCGAGACCGCCGCCGTTGGAGACCGCTGCTGCAAGGCGCGCGTCAGAAATATGCGCCATGCCGCCCTGCATCAGCGGATAACGGGTACCCAGCAAATCGCATAGAATTGCTGTACGTTTCATAGGATTACGCCTGCTTGCCGTCTACATAGCTGATCAATTCCTTGACAGAGGTACCTGCCTCCTGCGGATTGATCTCGATGCCCAGCTCATCCTCGAGCTTCATCATGATCTCGACTGCTTCCAGAGAATCAACGCCGAGATCTGCGAATGTGGTTTCCTCTGTGATTTCAGAGGGATCCATTTCGAGGTGGTCTGCAAGGACTGCAATAATTTTTTCGTTGTTCATGATTTGTTCCTCCATGTAAAATATGTTGGGATTCAAAATATCTAAAAATAAGCGTAACGCTTATAAATAGCAGTATTACTTACCAGCGGATCAGACAAGCGGCACTAGAAAGTCCCCCGCCGAACGCACAGAGCGCAATCAAATCGCCCTTTTTCAGTTTGCCGCTGCGTACAAGCGAATCAAAGCAGATCGGAACGCTTGCCGACGAGGTGTTACCGTAATATTCCAGATTGAGAACAAACTTCTCAATCGGAATCCGAAGCCGCCGCGCTGCCAGTTCAATAATCCGATAATTTGCCTGATGCGGCACAATCCAACTGACTTCTGACAGATCAATTCCTGCTTGATTTGCAATCAGCTTCAAATCGTTTTCGATTTGGGTAACGGCAAATTTAAATGTTTCTTGTCCACTCATATGAACTGCGAGAGGCTGTTCTTCCTTTTCGTAGAATGGTGAATTGCCCCTGCCAAGCGGAATATGCAGGACGCTGTCGCCGCCCTGTGTAAACAAATGCGAGCCGAGATAATTCTCGCCCTTTGCAATGACGAATGCGCCGGCACCGTCAGCGAAAATGACGCAGGTTGAGCGATCGGTCCAGTCTACGATCCGGCTGAGACGCTCTGCACCAAGCACAAGCGCATACTGTATGCCGCCGCGTTCAAGAAATGCTGCGGCGGTATCCAGTGCGAACAGAAAGCCGCTGCACGCCGAATTGACATCAAATGCCGGACAGTGTGCGCCGATTTGCTTCTGTACCATTGCGGACATGGATGGGCAGATACAGTCTGCCGAAACTGTTGCTCCGACGATCAAATCAAGTTGTTCTGCGGTAATTCCGGCTGCATCCAGTGCTCGCTGCGCCGCTTTTGCCCCCATCTCCGCCGCGGATTCACAAACTGAAATTCTGCGCTCTTTGACGCCGACGCGCTGTGTAATCCATTCATCCGAGGTGTCCACAAGGCTGGAAAGTTCATCGTTTGTCAAAATTTTTTCCGGCGTATAGGCACCCGTGCCCAATATCTGAAAACTCATTCCGATATCTCCTCTTTTATGGATTGAAGCTGTTAGGCGATTACGCCATGCAGCAGACAGGTAAAGCCGATGGTGCAATAACGGATGGCTTCTTCACGGGAAAGTCGTCGCGATATTGCGTCGGCGTAATACCCTCTGCAAAAGCACCAGATCGCATAGCAGAGTGCGTCGGCATCGACCGGCTTTGCAAATCCCTGCTCCAGTGCATATTGAAAATATTGTTTGATTTTACTGTACCACCAGATTCGGTTTTCTTCCGTGAGCGAGTCGTGTTCAAAGACGTAACGCCGAAACTGCATTTTGACATCATAGGTCTGCATCAGCACACTGACAGCCGTATTCAGACAGAATTGTTCAAAGCTCGCTTTGTCATGAAAATCAGGCTGAAAGCTTTCACGCATATGCCGAACGGCGTCGCGATAGACGATTTGCAGCACCTCGTCAATGTTTGCAAACCGGTTATAGAACACGCGGTTTGTCACGCCGAGCTGCGCGATAATTTTCTGTACAGTGACTTTATGTGCGCCTTCTTCTGCGGCTATGTTTGCAACGATCTCGATAATACGATTGGATATTTCATCATGAATCCGCTCATGTCGCGGGGCCGTTGTTTCAGCTGCTGTTGCCATGCTTTTGAATCTCCTTTCTGCGAATCATCGCAGGGTTATTTCAGCACGCACCGTGCCAATGTAAGCGTTTTCAGCGCACAGTGTGCTAGCACACTATGTGCTATTATAGCATAGATTGCCATTTCTGTCAAGAGTAATCACTAAAAAATATGGCATACTTGAATCGTCAAGATCATATGTGTGATTGGGTGCAAGTAAAAACCGACGCCGCATGGAAATGCAGCGTCGGTTTAACATTGGATTATTTTTTTTCTTTGAGCAGATCGCGGATCTCGGTGAGCAGAATTTCCTGCTTTGGCGGTTCAGCAGGTTTCGCTTCTTCTTTCTTTTTGCCGATTGACATTGCCTTGTTGACTGCTTTAATGATGCAGAACAGGATCAAGGCGATAATCAGGAAATTGATAATAGCGGAAATGAAATTGCCGTAATTAAATTCTGCGCCATTGATCGTGAAAGAGCCGCCGATCTTAACGCCGCCATCCTCTGCGGTCGAACCTGTGATTGCTTGAATAAGTGGATTGATAAAGCTGTCTGTCAGAGAGGTTACGATGTTGCCAAATGCAGCACCGATAATAACGCCGACTGCCATATCCATGACATTGCCCTTGAGCGCAAACTCCTTAAATTCTGAGAGAAAACCTTTTTTGTCAGCCATTTGTATACATCCTTTCCTTTTTCGGCATACTGCCACATAATATATTCCATTATACCATAATAAACGCAAAAATGTATCTGTGAGAAATGACGAAATTCATGCGGGATTCCTGCGTATTTTTCACAAAAGTCAATGATCTTGTCGAAAAGCCGCTTCTGTATAGGATAATATCGCCGATATGCAAAGGCATATCGGCGAATTCTCAGATGAAATTGTGCATCAACTCAGAAAAAGCTGTAGACTCCGGTTCATCTTTACGATGGGTAGAATCAGAAGCGACGTTGGTTGCCGATGCTGTCTGATCGGAAGATGTGGCGAACATTGCTTTGAGACGTGCTGAGATCTTTTCCGGTTTGACATCTATCAGATCGGCGCCACAGACTGCGCAGAAAAGATGTCTTGTCATGACCGGCTCGCCGCAATTGGGACAAACCATATTCCTCACCTCGTATGATATAGATTCGTGGATTAACGGTTGAGAGGTTAATTCAAGTCTAGCACATTCTCGATAGAAAGTCAAGAGAACTGGACAATGTTTGTATAAACTTATAAAAAAATTGATTAGTTTTGTTTAATAGGATGAAATTCTTGTTACTTATTCCAATTTTTCAAGAAGCTATGTTATAATGACAATGAACAAATAGCGGAGAGGTATGCTCCCTTTGAAACGCAGAACAACCGCCTGAAATTAGAAAGGAGTGTGCGGCATAAAAGGAATGTCCGCACGACAAATGCGATGGCTGAATATCGTTCAACCGGCAGAGAACTGCGAAAATCCCCGCGAGGTTTGGTGTCTGGTATCTTTCTTATGGTATTTGTAATCGGAAGCGCTTTCTTTGGCAGCAAGGTGCTGAACAATATGGTTTCTCTGGAAGCGGACAATTCGGAAGAAGTTGAAATTGAAGTTCCGGAAGTTACAGATGAAGTCGAAAGCGGCAATGAGATTGATTACGGTTCGGTGTCGGTCTCAAAACAGCGTATCCGGCGCGGTCCTCTGATGATCGTGAACGATGACTTTCCGACCGAGGACGCCGAAACGGGCATTGTATCCGTCTTTGAACAGATAAATGAATATTTGACTGTGCGCGATATGCAGGTTTACTTGATGGACGAGGCGATGGATGCGCTGAATCGGCTTGCGGAGGGCTTTTATGAGGCGACCGGACATTCTGATTTGCTGATTCGTGAGGGCTATGTGACAAAAGAAACGCAAAAAAAACTTTATGAAGCCGATTTGCAGCGGACAGGCGGAAATTCTTCTGATCTTTACGCAATGCCCGGCTGCAGCGAATTTGAATCCGGTTATACGTTTGAGCTTTCCCTGTATACTGACGGTGTGTTTCAGGATTTTACCGGCGAGGGCGACTATGAATGGATTCTTCGCAACTGTGCTGAATATGGTTTTATTCAGCGCTATCCGGAGGGAAAGTCGGAGTTCACACACGTTTCCGATCGTCCATGGGTATTCCGCTATGTCGGTACGCCGCACGCATGGTATATGTACAAAAATAAATATTGTCTGGAAGAATACACCGATCTTCTGGAGCTTCATCCATATGAAAGTGAACACGCAATCATCAATGATCAATTCGGCAAGGAATATGAAGTTTATTATATTTCCGTTGATCCGGAGGATCCGGAGCCGGAAGCCGTTCTTCCCTTGCCAATCGGGTATCAGTATACCTGCACGGGCAATAATAAGCACGGTTTTTATGTGACGGTTGATCTGGAAAGCGGCTCATCATAAACACCGCATGAAGCATAAACAGCCGCTGTACAATCAAAAGTACAGCGGCTGTTTTGTTATTCGGATGCTTTATCAGAATTCTCATCGTCGTTGGAATTGCTCTGCGTTTGCTGGCAGAACATAAGCTTGAGAGAATTTTGCCATGCGGAATGCAGGGTGATGGAGCCGTCAGGAAGCGGCTCAACAGGAACGCCTGAACCAAGCGCCGGCGCCGAGGAATACTGAAACATATAGCTGATTGCATGACGATGATTGGAGAAGTCCATGACGGTGATATCCGTTGTGACTGCGTTGAACATTGTATTGAAATAGGAATCGAGGTTCATTGCAATACGTGCTCCGCCTTCGCCCTTACGTGATCCCAGCGTCGAGGGAACGTCTCCGCCGCCGATACATTGATTCAGCAAAGACGCAACAGAATCGCCGATGACCGTGCTGCGTTCGCCTTCGTCGCTGTAATTGCTGCTTGTGAGCAGCGTTTCAAATTGGGGATTATCGAGCGTTACCTGCATCTCGCCTTCATCGCCTTCAATCGGTTTCAGACCGGTATCACGAATTGGAATCCGGTATGTGACATTGCCGATCAGGTTGACAGTTTTCTGGAATCCTGTGCTGTCCATTTTGATATAGTGGGCAATCGGCTGATCAAGCAGCTCGGAGATCGCAGTTTTTAGGGCTTCCATGCCGTGATTGACGTAGCAGGTGTCCACTGTCATGGATTTGCCATCATAAACGACCGGCATATCGACTCGAATGCCATGGCAGAAAATCTTTTTACGAACCGGATCGAAATGCAGCATCATGACTGCATTCTTTTTCGTATCGTCATCGGGATCCAGCAAAAAGAGAATCGAACTGATGTCATCCTCAGAGATGCTTGTTGTGGTGCTTTGCATGGTTTGCAGTTCTTTTGATTTTGCAGTTAGCTTCTGATAAAAATAAAGCGCGACGCTGCCGAACACAACCAGAGAGATCAGAACTGTAATCATGAACGGAATCGCCGTACTGCCCGCCTTCGGACCGCGGCGGCGTTGATAGCTAGTTGTCATTTGCTGATTTTGCAGCATATGCAGCAGACTGCACAGGGGCTGCGCTCCTTTCTTTCATCATTAAATTAAAATCTGAAATAATCATGTGAAGGTTTATTCTGCGCAATCGCATCCTGAATGGAAAGTATGCGAAGTTCAAGCCCCGCGCGTTTTGCCATATGAACGGTTTGCCCTGTACCGGAACGAATATCCGCGACGAGCGCAATTAACCGTTGACTGTGCTGAATCATATAGGCATTGCGTTCACGATAACAGCTGCGGGTATAATGCTCACGCAGCGTAATGACTTGATCGGCTGCCTGTAGGATAGAATTGACATGAAATCGTTCTGCGCCGCGAATCGAGAGAAGCCGGTCGGCAAAGGGCAGCACACAGATTAGCCTGACTGATGGATACTGCTTCCGAAAATGCAGAATCATATCCGCAGCCCAAAGATCAACGCCGCGCGCCATACCGGTATAAAAGGTGCGGGCGCCATCCTGTATTGCGGTTTCGATTTCGTGGAAGAGCAGACTTTGCAGCATTCGGAGCGTCGTACCTGTTGGCAGTTTTTCTGGTCGGTGACCGGAAATACAAACCGCAAATCCCTGTTCCATCAATTTGTAAAGATCGAACCGCCGATGAATTCTCTAACCAGCGATTGCTCCGGAATCCATGCAGGCTCCATAGGCGTTAATACTTCCAGAAAACGCAGCAGAATGGAGATACCGCTGTCCGGCGCGGCATTTTCTGTCAGTGCTCGGACGGTTTCCAGCAAAAGCGGCTGATAGACCGAAAGCTCGTAGCCCATAAAGGTATCCAGCTCATAATTTGCGAAATGCTTATAGGGCATGATGTAAAGGTTTTCGCCTCTGGAGATACTTGCAAGCATTTCGTAGGATTCCTTCGGCGATCTGCCTCTGGAACGGTTATCACGGATCAGACGGCGTGCAAATCGTATCAAAGAGGGGTGCAGGCAAGTGTTTTCCATTTTGATGCGCGTGCGGACGCTGAGATATATGCGATTTGCAATTCCCTGCGAATCACCGGTGACATTCGGATTCAGCGCATGGATCCCTTCCATGATAATCAACTCATTGGGCTTGCGCTTTAAAATTTTGCCGGATTTTTTCTGTTTCTGCTCTGTAAAGTCAAAGATCGGCAGCTCGACTGCTTCACCGCGTGCGAGCTGTTCAAGCTGTGTGTTGAGCAAATCCGTATCGAGCCGCAGCGGCGATTCATAATCCGGTTTGCCGAATTGATCGACAATTTCGCGGTTGCGCATACCGTCTGCATAATAGTTATCCATGGAGAGCGTATGCGTTTCAAAGCCGGAAGCGTCAAGAATCTGCTCTAAACGGCAGGCTGTAGAGGTCTTTCCAGAGCCGGAAGGACCGGAAATCAGCGTAATCGGACGTTCTTTGGCGTGACGGCAAATATCATCTGCCAGCGTGCGGAGCTGTTTATCATATGCGGCCTCAGAATCTATCACAAAGGATTCTGGTGCGTCCTCTGTCATGCGGTTAATGTCATGGATAGAGATTTCATTCATACGGCAGTCTCCTTATCGGTTTCCGTTTTCGGCTTTTTTTCGCAAACGGATATCTTTTCCATAAAAGGGCAGAATTTGGGATGATGAGATCAGTCGGGAAAGGATGCGGTCACCATAGCGTTCCCGTACCTCCTGATGCGTCAAATTGGTATTTATGATCATCGGTTTGCGCGCATTGACGCGGCTATTGATGATTGTATAAAGCATAGAGCGTGTAAAAGCGGTATCGAATTCAGCGCCGAAATCATCCAGAATCAGCAGGTCGCATTCCAGCAGCGAGGGCAGCGTATCGCCGACTTCCTTTCCTTTGCGGAACTGTTCCTGTTCGAGCGTATGCAGCAAATTGATGACGGAATCATAGATCACGGTGTACCCTTTTTTCAGAACCTCGCTAGCGATTGCGAGTGAGAGATGCGTCTTACCGAGACCTGTTCCACCATAGAGATAAAGATTCCCTGCGGAGCTGGGCGAAAAGGTTACGGCATATCTCTGACAGGTAGCGTAATCCTGCTGCATCGTATAATACTGCTCTGTCGGCAGATCAATATAATAAGAAAGTGAAAAATCTGAAAACTGCGAGAGCGAAAGCTGCGAATGCGCATTGAGCGCTTCCGTACCGATTTTTCCGATTTCATAGGTCAGACATTTACAGGGCTTTCCGTCGACAAAGCCTGTGTCATCGCATTCCTTGCAGGTATACTGTATATGCAGATAGTCTTCCGGATAGCCGTGCTCGGATAAGATCTTCCGGAGCATGGCGTCGGCTTCCTGACAATGTCGTTCGATTGCGGCAAGACGTTCTTTATTATCCGGTTTGCCGAGGACATTTACAATATCGAGACAGGCGGAACGAAGCTGCCGATCCAATTCAGCGGTTTCTGGAATTTCGTATTGAATCTGCGCGGTTCTGGTTTCCTGAAGACGTTCGGCTGTACGACGCCGTTCCTGAATATGACCAATTGCCAGCGCGTAGATTTCCTCCTGCGTCATTCCGCTGCACCTCCTATGCTTACGCCCCGAACGGGTTCATGAGTTTTTCAACGATATCCATATCAATCGAAGAATTTGTACTGCCTGCGGGCGTTTTTTTATTATTATTGTCTCGTTTTTGCTTTCGGGCAGCGTAGTAGGCGTCATCCTGCTTCAGTGCCTCCGAAATCGTCCGGATGCCATCCGATTCCCATTTTTTCAGAATGCCATTCAAATAGTTAAAATTCAGTTTATCGTCCGTTTGATTACGCGTTTTTTCATAGGCAAGCTGAATCATTTCCATTGACCAGCCTTTCAGCTGCCAGCCGTCGATAAAGCTCTGCTGCAACTCTGTCGGCTGACGTTTCATTTCAAACATTCGCATAATTTGAGCAGTATAGCTGCGGGATTCCGTTCTGCGGCGGATATCCTGCTCGGCAAGCGTATGCGTCACGATGCCGCGTTCCTGCCATTCGATCGCTATTTTTTCCATATAACGGACGTGAAAACAGTCAAATTGTACACAGTAAGCCGCGAGCATCAGGATCAGATCCGGCTCCAGACCGAGATACTCATGCATCCAGATCATGCTTTTCATCTCGGTATTATTGGGCATTCTGCCTATAAGCTGTTCGATACTCCGGAACACTGCAGCGATCGTTTCATTTTCGCGGATGCGCGCTGCAATTTCCGAGGGCATCAATGCATATTGACTGCTGCTGTTCTGTATTTTACCGGCAGATGCCGGATTGGACGCCGGCTGCGGAGTTTGTACGGATAAGCTGGTCTGTGATTGGCGTGCAGCACTCTGCAAATGAACGGCAGGCAGCTCCGATGCGCCGCTGAGTACATTGGCGTCCTGCCAGAACGCGATCGCTTCCTCTACGACTTCCGGCTGAACCTTGCATTTCTGTGCAACAATCTCTGCTGTAAGCGATTCATCAGCATGGCAGAGCAGATAGAGCAAGACTTTGAGCTGATCGTGATTCGCCAGTCCGAGCAGATGATCTGCGACCGTTACCGGAACGGGAAAGGTATGCCCTTGTTTCAGATAGATTTCCATTCTGCGCCTCCCGAATCCGGACATAATAATACTCCTATAGTATATCACAAAATGGCAGAATTGTAAAGAGTGCGAATTCTGAAATTTTCCTGAAGCAGCATCTGTTTTTTTGTGAACAGCGTGCAGAGATACGGATAAGAGCGGATTTCAGCGTTTGAAAGAAAAATTTGATAAAATGTATTGACATCCGCGTGAAAAACTGATAAAATACAAGTACATAGCAATGACAGAGAGGGGATTATCGTATGTCAAAACAGAGAAGATTTCTGAAGCGGATTGCAGCGGCGCTGATTGCGGCGTCTGCGCTCGGTACTTTTACAATATCTGCGTATGCAATGACGGAGCGGCGGTTAATTGGATATATGGGTGATCTCGATGGAGATATGCTGGTCAGTGCCGCAGATGTATACATACTTTCTGAGCAGCTTTTGACTAGCAATGCACTTCTCGATCCGGATCTTGCATTTCGCGCTGATCTGAACAAGGATCAATGTATGGACGCACGTGATTTGTCACTGCTCAAGCGTGTCGCGCTTGGCGGTGCGGAGCCGGAGGGCATTTATGAAGAATTCGAGGTTCCCGATCCGGAGCTGATACCGCCGCCGATTCTTGCGGTCAATCCGACACTGCCCTCTGTCGGGGAAACGAATATTCTGATGTTCGTTGTGGATTTTCCGGATTGCACACGCTCTGATTCATACAGTGCGGAGGAGATCCTTGAACGTACTTTTGGACCGGAGGATCAGAACAGCGAAGCTTATCCGATGGAAAGCATTTCCGCGTTTTATCAGCGTTCCTCATATGACAGACTGCATATGAACGGCAGCGTGTTTTTGTATACTGCCAAGGAAAGCATCCATAATTATGTGAATCAAGTCGCCTATGAAGGTACGGATAAGCTGCTTGATGAGATTATGTATGCCTTTGACGAGCAGATTGATTTCCAGAAATATGATACGAACCGAGATACAATCATTGATACCATTTTGCTGGCGCTTCCGGGTGAAGCCGATATGGATGACTGGTGGCCGTGCTCTGGCGGCTATTATGGCGGAACGTATTTTGACAGCGTATGCGGCGGTAATCTCTGTTATGGCGGATGGGATTTGAGTGATCGCGCCGGGTTCAACAGCACATGGGCGCATGAGCTTGGTCATGCAATGGGAATGCCCGATTATTATCGTTATGAAAATTATGAGAATACGCCGGAAGATGATTACGGCAGAGGACTAAGCGGAGATGCCGGCTGGATCACAATGGATGACGCACTCGGTGATATGAGTGCGTTCGATAAGCTGATGTACGGCTGGTATACCAATGACGAGGTTCATATTTATACTGGCGGAACGCAGACGTTTACGCTGCAATCTTCACAATATGCGCCGAATTGTCTGTTGATACCACGAGGCGATCTGAACGGTTTTTATAGTGAATATTTCATCGTCGAAGCGGTTACGCCGGATAAAAATAATTACAAGGGCTTTACCTATCGGCAGCCGTTTTGGATGTTCAAAGACAGCGGCATCCGCATTCTGCACTGTAATGCAGAGATTACGGAAGGATGGTGGGGCATGGAGCTGAAATGGAACAACTACGGCAGGTATTACGACACGAGTAATAACAGACAGCGTGTGCTGCGGCTGGTCAACAACTTCGGCGGCTTTTTCCATGTGGGAGATGTGATCGACAGCAATGTAAATGGATTTGCATGGTATGATTTTGCAGGCTTCCAGACTGTCAATCCGAATCTTAGAATTCAGATTGACAGCTTGCAGGATGGTACCGCTGTGGTGACTGTATCGCAGACATAAAATTATATACAAAAAACGCGGAATCAACTGTCGATTCCGCGTTTTTCTACGATTGTGGAGATGATGTACTGCGCGTTACCAAGTCCAGTCTTCCCAAAGACGGCCAGCTTGGGATTTGAGCGAATCGCCGCGCTGCTTGAGCATTTCGTTCGAGCCTGCAACGACAATCAGCACCATTCCGGCAAGCAGCAGATATACCCACCATTGCCTGCCTTCCGTGAGCTTCATGTGCATGAACATCGCGGTCAGCAGCAGCGAGAGTCCGCCAAGCAAAAACCACTTTTTTTGCTTGATATAGAAAGATGCGATGAACATAATCAGTGCGGTTATCAATAACGTCATCAGGTCTGCACCAGCTTCGGTTGCGAACGCAGTCATTGCAAGCCGCAGCATCGTATAGACGCCGACGGCAAAGAGAAAGTTTCCGCCGGCTTTTTCGCCGTAAAGCTGCCGGATCACAATACCGAAGAGGAGCAGCGGCAGGATATGAAGCTTACCCTCGAACCATGTATCCGTTACATCGACGAGTGGCTGCATCCAGAATGCAATGACGCCGAACGCCGCTGCAAACAGCATTACCAAACGTCGTTGTTCTTTATTTTTTATTACGAAATAGTAGTGCAGCAAATAGCCTGCAATCAGAATCGGTACGAAAAAATACATCCATTGTTTCTGTGCGAGAGCATACCGACCAGCACAAGTACCATCAGATGTTGCCATTGCCAGCCAGACTGGCACAAAGCCGCCAAGTATCGTCAGTACCCATGAACGCCGCTGCATCAGCGTTTTTTCGTCCACTTCGCGCGATACAATACCGAGGTACGGAAACAGGGCGGTCATACCGGCATACATCAGGAGCAGCAGAAATACGCTGCCGTTTGATACGCTGAATGTATTAGTCCGCAGTGAGTCAATCGTGAGAATCAGAGAAAGCGCACAGATCGCCGGCAGGATGATCTGCGATTTTTGGGTCGTGAACCATGCGAGAATACACAATCCGAACGTATATATGAAATAAAATGAATCCCATTCATCCATATTGCGGTTTATGAGTATCACCGAAAGGAGCAGGGCGGTTATCGGCGCCGCAAACTGCATGACGGTGGCTATGATGTTGCTGCCGACAAAAAACACCATTTGTTTGGAAATTGCAAGCGCAAGCAGCGAAAACAGCAGAATCCAGACAGAGGCAATCATCAGTACAGTGAAGTCCACGCTGAAATTGTCAGCCAGCTTACATACGCTGAAAGCGGTTGCTTTTGACAGCAGATATAGCGCTATACTGAAAGACGCAATTGCCAATGGTCGGAACCCGTGATTTGAGAATAGTCGCCAGAGTCCGAATGCGGCTGCTACGCCGATGAACGAAAGCAGCAGACTGTCCCATCCATTCTGTCGGCTTGATTCGTAGAATACTGCGACAATCATCGGCGGAACCATCGTCAGGGCGAACAGTACCTTCCGGACGCCGTGGAAGCGGCGCTTTGTGGTGACGTATGCGGCGGCTCCGAGCAGATAGGAGAAGAGACTCCAGCTTATGGTCAGCGTAATATCCGATACCTGTTCCCAAAGACCGTTTGCAGCATTTATCATTGTAATGAACAAAAGCAGCGGCGACAGTACCGCGAAAATATACTGCTGTGGTGTGCGCGTGTCATGTGCGAATGCAAGGAGCCAATAAAGCAGTATCATCACAATCAACATTGCCATAGCTGCATACTGCATCGGTGCGCGTGCGGTAGATGTCTCCAGATTTACCAGTGTGATCAGCGGAACGACCGGCGAGACCGTCAGCAGAAGATCTGAAACTCCGGTTCGGTATTTTTTCAGCAGAACAAGCGCTGCAAATCCGAGCAGGAAACAGCCTGCCTGTATCAGATATTCGCCATTTGTAAAATTCGTTGACTGTGCAGCCCGCCAGCCGATTGCGTCAACAGCAATCATGCAAAACGACCAGATTTGTACGCCGATCAGAATACGCAGCGGCAGAGAATCCTTTTTTTGCATGACATATGCCCATATGGCGATTAGAACGACAGTCGCGCACGCCAAAATTATGGAGACTGTCGGTGGATAATGCTTAAAATTCAGAACATGAATCGGAATGGAAAGCGCAGTGAGTACGACAGCCGAATGCAGGAATCCGGAATGTGTTTCATCTGGCAGACAGTTTGTGAGCAAAAGCATCAGCCAGATTGCCGCGCAGAGCATCAGTATCAGGGCGACATATCCGTTTTCTGCGTGAATGACAGTGTGTTCCGTGCGAATCATGAATATTGTTCTGCACAGTGGCAGCAACAGATATGTAAACGCCGGAACTGTCAGCAGCGTAATGGGAATTGCGGTCAGATTCTTCATGCGCTCCGTAAACACGGGCGAGAAGAATACAAATGCGGCGATAAATGCCGGAATTGCACAGTTCCAGCGATAGGCTTGATCCATTTCAAAATACAATACGCAGGATCCAAATATATAGCACCAAGTGATAATCGCTGCAAGAATACTCAATACGATCGTGACTGGTTCCAGAACGCTGCCAATTTGCGGGCAAATCCGCGGTGCAATGAGTCTTGCGGAAAACGCCAGAATCAGAGCATAGAGCGTGACTGCGATCAGGAACGGTGCAACTGTCAAATTTTGATGCAGCGTCAGCGCTTCCGCGAGGCTGACATAGGTTACGGTCAGTCCGCTGAGAAATGCAATACCCCAGCTTTTTTGACGATAAATCAGCGCGGCAATCAGCGATATGGCTGTAAACGAACCGCACGCCAACGCAATCAACCACGGATTGCCTACGCCAGATAATTTTTCGCCGAGCAGATTCAGATAACCTGCCGCCCATATGGAAATCGGCAGAAACGCAGAGCCGAGTGTGAAAAATGCCATGCTGGTACGTGTGAGATTCCAAACGCGGCGTGCCAGAGCAGAGGTTCCGAAGAACAAAACGCTTCCGGCAGCAAGCGTTGCCAGTCTGCCGCCGTCAGTAAGCTTGCCCCATGTGGTACGGACGAAGATCAATCCTGCGATAATCACGAGCAGAACGCCGACGGAAAGCATCAGTGTGATGGCGGAGATATGGTTTGGTATTAGCGGCATTGTGGTCGCCGTTTGTTTTTGCGGATTGATGTTCGGCAATGCCGCATCCGATCGTGCCGGTAAATTGACCTGTGGTGTGGCATCTGCCGCCGGCAGCACAGGAGTCGTGTCGGATGATTCTATTTCGGTTGCAGCAATTTGCGGTTTCTGGATATCAGCAGACGGTTCGGAAATACTTGGAGCGTCTGCAATAAATGCAGGATCGGAAAGCGCTGTCTCTGCGTTTTTTGCATTTGGGACGGCAGGAGCTGTGAGCGTATCCGCAGCTGCTGTTGCGTCGATTGGCTTTGCAGGGACTGTGCCGGATACTTCAGATGGCGGAATCAGTGGTACATTTGCGGAAACCGGTATCTGATGCGCTGCATCGGCTTGCAAACTGTGCGACGGCATGACAGTGCTGTTTGGTGAATCTTGTTGTGCAGAATACTTCAGCAATCCTGCCTGCTGCAATTCTTCCGGACGAATTCTTCCCTGATTGAGAAGATACTGGAGTAGCATTTGCTGTTTTTCTTTTATCTTTTTTGTACGGTTCAACAAAATCAGCAGAGGAATCGGGGATATCAGCCAAGCAATTATGCCGATGATGAAATAAAATTCCAATATCTGTACACCTCCGTTTGTGATATTAGATGAAAGATATTATTTATTATATCATATCATTTAGAAAAAAGCAATGACAGATCAAAATAAACTTGCGAAAGTGGCGAAAAAAGAAAGATACGCACCCACTATCGGATGCGTATCTTAAATTCATTACATTTGCGCGTTAAAGAGACTCTTGAGGTTATAAATAACGTCGTCATTATCGGCATTGATGCTTGCGGCTTCGTTGATTGCGGAAAGTTCTCCAAGTTCGCGGAGATTTGCATTGTAACCGATTGTATAGACCGGAATTTCCAGTCCGCCGACAATCGGGGTGATTTGTTTCAGCGATAAGCCCATATTCTGTTCGCCATCGCTCAGGACAAAGAGCAGGGGCTTGATGTTCTGACCGGTTTCAGCCTCGGCTTTTTCCTGCGCTTTCGTCAGCATATCGAGGGCAACGAGTACGGCGTCATAGGTTGCGGTATTGCCGCCGGGGGAGAGCGCTTCGACTGCGCCGGTGAAGTAGCTGCGCTGATTGAGGTCAAACTGTGCAATCGGCAGATTGACGTCAACATTTGTGCTGTAGCTGATCAGACCGACATAGTTGCTGTCGTTGATATACTTTGACGCGTTAATCAGTGAGGATTGCAGATTCTGAATCGGTGCGCCGCCCATACTGCCGGAGACGTCCGCGACAAAAACTGCCATGACCGGATTTCCGGCGTCTTTTTCAGTTTTCCAGAGCTTCTGGGCGCTTTGCAACTTTTTACCATTGACATCCCATGAAGCGGCTTTGTAGTCGTCCAGATAATTGAAGCCGTATTTTTTTGCAGAGCGCTGTGCAGAATCGCCCAGAACATAGTCTGCAAAGGCTTCTGCCAGTTCCAGCTGATCAGTGCTGATATCGCCGATTGTGTAGAGCGGGCTGTCATGACGCACGCCGAACGGAATAAACTCATAATCACGCAGTTCGGTTGCATTATAATAGCCCTGATACTCCATCAGGAATGCGTCGAGGACGCCGTTTGCGGCAGCTTCACGCATTTGCAGCGTAGTATATGCAACAAACGGAACATTTTTCTGGAACGAGCGGAAGGTTTCCGTTGCCTTTGTGCTGAGAATATCCTCAGAGTCAAATTCCTCCAGTGCCGAAACAAGGAAGTTGAGACCTGTCGAGGAGGCGTAGGGATTGGTATAGCCCATTGTGATTTCGCTCTTGATCGTTGCCTGAACGATTGCACTGATATCGGCCTTGCCATAGGTTTCCTTCAGCTTCTGACTTGTTTCCTTGTTAATCAGGACGCCTGCGGTATTGCCTGCAAGGCGCTCTGTAACCATATTGATTTTCACGTTTTCCGCGGCGATCATCTCGCCCCAGAGAACATTGGACGGTGTGAACGCTTCTGGTACGTGTTTACCGGAAATGATATAGTCAATCGCGGCGCCGGAAGCGATCGAACGGACAGAGACCGTTGCCCATTGACCGTTAATCATGTAATGAGATGCGTTAAAATCTTCCGCGACCTCGTTCAGCCAACCGTCTGTACCGCCGGACGCTTTCTCCGTCGAAGAAATAATTTCGATATTGATATCGCCCTTGCCGGTGACGCTCAGCGGATACTTAGAGATATCCGGAAGCTCTTCGGCGAGGTTGGTGCCGGCGATTTCAACGGTCGATTTCTGCGCTGGCACCTCTTGGACGCTGATCTTTTTCAGCTTTTTTTCAATCTGGTTGACAGCCGACTCACGGGAGATCTCCTGCTTGGATTTTCCGAGGTTGCGGCTGATGAAAATACCGCCGCCGATGCCGCCCGCAAGTATGAGACCAAGGACAACGAGGAATACGGTGTTTTTGGATTTTGAATTTGCCATTTCTAGCTCCTTTCAGATGATTGGTGTCGTTTGACAGAGATGTTATGAAGCGGTTCAGCCTTGCATGAGGCGCTGCGTTGCAGTACGGTCCGGACGGCTGTATTCCGGCAAAGTACCATCCAGTGTGCGGACATTGCGGAGCGTTTCGGCAAGAACATCCAGACAAGGCGTTGTATCCTGCGCGTCAAGATCGAGTTGTGTGACCTCGATGACCAGTTTCTCGAAGTCGCGAAGCACTTTTTCATTTTCAGAAAGCTTTTGCTCCAGATATTCAGCGTGCGTCCGGCAAAATTCCGGATTGGACTGATCGCAGAATTGCAGGCGATAAAGCATATGTTTGCAATTTTTGAGGATATACGCTTCTGCTTCGTTACCATTGTGAATGAAAGGGTGCTCCTTACCGAGCATGATACTCAGCGCCTGCTGCTTTTGCTCCAGACGCTTAATCTGCTGTATTGCGCGATCCCCATAAATACCAAGCGGCATGGTAACGCGCGGCAGGGCTTCGAATGCGCAGAGATAGTCAGCGCGTGTTTTCGGAGTCTTACTGCTGGAAAGGTTGTTCTGAGGCTGTTTTTGTGCCACGGAATTTGAAGCGGTATCCTTATCAAGTGATAACATGATGACGATCAGCATAATCGCGAGAGGAAAAGCGCCGATCGCAAAGAGAATGATAATACATGGGATCATACATGGTCTATAGGCTTTCAGTTTGGCGATCTTTTCCTGATTTATCGTGTTCTGCCGGCTGCGGCTGAAAGCGTCGTTCCGAATCGGGAATTCATTGAAGCAATGTGGACATACCGCGGTATTGTCGGAGATCTGCTGAAGCGTGAAACCGCAGGTAGGGCATTTTCTGTTTGTTTGATTGTGCATGACTACTCCTCTCCCACACGGTTCCGCCATGCGTGGCGTCATTCATTTTGTCAGTATAATAATTACATTCGCATTTGCTGCTGCGGCTCTGGAGTGATATTTTGCTGTTGCTCCCAGTCATCCGGACCATTGCTGCGGACGCTTCGGAGCGCGTTTGTCAGTTCGGTGAGACAAGGTGTTGCCGCGGCGGTTGCATTATCGCCAATCTGTGAAATTTCCAGAATCAAATTCTCAAAATCAGAAAGCACATGAGCATTTTCGCCCAACACACCTTGCAAATAGGTGATGTGCATTTGCAGTTTATGCGAGTCGCCTTTATCGTAAATCATCACACGATTGAGAATACGCTTGCAATTTGCGAGGACATATTGATCGACCTCGTTGGCTGTCGTGAAAAACGGATTGTCGCTGGAATCGTCTATTATGGTACGCAATGCCTTCTGCTTACGATTCAGCGATTCGAGCTGATTGATTGCGAGTCGGATATAATCCGAAAAGGGCGTATCTTCATTGAGCCACGCCTCGAATGCGCGGATGTAGTCGTCAGCGTCCTTAAGTTTTTTTGCGTCGCTGATTGCGGTGGCGCTGTTCTGATGCAAAATCAGCCAATCTATCCCAAGTGACGGTGCAATCACCCCGATCAGCACGAGATATTTTCCAAACGTGAAATCGCTCTGCGAGAGAATATTATAAAGTGAGACCGCTAGTACGGCTTCACCCGCAGTCAATGCGATCATCAGGAGTTTTGTGCTGCTTTTCAAAGTTTCAGCCTCCTTCTTGTTTTCTGCATAGTAATATGATACCATGCGTTGATATCATGTGTCAAGTTTGAAAAACGGTCAGGAAAACCGGATTTCGTTCAAAAATGAAAAGGAGGACGAATCTCCTCCGTCCTCCTTTCTGAATCTGGATGATATCCAGACCATTCGTTTTAGAATTACTCTGCTGCGTCCTCAGCCGGAGCCTCGTCAGAATAAACGACCTCGTCTGCTTCGACGTCTTCGTCAACTGCATCGTCCTCATTGACAGCGCGCATAGAGAGACTAATGCGCTTCTTTTCGGAGTCGATCGCGGTAATCTTGACGGTTACGGTGTCGCCAACATTGACAACATCTTTTACGTTGGTTACACGCTCAGCAGAGAGCTGAGAAATGTGAATCAGACCATCAATGCCGTCTGTGATACGAGCAAATGCGCCGAACGAGGTAACAGAAACAACAGTTGCGTCAACGATATTGCCGACTGCGTACTCGTTGGTGAACTTCACCCACGGATTATCCTCCGGTCTTCTGTGACCGAGAGAAATTCTACCGGTTTCCGGATTGAGCGCCTTGATGTAGACCTCCAGCGTATCGCCGACTTCGACAACATCGCTCGGCTGATGGATTCTTGCCCAAGAAAGCTCGGATACATGAACCATACCGTCGATGCCGCCAAGATCAACAAATGCGCCGTAGTTGGTCAGTGACTTGACTTCGCCGGTATATACATCGCCGACTTGTGCGGTTTCCCAGAACTTTGCCTTTGCAGCATCGCGTTCAGCCTTCTGTACCTGACGAATCGAGCCGACAGCTCTGCGGCGCTGCTCGTTGACGTCAATAATAACGAAGCGAATCGGCTGCTTGAGAAGCACATTGAGATCTGCGCCTCTGCCAAGACCGGACTGGGAAGCCGGAATGAAGACGTGAACGCCATTGCTGTCAGCGACAAGACCGCCCTTGACAACATTCAGAACGGTACCCTCAAGCACCTCGCCCGATTCCTGGGCTTTGAGGATATTCTCGAAGCCGACCATTTCATCGACTCTGCGCTTCGAGAGCTGAACAGTACCTTCTGCATCGTTCACCTGAATAACGACAAGCTCCAGCTCATCTCCGACCTTGACGAGGTCAGAGGGCTTTTTAGAGGTATCACTGGTCAGTTCAGAGAGGGTAATATAGCCGGTCTGCTTGGCACCTACGTCAACCATGACCTCGTTGTTTCCGCTGATGGAAGCGACGATGCCGACCACCCGGTCACCCTTTCTGATTTTTTTCGTGAAGGTCTTATCCAGTTCCTCCTCGAACGCTGCTGCGAAGTCCTCGTTTTCCGGGATTGTGGTATCGGTGTCAAAAATTCCAGACATATTGGTTTGAACCTCCTTAATAATGTGGGCTGGTGTACTTGCTCCTGCAGTGATACCGATTTTCAGGACATGACTGCTGACAGATTCCGCTGCGATTTCCGCCGCTTTCTGCCGGATTTCATTTGCGTGTGCAAGCAGTTCCTCCGCAGTTTCGATGAGCCACGCCGGACAATTCCGGCTGCAGACATCAAAAAGCTTTACGGTATTGGAACTGTGTCTGCCGCCAACGACAATCATCAGATCGGAACGGCTGGAAAGCTGATCCGCGTCGGATTGCCGGGCAGCAGTTGCGCTGCAAATGGTGTCAAAAACCTGCAAATCGGGGTGATCAGATGGCAAAAGCTCTATACACTCCCCCCATAATAATTTATTATACGTTGTTTGCGCGACGATTGCAAGCCTTTTTGGCAAACTTCTATCAATTAAGCATTTCAGCTCTTTCTTATCGCGAAAAACTGTACAATTTCCCTTACAATGGCCGACAATACCCTGCACTTCCGGATGTTGGGGATTGCCTGCGATAAAAATGTGCCGTCCGGCGGCGGTTTGCTCAGCGGCAATTTTATGGATACGCGCGACGAACGGACAGGTTGCGTCGATCACGGGATTTCCCTGTGCCGCAAGTTTCTCGTAGACGGCGCGGGCAACGCCGTGCGCGCGGATAATCAGCGTTTCATTGGATTCCAGTTCATCGGGACTGCTGACGATGCGTGCGCCTTTGGCGTTCAGATCACCGACGACGGATTCATTGTGGACGATGGGACCGAGCGTTGCAACGTGTCTGCCATCCTTTAATGCCTGATAGACAAGTTTAACTGCTCTGTCTACGCCGAAGCAAAAACCGGCAGATTCCGCCGTTTTGATTTCAGCACGCATACTGTACGCCTCCCTTGTTGTTATCGAATGCTGTCAAGCAGCATTTTTCTTTGCGATTCACCTGCTTCACCCGCCGGATAGGAAAGCAGCATATAGACGAAGCTGTTATCTGCTGCTCTGACGTATAGACGAAAATGCGTTCTGTTTACATCTTCGGTACTTGTATCCGGTTGTTCGGAATGCGAATGCGTGTGTGCGTCAGGCAAGCCCTGCGCGTGAGCTGCAATGAATGCGGATTTGAATTCTACATTGCCGCAGCTGACGATATCCAATTCGCGAACCTCAAAATCGGTTTCCTCGTCGCGGAGGCGATTGCAGATCCGATTGAGAAAAGCAGCTTCGGTATCGTTCTGCGTATTCGGTTCGCTGCAAATCACAACCTCGCAGTCGGATGCTTTTGCCGCATATTCGCATACGAATACATCGGTAACGCTGCGTTCCTCAGCCTGTTGCTTTAACGCTGTATAGGCTGTAAGATCGTCATAGCTATCGCTATTTATAACGGTAAATTGTTTCGGTGTTTCCAGATGGAATCCGGCGTCGCGATTGCGGTAGACAGTGCCGCGCAGCTTGCCGGTTTGATATTCATTGCATCCAGTCAGCAGCAGACAGCAGGATGCCGCCGCTGTGCGGAGCAGCCATTGCTTAATAGTGTTCATAGAGCGGAAGATCTGCCTCGTCCAATTCGATGCGCTGTATATCGCTGAGGGGGAGTTCGGTAAGCTGATAAAGCGTCAGAACGTCTCCGACGGCGTCAAGCGGTTGAAATGTCGTACTGCCTGCTACAACGCAGATATAGGTTTTGCCGGAATCAGACTGTGCCCATGTTGCAAGGCATTGTCCTGCCGGATTTGTAAAGCCTGTTTTGCCGCCGATCACATGGATCGGATCGGACAGACGCTCCAGTTCGTTGCCGACCATACGGGAAAGTGTCGTCGATACCAGATCAATGCCATCCGGATGTTCTGCGGTTGCAGCGGTTGTATACTGAAGCGTAGACATTACCTCGGCGCAGAATGGATCACGAATTGCAGTCATGAGAATTCTTGCGATATCGTGCAGGCTGCTGACGTGCGTGTTTTCGTGCAGACCGGTGACATTATCGAAGTGAGAATGCTCAAGTCCCATAGTTTGAGCGAGCCGGTTCATCTCTGCGATGAAATCCGCTTCGCTGCCGGCAGCATAGGTTGCGAGCATAACAGCCGCGTCCGCGCCGGATGGAAGCATCATTGCATATGCCAGATCGCGGACTCTGCAAGCTTCGCCCGCCTTGAAGCCTGCCACATACGCCATTTGCGCCTCTTGAGCACGGATTACTTCGGCGTCCATGAGAATGGTTGTGTCTAAAGCTTCCGGCGCGCAGAGCTGTGAAAATGTCAGAAGCGTCATCATTTTTGTCATAGAAGCCGGATAGATTTCGGCGTCGGCGTCATGTTCTGCCAGAATGGTACCGCCGTTTCCGCTGCATTCAATCAGCAGGGAATTTCGCGCAAGAACCTTTGTTGTATCCGTGATGGTATGCGTTGTATCGGAACGCATAGCCTTATCTGGAAAAGCGGGGAGCGTTTCGGTGGTTGTTGTTACGGTTGTGCTTGTAGTTGCTGTCGTAACGGCTTCATCTGTTTGTTGTTTGGCGGTGACGTCAGATGACTGTGGTTTTTTACTGCGATTCCCCAACACATCTTTAGCAGCCAGATAGATGCCGCCGCCAAGAGCAGCGATGATCAAGGGAATCAAAACGATGCTGGCGGCAGTTTTGCCGCTGTTTTTCTTTTTTTTCGATTTTGATTGCTGTGCCATGTTCTCTCCTTTGGTCGCCGTATCTCTTTTTATATTTCTGCGGAGTCATGGACATCCGGAGATTCGAGATGAATGACGGAATCTTCCGGTGCTGTATCAGCGTTTTTCACGTCCATTGCTTGATTGGCGCCGCAGTATTTGCAGAATTTTGCACTGGTTTCCAGTTCCTTTCCGCATTTGACGCAGGGAACTCTATATACCGGTACGATAACAGGTGCGTTATTTGTCTGACGGGACTGCGTCTTTGTATCGGATTTGGCAGCAACGGAATCTTTATAGAGCTTTTTTGCTCGTAGGAATGCAGCCAGTTCCAACATGAGCAGTGCAAAGCTGATGCCGGTTATCGTGATGAACCAAAAGGGACCGCGCAGCACTTTTGTAACGCCAAACAATCCGATGACGTCGTCTCGAATGAAAAACGTCTTGATACCGCCGATCAATACGCACAGGAACGACAAAGCTGCCGGTATCATAATCGTAATGCCGACGCCCTTGAATGCACCGGGGATATCCTTTCCGCTGTTTTTGCGGACAACACACCAGCGCCAGATTAACAGACCAAGCAGAATGACTTCCAGTATATATCCCCAGATGGTAATACCGAATCGCTGAAATGCCCTGCCGGCTTTGGTTGAGCCGAGCGTATCGCTGACTGTGTTGAGCTGGGTCAGAATGGGCGCGACTGCAGTGTGGATTTGCTGGCGGTCGCTGTCGTCGATGACGAGCTTACACGATTCGCGCAGAGATTCCGTAATCTGATCGAGCAAATCCGTGATTTCAGTTGTTTCGATTCGCACTGGTGTATCGGAATCGCCGCGGAGCATTGCAAAATGTGCATTGAGCTTATCCGCAAGAAACACAGGAATTCCCATGCCGTCAGTTGCTGCCGCAACATCTTCCGGCAGGACGTTTTCATCGCTGACGTAATTGCTTCGGATATATTCAGAGAGATTCTTGCTGATAAACGGCAGATCTGCGTCGGAAAGTCTTGCGCTGTGCATGGCTTCTGTCAGAGCAGGAGACGCGATATAGCTGCGGATTGCCGTTGTGTTGACGAAGCAGAACCAAAGAATCAGAATTCCGATGGCGCAAAGCGTCGTTTGCAGAAAGTGATATCCGCCGGAACGCGGACGTTTTTTGCCGCAGCTAGTGCAGACGCCTTGCGCGTCGAACGCAGAGCCGCAGGTGCAGTTAACTGGCATTTTTTTTGACATATGGCTACCTCTTTTTATCCTGCAGCCGTTTCCGACTGCACCGTTTATATATATTTTCGGTACTTAATATTATAGCACACGTAAATTAGCTTGTCAACAATTCCTATCGCAGAATATCCGAATGATTTTCCGTAGGATTTTGTATTTAGTGCAAACACAAGAAAAGCGCACCCATCAATCATGGATGCGCTTTTTATGCTTATTGAAATGCGATGGAATGCGGCATGAAATGGGGTATGCGAGTCAGGTTTGAATGCCGATCAATCAAATACAGTATTGTAAACCTTGTGCGGCTTTGCTTCCTTGTTATGGAATTTAAACATTTCGGATACGGTAACAACTGCATAGCCCTGCTGCTTCAGCCACGGACAGAGCTGCTCAACAGCTGCTGCGGTTGCTGCATAATTCTCGTGCATCAGAACGACGCAGCCATCGAGCTGACCCATGTTTGCCTTATTCTGAATAGCGGAAACCATTGCCTGCGTCGAAGCGCCAGCCCAGTCCTGAGAGTCCAGACCACAGTTCGGCATAGGAACTGCCAGTGCCTGAAGAATTGTTGCGCTTGACTCAAGATACGGCAGACGAACGAGATACTCACGATCCTCGCCAACGATTCGATCGAGTGCCTGTTTACACTGCGAATACTCCTGCTGAACCTGTGCGGCGCTGTAGCTGCCCATATGCGGATGCGACCATGAGTGGTTTGCAACCTCAAAGCCATTTGCTTCAGCCTGAGCGATTTCGTTGGTGTTGCTTGCGATATGCTGACCCCAATAGAAGAATGTTGCGTGGAAGCCTTCCTTCTTCAGGGCGTTGTGAATCTTCTGTGCAGACTGACCATCCTGCGTATTGGCAGCAAACGGACCGTCGTCGAAGCTGAGTGCAACGACCTTTTTGTAACCGCCGTCCTTGATCCACTGGATGTCGGCTACGTTCGTCCATTGACCCGGAACGCGCTGTGCGCTGGTGACTTTTGTGGTAGTGGTCGTCGTCGTGGTAGTGGTGGTTGTCGTGGTGGTGGTGCGAGTCAATTCCGGATAGATGAAGAGCTGTCTGACCATTGAGAGATCGGCAGCGGTGAGCGTACCATCATTGTTCATATCGGCAGTATCGAGATAAATGGAGCTGCCGCCGTCCTGTGTGAGGAGGTAGCTCAATAATTGATTCATATCAGAGTGGTCGATCTTATCATCGTGGTTGACGTCGCCCATACGGAATTTCGGTGCGGGCGGTGTGGTTACGATTGCAGATGATCCTGCTTCGCCGCCGGAAATTGAGTCAACATAGAAATTGCAGAGATCCGTTGCGGTTTCGACATAGAGCATCATACCGGATGCGTCGGAAGGGATTGTATAATCTGTATTAGAGAGGATGGTCCATTCGCCGCTTGCAACGCTGCCGGCGGCAACTTGAACATAGCTTGTTCCGGAGGCGCCTTCATATTGCAAGGACAGCTGCATATCGACTGCGCTGCCGGAATCCTGATAAACTGCACAGGCAAAGCTGTAGCTCTGCCCTGCGGAGAAATCGGTTCCGAGCGATGCGACTGCACCGTTCCATGCTTCGGTACGGTTACTGACCAGCAGGCTATAAGAACCGTCATACGCATTTGCGCTGACGCGCTCAACGCTTTCGTTGGCTCTTGCTGCGAATCCATCGAAGCCGCTTTCAAAGCTTGCGTTCAGGTAGGTCTGTCCGGCGCTTGCCGGAAAAGAAGTTGCGGTCAGCGTCATCAGTGTTACACTTGCGCTGAGGAGTCTTGCGATTGTACGTTTGATGTTCAGCATGAAACTATCCCCTTTACAAAAAAATTAGGATTTCGGCTTTCCGTCGTTCAATGCAAATGTCTGAAAAACGTCCTTTTTTGAACCCCTATGTTTTATTGATTCGCTGTCTGAAAGCAGCGTTTATACCATAGTAATCATTGAGCAATATAAAGAATGCGGCATAGACGCCGCCGAAAAAAAGAGTGGAGCGCCGGTCGGTAGTCGTTACCGGCACCGTGCGCGACGCTGCCACTTAGGGGGAACGAGTGAAAAAAGCACGATGATCGCTTACAGCGTCACCGTCAAAATGTAGGAAGCCCATGCCGCCGGATCATTCCGGTTTGGGCAGAACAAGCTGATGTTGCAGAATTCAACGCGCTGTTGAATCTCTTTGAGTTAATCATATCATATTTCAATATAAATTGCAAATAGGTTTTTTCTGATAGGGGCATAGGCAAAACGTATGGTATTTTATGGAAGAATAAATACGAATTGTATATTTCGTTGCCGAACATCCACAATACCCATTACTAACAGTAATATATATAAGCAATATAATTATACATCTATGAAAAGAGACAAAATTCAGGCGCGGAAGCTGCGCAATTTCTGAATCTGCAATCGCAATTTTTGCCTTTCGCAATATTTGAGGGGCTAGGCACAAAAATTGGAAACGCTTTATTTCGGACTGTATTTTAATGTAAGGACGGAAGGAAAATGAATCTATACATTTGCTTTCTGAAATGCGTTTTAACATGAAGATAATGGATTCAGAACAGAAGATCGTGATTGTGCCTGTGCGGCAGAAATCGCCTTGACACAATACATAATTCATGTTATAATATACTTAACTAATTATGGAAGGAGATGCGTTTTGCATGGATAACGAAAAAACGAATCCGGCAGCACAGGATGAAATGGACGATGACATTGTCGTTTTGGAAGATGAGGACGGCAATGCAGTGACATTTCGCTTTCTGGAGCTGGTAACGGTTGGCGAAAAGCCCTATGCGGTGCTTCTGCCGCTGGACGATGACGATGACGAGGGTGGCGTTGTGATTGTTGAGGTTGTTGATCTTGGCTTGGATTCCGAGCATTATGACGCCGTTGTGGACGATGATTTGAACAATCGTATTTTCGAGCAGTTCCGCAA
The DNA here is from genome assembly GCA_016296505.1 of Oscillospiraceae bacterium. Classification (GTDB taxonomy): domain Bacteria; phylum Bacillota; class Clostridia; order Oscillospirales; family Ruminococcaceae; genus Firm-04. The sequence continues at coordinate 33,055 of JAEDJD010000001.1, forward strand.
GGAATTCGGCGATAAGTACGAGTTTGAATAAGAGCCGCTCACCTGACAGTATGCTTTGAATTGCCGAAAGGGGACGGTGTGAGAATCAGACAATATCTGCAGAAAATCGGACGGCTTCTTTCCGCTGTCGGAAGAACCTTTGCTGCCGATCATCTTTCGGCTTATGCAGCGCAGGCGACCTTTTATCTTATGCTTGCGGTATTCCCATTTGCGATGCTGGTCTGTATGGCGAGCAGAATGCTGCCTTTTCTGAATGAGGATACGCTTCAGGAACTGGTTTCGCTGCTTGTGCCGGAACGCTATCATGCGATTGGCATTGAGCTTGTTGACGGTTACTATAATGAAAATATCGGCGCGGCAAAGGCTGTTTTGATCATCTTTCTGATCTGGACTTCCTCGCGCTTGATTCACGCGCTTATGAACGGATTTAATACAGCCTACGGCATTCGCGAAGATAGAAGCCAGACGGTGCTACGTTTCATCGGCTGCTTGTATACGGTTGCGCTTTGTATGATGTTCGTGGCGCTGATTGTCATGTATGCGCTCGGTTCTAGATTGATTTTGCTGATACTTGAGCGTTCGCCGGATTGGGCGTTTGTTGAGTTGATTCTCAAGCTGATTTGCAATCTTGCCACGCCGGCATTGCTTCTGTTTGTTTTCTGGCTGTCTTACGTGATTTTGCCGAGCCGAAAGACAAAATTTCGATATGAGTTTCCGGGGGCGCTTTTGACTGCGGTTGCATGGCGCTTTGCTGCGGAGCTTTATGGCTTGTTTCTCGGCAAATCCATCGCTCGTTATTCTTATGTTTACGGGTCGCTGGCAGGTGTTGTGATGATCTTGATTTGGCTGTATACCTGCGTGTATATATGGTTTATCGGCGCAGAATTGAACGAATTTCTACGAAAGAAAGCGGAAACAGGCGCGTTTGATAAATATCGTATCTGCCGGCCTGTAGTTCTGCCTGGGAAACGGAAGCGGGATGTTTGGCAGACAATTCGAAAATCTGACTGATAAGCCGATTCTGCACGGCATATGATTGGCTGCGGAAGCATATGCTTTCCTACGGAGGGGATGCATATGGATAAACCTGAAATGAACGATCCCCTGTGCGACGTTTTCGCCACGCAGGGGATTCTTGTTGTGCTGATTTGCATGAGCGTATTTGCACTGCATTTATGTGTACCAGCTTTTTGCTATGAACTGTTAACAGAATGGCATCGCATTGCAGAGGAGAGTCCGGAGCTTGCGATACTTGCCTTAGATGTGAAAGAATGGTTTGCTTCGATCTGTTCGGGCTGAGACTTGCGCTCGATTTCACTGCGCCGGCGCTGTTTGCATTGCTTTCGATGTATCTTTCTCCGGCGGAGCTTTGCAGGACGGCGGCGGCTTGTCTGCTGCATGAATGCGCGCATCTGCTTGTGATTGCAAAGATCGGGAGAAAACCAACGCTGATGCGGATTTCTGCGGCAGGACTGCGGCTGGAGACTGCCGGAACTGCCGTGATGCCGCTGCGATTATTTGCAGTGATTCTGATTGCTGGTCCGCTTGCCAATTTGCTTGCTGCTGCTGGATTTTATTTGCTAGGGATGCCGGAAGCGGCTGCTGCAAATTTGTCGCTCTGCTGTTTTAATCTGCTGCCATTCCGCAGTACGGACGGTGGTACGCTGCTAGGCGCGTACTTGGAGCAGTGCTTTCTGACGCGTGCAGCGGAACTGCCGCGGCGGCTTTTGCTTTGCATGGCAATTGGTACTGTTGCACTGATTTTGTTCGGAATGTACCGCACCGATACATGGAATATCTCGCTCTGTGGGATGATTTTATTTATGCTGACAGCAGAATTTGCAGATTAAAAGCATTTTTTGCATATTTTGAGGGGGTTGGGTGCTTGGGATTGCTTAATTATTGCGATTGTGAAATCAATTCTTGCTCGAATTGGCAAATTAAAGCAATTCCATCCATGATTTCAGGTTATTTTAAACTTTTAGGATTATAATGCAATCTGTGAAGCGGAAAACCGCTTCCGGATTGATTTCAACCCCCATTTTCCAATTTCTATTTCCCTATTCCCTAATATGTTGATTTGAGATGTACAGACGGACTGCTTCGGCGGTCCAATTTTTTTACCCCCCGGCAGACGCTTGATTTTCTGAGACTGGCGTGGTATAATAAAAATATCAGAATAAAGGAGTGATTGGATGTATCAGCCAAAGAAAATTATCGTTGTGACCGGACATTTCGGTTCGGGAAAAACGAATTTCTCCGCATCGCTTGCGCTTGCGCTTGCGGCGGCGGGCAAAAAGGTCACGGTTGTGGATTTTGATTTGGTCAATCCCTATTTTCGGACTGCCGATTTTAAAGAAGCATTTGCAAAGCGCGGTATTGTGCTGCGCGCGCCGGATTATGCGAATACCAATGTCGATATTCCGAGCGTGCAGTTTGATCTCGGCGGACTTGCCGCAGGGGAGGGCCATCTGATTATTGATGTCGGCGGCGACGAGGATGGTGCGGTTGCGCTCGGCAGATATGCACACGTTCTGAACAGCTATGCGGAAACCGATGAGCTGGATATGCTTGGCGTAGTATCGTTCCGACGTTATCTGACGCGCACGGCGGAAGACGCGGTGGAATATCTGCGCGGCATTGAGCGTGCCAGCCGCATGAAGCTGACGCATATTGTCAATAATACAAATCTGGGCATGGAAACAACGCAGGAAATGATTGCGGAGAGTATGCCGCTTTGCGAAATGCTATCGGAATTGCTTGCCTTGCCGATTGCCTGCGTAACGGTTCCGGATTTTATTGCGCCGCCGCAGTCAATTCCGGATGAGCTTGTCATGCGGGTACCGGTCGTGGTGCGGCTGCCATGGATGCCGAAGTCCGAAGCGGTACAATAAATAATCAAATAAAACAGCCGCGAGACTCTGAGAATCTCGCGGCTGTTCGTATATTGAATGCTAGAGAATTAGTAAATGCCAACTTCGTCAAAAGCGGTCATCAGCTCGAATACCTGTGCGGTATAGTATCTGCCGCCGGTCTGACCGAGAACTTCAAATGCTGCTTCCTCGAATGCGTTTCTGCAATCAGTGAAAGTAACGTTGTTGGTATCAACATTGTCGTACTTGGAGAGGGACTTCAGCTAGATTTTACCAAGCGTCTGGTTGCTGTAGCCCATCTCGTGCATCAGATATGCAGCATGAGAAATAACAGTCGAGCCTGCAACATCCGGATTGGGGTTGTCAGAACGGGAACTGTACTTTTTCCAAGTGCCATAGTTTGTCTGATACGTAGCGCCAGGCGTTCTGGGGTTCTTTGTGTTTTTCGGATTTGCGAGGTTGCGATAAGAATAATCTCTGCTTGAGTTATTGTTGGTGAATACAGTTGCGCCAACCTTCCAGTCGCCGCGTTCGTCAGCGAGTTCAGCCATGATGTCGCTGTATGCTTCCATGAGGGCGCACGTTTCGAGGGATTTGCCGTCATAGCTATCCCAACCGAGCTGCTCGCCGGTGATCAGGTGCATATATTCGTGTGCGACGACATCTGTTGCAGAACCAAGGAACTTGAACGCGTCAGCTTTGCTTTGATCGCTGGAGCCCATGCCGAAGAACAGTGTATTGTCTTTTCCCCATGCATTTGTACGCTGACCGTCTGTGTTGCCGATTGTATAGCCGGCGATATCGTTGATGGCTACAGTAATATCGCCGCGTTTGCAGCCAATGCTGTTGAAGAAATCGTAAGCTTTTGTGGTGTTGTAAAGCGCACATTGCGCTGCCTGCGAGTAATCATAGGAACCGCTGTACAAGCCGAGGACGTTATTGTAATCGACATCAATCGTTCTCATAGGACCAGAAACGGTGCCGACAACCTTGATGCCTCTGCTCGGCTCATAGAGATAATCCTGATAGTCTTCTTTGCTTGTGCTGAATTCAAGCCGAATGGTCTGATTACGGTACTGATTCCATGTGTTCATGGATTTTGTCATGACCGTTTTCGGATAGAGACTGACGGCGCCGGCTGAAATTGCAGAGCAGAATGTCGCTGCAAGGCAAAGCGCCGAAACGGATGCGGTGATTTTCTTCAGATGTTTGCTCATGATGCTTGATACTCCTTTATGTAATTATAAAATGTAATTGTGTGAATACAATACAGTGGGTACTGTATTCTGTCTATATTCTAATAGATAAAACAATCTTGCGCTACTTATATTTTGCTGTGTGTTTGTTATTTATTGCTGTTGTGTTGTAATAAATTCATCGTAGATACGAGAGGTTTTAGCGCGGATAAGGCGAGAAGCGACAATAAAATCCTTAATTAATTGAAATAGCGAAAGTGAAAACATACGTAAAAATAATAATATTGCGATCAAAATGCACAGCACACAGCGCGGCGGGATGTGCGGAATAACGCAGTTATCAATGTCTGAGAATAGAAAACGGCAAGATGACCTGACAGCGCGTGAAAATGCTGAATCACCGATGAAACTGCTGCCGTTTTTTGTCAAAAGCATAGAAAATCCCAAATCCCTTGACATTTGACGGTAAATCATATATAATATTATGTGCGCGTGCTGTCTGGCCGCGCAAATACTACTATTTGAAGAAGGAGGAAAATCATGCCAACTTTTAATCAGCTTGTTCGCAAGGGCAGAAACACTCTGACGGAGAAGTCTACAGCTCCGGCACTTCAGAAGGGCTACAATGCACAGAAGAAGTCTCAGATCGACCTCAGCTCTCCGCAGAAGCGTGGCGTCTGCACAGCCGTTAAGACTGCGACTCCGAAAAAGCCGAACTCTGCAATGCGTAAGATCGCCAGAGTGCGTTTGACCAACGGTTATGAGGTTACTGCCTACATTCCGGGTATCGGTCACAATTTGCAGGAGCACAGCGTTGTGCTGATCCGCGGCGGACGTGTCAAGGATCTGCCTGGTGTGCGTTATCACATCATTCGTGGTACGCTCGATGCGCAGGGCGTGAACGGTCGTATGCAGGCTCGTTCCAAGTACGGCGCAAAGCGTCCGAAGGCAGGCAAGGCCGCAGCAAAGAAGTAATCTATCTGATTGCTGCAAACCCAAACGTATTCGCATTTACCCACAAGGCTCTTGTGGATCATATAGATAGCATTTTCCCGATGGGGCGCGCAAACTTGCGCTTTGCTGTCTGCTGATATCTGCAATGGCGCCTGACATTGGCAGCCATGCTGCCAGTGAGTACCTGTGAATTCATCTTTTATGAAGGAGGGAAGCGAGTATGCCAAGAAGAGGCAATATCGCAAAGCGTGACGTTCTGGCTGATCCGATGTACGGTTCTAAGCTCGTAACACGTCTTATCAACAACATCATGCTCGACGGTAAGAAGGGTGTCGCACAGAAAATTGTGTATGAAGCATTTGATATCGTCAAGGAAAAGACCGACCGCGATCCGCTTGAGGTATTTGAGCAGGCAATGGAGAACATTATGCCTGTACTGGAGGTTAAGGCACGCCGTATGGGCGGTGCAACCTATCAGGTGCCGATGGAGGTTCGTCCGGAACGCCGTCAAACGCTCGGTCTGCGCTGGATTACTAAGTATTCCAGACTGCGCAGCGAAAAGACCATGAAAGAGCGTCTTGCTGGCGAGATCATTGACGCGATCAATGGTACCGGCGGCTCTGTCAAGAAGCGTGAGGATACACACAAGATGGCAGAGGCAAACAAGGCGTTTGCACACTATCGCTGGTAATTTTTTTCTGCACATTTTTCGTCTGCCGTGCGCTGCTGGCAAGCGGCAGACGCTTTCTGATTAGGAGGAACCAAAATGCCTAGAGACTGTAGTCTTGAGCAAACACGAAACATTGGCATTATGGCTCATATCGACGCTGGAAAGACCACCACAACCGAGCGTATTCTGTTCTATACCGGCATTAACCACAAAATCGGCGATACCCACGACGGTACCGCGACGATGGACTGGATGCAGCAGGAGCAGGAGCGCGGTATCACGATTACATCTGCTGCTACAACCGCTTACTGGAAAGAGCACAGAATCAATATCATTGATACGCCCGGTCACGTGGACTTTACTGTTGAGGTTGAGCGTTCCCTTCGCGTTCTGGACGGTTCCGTAACCGTTTTCTGCGCAAAGGGTGGTGTTGAGCCGCAGTCTGAGACTGTTTGGCGTCAGGCGGACAAGTATAAGGTTCCGCGTATGGCGTATGTCAATAAAATGGATATCATGGGCGCGAATTTCTATCGCGTCGTTGATATGATGAAGGATCGACTCAAGTGTAATGCTGTTCCGATTCAGCTTCCGATCGGCGCTGAAAGCGATTTCAAGGGCCTGATCGACCTGCTGGAGATGAAAGCATATATCTACGCTGAGGACGATCGCCTCGGTCAGCATATTTCTGTCGAGGAGATTCCTGCTGATATGCAGGAAAAAGCGGAGGAATACCGCTTTGAAATGATTGAGCATATCGTCGAGAACGACGAAGAGCTTATGGAGAAGTACCTGAACGAAGAAGAAATTTCTATTGAAGAATTGAAGCGCGGTATCCGTAAGGGTACGCTCGCAAATACAATCGTCCCGGTTGTCTGCGGTACTTCTTATAAGAATAAGGGCGTTCAGAAGCTGCTCGACGCAATCGTCGATTATATGCCTTCTCCGCTTGATGTTCCGGCTATCACCGGTATCAATCCGAGAACCGATGAGGAGGAGACGCGTCCTTCCGATGATAACAAGCCGTTTGCTGCGCTTGCATTTAAGATCGCAACGGATCCGTTTGTCGGTAAGCTCTGCTTCTTCCGTGTCTATTCCGGTACAATCGAAAAGGGTACTTCCGTCCTGAACTCCTGCAAGAACCAGAATGAGCGTATGGGCAGAATCCTTCAGATGCACTCCAATCACAGAAAGGATATTGATGTCGTTTACGCAGGCGATATTGCAGCCGTAATCGGCGTCAAGAACACCACAACCGGTGATACGCTCTGTGACGAGAATTATCCGATTATCCTCGAATCTATGGAGTTCCCGGATCCGGTTATCAACCTCGCGATCGAGCCGAAAACCAAGGCCGGTCAGGAGAAAATGGGCATTGCGCTCTCGAAGCTCGCAGAAGAAGACCCGACTTTCCGTACATGGACTGACAGCGAAACAGGTCAGACCATTATCGCAGGTATGGGCGAGTTGCACCTTGAAATCATCGTTGACCGACTGCTGCGTGAGTTCAAGGTCGAAGCAAATGTCGGCGCTCCGCAGGTTTCTTATAAGGAAACCATCCGTAAGAGCGTGAACGAGGATTACAAGCATAAGAAGCAGACGGGTGGTACCGGTCAGTACGGTCACGTGAAAATTACCGTTGAGCCGAATGAGCCGGGCAAGGGCTACGAGTTTATCAACAATATCGTCGGCGGCGCGATCCCGAAGGAGTATATCCCGGCGGTCGATGCAGGTATCAAGTCTGCGATGCAGGCTGGTATCGTCGCAGGCTATCAGGTTGTGGACGTCAAGGTTACCCTCTATGATGGTTCTTATCACGAGGTTGACTCCTCTGAAATGGCATTTAAGATTGCTGGTTCTATGGCGTTCAAGAATGCTATGCGCAAGGCTGATCCGGTTCTGCTTGAGCCGCTTATGAAGGTTTCCGTCTTTGTACCGGAGCAGTATATGGGCGATGTCTTCGGCGACCTCAATGGACGCCGTGGTCAGATTCAGGGTCAGGAAGTTCACAACGGCGTTGCACAGATTGACGCTCTCGTTCCGCTGAGCAATATGTTCGGTTATGCAAGCGATCTTCGTTCCCGTTCTCAGGGCCGCGGTAACTACACTATGGAGCCGCATAGCTTTGCTGAAGTTCCGAAGAGCATCGCAGATAAGATCAAGAGCGAGCGCGGTCATAGCGACGAAGAATGATAATTTTCGAGCATTTTGCGTGCGGTTTCCCCGTTTTTCGGTGGAAATCGACCGCAAAACAGCTTGAATTTGTGCCGGAAACAGTGAAAATATATTTGCATTGAATTTTTTTCCAAAAAGACTTGCATTTTTTTCTGAAATCTGGTACAATATAAGGGTCAGGTCTTTGTCGTATCTTGATGATGACCGAACCCCTATTATATTACAAAATTTTTATTTAGGAGGAGATTCCAATGGCAAAGGAACATTTTGAACGTACAAAACCCCATGTCAACATTGGTACAATCGGCCACGTTGACCACGGCAAGACCACTCTGACTGCTGCGATCACCAAGACGCTTGCAATGAAGGGTCACGCAAAGTTTGAGGATTATTCCATGATCGACAAGGCTCCGGAAGAGCGTGCACGTGGAATCACAATCAATACTGCTCACGTTGAGTATGAGACTGATAGCCGTCACTATGCTCACGTTGACTGCCCTGGTCACGCTGACTATATCAAGAACATGATCACTGGTGCTGCTCAGATGGACGGCGCAATTCTGGTTGTTGCTGCTTCCGATGGTCCGATGGCTCAGACCAAAGAGCACATCCTGCTCGCTCGTCAGGTTGGCGTGCCGGCAATCGTTGTATTCATGAACAAGACAGACCTCGTTGACGACGAGGAGCTGATCGATCTCGTTGAGATGGATATCCGCGATACCCTGAGTTCCTATGAGTTCCCTGGCGATGACATTCCGATCGTTAAGGGTTCTGCATTCCAGGCTCTCGATTCCAAGTCCACCGATATCAATGATGCTGTCTATGCTCCGATTCTTGAGCTGATGGATGCTGTTGACTCCTACATTCCGACTCCGGATCGTAAGGCAGATCAGCCGTTCCTGATGCCGGTTGAGGATACTATGACCATTTCTGGTCGTGGTACCGTTGCTACCGGTCGTGTTGAGCGTGGTCAGATTAAGGTCGGCGAGACTGTTGAGATCGTTGGTCTGAAGGAAGAAAAGTCTTCTACTGTTATTACCGGTCTGGAAATGTTCCGCAAGACTCTGGATTATGCAGAGGCTGGCGATAACGTTGGCGCACTGCTCCGTGGTGTTGCTCGTAAGGACATCGAAAGAGGTCAGGTTCTGTGCAAGCCGGGTTCCATTCACCCGCATACCAAGTTCAAGGGTCAGGTCTACGTTCTGAAGAAGGAAGAAGGCGGTCGTCATAAGCCGTTCTTCGATAACTACAGACCGCAGTTCTATTTCCGTACAACTGACGTTACCGGTATCATCTCTCTGCCGGAAGGCGTTCAGATGTGCAACCCTGGCGACAACATCGAGATCGGCGTTGAGCTGATCACTCCGATCGCTATCGAGCAGGGTCTCCGCTTCGCTATCCGTGAGGGCGGTAAGACTGTTGGTTCTGGCGTTGTTACTTCTATTGATGAGTAATTTCTAAGATGCAAAAGAGCTGAATCTATTCGGATTCAGCTCTTTTTGTATGTATACACATTTAAAAGCATCCCCGTACAGTAAAATACTGTACGGGGATATTGGTTGAAATAAGACCTTGGTTGCAGGGATTTGATACGCTGGATTATTTGAAAATATCATTCCAATCGCTGGTGTTGCCCGACATGGAGTCGACATAATATTGAAGAATGCCCTGTGCGTCAGATACATCAAGACTGCCATTTTGAGAGGAGTCCGAAGCATATTTTGAAGCATGAATATGTACCGTGTTCATAATTTGAGCAATCTCCGTATCAGTCAGCGTCCGTGAAGCAACCTCCTGTTCCACGTAGAGCTTCAAAGTTGCCTGTGCATCCTCGATAGAAACAGAACCATCGCAGTTGACGTCACCACGCGAAAAGACGGAAAATATCAGCGGCGGGATTCTGAAATCCTTATCAACTTTAAGCTGGTGCGTCTGATCTGATATATCCAAATCTTCCTCAATGAATCCGGCGCTGTTTGTGATAACCTTTTGACTGATATAGCATTGATAATCACCGGCAGGCGTATTTTGCGGAATGCGGTAATCAAAGGTCAGAAATGAACTATTTGCATTGCTGATTACGCCGTTTGCATGAAATGCATCTAAATGATTGGTTTCCGGTCCAGCCCAGAGAATGATATTTGTATCATCGTCAATCAACGATTCCTGCGTATATATTGCGGTACTGTGCTTTGCAAAGAATGCGTGGAGTGGATTGCCGTCGGCGTCAAGAGCGCCGCTCGGATCAAACGTAAAGTCACCGTTTTCAATGGTAATTGGTTCATCGCTGCGAAGGATCATCCGGAGTTGCGCAATGCCGGTATAGTTGTCGATATACAGACCACCGTGAACAACTGCGTCACTGTTTGCAAGCTCGGTCGTCGTAAATACGGTTTTATCGGCTGCAAAGCGGAACGTCATGAGTGGTTCCGCTGCGATTGCTGGCATCGCGAGGAATTGCGTTGCAATCACTGCGATACTAAGCGATAGAATAGATTTTTTCATGATAATGCTTCCTCTCGCATAAGCTTTCAAAAGGGAGGGGATACAATTGCCGCGAAATCCAAAACGTCGCATTATCGTGCAATACGGCACGATTCCACTGGATCGTCTATTGGAATCAGCAGAGCCTGCTGCCTGCTGCAATGCTGTCGTCTGCAATGAGGAGCGTGATCTTGCCGTCCGCACTCTCAGCGGAGCAGATCATACCGCAGCTCTCCAAGCCGCAGAGCTTGACCGGCTTGAGATTGACAACGCAGAACACCTTTTTGCCGACTAGTTCTTCCGGCTGATACCATTTCGCGATGCCAGAGAGAACCTGACGTTCGCTGATGCCGTCAAACAACTGAAAACAGAGTAGCTTGCTCGATTTTTTGACTTTTTCACAAGCACGAACCTCGCAGACGCGAATATCGGATTTTGTAAAGGTATCAAACTCGATCTGTTCTGCAAACGGCTGTACGGGGGATGCCGGCTCTTCCTCTGCGATCTGATGGGCTGCAATCATTTCCGCAATGAATTGTTCAGCGTGAATACGCTCAAACATAGGCTTTGCTTCACCAACGGTCGCGCCATGCTGTACGCCTCCAAAAATTTGATACTGTTCCAACTCGCATTCGATTGCACTGATCTCAGCAGACACAGGCGTATGCGTCAGAATTTTCTCTGCTGTTTCCGGCATAAAGGGTTTGAGCAGACCGCCGATGATACGGATACCGCAGAGCAGATTGTACATGACCTTTGCAAGTCGCGCTTTGTCATCGGGATTCTTCGCAAGTACCCACGGCGAGGTTTCGTCGATATATTTGTTGCAGCGGCTTGCCAGTGCAAGAACTGTCTCCACGGCGTCGCTGATACGGAAGCTGTCAAGCAGCTCGGTCATCTTTGCAGCCGTACCTTCTGCAACTGCTATCAGGTCGGCGTCGCAGGCTTCATCCGGTGCAGATGCGATCAATTCAGCGTCCGGAATGATACCGCCGAAATACTTGTTGACCATCGCAACGGTACGGTTAACGAGATTGCCGAGCGTATTCGCAAGATCGGAATTGAAGCGCTCAATCATGTTTTCATAGGTGATAGAGCCGTCCTGTGCAAAGGGCATCTCGGAGAGCAGATAGTAGCGAACGGCGTCTGTGCCGAATTTTTCCACCAATTCATCGGCATAGATGACATTGCCCTTGGATTTACTCATCTTATCGTTGCCGAACAGCATCCACGGATGACCGAAAACCTTTTTCGGAATCGGAGCACCAAGTGCGTGCAGCATGATAACCCAGTAGATGCTATGGAAACGCACGATATCCTTGCCGATGATATGAACGTCAGCCGGCCAGTATTTCTGGAAAAGTTCATCGTGATTGCCGTTGACGTCATAGCCGAGCGCGGTGATATAGTTCGAGAGCGCGTCGATCCAGATATAGATAACGTGCTTCGGATCAAACGGAACCGGAATACCCCATTTGACGGTTGTACGCGAAACGCAGAGATCCTCAAGACCTTTTTTGATAAAGTTGTTGAGCATTTCCTTTTTGCGTGCCTCCGGATAAATAAAATCCGGATGATCCTCGATATACTGCTCAATCCAATCCTGATATTTGGAAAGCTTCAGGAAATATGCTTCTTCCTTTGCGTCGCGAACATCTCTGCCACAGTCCGGACACTTGCCGTCTTTGAGCTGAGATTCTGTCCAGAAGGATTCGCAGGGCGTACAATATTTACCAACGTATTCGCCCTTATAGATATCGCCCTGATCGTAAAGGCGCTGGAAGATATCCTGTACGATTTTGGTATGCTTTACGTCGGTCGTGCGGATGAACTGGTTATAGGAGGTGTTGAGCAGATCGCAGATAGAACGGATTTCGCCAGCGATCTTGTCAACGTGTTCCTGCGGTGTAATGCCGGATTCTTTTGCAATTTCCTCGATTTTTTGACCATGCTCATCCGTGCCGGTCAGGAAGTATACATCATAGCCTTGCATTCTGCGGAAGCGCGCGAGTGAATCGCTCATGACAATTTCATAAGTATTGCCGATATGCGGCTTGCGCGAGGTGTAGGCAATCGCAGTTGTCAAATAATAGGGTTCGTGCATGATAGTTGTCTCCTTTCAGAAGATGCAATTGATATTCTTATTATAGCATATTATCAAGCAAAAAGCAAGTGAATGAGAAAAGTAGTGACAGGCATCTGCATAGAAGAAGCAGGCAGATACTTCATGCTGATATCGTAATGCCGCGTAAAACAGGGTATCCCGTTTGCATATGCATCAAATTACGGAAAACTATGGGAAATTATGACGCGATTTGGAGAAAATGCCACTTGCTTTTTTTACAGGAATATGATATAATAAATACTGCGTTTAATCCATAGCACTACTGTCCGAACAGTATCCGGATGGGCTGTTATGTCAGATTTTACTCATCAAATTTTTGAAAGAGGTGAAAACCATGGCAAGAGAAGGCATCCATCCGAATTGCGAAAAGACTACCATCACCTGCCACTGCGGCAACGTGATTGAGGTTTTTTCTACAAAGAAGGATATCAAGGTTGAAATTTGTTCCAAGTGCCATCCGTTCTTCACGGGTAAGCAGAAGCTGGTCGATACCGGCGGACGCGTCGAGCGCTTCAACAAGCGTTTCAACAGAGGCTAATGCTTCACAGAAAGCAGTCGGAATATCCGGCTGCTTTTTTATGCTTTACGAAGCGGATTTATCATGCGAACAGCAGTAATTGTTTGGAAATTGACAGAATGATACCAAAATAGCGAAAACAGGCTTTCAAAATTTGGCATTCTGCCCCTTTGCAAAATAGAGAAAATATGCTATAATAATTATGTATGTGAAGATGTTCACGTTTTGCGGTATTTCGATTTGCCGCATAAAGGGAAAGGAATGAGGTACCATGCAATTCGATATGTCGAAGGAGAATGCGCTGTACGCGCTTTGGTGTGAGAATGCAGTGGAGGATCCGGATCTGGTGGCTGAACTGAAAGAGATCAGCGATGACCCTGAAGCGATTCGAGAGCGCTTCTATCAGGATCTCGCATTCGGTACGGGCGGACTTCGCGGCGTGCTCGGCGCCGGAACTGCCAGAATGAATATCTATACCGTGCGTCGTGCAACGCAGGGTCTTGCGAATTATGTCAGGGAATCCTTTGCGGCACCGAGCGTTGCAATTTCCTATGATAGCCGCATCAAGTCCGATACGTTTGCAAAGGCTGCTGCCGCGGTACTTGCTGCAAATGGTATCAAGGTGCATATATATACCGAACTGATGCCGACGCCGATGCTCTCCTTTGCAGTTCGTGCATTGGGCTGCTCGGCTGGTATTATGGTTACGGCAAGTCATAATCCGGCAAAGTATAACGGCTATAAGGCTTACGGCGCTGACGGCTGCCAGATTACGCTGGATGTCGCAAATACCGTCATTAGCAAGATCAATGCGCTCGATATGTTCCATGATATCAATACCTGTGATTTTGAGGACGCCGTCAAAAACGGCATGATCTCCTATATCGGACAGGATATTATTGAGGCGTTCTATCACAATGTTCTAGCGCAGGGTATTCATACGGATGTCTGTGCGGAAAGCGGTCTGAAAATTGTCTATACGCCACTGAATGGCGCAGGTAATAAACCGGTGCGTGAGATTCTCAAGCGAATCGGCATTCAGGATGTCACGGTTGTCGAGGAGCAGGAGCTGCCCGACGGTCATTTTACGACTTGTCCCTATCCGAATCCGGAGATTCGGGAGGCACTTGAATGTGGTCTGCGTCTTTGCGAGCAGATTCAGCCTGATCTGCTGCTTGCAACGGATCCGGACTGCGACAGAGTCGGTATTGCTGTGCCGGATGGCAATGGCGGTTATGCGCTGTTTTCCGGTAACGAGGTTGGCGCAATGCTGTTCCAGTATATTTGTGAGGAGCGCACAAAGCTTGGCACTATGCCCAAGAATCCGATGGCGGTCAAGACGATTGTTACAACCGATCTTGTGAAGCCGATTGCGGAGAAATTCGGCGTAGAAATCATTGATGTGCTGACCGGTTTCAAGTTTATCGGCGAGCAGATTGGTCTGCTTGAGGAAAAAGGCGAAGAAAATCGCTATGTGTTCGGCTTTGAGGAGAGTTACGGCTATTTGGCGGGCACCTATGTCCGCGATAAGGACGCAGTCGTTGCTTCGATGCTGATTGTCGAAATGGCAGCGTTTTACCGCACACAGGGTATCAGCATGATGCAGGCGCGCGAGAAGCTTTATGAGCAGTATGGTGTATTCCGTCACAGTCAGGAAAGCTTTGCATTTGAGGGCGTCAGCGGTATGCATAAGATGCAGGAAATCATGCAGTCTATGCGGACTGCTGCACCAAAAGAAATTGGCGGTCTGCCGGTAATCGGAACAGCGGATTATCTTGCGGGAACAATCTGCGATTTGCAGAGTGGCGAGACTAAGCCGACCGGTTTGCCGAATTCCGATGTGATTTCGTTCTTCTTGCCGGAACGTGGAAGCGTGATTGTACGTCCGTCCGGTACGGAGCCGAAGATCAAGGCTTACTATACAACAGCCTGCAAAACCATGGCAGAGGCGAAAGCGCTTGAGGCAAAGCTGAAAGCAGATATGCAGAAGCTGCTGCTGGGCGAATAATCAAATGTGGAAAGCCGCGGATCCGGATTGCATCGGGTTCGCGGCTTTGCGGCTATTTTCAGTGAAATATGCTGTAATCAATGGAAAGGTGCATATTATCATGATAAAAAATGTAATTTTTGATATTGGCAGAGTGATGATCGAATTTGACTGGGAGCAGTATCTTTGCGGCTTGTTTGACGCGCAGACGGCAAAGATTGTTTCTGACGCAATGTGGGGGACGGACGCTTGGAATGAGCTTGACCGCAATGTTCTCTCTATGGACGCGGTACTGGCGCTGTTTATTGCCAATGCACCGGATTATGCGTTGCAGATTCGTGAAGCGATGCGCCGGATTGGCGGCTGTCCGAAAATGATGTCCTATGCGGTTGAATGGGTAAAAGAACTGAAAGCCAAGGGATATCAGGTCTATTATCTCTCGAATTATTTTGAATATCTGATGCGGGAAAGACCGGATGTGCTCGAATTTACAAAGCATATGGACGGCGGCATTTTTTCATGGCAGGAGCAAATCATTAAGCCTGATCCGGAGATTTATCAGCGGCTGATGCAGCGTTATCTATTAAAGCCGGAGGAATGTGTGTTTATTGATGACAGCCCGAAAAATATTGCGGCAGCCAATGCGCTCGGTATGCACGGCTTTCTGTTTGAATCCTACGAGAAACAGTACGGACAGATTATGGACTTCCTAGCGAATCAAACAAAATAACATATAATGATTTGTGCAAGACGCTGATTTTTTGAAAAATGAAAGGGAAGAACTGTCTGGAGTGTTACTTTTTTGAAAGGAGTCGGTCTTATGAAACAGGAACCAGTCAAAAATTTGAAGCTGCCCAAATATGCAGCGGTACTCGCGACGTTGAGTATATCCGCCGGAATGTTGACCGGATGCGGCAATACAGACGATGATCCGCCGGTTCTCGCAGGAGATGTCGCTGTCTATTCGGAAGCGGATTCGGATGCGGCTGGAAGCGCCGAATAAATTGATAAGGACGTGATCACATGAATTTGAGCTTGCACTTGACCGAAAACTGTAATATGGATTGTGCCTATTGCGTGCATGAAAAAAAACAGCTTCGTATGTCGGAACGCGTTGTGGATGCGGCAGTTGATCTTGCCTTTTCTACAGGCAGAAGCGCCGGACTTTGTTTCTTCGGCGGCGAACCGATGCTGGAATCCGGCTTGATCTATCGTGCAATCCGGCGCTGTATGCTGAAAACGATCGAAACCGGAAAGCCGGCATTCTACAAAATGACGACAAACGGCACATTGTTGACGGAACGTTTTCTGGAAAATGTCCGCGCGGTTAAAATGGGAATCGGGTTGTCTTTTGAGGGGCTTGCACAGGATACCTGCCGCCGATTTCAGGATGGTGCGCAAAGCTTCGATATCGTTTCAGAAAAAGCCAAGCTGCTGCTCAAATATCTGCCTGATTCTTATGCAATGATGACGATTGCGCCACAGGCAGTACCGCAGTATGCGGAATCGGTGAAGTATTTGTATCAACTCGGCTTCAAGCGGATTACCGCAACGATTGCATATGGAAAAAAGGTGCATTGGACGGATGAACACCTCGATTTGCTCAAAATGCAGATGCGGGAGATTGCAGCGTTTTATGAAGCGCAGTTCCTGAAAGGGGAGCCGTTCTTTTTCTCGCCGTTTGACGGCAAAATCAGTGATCTCATCCGTGGATATAACCCTTCGGAGCGCTGTCATCTTGGCTTTCGGCAGATGCCCGTTGCGCCGGACGGCAGTTTGTATGCCTGTACGCAATTTATCGGCGATCCGGAATATAAACTCGGAGATGTATTTCGCGGCGTAAATCGAGAACGGCAGAATCAGCTTGCTGCTCGTGCTGCAACGCCGGAATCCTGCAAGGACTGTGCGCTGCAAAAACGCTGTACAAATTCCTGCGGCTGTACGAATCGTCTGGAGACCGGCAATGAGAATCTTGTCTCACCGTTATTGTGCAGCTATGAGCGTATGATAATTGCAATGGCAGACGAAACCGCAGACCGTCTGCTTGCCGCGGATGAACAGGCATTTCACAAGCGGTTTGCTTGCAATATGCCGAAAAATCTATAAAAAACACGAAGCGAAGGACGTTGGATATGTCCTTCGCTTTTTGCTGCTGTCAATGCGTTGAAAGAACAATCCAAAAAGATTTTGGACGATTCGCAGCATTTGTATGCAGTGCGCATTTTTCGGCAAAATTCTTGCTTTTCTGACAAAAATATGCTATGATATATAAGTAGCAGTGTCGCCCGATACTGTTCTTTCAAGCGGCGCTGCAACGCGTTGCATATGATTGTCATGATAATCTGCTTGAAAAATATAATAATATAGCAGAATGATTGTTTCATACAAGGAAAGGAGCGTATTCACAATGTTACAGAAAAAAAGGGTTGCCGTCATGCTTGCGGCGGTTATGCTTGCAGCGGTGATGAGTGGATGTACCAGCGAACGAACTGGAAACGATTCGGTGGCTGATACAGCCAGTTCCGCAGCGGAGACTGAAACATCTGATACAACGAAAGCGGCTGAAACCACGGAACCCATTACAGAGGCAACAACAACTGCTACAACATCTGAAACGCTTGCAACGGAAACGACTGCTGCATCGGATGACGTTGTTGTGGAAGTCAGTAATATTACGCTGACGCATATTACCGAGGGCGGCGAGGGACTCGGCGTTTTCAATGAGTTCAGCGGCAATATTCGCGGCGAGGTCATGCAGCAAGGCTCTGTCTATAAAAATTGGACGCTGGATACCGTTTCCGGTCACGCGGAAACAGATGATACGGTGGATCAGGTAACCGCTGCATTTCGCTACAGTGACAGCAAAGGCTTTTCCGTGAACGGTACGGTCGAGGTCATGCCGGCAGACGATCCGGATTACCCCAATATGATGTATTTCCATTCGGATGACGTGGACGCCTTCCCGAAGTTTATGAATGATAACCGCGGCGAGGCGCGCAGAGCAAAATTTATCATCGAAAATTCAAGTGATGTCTATATGCTGCTGGATAAGGATAATCCGCCGGCAGAAACGGCATTTTCTATTTCTGTGACGGTCGATACTGTGACCGTTCGTTACGCAGCCGACGGCAGCGCATATGATACCATTCATGTGACCGCAGCTTCAAACCGCTGAGAAAGCCAGAATATGAGAATTGTACGAGGTTATCGGGAATGAAACGGCTGAATCAGATTACGGCATTGATGATGGCGGCTTTTATACTGTTCTGTGCGGGCTGCACGGCAGATAATTCCAAACTGCCGGAAACCAGTATTCCGGAATATACGATTCCGGCGAATATTCTTGGCGAACCAAGCGAACTTGTGCCGGATGTGCAGGTTGACAAATATCAGCTGCCGGAGAGTGAAGGTATGGATTTTATCAGGGAACTGCATTTGGGCTGGAATCTCGGCAATACGTTTGACGCAGAGGATGTCAAGAATATTTCCGCAGAGAATGAGCTGGATTACGAAAAAGCGTGGTGCGGCGAGATTACAACCATTGAGAATATTGCTGCAATTAAGGCGGCAGGCTTCAAAACGATCCGGATTCCGGTTTCTTGGCATAATCATGTAGATGCTGATTTCAATATTTCAAAGTCATGGCTGACGCGTGTGAAGGAAGTTGTGGATTGGTGCCGCGACATGGATCTTTATGTCATCCTCAATACGCATCACGATAATGACGAGGCGTTCTATTATCCGGATACTGCGCATATGGAAAGCTCCAAGAAGTATCTGACTGCAATCTGGTCGCAGCTTGCGGAAGCGTTTCAAGATTATGATGAACATTTGATTTTGGAATCGCTGAATGAACCGAGACTTGTCGGGACAGATTATGAATGGTGGATTGATCGGAACAATGCGCAGTGCAAGGACGCCATTGCGTGTATCAATACGCTCAATCAGCTTTTTGTGGATACGGTGCGTTCGGCAGGCGGCGGCAATGCAACGCGCTGGCTGCTGGTACCGGGTTATGCGGCTTCTCCGGACGGCGCGCTTCACGAGGATTTTGCTATGCCGCATGATCCGCAGAACCGCGTGATTCTTTCTGTTCATGCTTATAGACCGTATAATTTTGCGCTGAATATAGCCGGAACGCAAGAATGGTCCCTGGATAATGCCGGAGATACAGGCGATATTATCAGCTTTATGGACAATCTTTACGGTAAATTCGTGCTGAACGGCATACCAGTGCTGATCGGCGAATTTGGCGCGATGAATAAGGATAATCTGGAATCGCGGATTGCATTTTCCGCTTATTATACCGCCTGTGCGAGAGCACGCGGAATGTCCTGTCTCTGGTGGGATAACAATGCTTTTACAGGCTCTGGTGAAAACTTCGGGCTGCTTTACCGGAAAGCCTCTACCTTTCCTTATCCGGAGATTGTGCAGGCACTGAACAAGGGTAGCAATTATCAATAATCAATCTCGATCCGAGGAGTAATCGAAATGAAAAAGTATCTGTTAATGTTTCTGCTCTGCGCCTGTGCATGGGGATGCGCCGGCTGTGCAGGAAATGCCGCGGACAGTGTGGAATCCGATCTGGAATCGGCAGAAACCACTGAAACTGTTGCCGTTACAACTACGGTGCCTGAAGCGACTACCACTGTCACAACGACAACAACTGCTGATTATCTGATTGCGTCGGATATGAAACTGGAAGTCAAAACGGATACGCTGCGGCCTTCAAAATGCTCTGTTGCGCTGACGAACGAAGATAGTGAGAAGCAGCGTTGCTATACAATGAACTACCAGATCTACGAGGTCGGAGATGATACGGAAAAGCCTTGCTATGAGAATGCAGACTATACGGAGACGCAGCAGGAAGATGTGCGGTATCTTGCGCCGAATGAAACCGTTGAACTGCAGCTCGACTGGGCAAAGCGATACAGCGATTTGCCTGATGGCACTTATATTATGGAGCTTACGCTTGAACGTGTTGCTGCCGATCCCGATGACGCAAATTCGCCGATGCTTCGTCTGGTCGCAAGGACAGAATTTGAAATGGATGCCTCTGGATATATGCCGAAGCTTACGATTGATCCGGAGGATGTGAATCCGCAGGGCGTTGTGCTGAAAATTAAAAATTCAACGGACGTTGGCAGATGGTATGTGACGGCCTATCATCTTTATGATGAATCTCGCACGCCGCGTGTTGAGTTGGTTCAGGATATCGACCGTGAGACGCAGCTGCATGGCAATAACTATATGCCGCCGGGTGGAGAGCTGGTTCTGGTCTATGATTGGTCGGGAAATTACGGTTCGCTGCTCGAAGGGGAATATGTTCTGGAAATTACGCTGCTTGCCGAAAATGAAAAAAAAGGCAAGATCTATCGTGCGAAATTTGAAATCGTATAAAATCTATCACAAAATGAAACCAGACTGTCGAAGATTCAACAGTCTGGTTTCACTTATGAGAATGGATAGAAAAGGCAATTCAAATTTTAGTTCAGTTTTGCAATGATGCGGAGAATCTGGATGACATCATCACTGCTGATGCCGGCTGTTTTATCGCAGTCGGCATTGATTTTGCCTTCTGCTGTGATATGAACATCCTGTTCAGCCACGAAGCGGGCAAGCAGTACGGCGTCGGATACATCGACAATTCCGCTGCAATTTACATCGCCGCTAAGCAATGTGTCGGGCTTGGTTTCCGTGGAGACCGAAGCGGATGTCGTGGTTGTGACAGTGGTTTCCTGCGTACTGATCGGCGTGGTTTGTGAAGCGGTTATAATCGTTGTTACGGAAGTAGTTTGCTGCTGCGTATTGTTCGTCATATATTCCATATAGAATAGATTGCAGCTATCGGCTTTGGTAATCGTATGTGCGCCTGCCTTAACCGAAAGCGTTATAACGCCGTTTTCAACGATGTACTTAGTGTCGTCGAGTTTGACGGTCGCTGCGGCTTCGCCGAATACGAGCAAGAGCTTACCGTCTGCCGGTGCGGAGAAGCTGATCGCAGTCGCAGTTTCCATTTTCAGGCACTGCGTCAGCGTTTTGCCATTGTAATTGACGGTGCCTTTGCTTGTTGAGAGGTTGCCGCCGATCTGGAAGAAGCTGCTTTCCTTTCCGTTCTCGGTGAAATTATGGATATAACGCGTAGCCGGATCAATCTGCGGAGCTGTTACGGTCGAACTCTGTGTGGTTGCAGAAGATTCCGTGGTATTCGGTTTTGTATCGGTTGCGGTCGGCTGGGTCACAGTTGGGAGTGTTGTGGTGACAATCGGCTCGGTGCTGCCAATATACGCGCCGCTGCCGATCGAAACGATGCTCGATTGATAGTTGAGCAAAGCTGCTTTCAGCGCTGTATTGACTGCATAGCTTGCGTCATCAGCGGCGTTGTCAAATTTCCATTTGAAATCGCCGCCTTGTATTCTGCCGGCATTTTCGGTGACAATGACAGGAACATCCGCAGGCGCGTCGGGTGTATATGTATACATATCGGACGCGGTATCGAAATTGTTGTAGCCTGTACTGCCAGCGAGCGTTTTGATGGCTGCCGGAACGATGTCCTTTGCATTTTCGACTTCATAGGCGTCGAAGCTGGACTGATTTTTCTGATACGGAATATAACTCTTCGCGTCTGTCATGATATTATTATATGCCTTGATGATACCGCCGTTTTCACCGGAAAACGTACCTTCGCCGAGTGCGTCCGTGCCTTGCTTGCTGCTCATCATTGGCTTTGGACAGTTACGGAAATAATTTTGCTCGACATAGGCGGAAGCGCCCATTGTAACGCCAACGCCATATTTTGCATTGCCGTCAAAATAATTATTATAGATATGAACGGTACAGGTGCGGATACGGGGATGCCGGGAATCGGAATGGTCATACCAGTTGTGATGATACGTGATGCGATTGTCGGTCGATTCAGATTTCATACCCTGCAAATTGCTTTTGCCGCAATCCCAGAAGTGATTGTAGCTATGTGTGATATAGGTTGATGTTTTTGTATCGAGCGCGCCGTCGCCTTTTGCCTGATCGGCGTCAGAGCCTGCATCGCCGTAGAACAGATCACAGTTATGTACCCAAACGTGATCGTTATTTTGCTGTATACCGATATCATCGCCTTCGGTGCTGTCGCAGTTCATGAAGCCGATATTGCGCACTTCGACATTGGAGCAGTTTGCGATGCGCAGACCGAAGCCGTTGAAAACGGTATCCGTACCGATACCCTCAATCGTAATGCCGCAGGAAAGCCGCTTGCTGGAGCCGCTGCCTTTGAGCAGCAAATCGCCGCCTGACAGAACGGAAGGATCTGTGATATTGCCAATGCAGCGGATGTTCAGCGGACGGGTATCATAACCCTTTTGATAGGAGGTCAAAATATTTTGGATGCCGATGCATTTTGTTTTTGCGCCGTTGGAGGCGGTTACGACATCGAGCGAGACCGTATCTTTCGTATCGTTTGTCACATAGAGAACGACTGCGCCGTTTTTCAGTGTGCCGTCATCGTTATAAGCGCCGGACGCGCTGCCCTGTACAAAGGCGAAACCGCTGCGGTCAAATGCCTTGACGCTGATCGTCTGCTCCTTTGCCTTGCTGGAATCCTCTTTGCCTCCGATCAGCGGAACGACTTTAATTGTATGGCTGCCTGATTTCAGTCCGGGTATATCGGTACGGTAATACCCGTTGTACTGTCGGATCAGCATACTGTCGACCTGTTTGCCGTCGGCATAGACATTGTAGCCGTCTGCGCCGGAGACTGGCGCCCATTCAGCGACGGCTGTCTCAAACCATCCCTCAGCACGGGAAAAGCTGACGGCGTCTGCCGCAGAAACGATGTTGCCGGTTATGACCGGCAGCGCGCCCGCGGCAAGAACTGCGCTGCAAAGAAATGCAGCGAATTGTTTGGTGCTGTTTTTTTTCATAAAATATTCCTCTCAAATATCAAAACAAAAAATGTGAGAATAGTGGACAGGGGATATGCCTGCCCTTATCTCTGTTTATTATTATACGGATTTTTCGTTTGAAAGCAATGACAAATTCTCTTGAAAATCTGCACAATGATCTTTTCTTATGAATGACGCCGTACAATCTGCCGCCAACAGGTATCTCGATTTGCTTTGCACAAATCTATTGTGAACGGGCGGAAAACTTGTATAATCTGCCGAAGTTTGTGAAAACTATGTGGGAGGGCTTGACATTCGGGTTGAAAAGTGGTATCTTATATTTAGCACTCGGTTATATAGAGTGCTAGCACAACAGAACATTGTCTGCAAAAACTGAATGAAGGGAGCGTTTCGCAAATGGATGACAGAAAACTGCGGATTCTTGCAGCAGTCGTGGATGAATATGTCACGATGGGCGAACCTGTCGGTTCCAAAACCATTGCCGCGCTGCCCGATATCAATGTGTCTTCCGCAACAATTCGCAACGATATGGCGGTGCTGGAGCAGCTAGGTCTGCTGGAGCAGCCCCATACCTCTGCCGGAAGAATCCCGACTTTTCAGGGCTATAAGCTCTACATTGAAAAATGTATGCCGGGGGTGAAGCTTCCGCAGGAGGAGCGCGAGCGGCTCGATAGTATGTTCGGAGACGACGCTGCGCTGACGGAAGATGTGCTGATTCAGTCGGCAACGACCGCACTTGCAGAGATTACGAAGTGTGCAGCGGTTGCAGTGAATGCAATGCCGCAGTTCTCGGTGATCTCGAAGGTTGAGGTCATTCCGACCGGCAAGCGGCTTTACGTGATCCTTCTGATTACCTCTGCGGGCAATATCAAGAACAAAGCCTGCCGTTTGGAATTTGATCTCAATGAAGACCAGCTTTCGTTTTTTACGGCATTCCTGACCGAGCATCTGCATGGCGTGTCGCTGAGCGACCTTTCATCGGAAATGTTCGATCAGCTTATCACGGCAATGGGTACCTATATGGCAACGCTTGCGCCGCTTATGCAGGGGCTTTATGAGCTGAGCCTGGATATGATGCGGCAGGAACTGACGGTCAACGGTACGCGCAATCTACTGACGTGTCAGGAACTGGAACCGCAGGATATCGTCGAATTTATGGAGCATCAGGATGTAATTATGCCGCTGCTGAACGATACGTTCAGCGGGATTCATGTGATG
This sequence comes from Oscillospiraceae bacterium, assembly GCA_016296505.1. Taxonomy (GTDB): domain Bacteria; phylum Bacillota; class Clostridia; order Oscillospirales; family Ruminococcaceae; genus Firm-04. The sequence continues at coordinate 57,149 of JAEDJD010000001.1, forward strand.
TTCAGCGAGGACGCCAAGCGGGAGAATCCGCAGCAGACCTTTGTGATCGGCAATTCCAGCATGATCGTCGGACAGTATCAGAAGGACGGCAAAGCCGCCGGACGGCTCGGTCTGATCGGTCCGATGCGGCTGGATTACGCAAAAGTAATCCCGTATCTTGAATATTTTACAGAGAAGATTAGCAATCTGATCTCTGAAAAGGAGGATGACAACACATGACAGATGAAATCCGTGATGCGGACGGCTGCGAGGATTGCGAATCCGTGGAGGAAAGCAGTCTGCATGAAGAAGAAACCGAGAGCGTGTTTTTTTCGGCCGAAGAGGAACCTTTCTCTGAAACCGATGACGGCGAACCGGACATCATCGAGGAGCCGGACGCCGCTGAACAGGCGCTGCAGGCTGCAAATGAGAAATATATGCGCCTCTTTGCGGAGTTTGATAACTTCCGTAAGCGCACGGCAAAGGAGAAATCCGAAACATATCAGGACGCCGTTGCAAAGACTGTTCTGGCGCTGCTGCCTGCTGTAGACAGCTTTGAACGAGCGATGGAAGCGCCCTGTACGGATGAAGCATATCGAAACGGTATGGAAAAAATATATCAGCAGATGACTTCATTGCTGCAAAAGCTCGGCGTCGAGGAAATCCCTGCGATGAACGAGAGCTTTGATCCGAAAGTGCATAATGCAATCCGACAGGTTGACGATGAAAACTTTGGTGAATCCACCGTCTGCGAGGTCTATCAGAAAGGATATCGCCTCGGAGACAGATTGATTCGCTGCGCAATGGTCAGCGTAGCAAATTAAATAACAGAAATTAGGAGGTAACTTGATTATGGGCAAGATTATTGGTATTGATTTGGGTACGACAAACTCCTGCGTCGCGGTTATGGAAGGCGGTAACGCAGTTGTTATCCCGAATGCAGAGGGCGCAAGAACAACGCCGTCTGTTGTCGCAGTTTCTAAGAACGGTGAGCGTCTGGTCGGTCAGATCGCAAAGCGTCAGGCAATCACCAATCCGGATAACACCGTCATTTCGATTAAGAGAAAGATGGGCTCCAATGAGAAGGCAACTGTTGACGGTAAGGCATATACGCCGCAGGAAATCTCTGCAATGATTCTGCAGAAGCTGAAGGCGGATGCAGAGGCATATCTCGGCGAGACTGTTACTGAGGCGGTTATCACCGTTCCTGCATACTTTACTGACAGTCAGCGTCAGGCAACCAAGGATGCAGGTCAGATCGCAGGTCTGAATGTTCGCCGTATCATCAATGAGCCGACTGCTGCTGCACTGTCCTATGGTATCGACAAGGAAGATGAGCAGAAGATTATGGTCTTTGACCTCGGCGGCGGTACATTCGATGTTTCGATCATCGACATGGGCGACGGCGTTACGGAGGTTCTTGCAACTGCCGGTAACAACCGTCTGGGTGGCGACGACTTCGATCAGCGCATCATCGACTGGATGGTGGATGAGTTCAAAAAGCTGGAGGGCATTGACCTCAGAAACGATAAGACCGCGATGCAGCGTCTGAAGGAAGCTGCTGAAAAGGCAAAGATAGAGCTGTCCTCTATGACCACAACCAATATCAATCAGCCGTTCATCAGCGTGGACGCAACCGGTCCGAAGCACCTCGATCTCACGCTGACGCAGGCAAAGTTTAATGAAATGACCGCAGATCTCGTTCGTGCAACGATGGGTCCGGTTGAACAGGCGCTCCGTGATTCTGGATTGAGCGCGTCCGACCTCGATAAGGTTCTGCTCGTCGGTGGTTCTTCCAGAATTCCGGCTGTGCAGGAAGCTGTCAAGGCTAGAATCGGCAAGGAGCCGTTCAAGGGTATCAATCCGGATGAATGCGTCGCACTTGGCGCGGCATATCAGGGCGGTATCCTCGGCGGCGACGTTGAGGGTGGTCTGCTGCTGCTTGACGTGACACCGCTGTCGCTTGGTCTGGAGACCATGGGCGGTATTTGCACAAAGCTCATCGAGCGCAATACGACAATTCCGACTAAGAAATCGCAGGTATTCTCGACCGCTGCGGATAATCAGCCGGCAGTTGACATTGTTGTGCTGCAGGGCGAGCGTGAATTCGCAAAAGATAACAAGAAACTCGGAGAATTCCGTCTTGACGGCATTGCACCGGCACCGCGCGGCGTTCCGCAGATCGAGGTTACATTCGATATCGACGCAAACGGTATTGTTCATGTTTCCGCAAAGGATCTTGGTACCGGCAAGGAACAGAATATCACGATCACATCCTCTACCAATATGAGCAAGGATGATATCGAGCGCGCAGTCCGCGAGGCAGAGCAGTTTGCCGAGGAAGACAAGAAGCGTAAGGATTCTGTCGACGCAAAGAATAACGGCGAATCGCTTGTATTCCAGTGCGAAAAGGCTCTCACAGAATTCGGCGATAAGGTCTCTGCAGAGGATAAGGCGCCGATCGAGAGCGCGCTGAACGATCTGAAGGAAGCGCTCAAGAGCGATAATACGGATGAGATCAAGGCAAAGACTGAGGCGCTTCAGAATGCATTTTATGCGCTAAGCTCAAAGGTCTATAGTCAGGCAAATCCCAATGGCGGCGCACCGGATTTCAGCAATATGAATATGGGCGGCGCTCCGGAGAATAACGGCGGCAATGACGACGGCGTTGTGGATGCAGATTTTACCGAGGCATAATTCAGTAAACAATATGCGTCAGGGGTGGAATGTTCTTCCGCCCCTCTCGCCGTACCCTGACGCATAGGGAAAGGATTTATCCGGATGAATGACAAACGCGATTACATCAAAATGACGCTTGCTATGCTGACAATTCTCGGAATTCTGATGCTGTTTTATATACTGTCGCCGATTCCGGTACTGCATCTTGAGGCGGTATGACGGGGAATCTGCTGCCGGAGTCTTGCTTTTGCAGCTTGATTGTCACGAATTCAAGCGTTTTCCCTCTTGTATTTTCCGGAAGAATATGGTATAATGAACAGTGTATTGCGCAGACTGACCGTTTGCGCCGACGTGAAGAACGATTACACGAAAGGGTGTAGAATATATGGCTGACAAAAGAGATTATTATGAGGTACTGGGCGTCGGCAGATCTGCGACGGACGATGAGCTGAAAAAGGCGTATCGTCATCTTGCAAGACAGTATCATCCGGATCTGCATCCGGACGATCCGAACTGCGAGGAAAAGTTTAAGGAGATCACGGAAGCCTATGAAGTGCTTTCCAATCAGGAAAAGCGCCAGATGTACGATCAGTACGGTCATTCCGCATTTGAAAACGGCGGAATGGGCGGCGGTCCGGGTGCCGGCGGATTTTCGGATGTCAGCGAGATTCTGGAAAGTCTGTTCGGCGGCATGGGCGGAATGTTCGGCGGCGGTCGCGTTCAGAACGCCAATGCGCCTCGTCAAGGGCGAGATTTGCAGACCAGCGTGACTATCGAGTTTATGGAAGCCTGCAATGGTAAATCGCAGAATGTGCAGGTTCAGCGCATGGAATCCTGTCCGGATTGTCACGGCAGCGGTAGTGCAGGCGATTCCGGCTCGGAGGTTTGTCCGGATTGTCAGGGCCGCGGTACGGTGAAATCCATGCAGCGTACCCCGTTTGGCATGATTTCTTCGACAAAACCTTGTCAGCATTGCGGCGGTAAGGGCAAAATTATCAGGACGCCTTGCCAGAAGTGCCGCGGCGCAGGCAGAGTGCGCGTGAATAAAAGCATCAATGTTGATATTCCTGCCGGAATTGACGATGGAACCGCAATCCGCGTGCCCGGTATGGGCGACGCCGGCGTGAACGGCGGTCCTTCCGGTCATCTGATTGTCGGTATCAATGTCAAGTCGCATCCGATTTTCCAGCGCGAGGGCTACGACGTGCACTGCGATATCCCGATTACCTATGCGCAGGCAGTGCTTGGCGATGAGATTGTTGTTCCGACGATTGACGGAAATGTGAAATACCGTATCGCCGAGGGAACGCAGACAGGAACCGTATTCCGTCTGAAAGGCAAGGGCGTCAAGAAGCTGCAGCGTACCGACCGCGGCGATCAGTATGTGAAGGTGTTTGTCGAGGTGCCGAAGGGACTGAATAAAAAGCAGAAGGATCTGCTTCAGCAGCTTGAGGCTTCGCTCGAATCTAAGAATTATGCCAAGCGCGATACATTCTTCAAAAAGCTGAAGGATTTGTTCGGCGGTAAATAAGGATATATTGGATATATTAGACCCGAAAACGATCATTGCGTATCGTTTTCGGGTTTTGTTGTCTGTATTTGCTTTCTGTATAAAAATACTTGCGAAATAGGAGCGGATATGGTATAATAAAAATATATATATTTATGAAAGGACTTCATATTATGAATGCTGATATTCAAAAACTGACGGAAAGCATCGGTAGTGTGATTATCGGAAAAGAGCAGGTAATCCGCTGCGTGATTGCCGGAATGCTCTGCAAGGGTCATATCTTGATCGAGGATGTACCGGGCGTTGGCAAAACACAGCTTGCCGCAGCGCTTTCACGTTCTGTTGGCGGCAGCTTCAATCGTATTCAGCTAACGCCGGATGTTATGCCCTCGGATATTACCGGATATTCGATGGTGAATCAGACAACCTTTGAATTGGAATACCGCGCTGGTGCTGCGATGTGTAATTTTCTGCTTGCGGACGAGATCAACCGCGCCTCTCCAAAAGTACAGTCTGCGCTTCTGGAGGCAATGGAGGAGCATCAGATTTCCATTGACGGCGTGACGCATAAGCTGCCGCAGCCCTTTATGGTGCTTGCAACGCAGAATCCAGTTGAAACCTATGGTACATATCATCTGCCGGAGGCGCAGATGGATCGCTTTTTCATGCGTGTGAGCATGGGGTATCCGAGCGAGGATGAGGAGATGCAGATCCTAACGCGCACCGAGCATCATAATCCGCTTGAGAATATCAAGGGTGCGGTTTTGCATCCGGAGAATATCCTCAAATTGCAGGAGCAGATAGAGGGCGTTCATGTCAGTGAAGCCGTTCGGCGCTATATTCTGCAAATTGTCGCTGCGACCAGAAACCATAGCGCATTGACGCTCGGTGCGTCGCCGCGTGGCTCTATCGCGCTCTATAAGGCGACAAAGGCGAACGCATTTCTTTCTGGCAGAGATTATGCCCTGCCGGATGATGTCAAGGATATGGCAGAGAGCGTATTGGCGCATCGTTTGATCCTTTCGCCGAAGGGAAAGTCTCAGATGGGCGATTCGCGTTACGTGATTGAGGACGTACTGGCTTCTGTCCCTGTGCCAATGGATTCTGAAAAATGACGATCGGGTATATTGGTACACTCATCATCGCACTGTTTTTCATGTACAGTATGGATGGCAGTATTGGCGTGATGATGATGAGCTTTTTGATTTTGATGCCGTTGATTTCGGTTATCATGACGCTGATCGTCCGCAAAAGTCTCAAAATCACGCTGGAGGTTCCGGATTCTGCCGGAAAACAGCAGCCTGTTTCTGCGATCATCCGATTGGAAAAGACAACGATTTTGCCCGTGCCTTTTCTGCGCATGAATTTGAACGCAGACGCGCATTTTGATGCGCTGAATCCGGAAGCGGATCCGCTTCCGATGAAGCCGGATGAACGAAGCTGTTCAAGCGGACAATATCATCGAAAATATCGCCGTTGGAAAAAGTTGCGGAAAACACAGCTTTTGCCGGACACGCTGCCGCTTTGTCTTTCCATGGGAACGGCGCGGAATGCAACATACCGGATACGGCTCAATCCGCGGTTCTGCGGCAGAGGAACCGTTTCTCTGGATGATATTCGACTTTCGGATTATTTTGCAATGTTCCAGCTGAAGCTGCGTATGGAATTGCGGGCGCATCTGCTGATTACGCCGGAGATTCCGGAGTTGAAAGCGAATTCGGTGCTGTTCCGTTCTGTCTCGACAGAAATTGCTGCGGCAGACGAGGAGACGGAAGCAATGCCAACGCATTCCGCGTCTGCGATGCCGGGCTATGAGCATCGGGATTATATTCCGGGAGATTCGCTCAAGCGTATCAACTGGAAGTTATCTTCAAAGCGGCGTCATCTGATGGTGCGGCAGGATGAGCCGATTGCATTGGCACGACTGTCTGTTGTACTGGATTTTCGGCGTGATAATAGAGAGATTCCACTCGAAAAGCGTCTGGCTGCGGAAGAACAGCTGATTGAAACAGCCTTGGGTTTTCTGATGCTTTGTGCGCGTTATGGATATCCCTGCAAGCTGCATTATCTGGATGCTTTGGGCGAGTGGGAAAACTTTTCGATTGATGACGGCGAGCAGCTTGCCGTTGAGTCTGTCAACCTGTTGCGCGGAGGATTCCGTTCTGCGGAACAGATTGCGGCATCTTCACAGCTACCGCCTGCGCTGCTGCAGGAAGCGGGGTGTGTTTTGCTCTATTTTACTGCGAATGCCGCTGCTGAGACTGCTGCGGCGCTCGAATCGTTTTCTGCGCAGTTGTATTGGATTGTGCCAGAGCAGGACGCCGAGATTTGCACTGTACCGAAAAACGGCTCTTTCTGGCTAGTGACGCAGGATCATTGTCTTGTGCAGGCGGGCGGAGAGGTCTGAGCCGCTGCTTCAATTTATACTGAAATCTGGTGAGAAAATTGAGAACCGAAGGTTTGATTCAAAGATATCCGCTTTTACGGAAGCTGATTCAGCCCAAACGAATTCCGCTGTTATTTTCCGTCACAATCGTTTCCAGTATCTTCTATTATTATGCGCCGAAGCTCACATGGCTCTGGATTATTCTTTCGCTCGTGGTTCAGGCGATGTTGTTTCACTTGTTTGATTATGTCAAGAAACATCCGTTACGCGGCGGTATTGTATTTTTATTGGTGGGCGCGCTTTTTGTAATCGCTTCATTTGGATTGATCAGGCTTGGTACGGCAACGCCGCCTTTTGCGCCGGATAACCCCTATAGGCAGCTTGATTTTATGGTTTGGTTTCTGACGCCGCAGTCTGTTTTGACAACGGGAACATTTGACGGAAGCGGTAATGAGGCAGTCAGTGCCGCAATGCAGATGCTTTCAACGGAATATCTTGGCTATACGCTGGCGCTTTTTATGCTGTTTACGATGTTTGTTGCAACGATAACCTATTATTATACGCTTGTACGCTATCGTGTGCTGATGTCGTTTGTTGTTATGATTTTCCCGTTTATGATTTATGCAAGAGAAAATGAAACGATGCCGGAGCTTTCGATGATTATTCTGCTTGTATGTTATTTTACATCCATGATTTATTGCAGGCAGGCACATGGCGAGGATGCTTCGGTCGTCCAGAAATATGAACCGGATGCTGTCAGCAGACTCTCTATGCCGAGTAAAAAATCCGCTTATGCGAAGGTGAAGCCGGAGTTCCTGGACGGAGCGTTCTTCCATGCAACAGGCGTTTTTATGGCGAGTGCAACGATATTGATTTTGGTTTTGCCGAAGCCGGAGATTGAGGCAGATCGTTCTATGGTGGATACGCTGTTCGATATGTCTTCTCTTTCTGATACGCTGATGGGCGCAATCAGCGCGTTTACGGACAGCTCGGACGGCGGCACGTATTCAGAAATGAATTACAAGCGCGTGCTGTATTATACACAGGCTAGAGAACCATTGAATCTGCGCGTCCGGACATTCAGCGATTATCATTACGATACGGATTCCTGGCAGGCTTCTGATCATGACGGAATGCCGCAGCGCGATCATCCTCTTTATGTTCAAAAGGACGGCTATCAGACAGTTTCGGACGAGGTTGATCCGGCACAGCTTGTATCTGCCATCCATTCGCTCGCGAAAACGGATTCAGATTTCGCTTCGGAATATAGTCTGGAAACGCTTGCTGCACTGCCAGAGCAGGATTTGGAAGCATATTATTTACCGTTGCAAGTAGAATCTGCGGCGTATAATAGCAGAACGAACGCATTTCCGGCGCCGCTGCATATTCGTTCTGCCGAAATCAATAAGTATAATAATACTATTGTGGATGGGTATATGAACCAAAGCAGCATTTTGTTTGGTTATACGGGAGGGCTGCGGCTTGGCGAAACATATACGCTGCAATATTTATCGGAGCGCTTTGCCAATACCGATCCGGCGCAGACGCTGATGAAATCCATAGATTCCGAAACATGGGAGCTGTTATTGCAGGATGGTCTAGCGCGTACAAAAGACGATCCCGAAGCCAATTCCATTTTTATGCGTGCGCTGCAAACCTATAGTTCAGCAGCCGAGTATGCCGCCGACCGCAGATTTGCCTGCGAAACGCCGGAAAATGTTTGTGAACTGTCACTTCAACTGACGGCGGGACTGCATTCCGATTATGAAAAAGCAATGGCAATTCGGGATTATCTGCGCTTTAGCGATGAATTCTTCTATTCGCTGGATTATCGGATTACCGACGCAGATAATGTTGAGACATTTCTTTTTCAAAATAAGATCGGCGTCTGCTATCAGTTTGCAAGTGCGATGGCGGAGATGTGCCGTGCCGTAGGATTGAATGTCCGATATGTGGAAGGCTATTCGATGAGCGTACAGGATAACCGGTTGTTCAGAGGCGGTGAATCCGATTATGTGATTACAACCGATGAAGGTCATGCGTTTGTCGATGTTTATATTCCCGGCTATGGCTGGATGATGATGGACGCGACTTCTGGTAATGTCATTCAGCAAAAGAAAATGAAAGTCAACGTACTGGCAACGCTGCAATATTCCGGTTTGATTCTGTTTGGCGTTGCTGTGATGCTGCTCATACTGCTGAAATGGTTTATTCCGCTGCTGCGGGAAGTGTTGTTCCGGCGAAAGTTCCGGAATCGGCTTGACGCTGCATCCGTTGCAGCCGCATTTGCAAGACTGCGGAAGCAATGGAATGCAGATCCTGTGCAAACTGCACGGACGCTCTGTGCGGAAAAATCTAGTTTCCTGCAGATGGATCTGCAGATGCTGCTGGACGGTTTTGAGCGTGCAGTCTATGCCGGACGCTGCGATACTGAAACGGCAGAGCAAGTCTATCAGGTTTACTGTGCGGCATATGACGCATGGAAGCCTGCCTGTAAACGAAAGCGTCAGGCGGATAAACAGGCGCGCAGAGCGGAAAAACGTGTTTCGAGCGTAAAAGCCGTATAAGCAACTTATTCACACTCCGGTTCATGCAATGAGCCGGAGTGTTTGTTTTGCAATGAAATAGTTGTTATGAAAAAAGAACTGTTCGATTGTGTGCAAAAGATGTTCGATTGTAGCTTATTATCGATTGGATGTAACCGATTTGTAATCCGTTGTTACTTTTTTGCCGGCTTATTTCGTCGATATGCGAAAAAACAAAATTTGAGATTTGTTAGGAGTGCACAAATATTATCGTAAAATCAAGAAAATCGGACGAAAATAAACTGCAGTTTGTGTGTTTTGTCATGTCACCATATTGATACCAATGCTTGACATAATTGTAATAATCTGTTATAATAGCAATACGCTTTCACAAAAAGCGTGGGCTGAAAAGCTACAGAAAAATCAAAATATCAATGCAGAAACAGTCATTTTATCGGAAAGATGTTTTTATCTGCTTAACAAAAGAAACAGAATAAGGGAATGATCGGAAACGCCTGCACTGACCAAATTATGACCTCAGTTGAGGAAAGGAATGGTAACCGACTCATGAGAGAACAAATGAAACGTGCCCTTGCAGCAGCAATTACGCTCTGTATGCTGCCGGGTATCATCGCGGCACCGACAGTCGGTGTCTTTGCATCCGCAGAAAGCGACTCTGCGGCAGCTGCAGAATATCCGGAAGCTGTAACCTTTTCAGAAAAGGTGCAGAATATTCTTGACGGAGATTGCGGCGTTTATGCCGATCAGGATCTGACGGTTCCGGTTTCACTGCCGGTCGGGTCTTCGCTCAATACATGGCAGACCTATTATGTCGATGCCGGCTACGGCGGCTGGAGTGGTCGCCAGTGCTATATTTATGCGCAAGGCGTCTATACCGTTTTGTTCGGTGCGATGCCTGGCAACGGCGGCGTCAATACGGAGCGTGTGCGCGATGTTTTACCGGAGGGCGTCTGGGAAATAACGCCGGAGCTGCTCTATCAATATCGCGTAATGCCAGGGGCGTATCTTCGCACAACTGTCAACGCGGATCTCACTTTCAATGGCGGCGGCGGACATTCGATGCTTGTGCTTGACTATACGGATACAACCATCACTGTGCTTGAGGGAAATGCCGACGGTGCAGGTGCGATCGAACTGAATACTTTGACGTATGATCGCTTCAATAGCCGATATACAACCGGTAAATCCCGCGGTGTTTGTCATGTTATTCAGCCGGAAGAATCGTTTTATGCCGCGCAGTATGGGATGTATTTCAATGATGAAACCGTAATGCTGCCGAATGGTAGCGAAACGACTCCTGTTGTCACTACGCTGACAGAGACAGCAGCGACTACATGGGAATCGACGACAACTACTACAACAACCACTACAACCACTACCACAACTACAACAACCACTACTACTACGACTGCCACGACCACCACAACGACTATAACAACAATTCCTGCTACGGTAATTACTACAGCTGCCACAACAGCTTCGGAGTCTGAAAATAGCGGGACAACTGAAACAGTAAAGAACGATGCGCAGAACGTCATTTATGCGGAAAAGCTTGACGCGCCGGTGTTCCTGCCGCTGCCCAATGCGGAGCAGTATACATGGAGTACAAGCGATCCGGAGGTTGTGTTCTTGATCTGGGACGGCATTGCGATCGCAAAGAATAATGGCTATGCTGTGATTACGGCAGATAAGGCTGATGAACATCTGGAGTTTACAATCTGCGTTGATGCTATGAATTGGGAAACGCTTGGCGATGTGAATCAGGACGGCATGACAGATCCGCTGGACGCAGTGATGGTGATGAACGCTTATGTGAACAGCACCATGAGCCGGAATGAGAACGATTCGGTTACGCAGCTTCCGCTTGCATTGGCGGATGTGAATGGCAGCGGCAATGCTGACTTGGTTGACGCGCAGCTGATTCTGCAATATTATGTCCACACAACAATTGCAAATATCAATCTTTCTGCCAAGGAAGTATGGGCGTTGCTTTGCTAAGTAATGCACCATGCGCCATGTAAATATGTGATCAGAATCATACAAATCGCCTGCGCAGGATTCTGCGTCAGGCGATTTTGTCGTGTAAAAATGAAAAAGGAGCAGGGCTTATGCAGCAGACACCGCATTCGATCCTGAAAGAATATTTCGGTTACGATCAGTTTAGAGTGGGACAGGAAACATTGATTCGGCAGATCCTTTCCGGCGGCGATGTGCTGGGCATTATGCCGACCGGCGCTGGAAAATCCATATGCTATCAGGTACCTGCACTGCTGATGCCAGGGCTGACGATTGTTGTATCGCCGCTGATTTCTCTGATGCAGGATCAGGTGGCGGCGCTGCGGGATGCCGGTATTCCAGCGGTATGCCTGCACAGCAATCAGGATCAGACCGCATATTTTGCGGCGCTCGACGCTGTACGCCGCGGTGATGTCCGGCTGCTCTACGCCGCGCCGGAGCGTTTGCTGACGGAGTCGTTTCTTTCACTGACGGAGTCTGTTGCCATCACAATGGTGGCAGTGGATGAAGCGCATTGTCTTTCACAGTGGGGGCAGGATTTTCGGCCAAGTTATTTGCATATCACAGAGTTTCTTGCGGAGTTGCCGCGCAGACCGGTTGTTGCAGCGTTTACGGCGACTGCAACGCAAATGGTTCGCGAGGATATTAAAAGACTGCTTGCTCTGCATGAACCCCAAGAGCTTGTCACCGGCTTTGATCGGAAAAATCTTCGCTGGATCGTGGAGCGTCCTGCAAAGAAATACGATGCGCTGCTGCAAATTTTAAAGCGTAATCAGAATAAAAATGGTATCATATATTGTATTTCGCGGCGGCTGACGGATGAAATATGCTCGAAGCTCTGCGCGGACGGTATTGCAGCGGTACGCTATCATGCAGGATTATCTGCGGAAGAACGCGCGTCTAATCAGGAGGCGTTTCTGCGCGATACCGTGCAAATTATGGTTGCCACCAATGCGTTCGGCATGGGCATCGACAAATCCAATGTTTCGTTCGTTGTGCATTATAATATGCCGAAAAGCATGGAGGCGTATTATCAGGAAGCTGGCAGAGCCGGCAGGGACGGGATGCCGGCAGAATGCACGCTGTTATACAGTCCGCAGGATATCCGGACGAACACCTTTCTGATTGAGAATTCAGAACAGGAAAACGACCGCCTGACGCCGGAGCAGCGAACGATTTTACGGCGACGGGATTTCGACCGTCTGAATACAATGGTGCAGTATTGCAGTTCAACAGACTGTTTGCGGCATTTTATTCTGCGCTATTTTGGGGAAGCTGCGCCAACGCACTGCGGTAACTGTGGAATCTGTCTCACGGAAAGCGAGACGCTCGACGCAACGATTCCAGCACAGAAAATACTATCCTGTGTGTATCGTGTTGCACAGCGCGGCAGACAATGCGGCATCCGGATGCTTTGTGATATTTTACAAGGCAAAGAGAATAAATCTTTAAAAGAGGCTGGCTATCAGACGCTTTCGACCTATGGCTTGCTTGGGGATATCTCCCGTATACAGCTTGAGCATATGGTCAATACCCTGATCGCACGCGGGTATCTGCGTATGGATACCAGTCAGTATGCGACGCTTTCGCTTGCGGGCGCTGCAAACGCTGTGCTTCGCGGACAGGAACAGGTGATGATGTCTTTGCCCAAGCGCGATCTCAAACAGACGCAGCGTGAACAGCGGCTTGCCGAAATGCCGGATTATGGCGTGGACGAAGCACTGTTCCAGAAACTGCGGCGTTTGCGCGAACGGCTTGCTGCAAGGGAGTTTGTGCCTGCATATATTGTGTTTTCGGACGCTACGCTGCGTGATATGTGCAATAAGCGTCCTGCGAATGAGGAGGAAATGCTGGCAATATCCGGCGTCGGCAAATATAAAATGGAAAAATACGGAGAGGCTTTTATTCAGGAGATCGCGTCATATTCTACGAAATCATGAAATATATCTCTCGTATCTGTATCTTTGGCACTGTTATGATTTCCGGTGCAGCTGTATCACAGATATGGAAGAATTGTGCTTGCTTTTTTGTGAAAAATATGGTATACTGTAAGCGAGGCGCTTGCCTTGGATGAAGCATGAAACGAAAGGATGGGAGTATTATGCTGTTTTTACATGAATTTGAGCGTATTGAAGCAGAGGCGTTTTTGACGCTTGCGTCTGAAATGATTGAAGAGGACGATATCGTAACCTCCGAGGAGGATGCACTGCTGATGGAATATGCGGCAGCGCTGAATGTGCCGGGCTTTACCTTTGATGCGGCGGCAACGGCGGCTGCGCGTGATACTATGGCGCAGCTGAACGAGGTCAGCAAGCGTAAGGTTTATATGGAGCTTTATATGTTTGCGATCTGCGATGAATTTGAGGCGCCGTCGGAGCGCAGAGCGCTGAGCGAGCTGCGAGAGGCGCTTGGTCTGGATGCGCATATTTGCAATAAGCTGGAGGTTTGCGCACGCGATTTGTGCAGCGTCTATGCGGAAATCGAGAACGTACTCAGCGCTGATCCTTCACCGATCAAGGTTGAGAACTGATATTTGTTGCCCCCGCAGTTCCGCGGGGGCAAGCTGTATTCTGTATATTATGATCAGGAGGCGTATGAATCATGGAGGAGCATCAGCCGCGAAATGCATTTGATATTCCGAAAGTGTTTTATTTTGAGGTCGGCAATACGCATTCCGGCAGCCGGAACCATCTGCGCTATCGTGTTGAGCCGGTGGATGGCGTGCTGCATATTGCTGTATGGCGTGAGGATTTCTGCTATGAAATCGCCGAGACGCGCGGCTTGATTGCGGGTACTGCCGAGTTCCCAGTTTCAGAGGACGGATTTCAGCAGATGCTCGATTATTTGCAGACGGAATACGACAAACCGATCAATCAAAACGAATAACCGGAGGAGCAGATTATGTTTGATGCAGAAAAATACATTGCGGAATATCAAGAACTTGAGCATGGCGTGCCGCGTTTGCGTGCAATTAAAAAGGCCATTCAGGCGGCTGACGAAGCAGGAAGCGATGAATGGAGCTTTCAATTTCGGAAAATAGCCTTGAGAGAATCGACCTTTGAGAGCGATGATGTGGATGCTATGATATTGTTTCCCGAAATGGCAGCGCTCTACGACCGGAGTGAAGAATTGCAGGAGGATGACGAGAATTTTCATGGGCTGATGTGGAGCTATAAGTATATCATTGCCAACGCCCTATGCTTTCATCATATATCGCTGCAACAGATCGAATTTTTAATGGCGGATTTCAAAAAGCGGTTGGAAGCAGCCGGACGTTCTCTGCGTACCTATTACTATATTCGGGAAATCAATTCCAGACATATCGGTAATTTGCTGCCTGCCGAAGAATATGGCAAATACCGCGAATATCCGACGGACGATCTCAAGGACTGCAACGCCTGTGAAGTCTCACACGATGTTCGCATGGCGCTGATTTTTGATCAGCCGGAGAAGGCAAAGCAATATAGCAAGCAAATTTTTTCCGGAGAAATGCAATGCACCGAGGTGCCGGAAACTACTTATGACGAATGGATTGCTTACGATATCCGAAAACAGGATTTTGGTGACGCGCGAAAGCTGGCAAAGCGGCAGTATCCGATGATACGAAACCGTATGGAGATGCTGTGTGAAATTGGTACGCTGCTGCATCTCTATGGTATCATAGACCGTCAGATCGGTACGACAATCTTCCGGCATGAGCTGCGCAATTATCTGAGCTGCCGGAATCATTGGGAGCGTTTGCATTTTTCGATGGGCGCATATCGTCTGTTCGATCATATGCAGATGGAATCCTTCAGCATGATATTGCCGCAAGAATTTCCGCTTTGGAATTCAGAGCATCGTTATGAAACAAAAAAACTTCGCGATTATTTCTATGGTGAAGCAAAATCGCTCGCTGAAAAATTCGACGCGCGTAACGGCAATACAAAGCTGATGGACGCCTTGAATGCAAAAGATCCTGCTTATGACGAGAATGCGGCAGATTTTATTCACGGTGATACGGAACAGACGCCGTCCGTAATCGGCGCGGTCTGTTCGACGCTGCCGGATGAGCTGTCGCTTGACAGTGTGGCGAGAACGCTTGAAAATGATGGCAGATTTACTGTCGTCCTCTCAAAAACGGAGCCGGAACAGGCGTTGCTTGCATTCCAGATTGCAGAGAACGGAACCGATGAGATTTATCAGGTTATGCTTGTATGTCAGCCGGTGCCGCCGGTTACAGATTTCCGTCCGGCTAGCCCGATTTCAGATGATTTGGCAGAGACGGTCGAGCAAGCCGAGGGCGTTGTCATGTGCATTATGCCGTTTGAGGAAAAGCAGCCCGATCTGGCTCTGCATTTCCAGTTGAAACTGATGAATCTGCTGTGTCCGGGCGCAGTTGCATTCTTTGACTATTCGCGCCGGAAACTGCTGCCGGCAGGCTGGGTGGCATTGGCGGCGCACAGCGATGTTCCGCCTCTTGTGGATTATCTCTATAATTTGCAGCTTCACGGCGGACCGGATTCCGATTTTCTCTGGATACGGACAGAGGGATTGCGTTGCTGCGGCATTCGTGATATTGAAATTCTGGACGCCACGAAGCAGAATTATCCGCGGTATTGTGATATGCTTTGTTTTGCCGTTGAGCGAATTTTGCTGCGCGGCGAATTGAGCGATGCGAAGGAGCCATTTTCTGTTGTGCGGAAAATGGACGGTTCATCAGTTGTGTGTACATGGGTACCGTTCTCCGAGGCGAAAGACGATTATCCGGCAGACAATGCGGGCGGCGTGACGCTCCGGATGCAGATGCTTGGCGATGAGGCTGCCGATTTAGATGATCTTGCAGTGCTGTATCTTTACGATGGGGAAGCGCAGGACGGTTCACCGCGCCGAAAGCGTCTGAACGCAATTACGGAGAAAGTATTCGATTCTTTCTGCTACGGAAGCTATATTTCGACAACACGCAAAATCGCTGCGCTTGCTAAGGAACGGTATGGCATTTTTGCCGGACTCCTTGAAAAAGCACCGGAAAATGCTTATGTCTGCGTTTCCGTTGAAACGGACGACGATGAAGATTCGGTTTGGATCAAGGTGACGGAAGCTGCGGAGCATCAGATTACCGGTTTGCTTGCTGAGGACTGCATTGCTGGCAAGGCAGGGGATGTATATCAGGCGGCGCCGGAGCAGCTGATGGATTTCTCCGTCCGGCTCGACGAAAACCTCGTGATTCATCCGAATACGGCGTATATCGCGCTGGAGATCGAGTGATACCGATACAAAGAGAACCGCGGATCGTAAGTGATCCGCGGTTTTTTCAGACATAATAGGGATTGGGCTTAAACAGCAATATGATACAGTCTATCAGCCAGCCAATGCATAATAAACCGCCGGTGAACAGATATAGTATGCCGGTTCCGATTTTTCCTTCGTAGAATTTATGGGCGCCTGCAAAGCCAAGGAACAGACACAGACAAAATGCCACCCATTTATTCTTCGGTTTGCCGCCTGCAAAACCGTTTACATTTGTATTGGAATTGACATTTGTGTTTTGAATCACGATGTTCGGCGATTCGGCTTTCATTTGTCCTGTCTGACATCCGCAGCTTGTGCAGATGACTGCTGCCGCGGGAATCTGCGCTCCGCAACTTTGACAGAATTTTGTGGCTTGATTCATAGTTCCATCCATAATTTACACCTCCCGTTTTAGTACCATATAGTACTATAATGAGATTATAGCACAAAAATATGCTAAAGTCAATAGTACCGAACAGTACTATTGTATTTTTGGTTTATTTCACAAAGACTGAGGTGCATTTTTGTGTATTTTCAAAGGCTTCGGGATATGCGTGAGGACAGGGACATGAATCAAACTGAGATTGCGGAGTTGCTGAATACGAGTCAAACAGTATATTCGCGGTACGAACGAGGTTTTCGGACAATCCCTGTGGAACATTTGCTGATCCTTGCGGATTTTTACGGAGTATCTGTGGATTATTTGCTTGGCAGAACCAATCAGATGAAGACGCCTGAATAAAGCAGAATAAACGAAAATCTGCCGCGGCATGGCGAGAAATTAGACTTGATTTTTGTGGGGAGATATGGTATAATAATACAGTATGGATTCCAGTATGGACTGAGAACGGAACCACGAAAGGATGCGTACGTTTCTATGGATAAGATCGGAACAATAGCAAGAGAACGTCTGAGCGCGCTGTTCGATGGCGGTGTGTTTACTGAACTGGATGCGCTGCGGAACGAAAAAGATGCACCGGCTGCTGTCGTTTGTGCGCACGGCTATGTCGAAGGACAGGCTGTTTGTGCATTTGCACAGGCACCGGATGTCAATGACGGCGTTATGGGCAAAAATACTGCCGGAAAAATCAAGCGGCTATATTCGCTCGCTGCAAAAACCGGTACGCCGCTCATCGGTATTTTTGATTCCAACGGCGTTTATGTGGACGGTACTGCCGACGCGCTGACGGCATATGGCAAGCTGATTGCCTGTGCGGCAAAGCTTTCCGGCGTTGTGCCGCAGATTTCTGTGATTGCAGGCGTTTGCGCCGGCAGCGCGGCACTGCTCGCTGCTGAGGCGGATTTCGTGCTTGCAACCGAATCCGCAGAGCTTTATTTGACACCGCCTTTTGGTACGGACGCTGCGAAGCCGGAAACTGCTGCGAAGGCAGGTATCGTTGCTGCCGTTTGTAAGGATGACGCGGATGCTGCTGAGCAGGTCAAATCTCTGCTGCGGAAACTTCCGTCAAATAATCTGGCTGGTGCGCCAATTGCAGAATTCGATGAACCGGAAGCTGCCTGCGCAAAGGATACGCTGCTGAAAGGCATTGCGGATGCAGGCTCGATTTTGCCGCTTTACACGGCATATGGCAAATCTGTGGAGACTGCGCTTGCGACCGTTCGCGGTCAGGCAGTCGGCATCATTTCTACTTGTGGCTCCGCAGATGCGCTGACCGCAGATGATTCTGCGAAAATGGCACGCTTTGTCCGCACCTGCGACGCTTTCTCCATTCCGGTGCTGACCGTGCTCGATACGATCGGCTTTGCTGCTGATACCGACGCTGCAAGAAACGGTTCGCTTCGTGCGATGACGCAGCTTTGCGGTGCGTATGCCGAGGCAACAACCGTCAAGATCGCATTGATCGTCGGTGAAGCTTGCGGCGCTGCATTCTCGGCAATTGCTGGCAGAGGCGCTGGCAGCGATTATGTTATGGCATGGAAAGACGCAGCGATTGCACCAATGCGTCCGGAAGCGGCGGTTGAATTCCTCTGGCATGATAAGCTCAAGGGTGCTGCCGATGTCAATGCAAAGCGCAGCGAACTCGCAAATGAATACAAGCGTACATTGGCGTCCGCCGAAAAAGCTGCACAGATCGGTGTGATTGACACCGTGATCTCTGCCGGTGAAACCCGTCAGGCAGTTGTCGGCGCACTGGATCTGCTTGAGGGCAAGCGTGTATCCAATCTGCCGAAAAAACACAGCAATATCCCGTTCTGATCGGCAAAGCCGGATTGTCAGAGCGCTTCTATTTCATCGTATATAAGGCAAAAACACAGAAAGCCCATCTCGCGGCTTGACGGTGTTGCCAGAAAAGAATCAGGAGGATGAACTCATGAGCAAGCAGTTTCGTGTAACCGTAAATAATAAACAGTATGATGTAGTTGTCGAGGAACTCGGCGCAGGCGCAGCGCCTGCAGCTGTATCTGCACCGGCAGCAGCGCCCGCACCGGCTGCGGCTCCGGCACCAGCAGCAGCCCCTGCACCGGCAGCAGCCCCTGCTGTATCAGCAGCAGACGGCACGCCGGTTTCTGCACCGATGCCCGGCACCATTCTGGATGTCAAATGCAAGGCTGGCGACAGCGTGACGAAAGGACAGGTGCTCTTTGTGCTGGAAGCAATGAAGATGGAGAACGATATCGTTGCGCCGGAGGATGGTACAATTCTCGCAGTCAATACGACCAAGGGCAGCAGCGTCAATCCGGGCGATGCACTCGCCGTACTCGGCTGATAGAAAGTGTGATCGAATATGGCGAAAATTGGAATTACAGAAACCGTACTGCGTGACGCGCATCAGTCTCTGATTGCAACGCGCATGACCACGGATGAGATGCTCCCGATTCTGCCGGAGCTGGATAAAATCGGCTTCCGTTCCATCGAATGCTGGGGCGGCGCAACCTTCGATTCCTGTCTGCGTTTTCTCAATGAGGATCCGTGGGAAAGACTGCGTATTCTGAAAAAGAATATGCCGAATACACCGCTGCAAATGCTGTTCCGTGGACAGAATATGCTTGGCTATCGTCACTATGCCGACGATGTAGTCGAATATTTCGTACAGAAGTCCATTGCAAACGGCATTGATGTGATCCGTATTTTTGACGCTCTGAATGATATTCGCAACCTCGAAACCGCGATCAAGGCGGCAAAGAAAGAGGGTGCGCATACACAGGTCGCAATGAGCTTTACGACTGGCGACGTGTTTACCGATGAATACTATGTCAATTACGCAAAGCAGATTGAGAACGCAGGTGCGGATTCAATCTGTATTAAGGATATGGCAGCGCTTCTGACGCCTTATCGTGCAGAATCGCTCGTCAAGGCGTTGAAAAAGGTCACAAAGCTGCCGATCCAGCTCCATACGCACTATACGTCCGGTCTGGCTTCAATGTGCCTGATGAAGGCGGCAGAGGCTGGCGTCGATGTCATCGACACCGCTATGAGTCCGCTTGCGCTCGGTACGTCTCATGCACCGACAGAATCTATGGTCGCTGCACTTGCCGGTACGGAATATGATACCGGTCTTGATCTGGTCAAGCTGAGTGAGCTTCGCCCATTCTTTATGGAACTGCGCGAAAAGTATATCAAGTCCGGTCTGCTCGATCCGAAAATGCTTGCAACCGACGCAAAGACGCTGATCTATCAGGTTCCGGGCGGAATGCTCTCAAATCTGCTGTCTCAGCTCAAGCAGGCAGGCAAGGAGGATCAGCTTACAGCTGTTCTGGAGGAGGTTCCGCGCGTTCGTAAGGACGCAGGCTTCCCGCCGCTTGTTACGCCGACTTCGCAGATTGTCGGTACGCAGGCTGTCTTTAACATCATCGGCGGCGAACGCTATAAGATGGTCACAAAGGAATTCAGAGCGATGGTACGCGGTGAGTACGGTAAAACGCCGCTCCCGATTGATCCGGAATTCCAGAAGATGATTCTCAAGGACGCAAAGCCGATCACCTGCCGTCCGGCAGATATGCTTGAGCCGGAACTGGATAAGCTTCGTGAGGAATGCGCTGAGTGGATTACGCAGGAGGAAGATGTTCTTTCTTATGCGCAGTTCGGTCAGGTCGCAGTGAAGTTCTTTGAAAAGCGCCGCGATCAGATGTTCGGTCTGGATGGCGTTCACGGAAATTCTGAAAAACAGATTCATCCCGTATAAATTCCTGCAATGAAAATGCTTCGGGTGACCGCTGACTGAGTGCGGCGGTCATTTCCTCATTTTATTGCGGGGGAGAAAGGAGCAATTTCATTTGCCAATTTGTATTTCACCGGAATTGCCTGCATATCAGGCGCTTCTCAATGAGCATATCTTTGTCATGGACAGCGATCGTGCGGCGCATCAGGATATTCGACCGCTGCGGATTCTGGTTCTGAATATCATGCCGAAGAAGCTCGAAACAGAATTGCAGCTTCTGCGTCTGCTCAGTAATACGCCGCTTCAGGTCGATGTATCGCTGCTGCGTATGGAGTCACATATCTCTAAAAACACCTCGCAGAGCCATTTGGATGCATTCTATACCACGTTGAATGAGATTCGCGGAAAATTTTATGACGGCATGATTATTACCGGCGCACCGGTCGAGCAGATGCCATTTGAGAAGGTTGATTACTGGAACGAAATTTGTGAACTGATGGCATGGTCGAAAACCCATGTGTTCAGTACAATGCATATTTGCTGGGGCGCACAGGCTGGACTATATTATCACTTCGGCGTGCCGAAATATCAGCTCCCGAAAAAAATGTTCGGGATATTTCCGCATCGTACAGAGGTAAAAAAATCGCTGCTGCTGCGTGGATTCGACGATGTATTTGATGTGCCGCATTCGCGTCATACCGAAGTGCGCAGAGGCGATATAGAAAAGGTCAAGGAGCTTGTGATCCTGACAAGCTCGGAATTGTCTGGCGTACATATTGTTGCAAACCGCAATGGCAGACAGTATTTTATCACAGGTCATTCTGAATATGACCGCAATACGCTGGCTGCGGAGTATTTTCGCGATCGGGAAAAGGGTCTGGATATTGAGATGCCGTTCAATTATTTTCCGCATAATGACCCGATGGAAATGCCGCGATTTTCGTGGCGCTGCCATGCAAATCTGATGTTTTCAAACTGGTTGAATTACTGTGTGTATCAACGGACGCCGTTTGATCTTGGTGAGTTGCCGCTTCGCAACTGGAATTGGGAAATGGACGTCTAATCGCAGATGCGGCAGTCGATACGACTTGTGAACTGCGCGTCGTAGATTGTGGCTTGCCGCCTAGTATTATCGTAATAGGAGATTATTATGGAAGAAAACAACTTCGGACAGCAGCCGATAAACGGCTATGAGGGCGTAAATGTGACGCTGCCGCCGCAGAAACAAAGCAAAAAAGGTCTTGCGATTGCCTCTTTGATTCTCGGTATTTTGAGTATCGTTGGTCTTTGCTGCTGCTGTTTCAACGTCATCACGGCTCCGCTTGCAATTATCTTCGGTATCATTGTGTTATGCAAGCATATGGATGGAACCGGTCTTGCGGTTACAGGTATTGTGACTGCGGTTTTGAGCTTGCTTGTGGTTGTCGGCGTGTTCTTCTCGGTTCGTGAGATTATGCCGTATTCGGAGCAGATCGCAAACGACTATATGCAACTGATTGCAGAGCAGGACAAAGTATTCCCAGCATATGAGGAAGATGGTACTTTGCCGGATTATCTGGAGAAGTATACGGAAACACCATATACCGAAATGCTCGAAAAGTACGATTTGACATTCTATGATGTGATGGACGTACTTTTGGAGCAGTATAAACTCGGCGCGCTGAAGGATGTCTATGTCGTATCTGGAATGGATTCGGAATATGACATGACAGATCAGCCGGAAGCTGAGATGGGCATTCTGCTTCCAGCATAACCATTGATTGCAAAATAAACGGACAGCGCACAGTCAATCAACTGTGCGCTGTTTTAATGTTAGAGCCGTATCATGATAAAAATACTTTTGGCGGATGATTGTGCAGTTGTTCGATATGATACATCATTGAAAAATGCAGTCCGATACGCTATGATAAGAATGGAAACCGGATTCACCAGGCTGTTCAGGCTGGCAGTTCTTCCCCCAGAGAGCTGCCCAGCCACAGCAATCAGAGCATGATTGAAACAGGTTCAGACGGTACGGCTCTCGTGTTTTGGATGAGCAGTCACGTCAAAGTATCTGATATTTTACAAGAATACGGCAGCAGATGTGTAGTACGTCTGCTGCCGTTATTTTTAGTGTTCGAGATAATCGCGGACTTTTTTGCTGCGGCTTGGGTGACGCAGCTTGCGCAGAGCCTTTGCTTCAATTTGTCGGATTCGTTCGCGTGTGACGTTAAATGCCTTGCCGACATCCTCCAATGTTTTCGGCGGTTCATTATTGAGACCATAGCGCATCCGCAGTACATCTGCCTCGCGTGGCGTCAGCGTGGAGAGTACCTCGTTGAGCTGCTCCTTCAGCATGGTATTGTTTGCGGCGTCGTTCGGAGACTGCGCATGATTGTCGGGAATAAAATCGCCGAGATGGCTGTCCTCCTCCTCGCCGATCGGGGTTTCCAGTGATACCGGCTCCTGCGCAATGCGCATAACCTCGCGTACTTTATCCAGCGGCATATCCAGATAATCTGCAATATCCTGCTCCGAGGGCTCCTTGCCGTTTAGGTGCAGAAGTTGGCTGGACGCTTTTTTGACGCGTGTGATCGTTTCAACCATATGTACCGGAATACGAATCGTGCGCGCCTGATCGGCAATGGCACGGGTAATGGACTGTCGAATCCACCATGTTGCATAGGTCGAGAACTTGAACCCCTTGGTATAATCAAACTTATCGACGGCTTTCAGGAGTCCCATATTGCCCTCTTGAATCAAATCAAGGAACTGCATTCCTCTGCCAACATATTTTTTTGCAATGCTGACAACCAGACGGAGATTTGCTTCCGAAAGACGGTTTTTCGCCGCAGTGTCATTGGGATTTTCCGAAAGGCGGCGTGCGAGTTCAGTTTCCTCCTCCGGTGTCAGAAGCGGTACTCTGCCGATTTCTTTGAGATAGATTTTGACCGGATCATCGGGAGAGGAGCCGCCTTCGAGCGAAAGTGCGTCCTCCTCGTCCAGTCTGGTTTCGATATCGTCATCCAGAAGATCTTCATCTGCAAAATCCAGATTCAGCATATTGCAATGATCGTAAAATAGACTGATTTCCTCATCGGAAAAATCCAGTTCTGAAAACGCTGCGTCCAACTCGTTCTGGGGGAGCTTTCCAGCCATTTTGATGCGCTCGAGGAGCTGCTCAACCTTCTGCTGCTGCTCAGGTGTAGCCATTTTTTTCCATTCCTCTCAAATATAATCTGACGCTTTGAACGTCTTTCAGTTGTTTAGTCAATATAGCCCTGCAATTTTTTGCTGCGGCTGTAATGCTTGAGCTTGCGAAGCGCTTTCGCTTCAATCTGGCGGATGCGCTCACGAGTGACGCCGAGCGCCTTGCCGACATCTTCGAGCGTTTGCTGTCTGCCGTTTTCCAGACCGTACCGCATACGCATGACCTTCGCTTCACGGTCGGTAAGGGTGGAGAGCACTTCGTTGAGCTGTTCCTTCAGCATCGCATTCGACGCTGCTTCATCCGGCGAGAGTGCCTGATCGTCTGGAATAAAATCGCCGAGATGGCTGTCCTCTTCCTCGCCGACCGGCGTTTCCAGCGAAACAGGATCCTGTGCGATGCGCATGATTTCAAGAACCTTTTCGACTGGCATTTCCAGTTTGTTTGCTATTTCCTCCGGACTTGCCTCCTGACCGGTCTCATGCAGAATCTGGCTCGAAATCTTTTTCACCTTTGTGATGCTCTCAACCATATGCACAGGAATGCGAATGGTACGCGCCTGATCGGCAAGCGCTCTGGTGATTGCCTGCCGAATCCACCATGTTGCATAGGTGGAAAATTTAAAGCCTTTGGTATAATCGAATTTATCGACAGCTTTCAGGAGTCCCATATTGCCCTCCTGAATCAGATCGAGAAACTGCATACCTCTGCCGACATATTTCTTTGCGATGCTGACTACCAAACGAAGATTCGCTTCTGCGAGGCGTTGTCTGGCGCCCTCATCGTGCGGATTATCTGCAAGACGGCGAGCAAGTTCAGTTTCTTCATCGGTTGTCAGCAGCGGGACTCTGCCGATCTCTTTCAGATAAATCTTCACAGAGTCATCGTTGGAGATTTCGTCGTTTGCCATTGTCGCAGCCGGATCAATCATATCATCGACAGAGATATCCTCATCTGCCAGCTCGATTTGAAGCGCAGAGCAGCGCTCCATAATGACATCCAGCTCAATGGAGAGCGTTTCGGACGCCTCCTGTACCTCGGCAATCGTAATTTTTTCGTTTGCCTTTGCTTTTTCAAGCAATTGATTCAGCCGCTTTTCTTCATCTGCCATTTTCTGATTCCTCCTTGGCGCCATGCGCCGTTCTGAAAACCAAGCGCGAAATGCTCGCGCAGATTATCGTTTATTCTGCCGGAGCTGCGCGAAAAACGCAGAGGCTTCGGCATCACTGAGGCTTGCCACATCGACATCCTGCAATGGTTTCTGTTTCAGCTTGCGGATACAGTCCTCAACCCCTCTCGGACTGATACTGCCCAGAATCTCATTTTGCGCTATGATTCCCGTAATTCTTCCGATCTCATCCGGCGAAAAATCCTCGCCGGAAAAGAGCGAAAGTGAAAAATCATAGCCCTGCGGCAGCATTTTCGCAAGCTGTTCAAACACCTTTCGATGAAAGGCAGTCACAAATTCTTCCGGTTTGATTCTGGCAAGCACAGATTCGAGCGCGTCGGGCTGCTGAAAGAGATAGTAGAGGATCTGCTCCTCCGCTTTCGCTTCTGCGAGATGCTGCGACGCTTCTGGGTTAACCGGATCGCGCATACGAGGTGCCGTGATTTTTGCCTGCCAGTGTTGTTTTTTCGCACCGGCTCTGCGCTTATTGCATTCGCGGTTCACCTGCGATTTCAGCAGTTCCGGATCAATGTCATAATCCTTTGCGACACGAGATAGATAAACATTGCGGTCCAGTTCATTTTCAATGCCTGCAAGGACATCGACCGCTTTATGCAGCGCAGTAATCGTACCGTCTTCGCTGGACGGGTCGATACCGTCGCGGCAGTGATTCAGCGTATAGGTCATCGCATCGTCGGCGTCCTCAAGCAGCTTCCGAAAATAAGGTGCGCCGAATTTCTTGATATATTCATCGGGATCTTTTGCGTCGTGCATATGCAGGATGCGAGGACGCAGCCCAACGGCGCGCAGCAGATTGATCGCCTTGACTGTTGCGTTCTGACCTGCTGCGTCGCTGTCATAGGAGATCACGACTTCGTCGGCGTATTGCCGCATGAGTCTGCACTGATCTGGCGTAATCGCCGTGCCAAGCGACGCAACGACATTCTCAAAACCAGCCTGATGCACTGCAATGACATCCATATAGCCTTCTGCGAGAATCAACCGTTTGGACTGTGATTTTTTTGCGAAATTCATCGAAAAGAGATTGCGACCCTTTTTGAAAACGGGTGTATCCGAGGAATTGAGGTACTTTGGTTCGCCGCCTTTTTCGATCGTTCTGCCGCCGAATGCAATGACGTTGCCGCGCAGATCAATAATCGGAAACATCACTCTGTTTTTGAAACGGTCATAGAGATTACCGTTTTTTGCGGAACGGCTGCAAAGGTTTGCGGCGAGCAGCTCCTCCTCGGTAAAGCCAAGCTGACGCATCGCAATCAGCAATCCATCCCACTGATCTCCGGCAAAGCCTAGGCCATATTTTTTGATGATATCAGGACGGAGCGCACGTTCTTTGAGATAGACAAGACCTCGCTTATCCGAACCGGTAAGCTGTTTATAGTAATAATTGGCTGCGGCACGGTTCAGCTCCAGCAGACGCATTCGCTGATTTTCGGCGTTGTGGTGATTGCCCTGTGCTGGAACGGCGATACCTGCGCGCTCAGCAAGCATCCGGATGGCGTCCATATAGCCAATGCCCTCAATCTGCCGGATAAAGGAAATCACATCGCCGCCTGCATGGCAGCCGAAGCAATAGAAATGCTGATCCTGCGTATCGGCATAGACCACGCAGGAAGGTGTTTTTTCGGAATGAAACGGACACTGGCATTTGAGCAGCGAGCCAGCCCGTATGAGCTGTACATAGCTGCCCATGACCTGCTCGATCGGATTTGCTTGTTTGAGCTGATAGATAAATTCCTGCGGCAGCATATGTATCCCCATCCTTCCGTATGAAAATGAGAAATGAGGAATTGCGGTGCAGTTTCGCTGCGATTTCCGATATTCCGCCGCAGACGGACACCACAATTTCTATTTTCTAACTTCACATTTCTAATTTTTATCTCACATCCCACGAGCGCGGAATAAAGAGTTTTTCATAATCATAAATTGCATAGTCATCGCTCATGCCTGCGATATAATCACAGACGGCGCGTTCTACGGTAAAACGCTCCGCAAGCGACTGATAATCCTCCGGCATTTCATGCGGACGCTCGCAGTAATAGGCATAGAGCCGGCGAATCAATTCCTGTGCCTTGTGATCTTCGGTTTTTGCCGCGGAGCCGGAATAGACATTCTGATAGAGAAATTTGTGCAGCGCGTCATGCGCTTGCCGAATTTCCGGCATCATATCCATTTCATCGCAGCCGTGCTCAATCACAGAGGTAATCATTGTTGTGATGCGCTGAGATTTGGTATGTCCGAGGATTTCGGTGCAATCGCGGGGCAGATCCTCATCCTTGAGAATACCGCCGCGGATTGCGTCGTCAATATCATGATTGATGTAGGCGATTCGGTCGGCAAGGCGCACGAGATTACCCTCCAGAGTCTGCGCGGTCATATTGGTATGGCAGAGGATGCCGTCGCGCACCTGTTTGGTAAGGTTTAAGCCTTTGCCCTTTTTTTCGATAAATTCTACCACGCGCACGCTTTGCTCATAATGTTTATAGCCGCCGGGTGTGATGCCGTTCAGCGCAGCCTCTCCGGCATGACCAAACGGAGAATGTCCGAGATCGTGTCCAAGTGCGATTGCTTCGGTCAGATCCTCGTTCAGACGAAGTGCGCGCGCCATGGTACGCGCAATCTGTGCGACTTCGAGCGTATGCGTCAGTCGGGTTCGGTAGTGATCGCCGATGGGGGACAGGAAAACCTGCGTTTTACGTTTCAGCCGCCGAAATGAGGCGCTGTGCAGGATACGGTCTCTATCGCGCTGAAATTCGGTTCGCAGCGGACAAAGCGGTTCTGGCACATTGCGCACGGCATCCGCAGCATGGCAGGCTCGTTCACAGAGTATTTGATTTTCAAAGGATTCGGTCTGTTCGCGGACAGTCATTCGGCAAGCCTCCTTTGGCAATATCTTCTGATATATAGAATATACTGTATTGGAGACGAAAAATCCTTTTTTTCGCGCAGCTTCACATGATTTTTGTATGCGCCTACAAATTGGGCTTGGAATTATCGAGCGTGTATTGTGCAATGCGTAAAATGAAAAAGACAACCGGCACTGCCGCGAAGCAATGCCGATTGCTTTGTGATTCAGAACAGATTGATAATTGCCTGTAGTCCGCCATAAGAGAGAATCGTCATGATGGTTGCTGCGAGAATAATACCGAGGAGAATTGCCGGAACGGATTTTTTGCGGCTGACGTGCAAAAGCGAAGCAATCAGCGCGCCTGTCCATGCGCCGGTTCCCGGCAGCGGAATGCCGACAAACAGCAGCAATCCGATAAATTCCACCTTGCGGATTTTCTCCGCTTTTTTTCCGGTGCCGCGTTCTTTGAGCCAGATTGCCAGTTTGCTGATCCAGCCGATTTTGCAGCCCTCCATCCAGTTGAGGATCTTCTCAATGAACAGCAGAATAAACGGAATCGGCAGGATATTGCCGAGAATGCAGATGCCGACTGCCTGCCACATCGGAATTTGCAGCAGCGATGCGGCAATCAAACCGCCGCGCAGCTCCAGAATCGGGATCATGGAGATGATAAAGGCAATCAGAATCGGCGGCAGTCCGCCGAGGAGATCGGTCAGTTTCTCTGCGAGCGCTTCTGCGCCGCTTGCAGCGAACAGAACAGGATACAATGCGGCAGAAATCATTTTGTACAGCCTCCGTATATGATTTAATTTATTTATATTGCGATTGCGGCAGAATGCTGCCGAGGTCAGATTCGATCGAATCTAACTGCAGCATACTTATTATCCCATAAAAACGGCGTGCCGTCAAGCAATTCCATAAAAATTACTGCTTTTGCACAATTTTCCAGAGAATCAATTCGGAAATCATAGATTATTACCAAAAAGAAAAGAGGCAAGTTTCAGTTCCTTGATGAAATATATAAATCGAATTTCAGATACTATCTTTTTTACTGGGTATATGTTAAAATAATATTGTCATGTGTATGATTCTGTCCGAAAATGTCGGAATATACAACGTACATACAGAAAGGAATAAACAGCTATGGGCTTTCAGGTTACGGAATTATATAAAAAATACGGCGACAAGGTTGTTGTCGATCATCTTAGTTTTAAAATGGATCAGCCGAGCGTATATGCGCTGCTTGGTACCAATGGCGCCGGTAAAACGACCTCAATTCGCATGATTCTCAATATGCTGGCAAAGGACGGCGGCATTGTGCAATGGAACGGCGGTCCGCTGACACTGCAAAACTGTAATGTTGGTTATCTTGCGGAGGAGCGCGGGCTTTATCCGAAGAATACGCTGATGGATCAGCTTTTGTATTTTGCAGCGCTGCGCGGCGTTCCGCGTGCGGAAGCGAAGAAGCGTATCAATTACTGGGCGGAGCGTCTGGAGGCAACGGAATATCTGTATCCGAAGCAGGAGGGCAGACGGCCGGTGAAACCGAAAAAAGCGGATCAGCTTTCCAAGGGCAATCAGCAGAAGATTCAGTTTATGCTGGCGCTGCTGAGCGATCCGGAACTGCTGATTCTCGATGAGCCGCTCTCCGGTCTGGATCCGGTCAATACGGATTTGTTCAAGAGCATTATCCATGAGGAAATCGGAAAGGGCAAGTATCTGATTATGTCCAGCCACCAGATGGCGACAATCGAGGAGTTTTGCACCGATCTGACGATTCTGAATCGCAGCAAGACCGTTTTGCAGGGTAATCTTGCGGATATCAAAAAGAGCTACGGCAGAATCAATTTGTTTGTGAAGGCGGAGCAGGAGCTGCGCCCGATCATTGAGGCGATGGGCATTACGGTGCTTTCAAACGTGGGCTTTTCGTATCAGTGTAAGGTCAGCGGAGAGGCGCAGGCAAATGCGCTGCTGAAAGATTTGGTTGCAAAGGGTATTACGTTGATTGCCTTTGAGCTTCGTGAACCGAGTCTGCATGAGATTTTTGTAGAAAAGGTGGGCGAGACGCATGAAGAACAGTAATCTGCGCGGTGCCGGAACCGTATTCCGATACACAGTGCAGCAGCATTATAAAACGCCCTCTGTCATCATTTTTCTGCTGATATTGTTCGTGATCGCTGTTGCTGCACTGCCACTCATGACGCTGTTTTCCGGCGAGCAAAAAGAAAGTACCGAAACTGGTATCCGCACGCTCTATATCAGGAATGAAACGGAATATCCGCTTGATACGGCGGCGCTCTTTGAGGACGCGCGATATCATGACCTGAAGCTTCAGGAAACAGATGAGGAAGATGAAGCGCTGAATGCGCGTCTGGTAAAGGAGCCGGACGCTGCGGCAGCCGTAATGAAGATGGAGACCGAGGCGTATTATTTTACAATTACTACGCGATATGCAAAAGATTGTGAGGTTTCTCACGGGGACGCGATCGCGCTTAACAATGTGTTGGAAACCGTTCTGCACAATTCCCTGATGAAAGCGCTTTCCATTACAGAAGCGCAGGAGGCAATCATTCAAGCAAATACGATATCGCAGGTTTCCAAGGTCAGCGATTTCCTGAGCGGCGCTGAGGAGACCAATGCGACTACGCACGTTATGGCGAATGTTGTCTACAACTATTTTATCCTGATTATTTGTATGCTTGCTATGAGTTATATTTTCCAGCAGTGTATGGAAGAAAAGACCTCTAAGCTTGTAGAAATGCTTATGGTCAGCATTTCGCCGACGGCGCTGCTGCTCGGTAAGATTTTGGCGGTTACAGTCTTCATTTTCGGCGGGCTTGCGTTGATTGCGGTCGGATTTGTCATATCGTTCCTGATTACGCGGCAGATTTCCGATCTGACAACGATTAAGGAGATTGCTGTGAAGCTGCTGCAATTCGATCCGACGGCGATGAACCTGAACGGCGGTACGGTCGTATTGTTTATGATTTGCATTCTGCTGGTTTACGCGATTTTTGCATTTTTAAGCGGTATTGTCGGTTCATGCTGTTCTAAGGCGGAGGATACGCAGCAGGCAAGCCTTGTTGTCGTACTGTTTGTGCTGGCAGGATATCTGGCGAGTTCCTTTGCGCCGATGTTCGAGAGCGATGCAGCCAATATTGTTTTCTCGATATTCCCGGTCACCTCGATGTTCAGCGCGTTTCCGAACTTTGTCTGCGGAAAGATCGGTATGCCGATTCTGGTTCTCGGACTTGTCATTCAGGCGCTGACAGCGGTGCTGCTGATCCGGATTGCCGGTATGGTATATAAGATCATGCTGCTGTATCGCGGAGGCTTCCCAAAGCCCAAGCAGCTCATGCAGATGATGAAAGAGTATAAGGCGTCTGCAAAGGTCAATACCGGAAAGGAGGATTCTCATGCAGTCTAATATGAAAAAGAATCCTTTTGCCGGATCGTTCAAAGTATTTTGGTTCACACTGAAGCAGACGGTCTTTTCTAAGACATGGCTTGCTTCGACGCTGACCATTGCTTGTCTGCTCTTGATTGGCATTCCGCTTTTGCTGTACATCGTATCTGCGATGGGCGAGAAAGAGGATACAGACAACGATGAGACGCCGATTCGCACGGTGTTTGTTGTGGATGAAACGGATGGCGAGGCTGATTACAGCCTGCTGCATATGACGGACGAGGATCCGGAATATGTTTCCTGCGCTTCGATGGACGAGGCGATCAGCGAAACGACAGGGGAAAATGACACCGTGATTCTGCGCGTATCCGATTCGGAAGGTACGTACCTGACGACAGTGTATCTTGCCCAGAATACGGATATCTCGCGCAGCAAAGCAAGTCGTCTTGGCAGTAATATTGCGTCTAGCTTCAAGATCATCCTGATGCAGAAAGCGAATATGACGTCGGAAAGTGCAGCGCTGCTTTCTATGCCGGTCAGGACGGATACCGCAACGGTTGGTAAGGATGCGCAGATTGACTCCGAGGATACGGATATGATTGCCGAGATGATTGAATTTATTATCCCATATCTGATGCTGATGCTGATGTATATGATGGTGCTGTTCTACGGACAAAGTATGGCGAACAGCGTTTTGCTGGAAAAGACCTCAAAGCTTATGGAGACAATTCTGGTTGCAGTCAATCCGGTTGCGCTGATGACAGGCAAGCTCTTTGCAACCGCGTCGGCGGCAGTTGTTCAGATTCTGATCTGGCTGTTTGCGCTGATCGGCGGCATGGTCGGCGGCTCGATGTTTGTACTGCATATGATGCCGGAGACAGATAATGCTACGGTTATGGTGATTAGCGAGGTATCGGATACGTTCCTGTCACTGTCTGTATCGGGCATTCTGATGGGTCTTGTGATTCTTGCGCTCGGATTCCTGCTGTATCTATCGCTTTCGGCAATATCCGGTGCGCTGGCGTCCAAAGCAGAGGATCTCAATAAAACAAATGTAATATTTTCTATGATTCTGGTAGCAAGCCTGTTTCTTTGCATCATGTCCCCCTCGGATATGGCGGCTGGCGCGGATAACGGTGAAATGCAGTTTATCTCGGACGCGGTATGGCTGAAGCTGTTCCCGTTTACGGCAATTCTCGTAGTGCCGGGTTCGTTGATTATGAGGAAAGCATCGCTGCTCTTGGGCTGCGGAACAATTTCAATTCTGATTGCTTCGGTGATTCTGTTTGTGGTCATCGCTGCCGTACTTTATAAATTGCTCGTGCTTTATCGCGGAGAGCCGCCGAAGATCAAGCAGATTATCGGTATGCTGAAAGAAAATCGCGCGCGCAAAAAGAATATAGTAAAGTAATATGAAAGAGATTCAGCGTCTTTGCGATGGCAAGTTGTGAAATAATCACAAAAAGCCAGAGCGAGGGTGCTGAAATTTCTGCGTGCCGCGGCGATGCGCTTTCTTGCAAAGCAACGCAAAATATGGTATAATAATTAGGCACTTCGCACGGATTTGTACAGCTGCTCGGTTCAAAAGGCGAAAAACACTTGTGACGCGGCGACTCCTTGTGCAGTCCGGAGGTCAAAACCAAATCATATTTATTTTCAGGAGGATTACTAAAATGGGCGTTGTATCTATGAAACAGCTCCTCGAAGCCGGTGTGCATTTCGGTCATCAGACCAGACGCTGGAACCCGAAAATGGCTCCGTACATCTTCACGGAGCGCAACGGTATCTACATCATTGATCTGCAGAAGACCGTTCGTAAGCTCGAGGACGCTTATAACTTCGTGCGCGATCTTTCCGCAGAGGGCAAGTCTGTTCTCTTTGTTGGTACAAAGAAGCAGGCTGCTGATTCGATCCGCGAGGAGGCACTGCGCAGCGGTTCCTACTTCGTAAATGCTCGTTGGCTGGGCGGCATGATGACCAACTACAAGACCATTCAGCAGCGCATCAAGCGTTTGGAGCAGCTCCATGCAATGGAAGGCGACGGCACCTTTGCTCTGCTGCCGAAGAAGGAAGTTGCAAAGCTGACGCTCGAAATCGAAAAGCTTGAGAAGTTCCTCGGCGGTATCAAGGGTATGAAAGATCTGCCGGGCGCACTCTTTATCGTTGACCCGCGTAAGGAAAAGATTGCTGTTGCAGAAGCAAAGAAGCTCTGCATTCCGATCGTTGCAATCGTGGATACCAACTGCGATCCGGATGATGTAGATTACGTCATTCCCGGCAACGATGATGCAATCCGTGCGGTTAAGCTGATCGCAGGAACCATCGCAAATGCAGTCATCGAGGGCAGACAGGGTGCGGATGCACAGGCTGCTGAGGAGACTGTTGCTGAAGAAGCTGCTGCTGAGTAATCTACGGGAGGAGAACTGAAATGGCTAATTTTACCGCAAAAGACGTGAATGATCTCCGCAAGTCCACCGGCGTTGGTCTGATGGACTGCAAGAAGGCTCTGACCGAAGCAGAGGGCGATGTCGAGAAGGCAATCGTGATCCTGCGTGAAAAGGGTCTTGCAAATCAGGCAAAGAAAGCTGACCGTGTTGCAGCAGAGGGCGCTGTTATCGCAGTAACCAATGCAGACCACACCGTTGGCGCAATCGTAGAAGTCAACTCCGAGACTGACTTCGTTGCACAGAACGAGGAGTTTGTCGGTTTCTGCGAGGGTCTGGCTCAGACCGTTCTCGAAGCAAATCCGGCTGATCTGGATGCTCTGAAGGCTGCTAAGTTCGCTGGTAAGGATATGACTGTTGAAGAGGCGCTTCAGGAAATCTTCCTCAAGTTCCGTGAGAATCTGCAGATTCGCCGTTTTGCGCGTCTCGAAGGCGTTGTCAAGGAGTATGTCCACTTCAATAAGAAGGAAGGCGTTCTCGTTGCTGCAACGACCGAGGCTGGCGCAGCTGACGCTGTTCTTGAGTGCCTGAACGATGTTGCTCTGCAGGCTGATGCTATGAAAGCGATCTACCTCACGAAGGAAGAAGTTCCGGCAGAGGTCATCGAGCAGGAGAAGCAGATCGTTATGGCGCAGATGGCAGACGATCCGAAGATGGCTGGCAAGCCGGAGCAGGTTCTTGCAAAGATTGCAGAGGGTAAGCTCGGCGTGTATTACAAGGATAACTGCCTGCTCTGCCAGGAGTATGTCAAGGGCGAGGGCGAGTCGATCGAACAGTATGTCGCAGCTTGCGGCAAGAAGGTTGGCGCTCCGATTACGGTGAATAGCTTTGTTCGATTTATCTGCGGCGAGGGCATCGAGAAGCGCGTTGACGATTTTGCTGGCGAGATCGCAAGTATGCTGAAATAAGTAAGTATTCATATGCCTGTCGGAGTTTGTTCTCTGACAGGCATTGTTTTATGTGTGCGATTGTATACTGTGTATTTCACTTGGAATCGCAATATAGTCCGAATATGAGGTTTATATAAGCACTGTTTAGCAATAAAGTTCTAAATATGAAAAATGAATGTGCGATTGGTCATAAACATGACACAAAAAGTCATTGCATTTTTTCTCGGATTCAGTTAATATATAGATGGTATCATGTGAAGTGGATGAAGAAGGGGACATCCACCTCGCAGTACGGTTTGCAAATTACAGCCGTATTACCGCATACATACATAATTGGAGGAGTATGAACATGAAAAAAACGAAGATCATTTCCGGCCTTATGGCTATGGCGATGACAGTTATGAGTCTCGGTATTTCCGCTTCCGCGGCCGACAGCGTTGCTGTTAAGATCGGCACGGATACCGTGGAAGCTGCCGGTGAGGCTTTTTCTGTCGATGTTGAGTTGGGTTCTGTACCGTCTACCGGTCTTAGCTCGATTGATTTTGCCATCAACTATGATAGTTCCGTTCTGAAGATTTCCGATGTTAAGCTTGGTACAGTCGGTGATACCGGCGCGAAGAGCCAGGAGGGAGATCTCGGCGATACCTTGTTCAACTGGTACGACAACGGCAAGCAGATCGTTATCATATGGGCAACTGGTCTGACCGATTCCAAGTATTGGGTAAAGTCTGACGGCGTATTTGTGACTCTGAGCGGTACTGTAAAGGACGGCGTTGCTGCTGGTACAGTTTCTAAGCTTGAGGGCGCAGGCGCAGATCGTAATATCTATCCGAATTCTACTACAAAGGCTTCCAGCTATCTCTCCGCAGTCGGCGAGTCTGGTACAACCGATTACACCGCTTCCTTCACAGCTGGTTCTGTCGAAGTGAAAGCAAAGACAACTACTGAACCGGCTGAAGCAGATTGGGGTAACGTAAACTGCACAGGTGCGGTTGACGTTTCTGACGCTGTTATGCTCGCACGCTTTAATGCTGAGGATAACACCGTTAAGATCACTGCTCAGGGTAAGATAAATGCGGATGTTACGCACGATGGTGCTCTTGATGGCAATGACTTGATCAAGATTCTGAAGTATATTGCAGGCTTCAATATTGATCTCTCAAAATAATTGAATCTGATTGAAAATTCGCATCGTCCTTGCAGACGGTGCGAATTTTTTTCTGATGAGTTGCGAAAAAGTCTGATTTGCTATTGCATCTTTTTTCAAAATATGGTATAATCAATTTGTATGACTGTGTAAACACAGGAGAAAAACGGAAAGGATTGAAATTTCTATGTTTAATGACCTGATTGATACAATCGGCTATGTCGAAAAATGTGATCCCGACGTCGGCGCTGCGATGCAGCAGGAGCTTGCGCGTCAGAGACGTAATCTGGAGCTGATTGCCAGCGAGAATATCGTTTCGCCGGCTGTTATGGCTGCAATGGGTTCTGTCCTGACAAATAAGTATGCAGAAGGCTATCCGAGTAAGCGCTACTACGGCGGCTGTGAAGCGGTCGATATTGTTGAGCAGATTGCGATTGAGCGTGCAAAGGAGCTTTTTGGTGCGCAGTATGCAAACGTGCAGGCACACTCCGGCGCGCAGGCAAATACGGCGGTCTATTTTGCGCTGCTTCAGCCGGGCGATACCGTACTCGGTATGAGCCTTGCACACGGCGGTCATCTGACGCACGGTTCGCCGGTTAATCTTTCCGGTAAGTATTTCAATTTTGTATCCTATGGTCTTGGCGATGACGAAACTCTCGATTACGACGCAGTGGAGAAGCTCGCAAAAGAGCATCATCCGAAGCTGATCGTTGCAGGCGCTTCTGCATATCCGCGTGCAATCGACTTTGCCAGACTCGCCGAAATTGCACATAATAACGGCGCAATGCTGATGGTCGATATGGCGCATATCGCCGGTCTTGTTGCAGCTGGTCTGCACCAGTCTCCGGTCGGTTTTGCTGATGTTGTCACCACCACGACACACAAGACGCTTCGTGGTCCGCGCGGTGGTTTGATTTTGACCAATGATGAGGAGCTTGCAAAGAAAATCAATAAGGCAATCTTCCCTGGTATTCAGGGTGGTCCGCTGATGCACGTGATCGCTGGTAAGGCTGTCTGCTTTGGCGAAGCGCTCAAGCCGTCGTTTAAGGCATATGCACAGCAGGTCGTCGATAATGCACAGGCGCTCGCAAAGGGTCTGCTTGCACGCGGCTTCAATCTCGTTTCCGGCGGCACGGACAATCACCTGATGCTTGTTGATCTTCGTCCGGTTCACATTACCGGTAAGGAGATGGAGCATCGTCTTGATGAGGTTTATATTACCGTCAACAAGAATGCGATTCCAAACGATCCGGAGAAGCCGATGGTTACGAGTGGTATCCGCGTAGGTACGCCGGCAGTGACCAGCCGTGGTCTCGTGGTCGAGGATATGGAGAAAATTGCGGAGTTTATGTATCTGACTGCAACGCAGTTTGATACCAAGGCGGATGAAATTCGTGAGGGTGTAAGCGCACTTTGTGCAAAATATCCGCTTTACGAGTAAGATTATTTTTGAATATGTACAAACAAAAGCAGGACAGCTACTGTCCTGCTTTTGGCGTGTATTTGTCAATCGGGAGTGGAAAAACCATGGATTTTAATGTAATGCATATCTTGCTTGACTGCGGTATTATCTTGCTGTCAACGAAACTGCTCGGCATGATGACGCGAAAAATCGGATTGCCGCAGGTTGTTGGCATGATACTTGCTGGTTTGCTGATTGGTCCGGCACTGTTTCAGGGAAGCGGCTTTGCAGGTCTGATACATCCAACTGAAATTGAAATGGATGTTTTAAAAAGTTTTTCACAGATCGGTGTCGTCTTTATCCTGTTTTCGAGTGGATTGGAAACAGATTTTCGTGAGATGAAACGCAGCGGCGCGGCAGCGATCAGCATCGCATTGGCAGGCGTCATCATACCGATTTTGATTGGTACGTTGGTGGCATTGCTGTTCATGGGCGGACTCTCTGCGGCGCATGACAGCGCAAAACTTATGAATGCGTTGTTTATCGGCTGCATTTTATCTGCAACGAGCGTTGGCATCACTGTGGAGACGCTGCGTGAACTTGGTAAGCTGAAAACGAAAATCGGTACCACGGTTTTGAGTGCGGCAATCATTGACGATATCATCGGAATTGTTGCGCTGAGTATCATTACCGGACTTCATGGCGAGGGCAATATCTGGTTGACGCTGCTTCGTCTTGCTGGATTTTTCCTGTTTACGGTTGTAGTAGGCATATTGTTGCGCCGCACTTTCCAGCTTATTGTCAAAGTATATCCGCATAAGCGCCGGACGAGTATTTTTGCATTTGCCGCCTGCTTTTTCTTCGCATATGCCGCAGAGGAATTCTTCGATATTGCCGCGATCACAGGCGCATATATGGCTGGTCTGATGCTCAGCGGACTCGGAGACAGCAAGTTTGTTGACAGAAAAGTCATTGTCAGCAGTTATATGTTCTTTACGCCGATGTTTTTTGCATATATCGGCATCAGCGCAGATTTCAGTGCGTTTCGTTGGTCAAGTATGCTGTTTGTGCTTTCGTTTGTCGCTGCCGGAATCCTCGGTAAAATTATTGGATGCTGTGCGACGGCGCGATGCTTCAAATATGATAAACGGGAATCGCTTGCAGCAGGCTTTGGCATGATTGCGCGCGGAGAAGTGGCGCTTGCTGTCTATGCGACAGGCTCGGTTCTCATTGCGCCGCAGGGCGGCATTGATCCGCTGGTCGCAACGATTTTCCTGATTATTTCCACTTCCATCCTCTGTCCGATATTCTTAAAGCTTGTATTCCGCGGACATCAAGGTACGGAGCTTGCGGCTGCGACAACGTATAATGTTACGATTTCCTCCGAAGCACTGGAAAATGTTCACCATAATATTGACAATGAATGCGTGCAATAATATCCTGTATTATGAGAAGAACGGCTCCGTGATTTTGTAATCGCCGTAAATGGAAAATGTCCCCGGAATCGGCGCGTAGATGCAGTCGCGGAGCTGATATCCGTTTGTCAGCGTGATCGTTACAAGTCGCAAATCCTTTGTCCAATAGTCCATGGCTTCCTGATAAACGGTATCATTCTCGGCTTTGACGGTATTATCTTCAAGCCATACCTGATCGGTTTCACCGAATTCAGCGGTATAGGCATTATAATATGCTTCTGCAACGCCAGCTTCACCGATATCCTCTCCGAGTTTCAGCAGCTTGTCAAAGAAATCGGAGAGTACGTCCTGTTCGGTGATGATTTCTGCCAGTTCGCCGTTCTGATCTTTGACGGTGACGGATTCGATATCCTCCGGATAACCGATACCATAGGAGGCGCAGACTGCCCAGATTGAGGTCTGCTGATCGAGATAGGCAAAGCCGGAAAGCTCATAGACGCTGATGCCATCAGTATGTTCCAGCAGAACAAGCGCGTTGTTTTTACCGGAATCCTGCAACGGCTTGCAGGCGTAGAGAGGACAGCTTACGGTTCCTGTTTCGGAAGGAAAGCTGAGTTCTCCGAGCTGTTCGCCGTAGAGCGCGTTTGTGACGTCCTTGATTTCCGGCAGATACGTTTGAATGGTTTGCAAATCGCAGCGTGTGTAATAGGCGTTGTCATAGCTGAGCGTATCGAAAACGGATTGGTATGCGGCTTTTGTCATCTGATTGCTGATGCGGTTCCAGACCAGCAGCCAGCAGCCGGCAAACAACAGAAACGCCGCAACGATGAGGATAACACCGAGATTTTTTTTCAGAAACGCTTTCATACATGATACTCCTTGTGTGATGTGCTTTTTGCCTATATTATACCTGATTCTGCCGTACTCGTCAAGTATCGGCAGGACAATCGAAAGGAGCAGATCCATATGAAGCTGATTTTAGCTTCCGGTTCTCCGCGCAGAAAAGAGCTGCTCGGAAAGCTGGATATTCCGTTTGAAGTGATTGTATCGGAATGCGATGAAACGCTGCCGGATGGAATTCCGGCGGACGCTGCCGCAGAACTGCTTGCTGTCCGGAAGGCTGCTGCGGTTGCAAAGGAACATCCGGACGCGGTTGTAATCGGTGCCGACACAACGGTTTTGCTCGATGATGAAATTCTGGGCAAGCCGGAGGATGAAGCCGATTGCAGACGGATGCTATATGCGCTTTCCGGCAAAATACATAAGGTGATTACTGGTGTTGCAATTTTCTGGAATGGGCATTCAGCAAGCTTTTCTGATGAGACCGGCGTACAGTTCTATTCGCTTTCCGACGCGGAGATCGACGCCTATGCCTCGTCTGCGGAGCCTTATGACAAAGCGGGCGCTTACGGGATTCAGGGAAAAGGCGCGCTGCTTGTTGCGGGTATTACCGGCGATTATTATAATGTGATGGGGCTTCCGATTGCAAGGCTTGCGCGGCAGCTTCGGGATTTTAAGCTGATTTGAAAGGAGTCGCACATAGTGCTGAAGTTTCTTGGACGCGGCTCTGCATTTACGGATACCCAGAATTGTGCATATTTTGAGCAGGATGGCGCTCTGGTACTGCTGGATTGTCCGATGTCGGCATTTCATGCTCTGCGCCGACACGGTATTCCGCAGAAACAAATTTTTGTGTTAGTCACGCATACACATAGCGATCATGTCGGCGGAATTCCGATGCTGATTCATTTTGCAAGATATATCGCAGACGCGATGGTGACGGTCGTAGCGCCTTCTGTGGAGGTTGCGGAAGATCTGCAATATCTGATTGAACGGTTGGACGGATGCGATCCGACAGCATACGCAATGATTACCGCCGACGCACTTCATGCGGCTTGGTTTGTCGGTGCAGTACCAGTTCGGCATATACCGGCGCTTGCAGGACGCTGCTTCGGTTATCGGCTGTGCGTCAATGGGACGAATGTGCTCTATACTGGCGACGCGGCAGAGCTGGAGCCGTTTCTGCCTTATCTGCATAACGGTGCGTATCTCTATACAGAGATTGCAAATTTCGACAGCGGTGTGCATATGTATATTGATACCGTTCTGCCGGAACTGCGACGCTTGACCGCTGAGGGCGTGCATATATACCTGATGCATCTGGACGATGAACCGGCGCTTGCAGAGAAGATGAAAGGCGTTGGAATTGATTTTGCACCGCTTTTCAGCGAAAATGCCGGATTATAAGACGAAACCGCTTGACAGATTGAGGAAAATCCTGTAAAATAGTATATGTGGAAATTTGCGCGGCAGTTGAATTGGCTGTCCGCATGAAGATAGCGACCGAAAGGAAATCAGATATGATATTATTGGACGATATCAAAAATGAGCTTGTGAATGCGCGGCCGGAGGTCAAGGAACTCGGCGAAGTATTGCAGATCGAACGCGCCAAAGCCGATCTCGGCGATCTGCGTATTCAGATGGAATATGAGGGCTTCTGGGATGACCATGAGAAGGCGCAAAAAATTACGCAGCGATGCAATACGCTAGAGCGCAAAATCGAGAACTATGAAAAGCTGCAATCTTTGCTTGAGGATACGATCGAACTGATCGAGCTTTCTCAGGCGGAGGGCGACGATTCCTCGAACGAGGAGATTCTTGCGGACGCTGAGGCGTTCAAGGCGCAGCTTGAAGCGGAAACATTAAAATCGCTGCTGACCGGTGAATATGATAATTCCAACGCAATTCTGACGCTCCATGCGGGTGCAGGCGGTACGGAGGCGCAGGATTGGTCGCAGATGCTCTATCGGATGTATAACAAATATGCCGAGAGTCACGGCTTTAAGGTTGATTTGCTCGACTGGTTGGACGGCGACGAAGCAGGCATTAAGTCTGCGTCGTTTATGGTTGAGGGAGAAAATGCGTATGGCTTCCTGAAATCGGAGGCAGGCGTACACCGTCTGGTGCGTGTTTCGCCGTTTGATTCGTCTGGCAGACGGCATACGTCATTTGCTGCATTGGAAGTTATGCCGGAGCTTTCGGATGATGTCGAGGTCGAGATACGTCCAGAGGATATTGAGATGCAGGTATTCCGTTCCAGCGGCGCCGGCGGTCAGCATATCAACAAGACCAGCTCGGCAGTCCGTCTGAAGCATCTTCCGACAGGTATCGTAGTGTCTTGTCAGACGCAGCGCTCGCAGTTCCAGAATAAAGATTTTTGTATGAAGATGCTGCGCGCAAAGCTTGTTGAGATTAAAGAGCGTGAGCATCTGGAGAAGATCTCCGATATCAAGGGCGATCAGCTCAAGATTGAGTGGGGCAGCCAGATTCGCTCCTATGTATTCATGCCGTATACGCTGGTCAAGGATCATCGTACAGGCTGCGAAAATGGAAATGTACAGTCGGTTATGGACGGCAATCTCGATGATTTTATCAACGCGTATCTGAAAGCGCTCTCACATGGAACGCTGAAAGCAGGCGCCGCATCGGCAGAAGAATAAGTATTGATTCTACATTGGATGCTGTCATTCATTTTCAGTCGAACCGACATTGTATGATAGATATACAGAAATGTGAAGCCGTTAAAATCAGCGTGGATGCTCGGTTTTAACGGCTTATCTTCTGAATGGATATCATGCAAGCGTATGAAACGCAACGCAATTCGGGTTGCCGATAAAGAATATTTTGTCTAAGTATGAATGGCAAATGAAATACGAGGTAGGGAGAAGGCGTATAATTTGAAAAAACAATATCTGGAGATCGGAAAGATCGTGAATGTTCATGGATTGGGCGGCATGGTTAAGGTCATGCCATGGTGCGACAGCGCGGAATTCCTCAGCGAATTTGAAACGCTGTACCGAGGAAAGGATCACATTCCGATGCAGATTGAACGTGCTGCTGTACAGAAGAATATGGTGCTGATGAAATTTTCCGGCGTCGATACGCAGGAAGCAGCGAATATGCTGCGCAACACGGTACTTTATATGAATCGTGAGGATGTCGAGCTGGATGACGATACCTATTTTATTCAGGATCTGCAGGGTATGCGCGTGGTTGACGCCGACAATGGCAAAGAGTACGGCAAGCTGTATGATGTCCTGCAAACCGGCGCAAACGACGTATATGAGGTCGAATCGCCGGGAGGAAAGATACTGCTTGTGCCGGTGATTCCGGATGTCGTGCTGAATGTCGATTTTGATACGGATACGATTACCATCCGACCATTAAAGGGGTTGTTTGACGATGCAGATTGAGATTGCAACACTCTTTCCAGAGATGTGTGAGGCGGTGCTGTCTGAGAGTATTATCGGCAGAGCACGCGCGAAGGGTGCGATTACGGTCAACTGTCACCAGATACGCGCATATACGAAGGACAAGCATAATCGTGTGGACGATTCGCCGTTCGGCGGCGGTATGGGTATGGTCATGCAGGCGCAGCCGATTTATGACTGCTGGCAGGCTGTTCGCGCACAGTCGGAATTGCCGATGCATACAATATATCTGTCCCCGAAAGGCAGCGTGCTGACGCAGCAGCGCGTGCGGGAACTTGCGGAAATGCCGCGTTTGTTTTTACTTTGCGGACATTATGAGGGAATCGACCAGCGCGTGATTGAAAAAATAGTCGATGAGGAAATTTCAATCGGGGATTATGTTGTCACAGGCGGTGAACTGCCGGCGCTTGTTCTGACGGACGCAGTTGCGCGGATGTGTGATCATGTGCTGCCGTCGCCGGACGCCTATGAGGAGGAAAGTCATTTTCACGGGCTTCTGGAATACCCACAGTATACCAGACCTGAAATCTGGGAAGGCAAGGCGGTTCCGCCTGTTTTACTCAGCGGACATCACAAGAACATTGCACAATGGCGCGCTGAGCAGAGTCTGGAAATCACCCGTAATCGACGTCCGGACCTTTGGGCAAAATGGTCAAAGAACAATAGTTGAATCCGAGTTTGTCAGTTTTAACAAATTGTTTTGTTGAAAACTGTTCACACCACCAATGGTTTTCAACATTTTATTTTCGTGAAAGTGACCAAACAAGGCGGCATTCTATTCCCTTGAATGTAGCATAGGGTAGAAATTTACGGACTTACATGGATTTTGTGTAGAAAAGAGATTGACGAAACTGAAATAAAACAGTATAATAATAGCATGGTTCCGTGAATAACAAAAGCGTTTGGGGTTTGAAATATTACTTTGCGTTATACGAGCTGTATATATGACATGGGCTGAAAACCGGACTGCGCGGCTGGTCAGGCAGAACCGAGCAGACGATAAACAGCACAAACGGTCAATCCGCTTTTGGGTTAGCATTTTTTAGTCCGTGTGTGTGACGGAGCGATTACGGAGCATATTTCCGATTGACCGTAATTGGGTTTTTATGAAAATCATAAAGGAGAGAAAGTTTATGTGTATTAAAGATGTCATGGTTCAGAATCAGGTAGGACTCCATGCGCGTCCGGCTACATTCTTTATCCAGAAGGCAAACGAGTTCCGTTCTGCAATCTGGATTGAGAAGGAAGATCGCCGTGTGAATGCAAAGTCTCTGTTGGGCATCCTTTCACTGGGTATTGTCGGCGGTACTGCAATCCGCATTATTGCTGATGGCACGGATGAGGAGCAGGCAGTTGCATCGCTGGTGGCACTCGTTGATAGTGGGTTCAGCGACGAGAGCCGCTGAATTTCCGTAAGCTGATATTTATATAGCAGCACCTCCATGGAGGGACTGCATGATCGCAGCGTTCCTGACTGAGCTGCATAGAATTAGAATGACAGAAGGGGCGTTTCATACCGAAGCGCCCCCTTTTTTATGATTGGTATTTCACTTTGAGCTGCGGTGACGCTTCCGATGCGGATGCGTCTGCGCGAGCGTTACGCTGCGGAGGCCGCGAGTGAAGCAGTCTGCGCATACATATTTTCAGCAAAAATGCCGTAGCCTCTGGTTGGGTCACGTACAAAGACATGGGTAACGGCGCCGATCAATCTGCCGTTTTGCAGAATCGGACTGCCGCTCATGCCCTGTACAATGCCGCCGGCGTGTTCCAGAAGTGCCGGATCTGTGACATGAATCACAAGATTCCGGAGTGCGGCGTCCTCACC
Source organism: Oscillospiraceae bacterium (assembly GCA_016296505.1). Taxonomy (GTDB): domain Bacteria; phylum Bacillota; class Clostridia; order Oscillospirales; family Ruminococcaceae; genus Firm-04. The sequence goes on from JAEDJD010000001.1 coordinate 101,678, forward strand.
GCGGATTTCTTCGATTTCAATGCTATAGGGCTGCGGAGATGAGCCGTCCAGCGTGGTATACATGACGGCTGGACCGCGAGAAATATCCTGACGAAATCCAAGCGGAACAGAAAGCTGCTTTTGAGGTGGGTGTATGAGTGTTCCAAAGATACCGCAGGACGTATTGGCTGATAGCGTTCCGATGCCTTCCCCAATGTCGAATCTGCCAAGCAGTTCGCCGGGTTTTCCTGCATGACCAGAGACAATATCACGTACCGAAACTGCAATGACGTCACCAGAGGCGAGTGGTATCTGCGATCCGGTATCTGCATCACATACAGCGTGCCCAAGTCCGGCAAAAGAAATTTGCCCGTCATTGGCGCGCGTGTAATAGGTTACAGTGCCGATGCCTGCGGTGCTGTCGCGTACCCACATACCTGTCAGCCATCGCTGCGTTTCCGATACATATACCGGCTGTACCGAGACGGTTTTGATTACACGATCATGCCGAATGACAACGGAAACGGCTTTGCCGTCGGATTCTGCGACTGCCTGCTGAATATCATCGTTGCTGCTGATGCGTTTGCCATTGACAGACGCGATGATATCGCCAGTCTGAATACCGGCGTCTGCCGCAGGACAACAGCTGCCTTCAGGGGCTTGTACCTCGGTCAGTGAAATGACCATTACGCCATCCATCAGCATCCGGATGCCAAACGGTTCACCGCCGACCCAGACGTTTGCAGGGCCGAGTGGCGTGAGCGAGACGGTTTTAACGGGGAACATTCCAAATAGTCGGAGTTCCGCTTCCTGTCCATGCGGAACGGATGGCGTCCGATTGGAAAATGTGACCGGAAGCGCCGTTGCAACGGAAATTGGACGATCTGCGTCCGTATAAAAATGATCCGGCAGACTGTGTGCATAAAACTGCACTGTGCCGCAGAGACTCATTATGAGTGCGGCAATACAGGCGGTAACCCGCCGCAGCCGGAAAAAATGAAAGCGAAAAAACATGAGCAACCTTCCTCTCTGCGGAATTCGAAATGCTGCTTGTTCGTTCCGCATGGAATTATTATGCGCAGATATTGAAGCGGCAAACTTCAAAAATGCAGTCAATATTTTTTCCGGAAGATGCATCAGCATCAAACGGAAATGGAGGAAGTATATGGAAAAAAATCAAATGACGTCTGTTGGCGCATTGCTGATGGCTCTATGTAATGATTTGCAGCTGAGTCGGCAATCTAATGATACATGGTGTATGTATACTGCTGAATCGGAATCCTTTGCGACAGATACCCCCTGTTATCTTGCGGATTCTCCGTGCTTTGATATGGGGTTTGTACGTCTGCCGCCAGATGCGGTGCGTCATGGGATGTCCGCATATATCACCGATACGCTGCTCTGTGATGTTGTCGCTGAGGCGCTTTCGCACTGGAATCAGGCAGATGCGGAAACGCTTGTCTATACGCTGAATTATTTTCTGGAGCATGACTGTTTTCCGCCGCAGGAAGGAAAAACACTGCGTCAGTTGGATGAAATTTTGCAAGGATATCAATGGGAGCGCGGTTTTCAAGTGCTGCGAGGGATTCTGGCAGAGCCTGCCTGTGATCTGTCGCTTGCGTTGGAGATATTTTATCGCGTTGGCGGATTCGATTTTTTGGAAGAAAATCGTAAGGCGCTTGATACGGAGGCGTTGGCGATTCTGAATACATTATATACTCAGATTGCAGCCGGAAAATACAAAAGCGCTATGCGGCATTATGCAATTCCGCTGACGAAGATTCAACGGTACAAGCTGGAACGCAGACAGGTGCCGGCAGTATTCCTGACAGATCTGTAGGCGCTTCGATGGCAGACGTATTTTCCATGCTTCTCTCTGATGATGCAGAAATCGTCTCAGCACGCCCGACAAATGTTAGCGCGCTTCGACAGTATGCCTCAAAATTCTTTGAAATATGCAACGCATTCGTCATGAAATCCTAGTAAATACGAATGTATTGATAATTTCCGAATAATATGATTGTTTCGACAGAATCATCTTTCGTTCGTGATTCTTCGCTCTTGCATTTGTGTTTCATGCGTGATAAAATGGAAACATAAAGCAAAAGGAGGTTGAACCATGCAAAAACAAGTCAAGGTTCTGATCGGTGACGACACGGCGGAGTACGGTGTATCCTGCGCCAGTGTCCTGCGTTCACAGGGGATGTACGCATATACGAGACCGAAGAACGGGAATACCGTTCTGGAGTCGATTCGGAGTGATACACCGGATGTCGTTGTGGTAGACGCGATTCTGCCGCATATGGATGCAATTGAATTGATGAAAAAAGCAAATACCGGAAATGGAAAACGACCGGCATTTATCGTAACATCTTCGTATGACAACAGCTTTGTCGAGCAGCAGGTGATGCAAAGCGGCGCTGCGTATTTTATGCTGAAACCGTTTGATCTGAATGTGCTCGGCGAGCGCATCGCTTTGCTGACGAATAAGCAACCGCTTGGTGCGATTGCAACGAGAGTCGGTCAGGATCTCGCAATTACGATTACAGATATCATTCATCAGCTTGGCGTACCGGCACATATTAAAGGGTATCATTATTTGCGCTGTGCAATCGTCAGCGCGTATCATGAACCGGAGCTGCTCGACAGTGTGACAAAGCAGCTCTATCCGCGTGTTGCGGGGCAGTTTCAGACAACGCCCTCTCGTGTTGAGCGTGCGATTCGTCATGCAATCGAAATCGCATGGGATCGGGGCAATCTGGATACGCTGAATTCATTTTTTGGTTATACGGTGAATACCTGCAAGGGCAAGCCGACGAATTCCGAGTTTATCGCGCTGATTACAGACAAGCTGCGCTTGCAGAATCATTCATAAATCTATGATGTGCAGAATGCGCATCGGATATGGAGGAAAATTATGTCAATGCAAAAAATCAATCCGGCAGAATGGGATCAGAATGCGTTTGATGCGATCGGTAAGCAGTGGTTTCTGCTGACTGCCGGTACGGAGCAGAACGGCTGGAACTGCATGACCTGTTCATGGGGTGCAGTCGGCGTGCTGTGGAACAAGCCGTCCGTGACCTGCTATGTACGCCATTCGCGCCATACCTTCGGCTTTATGGAGCAGCAGGATACCTTTACGCTATCTTTCTTTGGCGAGGCGCAGCGCAAGGCGTTGGCATTCTGCGGCGCACATTCCGGCAGAGACTGCGATAAGGCGGCAGAAGCAGGATTGCATCCGATGGCGCTAGATGCGGGAATGAGCTTTGCTGAGGCAGAATTTGTTCTGATCTGTAAAAAGCGCTATGCTGCCGATATGGATATCAAGGATATTCCGGCAGACGCAGCCGCTGCGTTTTACGGCGACAATGACGCCCACAAAATGTACATCGGCGAGATTATTGCCTGCTATAAGAATGTAGAATGAAATGCAAAAAGCAAGCCGCGAAATCAGATGTTACGCTGATTTCGCGGCTGTTTTCATTGTTTTGTATTGCGGAATTATCCGCGGTTCTTCGCGCCTTCCATAAGCGCTGCGAGAAGCTTCGGATACGCGATCGTGAGATTGTTGCGGTTCAGGAGACCCAGATTTTCCGAGCCAACGCCAAACTGATTATTATCCCAGAGGACGCAGGGGATGCCATAGGAATCTGCCTGTGAAACATAGAACTTTGCCCATGCTGCACGCGTATCCTCGTTGTTACGATTCGACGCGCCGAACTCGTCAAGGATGACCGGAATGCCCTTACTCAGATATGCCTTTTGCAAACGCTTCATGAGATTTACGATATCGGCGCCGCCGTTGGCTTCGCTCCAGTTCGCGGTACCGCCATCGCTGTCGCTGGCAAGTGCGAAATTATAAGGCGTATAAGCGTGTGCCTCTGCAATGATACGGTCATCATCCGGCATCACGACGCCTGCGAGTGTCGCTTCGTCGCAGTTTGCGGCGTAGGACGGCATCAGAACGAAACGCTTTTCGTTATTGCCGCCGGATTTGCGGATGGTATCGAGCGCGGCAGCATTGAGCTTATTGACGCAGTTCATAGCGTCCTTGCAGTCATTGCTGTTGGGATCGATCCACCATTCGTTGTTGTGACCGATCAATCGCGGCTCATTCATCGTCTCGAAGATCAGATGATTGTCGTAAGCCTCGAAGCGTTCGGAGACCTGCGACCAGATGGATGTTACAAATTTTTCAGATTGCGCATAATGTGCGGAATCCGGATAGAAATACGGATAATCTGCCGGTGTATTATCATGGTGGATATTGACGATGCAGTACATATCGTTCTCAATGACATAATTGACGACTTCCTGTACGCGATTCATCCAGTCATCGTTGATTTTATAGGATGATTTGTCCATTTTCTGACCCCACGAAACCGGAACACGAACGCAGTTGAATCCTGCCTGCTTGACAGCGTCGATCATCTGCCTTGTTGTAACCGGACAGCCCCAGGAGGATTCTGCCGAGGAAGGAGAACTATAGGCAGAGGGAACAGAATCAAGCGTATTGCCAAGATTCCAGCCGATTTTGATGTGAGAGACAAATTCCATTGCGGTTTCATCGGACGCGTGATTGGTTTTGGTAAGAGTGCCGTCGAGAATACCGCGTTTCAGAACCGTGAGATCAGAAGCGTTCAGGCGGTTGTTGTGATCAAAGTCGCCGTTTGCGGCAGCTTCGAGCGTTGCAGACTCGCTTGTGAGGTAGTTGACCAACGCGTTTACATCCGCATTGTCAACGACCTTGTCGCCATTGACATCGCCCTTACGCGTCATCATGCCGATGGTTCCGCCGGAGCCGGTCATAAATCCAACCGCATTGAGCTGCATGACGGAGACCGTTTCACCGGCTTCGCCCCAGAGCTGAACTTCCAGATCGCTGTTGAGTGGCTTGTCCTCTGGGATTTCGATGAGGATGGTAGCGCGGCTGATCGCCGTGTTCATCCAGAGACCATCGCCAGCCCATGTGGTGGACTCGCCATCTGCGTTGATGTAGGCGTCTGTGACATAGCCGATTGCAGGCATGGCAGGCAGACCGGATGAAGCGTCCATGGAGACGTCAAGCCATACTTCCTTAATTGGCTTGTCCGCCGGAACACCGGATTCTCCGGGCGCGATAGGAACCGGCGTGCCTTGTTCGATTGTGATTGGCGTATCAAAGACTGTACTGTAATCACAAATGGCGATGTCTTTTGTGGTCTGTTCGGCTGCGCGTACCGGAAATGCTGCGAGTTGGGAGAGCAGGAATCCTGCTGCCAGCGCGGTCCCGCCGAGGCGGAACAAGTTGTTGTGTTTCATGAAAATTACCCCCTCAGAAACATAAAAAAAACCGTTGTATGATTTTGGACATTCGTCCAGTTTCATTATATCAAAATGCGACGACTTTGTAAATAGTGCATATTGACGAAAATGCGAAATGAATACGATATGTATTTGTATGTCTGCGAAAATTTCAGTTGTTTAAGTTGCGGCTTGTGAAAAAACAGGATACAATCGCACAGTTTTGATGGTAAAAAAACAGTTGCCTGCTGTCCAAAAAACAGCAGGCAGCTTGCTTTATGCATCCTCGCAGCGTTCTTCCTTCCGGATATGAAAAACCATACGGAGAAGTCCTGCGAGTAGACGCGGACTCTTGACAACGACCACCTTCATCCGGCAGCCCTCCTTTCGATTGATAATGCAGTATATGCAGCGGTTTTGGATTCGGTGCAGCATTTTTTTCGTCATGTGTACGGAAGGCGGAAGCGTCTGACGACAGGATTGTTCATCATCATTTACCATGCAGCGCAGAGCGTTTTCAGTGCCAAAGACGCAATTTCCCGGCAGCGTGCAATTTTTTCCGCTTTTCCATTGCATTTTTCAACATAATATGATATAATAAAACAGAATGTGGTTTGAAGGGAGGATGTCATGATTTATCTGCTGGAAGATGATCAGAATATCCGCGATTTTACGATCTATGCAGTGCAGAGTTCGGGGATGGATATTCGCGGCTTTGCACTTCCGTCTGAATTTCGGGACGCGGTTGCAGAGGCAGTTCCGGATGTCGTACTGCTGGATATCATGCTGCCGGAGGAAGACGGACTCTCCGTACTGCATTGGCTGCGTGAAAATTCCGCAACCAAAAAACTGCCGATCATGATGCTTTCCGCGCGCAGCACCGAATATGACAAAGTGCTCGGACTGGACAGCGGTGCGGACGACTATCTCACAAAGCCGTTCGGCGTAATGGAGCTGCTTTCCCGCATACGTGCGCTGATGCGTCGGACGGTGGAAGGTGAGAGCAATTCCGAAGAACTGTTGAAAAGCGATAGAATCTCTTTAAATACTGCGCGTCACTTGGTGACGGTACACGATATAGAAATTGGTCTGACAGGAAAAGAATTCGATTTGCTTGCCATACTGATGCGGAATCAGGGCATCGTTTTGAAACGGGAACGCATTCTGGAATCCGTATGGGGCTATGATTATGCCGGCGAGAGCCGGACGGTTGATGTACATATCCGGACGCTGCGCGCAAAGCTTGGCGATGCCGGCAATTCCATCGAAACTGTCCGTGGCGTAGGCTATCGTTTTCAGGATCATCATTTGGATACGACGGAGGCAACAGAATGAAAAAAACGCTGTTCCGTAAAATGTTGATTGCCATGGGGTTGACCTTAATTCTCTGTCTGTTGGTGTATCCACTGCTGCTGCCAACGGAGAATTATTTCCGTATGGTTTTGCAGCTTTTGCCGCTGAGCGTCTTTGTTGGGATTGTATTGGTTGTTCCGCTGTATATGATCAGCGATAAATTTGCAAATTCGATTGCGCTACAGTTAAAAAGAATGCGGCTTGATTCCAAAGCGACTTTGCAGCAATATCCGGAACTGAAACCGCTTGCGCGTCAGGTTGCCAGTCTGAAAGCGCAGATTGATACACAGATGAATGAACTGACCGGTCAGCAGGAACAGCTCAAGATTCTGACGGATAATATGCAGGAAGGACTGCTGTTGGTGAGCGCCGCAGGCAGAGTGCTGTCATATAACCATGCAGCGCTGCAATTGCTTGGCAAGGAAGACGCCGGCGATGAGTATGTTTCGGTTTATGACCTGAGCAGTGAAAAAAAGTATCGCGGACTGGTGAAGCAGGCGTTGGACGGCATTCGCGGTTCGGCGATCCTGACATTGGATGACGCCGCGGTTCAGCTGATTGCCAATCCGGTTGTGCGCGATAATCGTTTGACCGGTGTGGTGCTGGTTCTGCTTGATGTGACCGAGCGTGAAAAACGTGACGCGCTCCGCCGTGAATTTACATCGAATGTATCCCACGAACTGAAAACTCCGCTGACTTCTATTTACGGCATTGCGGATATGATGCAGACCGGCATGGTTAAAAAGAAGGATATCAGCGGTTTTGCAATGCGCATTCGCGATGAATCTGCGCGAATGATTACCTTGATCGAGGATATCATCCGGCTGTCGCGGCTGGATGACGAGAGCTTTACAGAGGAAGTTCTGCCGCTTGATCTCTATGAAATTGCGCGCAATGTGAAAACACAGCTTGCTGCCGTTGCGGAGCGTAGACGCATCACATTGATACTGAAAGGCGATACCGCGCCGATGCACGGCGTTCCGGTCATTGTCGAGGAGATGCTCTATAACCTCTGTGACAATGCGATCAAGTATAATGAAGAAAATGGTTCTGTTACGATGAAGGTCAATTGTACAGGTCAGCAGGCGATTTTTACGGTGACCGATACAGGTATCGGCATTCCGCAGGCGGATAAGGAACGAATTTTTGAACGCTTTTACCGCGTAGACAAGAGCCATTCCAAGCAAATCGGAGGAACCGGTCTGGGACTTTCTATTGTAAAGCATGGCGCCGCGTTCCACAATGCAACGATTGAGCTGGACAGTCAGCTTGGCAGCGGAACGACAATCACGCTGTTCTTTCCGCGCAGTACAGAATCCACGGCGCTTGCAGAGCGTGAGGCGCTGTTTGATCCGCTGAACGTCGAGATTCCCGGCGAGACAGCCGCGCCGGTTGTACAGATTCGGGAGGAACAGCCGGAACCGGATGATTCGGCTGCGGAATGTTCTGAAGACGCGGAAGAATGCTTTGAGGATACAGAAATAGATATTTTCGAAGATATGACGGATACTTCCGAGGCGATAGAAGAATCACGAGAGGATACGGAGAATCATACCGAAGATATTGAAGATGATCCTGAAGATGCCGAAGATGATTCCGAAAATATAATAGAAGTATATTCCGAGGATATAGAGGATATTCCGGAAGATGTGAAAGAGGATTTTTCGGGTATAGAGGATGAACCGGAAAATTCTGAGGATGATGAACCGGAACAGCAGCCGAGAGCAGCTTCCAGACGGTTGGCGCTGGATGAGACGGATCAGCTTTTGTATGAAGCTGCCGCCGAGCTTAATCTGGAACTGTTTGCAGAGGAACAGCCGGAGGACGATGCATCACAGCCCGAGGCTCCGGATCCGCTGCCGGAACAGGCAACGCTGATGCAGGAGCAAGAAACGGAAACGGAGTTGGCACAATCGAAACGTATTGACATGGTTCCGCTTGACGAAAATACCATGGATATCCGAATTTAATCTGAAGTTGACATTCGCAATACATATATTTGATTTTTCTCTGTATTATGATGAAAAGAAGGAAAATCAAATAGGTATTGCGAATGTTTTTTGATTGGTGGCGTTACATTTGTTGCCGCGTTCATTCCTTGTCTGCGCTCTCAGCAATGGCAGCCGAGTTTGCGAATCCGATAGAATGACCGATGTGCGGCTTTTCTACAGGCAATAAACAGGATGAAAATTCATATTTTATTCACAGTCTTTTTACGAAATCCGAACGATTCTAAGCGCTTGACTTTGTTATAATGATTTATATAAAATGGGAAAGTGGGGTGTTGCGTTTGGAACAGGCTTATACAGATGTCGTGGAAGCGTTTAAATATGACTCTACTAATGAACAATATAATATGGATTTTTTGCAATGGCGCAGACATTCCGATTCAAAACTGGCGTTTCGTTTTTCTGCAAACAATTTAGAAAATGTATATGTTTCTGGCACTGCTGTTGCCCAGCAGAACGTAGGCATTTCAGAACGCGAGGCGCTGATGCGCTGCGGCCAGATGATCGGCGCCGCGCTGCTGATCTACTTTGTTACGGAAATTGCAGGCGAATCCTTGCTGCAAGGCATCCTGCGCTTATTCGATATTGATGTTCGCATAGAATTTCTTTCCATATCCATGCAGGGCAGCCAATGGGCGGTTGTAGCGGCGCGTGCTGCTGTCGTACTGCTAAAATATCTTCTGCCAACCGCTTTGCTGATCAAGGCCAGCAGGTTTCCGCGGCGCGTATTTGCACCGGCTATGAAAGGCGGCATACCAGAATTATCAGCCGGCGTCGGTGCTGGCATGATGATCGCGGGCGTCTACGCGCTAATCGCACAGCGGGATGGTATCGCGCTTGCACAGAATGTTGTCAGCTACAAAGATACTACAGCAATCATTGCCTATGGCATATTTGATTCGCTGCTGGCTGCGACGGTCATCGAGTTGTTTCTGCGCGGTACGATTCTCATGCTGCTGCGGCAGTTCGGCGACCCCTTTGCGATATTTGTGACGGCGTTGATTGGCTTTCTGTTTCCGAATCAGATGCCTGAACGCATTGCCGAGCTGCTGATCGGGATTGCTGCCGGATATCTGATGATTCGTTCCGGCTCGCTGCCGAAGTGCATTGCGCTGCGTGTGGTGTTTACCGGTCTGAGCTATGCGCGGGTTGTCATGGTTTATACCATTCATAATTTCTGGCTGTGGGAGTATAGTCTTCTGCTGATTTCATTTGGTGCGCTGGCGATTACATTTTTTATTCTGGTACGCAGACGTTCGATCAGTCTGAATAATCAGCGGATTGTGCTAAGCCATACACAGAAGTTTTCGGCGCTGATGCAGACTGTGACAATGCTGCCGTGGGCGGCGGTATCCGTATTGCTGATGCTGGTGCAGCTTTTCTATTGATGATATCACGCATAATATTGCGGAGGCGACTGAATGTTTGATGATTTTGCGATGATGCGCGAGGCGCTCGCACTCGCGAAGGAGGCTGCGGCTGCCGGAGAAATTCCGGTTGGCGCGGTCGTCGTGGAACGGGAAACCGGCTTGATACTCGGACGCGGAAGAAATCGACGGGAACAGGAGCATTCCCCGACGGCGCACGCGGAAATACTTGCAATCGAGGAGGCAGCGCGAAATCGCGGTTCATGGCGATTGTCCGGCTGTAATTTATACGTCACGCTGGAGCCTTGTCCGATGTGCAGCGGCGCGATTATCAATGCGCGGATTGACCGTGTAATCTTCGGCGCCTATGATGAAAAGGCTGGGGCTGTCTGTTCCGTGCAGGAGATGTTCGCCCTGCCGTATAACCATAAACCGCGTGTGACGTCTGGATTGTTAGAAGAACCGTGCGCCCAAATTTTACAGCAATTCTTTATGCGTCTTCGGGACAAATCATAGGAAAGATTGCCATTTTAGACCTCTTTTTGTTCGAACCGTCTAATGAATGCGGCGGAAATAGACTGCGGATAAGAGGAAATGTCAAAATTTATATCTGTGCTTGCATTTCTTTGTCAACTGTGATATAATAAAAATGTATAATTGTAGGGTAGTGTGCAGTCATGTCGTTAGGGGGACATGATCTCATCCCACCAAGGAAAGGACTGTATGTTATGGCAACGATTCTTGTAACTGGCGGCTGTGGATTGATTGGCGATCACATCTGCTCCGGCTTATTGAGAAAAGGCAATACTGTCATCGCTGTTGATAAAAAAGAGTCAGAATATAATGCCGGAAAAGAACACTTCATCTTTCGCGAAGCGTCTCCGAGCGATCAGGGAAAATACGGCGAAGTCTTTGATGAATTTGAGATTGATTATGTTGTGCATCTCGCGTGTACGGTTGATAACGATTATGGCGCCGTAATTGATAAGGAACAAATGGATGAATGCGCTGCCTGTGATAAATTTTTGTATAAGCTTGCGATTGCAAAAAACATTCAGAAGTTTATCCTGCTGAGTACCACGCAGGTATATAAGCAGCCGGAGAACCGCGAACCGGTTCGCGAGGACGATATTGTGAAGCCTGTGACCAATTACGGCAAGATGAAGGTCAATTCGGAAACTGCATTTGCAAATGATGTCCGGAATGTGAAGAATATGATCTGCTGCGTCGCGCGCGTGCCGATGGTTTATTCCCTCAATTATACAGAAAACCTGATGTCGCGTATCCGTGATCCGAAAGATAAGTCTATTTTCGTGTTTCGTACCGGTGAATACGGCTATCATATGTGCTGCATTCATAATATTTCCGATTTTATCATAGGTTTCCTGAGACAGGCGGAAAGCACAAATTATACCGGTGTGTATAATGTTGCGGATTCTTCGCTCGTTATGGCGTCTGAGATTGTTGCATTTATGAAACAGCATCACCGCCTTGGACCTGTGATTCAAAAGGCGAGTCTTGCCGGAAGCCTGAAGCAGAAGCTGTTTGGCGATCCGGAACAGAAAACAAACTATCGTTGGCTGGATGTGACAACGATTGATAAGAATTTTATGTTTGATACTACAAAGTCATCGCGCATCTGCCCGTTCCGCTGGAACATTCGTAATACAAAATAATCCGGTTTTCTATACAGACAAGCGACGGTGTTAAGCCGCCGTTTGTTCTGTTGTGTATAGAAAGACAATAGCGCATAAAGTCTGTCCTTGGCAGAGTCCTGTTTTGTGCGGTATTGCCGAAATTAAATTATAAATCGAAAGGAACAGAACCCATGATTCAGCCGATTCTTGACCACGATTTTGTCCCTGCAATCTATTTTAACCGTGATTTCCTCGAAAAAGCAACGAGACCGTTTTCGATTGCTGTAGAGCGCGAGGACGGATTGGTATATCGCCGCGATACAAAGCTCGGCGATAACAAAGAGGAGAACTGCCGCTATGCAGAACGTCTGATTAAAACGATTCTCTGGTGTGCTGGCGGTTGGAAGGTTATGCTTGCCGGCGACCATGATGTATTTGAATATATTCGTGACGCATATACAAAAGAAGGTCTGCGCGCCTTTGACGTTGATTTCTGGAGTACAACCTATGAACGCGATTTCGAGGTCGAGGAGCGCGATTTTGCCGATATGCCGGAGAATCATGTGCGTCCGCTGTCGATCGGAAGAAATCTGGATGGCTGCCGCGTCGGATTCGACGCAGGCGGTTCGGATATGAAAGTCGCTGCCGTTGTCAACGGCGAAACGATCTGGTCAGAGGAAATTGTCTGGCTGCCGAAGCTCGCAGAGGATATCTCCTATCACCACGAGCATATCAAAAATGCCATCCTTAAAGCAGCAGAGCATATGCCGAGTTTTGACGCAGTCGGCGTCAGTACCGCAGGCGTACTGGTCGCAAACCGTGCGATGGTTTCGCATCTGTTCCTGAAGGTTCCGAAGGATACGCAGGGAGAGGCTTGCAAGAATGTTTATGTCGATGTGCTTGAGGAACTGGGCGTACCGTATGCCGTTGCAAATGACGGCGACGTTGCAGCGCTTGCCGCTTCTATGGCAATGGACGTCAACGGCGTGCTCGGTATCGCAATGGGTACCTCTGAGGCGGGCGGCTATGTCGATATCAATGGCAATGTTACCGGTTGGCACAATGAGCTTGCATTTGTGCCGGTGGACTATAATCCGGCGTCTTCCGTTGATGAGTGGTCGGGCGATTACGGCTGCGGCGTTAAGTATTTCTCGCAGGACGCTGTCATTCGTCTTGCACCGAAGGCAGGCATCGAACTGGACGAGAGCCTGACGCTTGCAGAAAAGCTCAAGGCGGTGCAGAAAGCGCTTGAGGAAGGTCATGAGGGTGCAAAGGATATCTTCCGCACGATCGGTACCTACTTCGGCTATGCAATCGCAAACTATGCCGATTTCTATGATATTCGTTATCTCCAGATCAGCGGCAGAGTTACTTCCGGTCTCGGCGGCGATCTGATTATTGAAAAGGCAAAGGAAGTCCTCGAAAAGGAATTCCCTGCGCTCTATCAGCAGATTCAGTTCATCCTGCCGGACGAAATGGATAGACGAGTCGGTCAGGCAGTCGCGGCTGCGTCGCTTCCGACAACGAAGTGAGCAATCTACTGCGTAGCTGATACCCCGAATATAACTGAATTCTGAAGAAAAACGAAAGCGGTCAATGAGATCCGTATATACGGATATTGCTGAACTGCATTCAGAAAGGCGATAGATTATGATCTTGAAAAATCTGCTCTTTGAGGGCAAGCTGACGGATATTACCATCGAAAACGGAACAATCATTGCAATCGAACCGGCGTCTGATCAGACAATGGGCGAGGACTGCACGGGACTGTCTGTGATCCCCGGTCTTGTCGATATGCATTCGCATGGCTGCGTCGGCAAGGATACGATGGACGGCGAATTTGAGGAGATGTGCGCATTTCTTGCAAAGAACGGCACGACCTCTTGGCTTCCTACAACCATGACCCAGAGCTACGAAGCGATCAAAAAGGTCACCGAGGGCAAAACCGATGTCCCCGGTACTCGTATTCTCGGCTTCCACATGGAAGGACCGTACATCAACGCAAAGAAAAAAGGCGCGCAAAATGGTCAGTTTATTAAAAATCCGGATCTTGCGGAGTTTAAGTCGCTGAAAGGAATGCGTGTGGTGACGATTGCGCCGGAGCTGGAAGGCAGCATGGATTTTATTAAGGAATGCGGCGCGCTCGTCTGTATCGGTCATACGGATGCGGATTATGATACCTGTATCAAGGCGATTGAAGCAGGTGCGAATTGCCTGACGCATACTTTTAATGCAATGCCCCCTATTCATCACAGAGATCCGGGTCCGATTCCGGCAGCGCTTGAAAAGAATATCTATGTGCAGGCAATTACAGACGGTCTGCATCTGCATCCAGCGATTGTCATGATGCTGTATAAGATGTTCGGTCCGGAGCGCATGGTGATTATCAGTGATTCCATGCGTGCAACGGGTCTTGGCGACGGTATGTATGAGTTTGGCGGACAGGATATCGAGGTAAAGAACGGCGTCGCACGGACAATGGACGGCGCGATTGCAGGCTCGACCTCTACGCTCTGGTATTGTGTGAAGCAGGCTGTAAGCTTCGGCGTTCCGTTTGATGACGCGGTTCGTATGGCGACCACAACGCCTGCGGATATGATCGGCGCAGAGAAAAAGGGAAGAATTGCTGTCGGCGCAGACGCAGATCTGCTTCTGCTCGACAAGGACTGCGAGATCGCAAAGGTCATGATCGCAGGCGAATTTTTTGCATGATATGATAGTATCTCCGAGAGGCTGCTGTAAATTGTAATTTGGCAGTTCCTCGGAGATTCATCTGTAATGAAAAGAGGTTTTTTATTATGCAGACAGTATTGGTATTATTTGGAGGCGTTTCGCCGGAACACGCTGTATCTCTGGTTTCCGCAGAGGCAGTGCTGCGCAATCTGAACAAAGAAAACAGAAAAGTACTTCCGGTTGGTATTACGCTTTCTGGCAAGTGGCTTCTGTTCGGCGGCAATGATTATAAAGATATTGCGGATGATAAGTGGGAGCAGAATCCAAATAACCGTACTGCATTTCTTTCACCCGAACGCGGCGCAGGTCTTTGCATCGTCAGCGACAACGGAATAGAAACCGTACCGGTTGATGTGATCTTTCCGGTTCTGCATGGCGAAAACGGCGAGGACGGTTCGATTCAGGGCTTATTTCAGCTTTCCGGTATTCCGTATGTAGGATGTCATGTCTGTGCGGCGGCAGCTTCAATGGATAAATCTGTTACGAAGCTGATTGCGGCGACAACTGGAGTCCGGCAGGCAAACTGGCTGACGCTGCGCCGTGCGGATTTTCAAGCAGATGGCGCTGCAATGTGCCGCCGAATTATGGAAAATATTGCGTTCCCGGTATTCATCAAGCCTTGCAATACCGGTTCTTCCGTCGGCGTCTCTAAGGTTATGGATGAAGCTTCTCTGATGCCTGCACTCGAAGCGGCTTTTCAATATGACAAAGCAATTCTTGCCGAGGAGTTTATCAATGGCAGGGAGATTGAAGTTGCAGTGCTTGGCAATGACCGGCCAGAAGCGGCAGTTGCCGGCGAAATTGATGCAGGTGCTGATTTTTATGATTATGATGCCAAATATGTAACAACGACCTCGCAGGCGTTCATTCCGGCGCGAATCAGCGAGGAATTGAATGCAAAGGTACGTGAATGGGCGGTTAAAATCTTCTGTGCGCTCGGCTGCACAGGACTTTCTCGCGTGGATTTCTTTGTTACGCGGGATACGAATGAGATTGTGTTCAACGAAATCAATACGCTGCCAGGTTTTACGCCGATTTCGATGTATCCGAAGATGTGGGCGGCAGAGAGTCTGCCGTTTGCGGAATTGCTTGAACGTTTGATCGTGTTGGCACAGGAGGCTTGATATGGCGTTGATGCAGGAAGATCTCTTTGTGCGGATGACCTTCGGTGAGATCGCTGATCGTATCGGAGCGCAGCTCGTGAACTGTATGGATCCGTTCGCGGCGGTATCTGGATTCAGTACGGATACGCGCACGATCGAAAAGGGCAACTGCTTTATTGCATTGAAAGGTGAAAATTTCAACGGCAATCTGTATGCAAAGCAGGCTGCGGACAAGGGCGCGGTGCTCTGCATTCTGTCGGAGAAGCCGGAAATAGATCCGGGCGTACCGTATCTGGTTGCAGCAGGTGACGCTTATGGTAAGCTTGCGGAAAGCTGTATCCGTACATATAAGCAAAACGGACTCCGGGTTGTCGGCGTGACGGGCAGCAGCGGCAAGACGACAGTGAAGGATATGACGGCGCACGTGCTTGCCGCAAGATTTCGTACCTACGCGACGTCCGGAAATCATAACAATCATGTCGGCGTGCCGTATACGATTCTGCATATGCCGCCTGAGACAGAGATTGCCGTAATTGAAATGGGTATGAATCATGCCGGTGAAATTCGGCATTTGGCGGATATTGCGGAGCCGGATATGGCGATTATTACGAATATCGGTACTGCGCATATTGGTAATCTTGGCTCGCAGGAGAATATTTATCTTGCGAAAACGGAGATCATTGAACATCTTCCGGATGAAGGACGCGGCGGCACGCTGCTTGCGTCGGCTGAGGATAAATACCTGTACGGCAATATGGCAGACTTGCGTGAGCGGACAAATGTGCGGTACAGCACGTACTGCGGCAGTCCGGACGCGGAACTGCTTGCAGAAAATGTGATTGAAAGCGCGGAGAATATGCGCTTTACGCTGCGGTATACCGTTGACGGAAGCACGGCGGAGGCGGTTCTCCCGATGACGGGGCTGCATAATGTTACTGATGCGCTGCTTGCTGTACATACTGGCTTACGATTCGGCATGACGCTTGCAGAATGCGCGGCAGCACTCGGCAGTTTTGTACCCGGCGCGATGCGCTCCGAGCGCGTGAAATATGGAAATATCACAATCATCCGTGACTATTATAATGCAAATCCGGAAGCGATGGCTGCTGCGCTGCAATCCCTTGGCGTCATTGCTGGAGATGCGCAGAAATGGGCAATTCTTGGCAATATGAATGAATTGGGCGAATTTGCAGCGGAACGTCATCGCGAATTGGGCGCGCTTTGCAGACAATATACGGATGCGGCGTTTTTCTGCGGCGAGAACCATTCCGATTTTGCAGAGGGCTATGGCGATGCTGAATTTGTCTGCTTGACGCAGGAAACGCTTATGGAAAGACTCGCGGCAGTATTGCGAATGCACGCGGAAGAACCGATTTGTTTTCTGATTAAAGGTTCACGCGGAATGCATATGGAGCGCGTCAATGATATGCTGGAAACGATGTTCAGCGGAACATAAAGGACGGTAACATGAAACAGGAATATCAGAGTGCGGCGCTTGAAGCGGTGCTGTTTGCAGCAGGGGAGCCAATGGAAACCGATCGTCTTGCAGAGGCGCTCGGTATGACGGCGGAGGAAATTACGGCGGCAGCCCATGCGCTGAAAACGGAACTGGACGAATCCGGCAGCGGTTTGCAGCTTCTCGCACTGGGTAGAAGCTGGCAGCTTACCACGCGTGCCGATTATGCAGAGGAGATCCGTGCGGTATTGGAAGTGAAGCGAAATACGCCGCTTTCCAATGCGGCAATGGAAGCCTTGACGATTATTGCCTACAATCAGCCTGTGACGAAAGGATTTGTAGAGCGTGTACGCGGTGTGGACAGCGGCTCGGTTGTCAATACGCTCGTTGAGCGCGGTCTGTTGGAGGAGGCCGGACGGATTGAAGTTCCGGGCAGACCGGTCACATATCGCACGACTTCACATTTTCTGCGTACATTCGGGTTACAGTCGCTTGCTGATCTTCCGCCGCTTCCGACGAGTGGCGAATCGGATCTCTTTGCGGTGCAGCCTGATGGCGATGCGGAGGAGCTTGTGGATTTCAACGATGATTTGCCGGAGATTGATAATCTCGAAACGATTGAATCCGCAGAGCTGTATCCGGATACAGAATAAAAATACAGCCGTGAAATCCATGACATAGCGTTGATTTCACGGCTGATTCTAAATATGAGTTATAATCGGTTCTGAAAGCAGATTCTGCAAAAATCATAGGCATAGCCCCAGAATAAAACGCCGGCAAGAAATCCCGCAGCGCAGAGCAGCAGACTCAATAGGCTTGTTCTGAGCCTTGCGCCCTTTGCTTTGATGACGACAGAAACAGATGGCATCAGGAGAAGGATGGAAAGACAGAGGGCAAGAATACCGCCGGAAAGCGAAATCGGATAGGAAATCGGATGCCGTCGCACCGGAAATGAACAGACATACAGAATCAGACTGTCGAAGCCGAGTGCGCCGCAGATGCCAAGCAGACACGCCGGAAGATATCTCAAGCGCTTCATTTCGCTTCATGATGCTGCTTCATGCGACGCAGCAGAAATTCACAGCCGATACACGGCAGGATTCCAAGCGTATAGCTGAGCATATCGGCATTGGAATAGTCGGTACCGATGATCATGCGGAGCAGCGTGTTTGTGATATGCAACCGATCGCAAAAGCCCCAGAGCTGTAAACATTCTACACAGAATGCAAATAACAGGATGGCGATTGGCAGCAGTAAGCCCAAACGCGGTTTTTCTTGTGAAATTGTGCGGCAGATCGTGTAGAGCAGGATGACGACCAGTACATCTCCGAACTGTTTGCGCACCCAGCCATGTGCGTATATTCCGATCAGGATTTCAATGCAGAGCAGCAATATGGAAGCGATCGCCATATAGATGCGTATTTTTCGTTTCATTTGATGTTCCTCCATAGCAAACGGCGGTTTGGGTGAAGTGCTGATGAAATTCGCCATACTTTTGTTCAGACAGTTATGGAAATTTAATTTGCTGAATCAGTAATTGTGCAGAAAGATTCCAGCTTTTGTCGGGGCTGTTTGTCTTATAATCATCAATGATACGATTTCCCTTTTCCCAAAAGGAATTCCATTCCAAATAACTGACAGATTTCAGAATTTCTTGATTCTGTTTTCGCGCCATGACATTATAGGCGTCCTCGGAAAGACTGCAAAGCATATGGATATCCAAATCCTTGAGCGAACCATCGGCATAATGACGGATGTTATATTCCGCAATGCGCGCATCTGGTTTGCCGAAGCAAAGAACTGCAAGCATCATAATATATACACTTGTCAGGATCGCAGCCGTCGGGAGCTTTGTCATGAACTGCCGCAGGAGAAGTACAAGGAACGTCACGGCGAGCAGTATCATAAAACAAGTGGTGTAGACGCGAAGCGGCGTCATGCCGTAGGCATTGATATACAGGCACATTTTTGCGAGCGCAGTTGCGATGATAAACAGTGTGAACAGGCAGAGAATGACTGCATAGACGGTCAGTGCTTTCGGGCGATTTGCACCGCCTTTTTTTGCGCAGCCTGTCAGAACAAGAATGACAATCAGATTGATGATGGTGATTGCGACAAGCTCGAAGAATCCGCGCCGTGCATATTCAGAATAGATCATACCGTCGGGCAGCTTGCCTGCGAAAGCAGAGAGAAAATAGTTCATTTGCGAGATCACATATACCAGATACAGCAGACAGATCGGCGTGACGCCGGCATACAGTCCGAGGTTTGGAATCAGGCGCAGAACGGAGAGTTTTTCATGATAATGTTCGACGGTTGGGAAGGGCAGCGGTTTCCGTTTGCGTTGTGCGGCGCTGTAGAATCCGGCGAATAGGTAGAATCCGGCTGGTATACCAAGACCAATCTGCAAGATAATTTGCATAATATTTTCCGTCAGCAGATTGCTGAATTTTGAAAACATCTTCTCGATACCGGAATCTGCGCTGGAGAGCAGGACAGCGACAACGATTGTCAGCGGAATCGTCACGAGCATACCGATCAGTACGGTTTTGGCAGTAGAAAGAACCGATGATTTTTTTGCGGTTGCGGAAATTGCCTGCGGCGCAGCAGTAAATTGCTGACCGGGCAATTTGATTATGGAGTGAAAAAGATCAAGCGGAAAAAAGCGTGTGACGAATCCGGCACCACCGCAAATGGTGTGTGTACGCCAGAAGATCGCAGGCATCAGAAACCAGAAGCATAGTCCATGCAGAAACGGCGACGCCGTCAACGAAAAACTGAGTGCGAAAACGCAGATGACTGCGCCAAAAATACGCTGTGACAGCCGAGGCGTGCAGCCGTTTTTTCGGATGTACCGTGCGCTGAGCCAATACAGCAGCCAAAAGCAGAGCGTTGCAGGAAAGCCGTCCGCAACGAATACGACATACCGCATCATGAGAACGCCCAGTATAGCGGCAAGCCATGCAAAAACAGTGTCGTGCGGCTGAAATTCAAATTTAGATTTCTCTGTTGTTGTTTTCGGGATTGTCACCACCGGCGGAATCAGATTTTGTTCCGGAGTGAGGATTTCTTTGTATTCGCTCATGATATTCTCCTTATTACATATATTTGGCAAGACGCTCTCCAATTTTTCCCATGCGCTCATAAGTGATGCAACGGCAGATAAAATCTGTAAACTTACCGTATTTGCGATAGAGCAGGTTAAAGATCAGGTATGGCATTCGTTGGGATTTGGTTTCCGGCAGCCGCTTCATGATATTTTTGAGACTGTATACCTCGTCATAGACTCGCAGATAGCCCTGATATAGTTCATCTTTGGTCATGCCCTGCGGTTGAAATACCACGTGCGCAGTATTGTAAAGCGAAAGATTATGCGAGGTAATGCGTCCGGCGCCGCGCATTCTGTCATAGAGCACTGTTCCGGGATAGGGCGTCAGGATATGCGAGGTTACAGTTTCAATGCGGTTTTTCACGATCCAGTCGATGGTAGCGTCAAAGGTTTCGGGCGTATCTTCGTCCAGCCCGAATACAAAGCTGCCGTTAATCATGATGCCGCGTTTGTGGATTTCTCTGATCGCCTGCTCATATTCATCGGTGCTGTTTTGAATTTTATGGACATTCTGCACCGACGCCGGATTGATGCTCTCGAATCCGATAAACAAGCTTTGGCAGCCGCTTTTTCGCATGAGATCGAGCAATTCGCCATCCTTTGCAGCATTGATCGAGACAGCTGCCTGCCATTTGAGCTTCATCGGCATAATCGCGTGTAGAAATCGTTTTGTCCATTGCGGATTGCCTGTAAAATTGTCGTCAATGAACATGATGTGTCTGTTTCCGGTTTGGCGGATTTCGCGCAGAACATCTGGAATTGGACGGTTGACAAAATGATGTGATTTGGCGCTGTTGTAGCAGAAATCGCAGCGGAACGGGCAGCCGCGGCTTGTGTGGATCACGCTTGTATAGAGATATTTGCTGCGGTCGATCATGTCGTAGGCAGGGGAGACAATTTCCTCACCGCGCAGCTTGCCGCTGCAACGGTAGACTTTTTTGAGACAGCCGTTTTCCGCGTCGCGAACGATGTTGTTCCAAGTGCTCTCAGCCGCGCCAACGCAGAGAACATCAAATGCATTTTTCGGGATGGTCTCATAGGCAGTCGTAATATGGATGCCGCCTGCTACAACAATCGCGCCGCGTTTGCGGAATCGTTTTGCGATTTGCATGGCACGGGGCAGCGTATCGACCGTCACTGAAATGCCTACGATATCGGGATGATCGTCATAGCGAATCGGCTCGATATTTTCGTTTTCGAGTACGATGCGATGCTGATCGCGCAGAATTGCGGCGACTGTCAACAGACCAAGCGGCGGCGCCATATGGAGCTTTAAGTCGGTATCCATCGGACGCCTGAGCATTTTTGGCTGGACGAGCTTGATATACATGATGATGCCTCCCTTTGATTCAGAGCTTTGCAGGAAAAGTTGCAAATAAGAAAACAAACTGTACAGCGGCGATCTATGAGATCGACGAACCGATAAAAGCGTGCGCATTTCGGATAAACGGGTTTGTCACCTTTTGCAGACGGTCCGTTTCAGACGCGCTGTGTGCTCATTCGTTTTTGACGTACTCCAATACGTCGCCGGGCTGACAATCCAGTTCGCGGCAGAGCGCTTCGAGTGTGGAGAAGCGGACCGCTTTGGCTTTATTGTTTTTCAGTATCGAAAGATTTGCCGGTGTGATGTCCACGCGTTCTGCAAGCTCTCCGGCGGAGATCTTGCGCTTTGCCATCATCACATCGAGATTAACAATGATTGGCATGATACGCCGCTCCTTTCAGATTGTGTAGTCATTTTCTTCACGCAGTGCGATTGCTGCCTCAAGCATATTCTTCATGACGCGCAGCAGCAAACCTGCAAACGCCGCGATGAATGCAACAAAGAATGCAAGAAACCGCCAGAAGGTCAGCGCGAACCAGAGCAGAGCCACGCCGAAGCAGCACCATGCAATCTTGCGAAAGCAGGACGCGTTTTCGTTGACAAATACCTGCTGCTTTGCAAAGCGGTTGAGCAGCGCGCGAAGCTGCCAGAGTGCGACAATGCCGAGCATCGCACTGAGATAGAGCACAATGTTCAGCACAACGTGGATCGGTTCCTCGCCGGAAACCGCGTCATACCATTCCGTGATGACCGGAATGCAGAACAGTGATGCGATGCCGAGCGCCAGTGTTGCAATGGTCAGGCATCGGGAGAGAAACAGAGATTTTTCAGAGTTCCATTTTTGATTCATGGTTCACACGCTCCTTTTGTGTTGTTGCGTTTAGTATAGCATATAAAATCTCGTTTGTCAATAGTTTTTTATCGAAAAACGATATATTTTTTCTGTATTTCAAAAAGAGAGGGCGCTCTATTATATGAAAAGAAAGCTGATGCTGAAAAAAAAACAGCAGATAGTCCTGCTGCTTCTGTTGCCCTTTGCGGCGGCAGGATGTCTGCTGCTTGCGAAGAATTTGTATACGTGGCTGGTGCTGCCGTGGATGCCGCCCTGCACGCTGCGAACACTGACAGGATGGAAATGCCCCTCCTGCGGCATGACGCACGCGGTTTATGCGCTGTGCAGATTGGATTTTGCAGAGGCGCTTCGGCAGAACGCGCTGTTGGTGTTCGGTATTCTGCTGCTGGTTCTGCGTTATTTGGAAACATGGTGCAGCGTACTTGAAAAGCCAAGGCGACTGATTCCACGGCGTGCCGCATTTTGGATTGTCATGGGAGTTTTTTGGGTAGGTTATTGGATTCTACGGAATAAAAATCCGTGAAAGCAGCGAAATGACGTTGCTTTCACGGATTGATTGTTTTCAGCGATGATCAAGTACGCTCGCAATACGCACGAGCTTTTCCCGCAGAACGGCGCGCCGTTCTCTTGCGGCATGGACAATGGCTTCCGGTGCTTTCTTACAAAAATCCGGCTGACTGAGCAGCTTTTGGGTGTGCTCCAGTTGTTTACGGAGATGTTTGGCGTCGGTGTGCAGCAAAATATGCCTCCAATCCTGAAGCAGTGTCTGCTCGATTGGAATGGAGATATGTACGCGATCGGTAATGACATCGGCGACATTCCGGAAACAGCAGTCTGATGTAAATTCAATTTCCTTTGCACCGGCAAGATACTCAAAGAAAATACTGCTTGCGGAGAACAAATCAACATCCAACGTATCAAAATAGAATTTTACGCGGACATTTCGCGGAATGTGCAGGGCATTTTGGCATTTCTGGACAGCCTGAAGCGCTGCAAGTACATACGAGAATTCATCGGCACTCTGTCGGAAATCAAGTTCCTGTTCATAAACAGGATAATCCGCGCAGACGATGCTGGTTTCACAATCCGTCATAGCCTGCCAGATTTCTTCTGTTATAAACGGCATAAAGGGATGCATCAGGCGCAGGACGCCGCGCAGAACATAAACGAGAATCTGCGAAGCATCCGCTCTGCCGTCATAATCCGCACGCAGACGAACGCTAGCAAGCGGCAGATATTGCCGACTGAATGTGTGCCGGATAAATGCGTCAAGCTTGCGCGCAGCGCGGCTGAATCGTCCGCTGTCGATATCGGCATTGACATCGCCGGCTAATTGATTGAAGCGTGTTAGAATCCACTGTTCTTCCATATGCAGAACAGGGGGCAGCGCGGTATGCTGGAAGGACGCAGGCAGATTGCCCAGTACAAAACGTGCGCAGTTCCAGAGTTTTTCGGCAAGACGCTGTGCAGCAGCGACTTGCTGTTCGGAGAGAACGGTATCTTTTCCAACAGAAGCGGCAGAGAGCAATGCGAAGCGCGTCGCGTCTGCGCCATAATCCGAAATGAGCGCCATTGGATCTAAACCGTTGTGACGGTCAGCGGTAATTTTTTTGCCGGATGCGTCGCGCAGCAATCCGTGCAGGATCACTTGCTTGAACGGAATCTCATCCGTATGCCGCATTGAACCGGAAATTATGCCGGAGACAAATGGCGTTAGCAGATCATCGCCTGTGATGATAGCGTCGGTTGGAAAGAAATATTGCAAATCATCGGTGCGGTATGGAAAACCAAGTGCCGCAAAGGGCAGAAGCGCTGTTGCAAAGCCAGTTTTCAGCGTATCGGGATCCTGCCGCATCGACTTGCCGCATTTCGGACAATTCGCATGGCATTCTGCGGCGACTGTCATTTCATCACATGAATCGCAGTAAAATGCAGGAATCGGTATGCCATGCCAATTCGGACGGGAGATTTGTTGATCGGGCGCATTGTTGAAATATGCAAGACAGCGTTCAGACGCATTTGCAGGAGAAAACTGGATGCGTTCTTCTTTGATTGCCTCAACAGCCGACTCTGCCATCGCTGCTGTACGAAGAAACCACTGCTTGCGAAGATGCGGCATCACCTCGGTTTTGCAACTCCGGCAGACGGCTTTCATCATTTGAATTGGTTCTGATTTTACAAGGAATCCGCCGTCTTTCAGGTCTCGCATGATGGATTCACACGCCTGCTCCCATGGCGTTCCGGCATATGCTGCAATCGAATCAGAAACGGCGGCGTCGGCAGACAGTAATTCCGGAACAGACAAGCGGCGCTGTTTGGCAATGGCATAATCCTTGGTATCGCAAGCAGGCGTCACGCGGCGCACGCCGGTTCCGTTGTCCATAGACACAGAATCATCGGAAAGCACAGGAATTTTGCGATTTGTCAGCGGGACAATGACCGATTTCCCGATAATATTTTGATAGCGGAGATCTTTGGGATTGACGGCTACAGCGGCGTCTGCAAGAATGGTCTCGGGACGCGCGGTTGTCAGGAACAAATAACCGGAACCGTCTGTAAAGGGATAACGCAGATGCCAATTTTCGCCTGTCTGCTCGGTACGACAGATTTCCGTTTCAGGGAGTACCGCCCGACAATTCGGACACCAATCCGCAATACAGATATCCCGATACAGAAAATCGTCCTCATATAGATTGACAAAAGCTTCTATGGCTGCTTCGGTTACGGCGTCATCGGTTGTATCGTGCATCCGTTCCCAGTCGCAGGAACAGCCAAGCTTCATCATCTGCTGCAGATATGCGGCAGTATGATGTTCCGCTTTGGCTTTGGTGCGGCAAAGAAATTCAGCTTTACCAATCATATTTTTGGAACTGTCTGCATTGCTGAGCGCATCGGCTATTTCAGCTTCTACGGACGCTGCGGCAGAATCCATGCAAGGTATCCAGAGCGCACTGCGTCCAGCCATACGCTGCCGCCGGATTAACAGATCCTGAACAGTCAGACTGAACGCCTGTCCCAGATGCATCGGCACGGCGGGATCTGGCGGTGGCAGCGTCACCGTATACGGAATTTTCATTGGATCCGTCTCCGCATGAAAGCAGTGATTTCTCAGCCATTTCTGATAAATCCGACCCTCATAGGTATTCGGCTCACAATGCTTGGTAAGCGTTCTCATGTTACTCCCTCCGATCTGATTCCGTGATATAATAAGCCCCGAACGCAAGCGAACCGCGTTCGGGGCGAATGGTCTGACACTTTCTGCATTTTGCAGGCGGTCAAAGAATCGCAGCAGCCGACTTGGTTCCGGCTGACAAAAATCGCACAAATTAACAATTTAATTATATCAGTCATTGCGCGAATCGTCAAGTATTTTGCTGATTTTCAGCAGAATGCACAATCTTTTGCTTATGTTTTGCATATCCGGAACGGTTGACAAAAATGACAAATTGTGGTACTATGATAGCAGAAAGGAGTTCGGAGACTTATGAATATATATGAATTGATGATAGCGGCGTTGCCACTCGGAGATGATACGCCAATTTTACTTTATGCAATCCTTGGTATTGCAGCACTCGGGATGGTCGTCGCGTCTGTTGTGATGAGTAAGAAGGCAAAACATGACGATGATCCAAATAAAACGGAGCAGCAGTAATGCTGTGCAGCGTTCATGATAGACGAAAACGCCCTCGATACGGTTGGTATCGAGGGCGTTTGGCATTTTAGAATCGTATATTCAAAATCAGCATATCGCAGATTCTGCAATTATCCTGCGTAATCTGCGCCGAGCTGAAGCGCTGCCATATTATTGTCAATGGTATGCGCACGCGATGCCGGCGTATTCTTTTCGAGCGCCTTGCGGACGGTCTCAAAAGAGAAGATACCAGTTTCGTGGAGCAGCTTGCCGAGCAGAACGATATTTGCTCCCTTAGAAAGATGATTGTCCTCTGAAAGCTGCGTTGCCGGGATATAGAATGTATCAATATCTGTGCGGTCGGTTTTGGCATCGATCATAGAGCAGTCAACGAAAGCCTTTCCGCCCGGTTTTACACTGGGTATAAACGCATCGAAAGACGGACCATTCAGAACAACGAGCAGATCCGGCTCCAACACCTGCGGAGAACCGATCGGCTCATCGGAGATGCAGACGGAGCAGTTGCACTTACCGCCGCGCATTTCCGGACCGTAGCTCGGCAGCCACGAAATTTCCTTGCCCTCAAAGAGCGCACAATATGCGAGCAGCTTACCGGCAAACAGGATACCCTGTCCGCCAAAGCCTGCGAGCAGAATTTCATAGGTCATTTTGCGGCACCTCCCATTGCGAGCTTGTCAGCGTTTGCTTCCTCCATGTTGACGTCTTTATAGACGCCGAGCGGATAGTAAGGCATACATTCCTCTTGCAGACGCTTGATGGATTCCTTCGGGGTGAGACCCCAGTTGGAAGGACAGGTCGAAAGGATTTCAACGATAGAGAAGCCGTTGCCTTTCTGCTGGTTCTCGAATGCCTTGCGGATCATCTTTTTGGTTTCGCGGATATGCGGAACCGTATCGACAGCGGTACGGACAGCGAGTGCAGTACCGTCGAGCGTGGAGAGCATCTCGCAGACATGGATCGGGTAACCTGCCTTACGCGGATCTCTGCCATAAGGAGAGGTTGTAGTAACCTGACCGGGCAGCGTAGTCGGAGCCATCTGACCGCCGGTCATGCCGTAGGTACCGTTGTTGACGAAGATGACGACGATATTTTCGCCTCTGGTTGCAGCGTGGACAGTTTCAGCCGTACCGATTGCAGCGAGGTCGCCGTCGCCCTGATAGGTAAAGACGTTGAGATCGGGTCTTGCGCGCTTGACGCCGGTTGCAACAGCCGGTGCTCTGCCGTGCGGTGCCTCAATCATATCGCATCCAAAATAGTTATATGCAAAGACGGAGCATCCGACAGGGCAAACGCCGACAGTATCGCCCTCAATGCCCATTTCATCAATGACCTCAGCGACGAGGCGATGAATAATACCATGCGTACAGCCTGCGCAGTAATGCAGACGGACATCGCACAGTGCGTGCGGTCTCTGGAATTTCACAGCCATTACTTGATACCTCCGTTCAGCTTTCTGATCTCCGCCAGAACTTCATTCGGGGAGGGGATCACACCGCCGGTTCTGCCATAGAAGGAAACCGGGATTTTGCAATCGAGCGCGAGCTTGACATCGTCGATCATCTGTCCCATATTCATCTCAACGGAGAGGACAGCTTTGGCTTGCTTGGTTGCTTCCAGAAGCTGCTTCTTCGGGAACGGCCAGAGCGTGATCGGACGGAACAAACCAACCTTGATGCCTTCTGCTCTTGCCTTGTTGACGGCAGATTTTGCAATACGGGAGGTTGCGCCGAATGCGGTAATGACAATATCCGCGTCATCGCAGAGATAACTCTCGGATTCAGATTCATTTTCTTCGATGAGAGCGTAGCGCTCATAGCGCTTCTTTACCTGTTCTTCGAGATCATTTGCCTCAATGTAGAGCGAGTTGACGATATGATGCTCACGTTCCATCTTTGTGCCGACAGCAGCCCAACCGGAATTATCCGCAGGTGTTGCAGAAATTTCCGGGAATTCGACCGGCTCCATCATCTGACCAAGCAGACCGTCGGAGAGCAGCATAACCGGTACGCGGTACTTCTCGCCGAGTGCAAATGCACGGCTGACGAGGTTTACGACCTCCTGCACGGAGTTCGGAGCAAGGATGATGAGGCGGAAATCACCGTGACCGAGACCCTTGGTAGCCTGCCAGTAATCCTGCTGAGACGGCTGAATGGAACCGAGTCCCGGGCCGCCGCGCTCGACATTGACGATGAGGCAGGGCACATCAGAGCCTGCGATATAGGAGATACCCTCGGACTTCAGCGAAATGCCGGGCGAGGAAGAAGAAGTCATAACACGGGTGCCGGTTGCGCCTGCACCGAGAACCATATTGATCGCTGCGACTTCAGATTCTGCCTGAAGGAACACACCGCCGCGCTTCGGCATCTGCTTGGAAAGATACTCGGAAAGCTCGGTCTGCGGAGTAATCGGGTAGCCAAAGAAGCACTTGCAGCCTGCACGAATTGCAGCTTCGGCGAGCGCCTCATTGCCTTTCATTAAAACCTTTTCCAATGAAAACAATCCTTTCTGATTAAGATTCAATTACGATGGCACAATCCGGACACATCATCGCGCACATCGCACAGCCGATGCAAGCGTCATCATCTGTGCAGTACGCTGTAAACACGCCCTCTTTGTTACGCTTCTCATGCTGAATTGCAACAATTTGCTTGGGGCACGCTGTTGTGCACAGTTCACAACCCTTACAGCGGTCAAAAATGACGTTCATTTTTGCCATAGGAGTTACCATTCCTTTCCGATAAGATTACTTACGGCAGAACCGGTGCTGCCGATCCCCAAATGCCGCAAAAGGATTTCAGATGCATTGTCTTTGGGTGACCATTCGAGCAATGCAGGCGGACGTTGTCCGTTAACTTATATATTATAGCACATTCTCCTGCAAATTTCAAGTGCTTTCTTTTGCATTGTGAAAAAATTAACAGATACGGAAAACACAGCGCTGCGAAGTTGATCGCAGTGTTTCTCCTGCATGGCGCAAAAAGGTCAGCAACCATAATAGATTGCTGACCTTGGGCGTTAATTCGATTTGCGGTAGCCGTCTGGATTCTGCTTCTGCCAGTTCCAAGCGTCTCTGCACATATCGTCCAGTGTTTTTTCTGTTTTCCAGCCGAGCAGGCGTTCTGCCTTATCCGCATTGGCGTAGAATTCAGCCAGATCGCCGAGACGTCTGTTGCCATATACATGATTGAGCTTGATTGCGTTTACGCGCTCAAAGCTTTCCACGATTTCTTTTACGCTGTATGGCGTTCCGGTGCCGAGATTAAAGATTTCCGTACCGTTGTGCCGGAGCACATAGTCTACCGCTTTCACATGACCCTTTGCCAGATCTACGACATGGATATAATCCCGTGTACAGGTGCCGTCCTTTGTTGGATAGTCATGACCAAAGATTGTCAGGCATTCCCGTTTGCCGACTGCAACCTGCGTCACATACGGCATCAGGTTATTCGGGATACCGCGCGGATCTTCGCCGATTCGTCCGGAGGGATGTGCGCCGATTGGATTGAAGTATCGCAGCAGAACCACGGAAAGCGATGGATCCGCTTTTGCCGCGTCCTCAAAGATTTGCTCCGTCATCGCCTTTGTCCAGCCATAGGGATTCGTACAGACGCCGCGCTTCATTTCTTCGGTATACGGTACGCTGTTTTCCTCGCCGTATACGGTCGCGCTGGAAGAAAAGATGATATTCTTTACGCCTGTTTCCTGCATGGCTTCCAGCAGGGAAAGCGTCGTATCAATGTTGTTTCTGTAGTACATCACCGGCTTTGCGACCGATTCGCCGACTGCTTTCAGTCCGGCAAAATGGATTACCGCGTCAATTTGATTTTCGCGGAAGATTTCCAAGAGCTTTTTGTCATCGCGGATATCCGCCTCGTAGAGCTTCACCTGTTTCCCAGTGATCTCCTCTACTCTGCGGATTGCCTCCGGTGAACTGTTGGCGTAATTATCCGCCACAATCACCGCATAGCCGGCATTCAGCAGCTCAACCGCCGTGTGAGAGCCGATATATCCCGCGCCGCCTGCAAGCAAAATCGCTGCCATGTTATCACCTCAGTATATGTTCGTCATTCACGCACCGCACTTTTTCCGGCAATTTACCTTGGCATAGCAAGAGAGAAAGGACGGCTTTATGTATATAAAATAAACGCGCTATGATATTATATCATGTCAGATTATATTTGTCAATATTGAAGACGACCTCTGGAGGAACCCACCTCTGATTCGTCATGTACCGAGTATAGCGCAGAATGTTGAAGCCGGCAAAAATGTAAAGAATTTGACTTGGTAAAAAATATTATACGGGAAAAATAACGAAAACTGAATCTGAATACTGGTCAACTCTAACAAATTGACCTTGTGTAATTTGTTTGGTATTGACAAACGCGGGGACTCGTGCTATAATATATGATAAGAAAAAATGCCTTGTGTTCAGTTTGGGCTTTTACGTCGGATATGAATGAAAAAAGACCGGATTTGCGGCTCGGAAAATGAGAGGCATACGGCATAATCGGATAAAGATTATAATAAAAAATTGAAGTGCCGAACAGTTATTCAAGCTGAACTGAAATCGCTAAAAAATATAAAATAAATAAGCGGGTGGAAAGAACGAATGGTTAAGCCTTTTGAAAAGAAAGTATGGTTGTCCTCGCCGACAATGCACGGGGACGAGCAGAAATGGGTAAACGACGCGTTTGCTGCGAATTGGATTACAACTGCCGGTGAGAATATCAATGAGGTTGAGCGAATGGTTGCGGAATACGCGGGCGTGAAATATGCGGTCGCGCTTTCCTGCGGCACGGCAGCGCTGCACCTTGCTGTGAAGCTTGCTGGTGAACGTCTGTACGGGCAGGCAAAGCCGGATCAGGGCGCCTTGCAGGGAAATAAGGTTTTTGCTTCAGATACAACCTTTGACGCAACCGTAAATCCGATTGCTTATGAGGACGGAGAGGCTGTATTTATTGACACGGAACCGGATACATGGAATATGTGTCCGAAAGCGCTGGAAAAAGCGTTTGAAATCTATCCGGATGTGCGGCTTGTTGTGGTTGCGCATCTCTATGGCGTACCCGGAAAGATTGACGAATTGCGTTCGGTGTGCGACAAGTACGGCGCACTGATGGTTGAGGACGCAGCAGAATCGTTCGGCGCAACCTATAAAGGCAAGCAGACGGGTGGATTCGGAGATTATGCAGCCATCAGTTTCAACGGCAATAAAATTATTACAGGTTCATCCGGCGGTATGTTCCTGACGGATTCGCTGGAGGATGCGGATAAAATCCGCAAATGGTCGACACAGTCCCGTGAGAATGCACCTTGGTATCAGCACGAAGAAATCGGTTACAATTATCGTATGAGCAATATCATTGCCGGTATTGTACGCGGTCAGATGCCGTATCTGGATACGCATATTGCACAGAAGAAGGCGATCTATGAGCGCTATAAAGAAGGCTTCAAGGGATTGCCGGTTATCATGAATCCGTTTGACGCAGTGAACTCTGAGCCGAATTTCTGGCTTTCCTGTATGCTGATTGATCGGGAAGCGATGTGCCGGCAGGTTCGCAGCGAGAATCAGGCGCTTTATGTGCCTGAGAAGGGAAAAACTTGTCCGACGGAAATTCTGGAAACACTGATGAAGTATAATGCAGAGGGCAGACCGATCTGGAAGCCGATGCATATGCAGCCGATTTACCGCATGAACGGTTTCGTTACGGCAAACGGAAACGGCAGAGGTCAGTCCAATGCCTATATTGCGCACGGCGCAGCAACGGATGTCGGCGCAGACATTTTTGAACGAGGTCTTTGTCTGCCGAGTGATAACAAGATGACGCCAGAACAGCAGGATATCATTATTCAGATTATTCGGGAATGTTTTGAATAAATAAGAGGTGTGTAGATGTACAGAAAAGTATTCAAGCGACTGCTGGATATCATATGTTCAGCTCTGTTTCTTCTTGCTTTTTGGTGGCTGTATGCAATCGTGGCGCTGCTGGTGCGTATCAAACTCGGCTCGCCTGTGATTTTTAAGCATCCGAGACCCGGACTGAATGAAGAACCGTTCAACATGATGAAGTTCCGGACGATGACGGATGAACGGGATGAAAACGGCGAATTATTGCCGGATAAAGACAGATTGACCAAATTCGGAAAAATGCTGAGAGCAACGAGCCTGGATGAACTTCCGGAAATATGGCTGATTCTGACAGGCAAGATGAGTATCGTCGGTCCTCGTCCATTGCTCATGAAATATTTACCGCTTTATAACAGCTTTCAGCACAGACGGCACGAGGTAAAGCCGGGATTGACCGGTTATGCGCAGGCATACGGACGGAATAGCCTGTCATGGGATGAGAAGTTTGAAAAAGACGTTTATTACGTGGATCATGTCAGTTTCTGGCTGGATGTGAAAATATTATTCAAAACCGTAGCTGTGGTTTTCAAAAAAGAAGGCGTGAATCAGGCGGGAAAATCGGCAACGATGGAGCCGTTTATGGGAAATGACCCCATAACAGAAGAAAACGTACAGAATGATGAAACGATGACGCTGTGATATTTTCATCTGTACGGGAAAGAATAAACTGTCTGCGGAAACAGCGGATTATGACTGGAAGAAGTTTCGCGAGGCAGGAGAGCAGACGGAGAGGAGTTCATGGAGATTTATGGTACTTGGAATATATGGCGCCGGCGGTTTGGGCAGAGAAGTTTATGAATTGGCGCTCGATGTAAACGCTGCGAAGAAGCAATGGGACGCATTCGTGTTTATTGACGATGCAGAAACGCTTGCAGGAACAGAGATCTATGATGTTCCGGTTATGCCGTTTGCATCTTTTCAGGAAAAGTATGGCGCAGATGCAGCCGAAATTGCGATTGCAGTTGGGGAGCCGGCGATTCGCACCATCCTCAGAAAAAAAGTAAAGCAAGGCGGCTATGCACTGGCAATCCTTGTACACCCGTCTACGCGCTTGAGCAGATGGGCTGTCCTTGAGGAAGGCGCCATTATTACATATGGCTGCAATATTTCCTGCGGAACCCATGTCAAGACCAATGCTTATCTTCAGCCGTCCTGCGGCTTGGGGCATGATACCATTGTCGGGGAGGACAGCGTTGTTTCTGCCTGTGCCCGGATTGCCGGCGGCGTGACGGTTGGCGAACGTGTGTATATTGGCATGAGCGCATTGCTGAAAGAGGGCGTCACAGTCGGAAATGATGTTATTATCGGTATGGCGTCCGTCGTGCATAAGCCGATTGATGATAGTCTGATTGTAATGGGAAATCCGGCACGACCAATGAGAAAGAACGAGGACAATCGCGTTTTCGGTTCTTCACATAAAGCGTAATAAAATGAAATTTGGAGGAAAAAATCATGACGAATCTTGAGAAGTATATTGAGGCATTTACGACCAGCTTTGAGCTTGACGCAAACGCGCTGGAGGGCTTGGAGTATCAGGGCGTAGCACAGTGGGACAGTGTTGGCCATATGTCTCTGATTGCAGCTTTGGAAGACGCATTTGATATTATGATTGAAGTGGACGATATTCTTGCACTGAACTCTTTTGAAAAGGGAAAGGAGATCATCGCGAAATATGGTGTGGAACTTAGCTGACCATGCTGACCGTGTTGCAGTAATTGACGAGCAGGGAAATAGATATACCTACTCTGTGCTTTTTGACGAGTCCGAAGCGATTGCTTCACAGGTGCAATCCGGCAGATGTCTGGTGTTTTGCTTATGTCAAAACGAAATTGGTTCATTGGCAGGATACCTTGGCTTTGTGAATCATCGGATCGTTCCTGTTCTGGTAGACGCACACCTCGATCGTGCTTTGCTGACCAGTCTACGGGATACCTATAAACCGGATTATCTGTGGGTTCCGGAGGAGATGGCTTCCGAATTTGCAGATTGTACGATTGCATACGGCAATCTGAAATATGCCTTGCTGAAAACAAAGGATACGCATGCGTTTTCTTTGCATGACGATCTGGCATTGCTGCTGACGACTTCCGGTTCTACTGGAAGTCCGAAGCTTGTGCGTCAGACCTATGCAAATATTATTGCCAACACAAAATCCATCGTCGAATATTTGGCGCTTGACGAAACAGAGAGGCCAATCACCACCCTGCAAATGAACTACACCTACGGGCTGTCGATTATCAATACGCATATGTGGGTTGGCGCGTCCCTGATTCTCACGCAGAAAACCTTGATGCAGCGGGAATTCTGGCAGCAATTCAAGGAATATGAAGCGACATCCTTTGGCGGCGTTCCATATACCTATGAAATGTTGGAAAAACTGCGCTTTTTCCGAATGGATCTTCCCTCTCTCCGTACCATGACGCAGGCTGGCGGAAAACTCTCTCCGGAAGCGCACCACCGGTTTGCTGAATATGCAATGAATACCGGACGTCATTTTGTGGTGATGTACGGTCAGACGGAGGCGACTGCTCGTATGGCGTATCTGCCGTGGCAGAAGTCTTTGGAGAAGTACGGAAGCATGGGCGTACCGATTCCGGGCGGAAAATTCTCTATCATTGACGTAGATGGGAATGTGATTACCGAGCCGGAGATCACAGGCGAGCTTGTGTATGAAGGTCCGAATGTTACAATGGGCTACGCAACCTGCGGCGAAGACCTTTCCAAGGATGATGAATGGAAGGGACGTTTGGTGACAGGCGATATGGCGAAATTCGACGCGGACGGTTACTACTATATCACAGGACGCAAGAAGAGATTTCTGAAAATCTTCGGAAGCCGCGTTAATCTGGATGAAACGGAACGTCTGGTCAAGTCAGAATATCCGGATCTGGATTGCGTTTGCGGAGGCGTAGATGATAAGATGTATGTTTTCGTAACTGACGCGGAAAAGCTGAATGAGATCCGTCTGTTTCTTGCTGAGAAACTGAATTTCCATTCCAGCGCATTTTCTGTTCAGCACATTGACGCTGTTCCGAGAAATGACGCCGGAAAAGTGCAATATAACAAATTGGAAGCGTATTATCAAAAATGAAAGAAGTATTTGTGGTCGGGTCATTGACGGTAACGAAATATACGGTCGATTCGTTCCTATGCAATATGTACGTCGTTACGTCTGAAAAGGGTCTGTCTGCCGGCAGCGCGCTGGTCATAGACGCCATTCAGTCGGACGAGGCATGGGCGGATCTCAAGGCTGCCGGTATCAGCGTCCTGACAGTGATTCTGACGCATGAGCATTTTGACCATACCACAGGTGTTAACTGGTTACAAGAGAATTTTGATGTGCATCTGATTGCCCATGAGGCTTGCGGACGGAAGATTCGATTACCCAGAAATAACCGTTCCTTGAGCATCATGGGAATGGATGCCGATTCGCAGAAATACAGGTATTATCCGCCGTATGCCTGCGAGGTCGATACGATGTTCCATGAAGATACGTGTATCGAATGGTGCGGATTAGACCTGAATCTCATCTGCACGCCCGGCCATACGGCAGCGTCATGCTGTATTGGTCTTGCACAATGTATGTTTGTCGGCGATTCTGCTCTGCTGGATCAGCCGACTTTAACGCGGCTTCCGAGTGGAAGCCAAAAGGATTTTGACGAGATAACATTACCAATCTTGAAGACATTGAGCTCAGATATCACCATTTTTCCCGGTCACGGAAAAGTGTATCGAATGGGAGAAGTTATCTATCAGGGTGATCGATTTCAATGTATTTCGGCTCTGAAAGGGGAATAAGAGAATGGATTATAATGAAATACTTGAAATTTCGCCGTATGCGTTGACAAGCGCTGAAAAAAACAAGCTGCTTACGGAACGTCTGGTCGAATTGACGAATCACCACTATGATAATTGTGCGCCCTATAGAGGGATGATGGACGCACAGAATTGGGATTCTGATACAATCCATGATTATTACGATATCCCATTTTTGCCCGTCAGTCTGTTCAAGCAAATGGAACTGCGCAGCGTGAAAAAGGAAGATGTGATGAAAACGATGACTTCTTCCGGAACGACTGGGCAAGCTGTTTCCAAAATATACTGCGACAGAACGACAGCGAGCAATCAGCAAAAAACGCTTGCGAAAATTGTAACGAATTTTACTGGAGCATCCAGAATGCCGATGCTCATTATTGATACGCCGTCAGTCATCAAGAACCGGAATATGTTCTCCGCAAGAGGCGCGGGAATTCTGGGCTTTTCGATTTTTGGATCGGATAAGACGTATGTACTGAACGATAATATGGAACTGAACGTGGAAGTGCTGGAAGCCTTTTTGGAAAAACATAAGGGTCAGCGGATTCTTCTGTTCGGTTTTACGTTTATGATCTGGCAGCATTTTTATCGTGAACTGGTACGTCTTGCGAGAGAAGGAAAACATTTTGATCTTTCCGGCGGCGTGCTCATCCATGGCGGCGGTTGGAAAAAATTGATTTCCGAAGCGGTATCTCCGGCTGAATTCAAGAAAAGGCTCGAAGATGTTTGTGGTCTGCATGATATTCATGATTATTATGGCATGGTCGAGCAGACCGGATGTATTTATATGGAGTGCGAGTGCGGTCATTTGCATACGAGCATTTTCTCGGATGTGATTACCAGACGTCCGCTGGATTTTTCACGCTGCGATATCGGAGAAACGGGTATCATACAGGTTGTGTCGATGATTCCGGAGTCCTATCCCGGTCATTCGCTTTTGACGGAGGATGAAGGCGTGATCCTTGGAGAAGATGATTGTCCGTGCGGCCGTCTCGGCAAGTATTTTAAGATAAACGGACGTTTGAAGAATGCAGAGATCAGGGGGTGCAGTGATACCTATGCAGTTAAATTTTGATCAAATTAAATTTGCAGTCGGAGATCAGGATACTGTTGTGCGGATGCAGTCAGGAAAGGCGCGGTCTGTATTCTCCGAAGACGCCATTCAATTTCTGAACGAGTTGTCCAAGATACTGATTCGCACGGGTAAGGCATTCTCTGATGTGGTTACATTCGGCTTCTGGTGCCGCCGCGCTGCGCTGATGGCAGAGAAAGCGAAGTACGATGATGTTGACCAGAGAATCGGAAAGGGCGTCGTTTTTCATATTGCGCCTTCTAATGTTCCGGTGAATTTCGCATTCAGCTTTGCCGCAGGATTACTGGCTGGAAATGCGAATATCGTCAGAATCCCCTCTAAGGATTTTGAACAGGTTCAGATCATCTGCGATGCTGTCAATCAGCTTCTGCAAGGTGAATTTTCTCATATGGCAGATTATCTCTGCATGGTCAGATATCCTGCCGCCAAAGAAAATAACGATCTCTTTTCTGCAATTTGCAACACCAGAGTAATCTGGGGCGGAGATGGTACGATTGCAGAAATCAGAAAGTCTCCCCTGAAGCCGCGTGCCAATGAGATTACGTTTGCGGATAGATATTCTGTCGCTGTCATTGACGCAGACGCTTACTTGGCGGCAGACGATAAGGAAAGTATTGCACAGGCGTTTTATAACGATACATTCTTCTCTGATCAGAATGCGTGTACGGCGCCAAGGCTGATCATCTGGCTGGGCGCGCAGAAGAACGAAGCAAAGGAAATCTTCTGGCAGAAGGCGCATGATTACGCATACGATAAATATGAGCTTGCACCGGTACAGGCAGTCGGAAAGCTGACTGCGCTGGATAAAGTTGCAGCAGACAGAAAAGTGAGTCTGATTCATGGAAGCGATAATCTGATTTACAGAGTGTTTGTAGAGCAAATAGATGAAGCGCTGATGGATTATCGCTATAACAGCGGATTCTTCTTTGAGTATGACGCGGACAGCCTGAACGAGCTTGCATTGGTTGCAGGAGAACGCTGCCAGACTGTGACGTATTATGGCGTTTCCATGGAGCAGTTCCGTGCCTGCATCAGCAGCGAGAGAATGCTTGGTATTGACAGAATTGTACCCATTGGCAAATCTATGGATTTTGCTCTCATTTGGGACGGTCATGATCTGATCCGTGAAATGTCGCGAAGAATCGAGATACACTGAAAGCGGTTATTCATATTGGGCTTTTCGCTGCCGTGAACTAAGATATTGATATCTTAAGCACAGCGGATTCCGGCATGAGAAGCTGTATACGAAATCATATAGGGAATCGGGGTAGACGAGGATGATGGAAAAAAGATTACAGGGTAAAAATGCGATTATCACCGGAACCAGCAGCGGTATCGGACAGGCAGCATTGAAGCTGTTTGCAGAAAGCGGCGCAAATATCTGGGCTTGCGATAGAAACAACAGCGAAGAAAATGACGCGCTTCTGGCAAAAATTGCCGAGGAAAACGGCGTTTGGATTAAGCCTGTCTGTATAGATCTGGCGGATGAAGCGTCCGTCAGCGAGGCAGTAAAGGGAATCATGAAGGAAAAGCTGCCGATTGATATTCTTGTTAATAACGCGGGTGTATCTTATGGTACTGCGCTTGCTATGATGCCGATTGCAAAAATCAAAGAATTATTCAATATCAATTATTTTGCGCAGCTGCAAATGATACAGCTTGTCTGCAAGTCAATGATGCGTCAGAAGAACGGCGTGATCATCAATATGGGATCCGTCAGCGGCATGGAGGTATATACCGGTAATCTCGCATACGGCTCCAGCAAGGCGGCATTGATGTATGCGACAAAGCTGCTTGCAAAGGAATATGCCCCGTATGGCATTCGGATTAATGCCGTTGCACCCGGAACTGTGCATACCAATATGGATTGTGCAAGAACGGAAGCACAGATGGAGGAAGTGCTTGCGCGTACCGCATTGAAGCGCGGCGCACAGCCGGAGGAAATTGCAAAAGCAATTCGTTTTCTTGCTTCGGATGAGGCTTCCTATATGACTGGCTCAGTCGTGGTGGTAGACGGCGGCCGTACAGATTTTTAATCGAATCTTTGGAATTGTGGAGGGAAAGAAATGGCTTCTATTACATTCAGAAACGGTGAAGTCCTGAGCGACTTCGGCAAACCTTATGTGGTTGCGGAAATGAATATGGGACATACCGGAAAAATGGAGCTAGCCAAGAAGATGGTGCTGGAAGCAAAGGAATGTGGCTGCGACTGCGTGAAATTTCAGTCGTGGTCGTCTAAGTCTCTGTATTCCAAGGTTGTCTATGAAGGCAATCCCATTGCAAAGCGAATTGCGGATCGTTTTTCGCTTTCAGAGGAAAAGCTTCTGGAAGCGAAGCAGTATTGTGATGAGATCGGCATCACTTTCTCCTCCACGCCTTATGATAAGAGCGAAGTCGATTATCTGGTGGATGTGTGCCAAGCGCCTTATATCAAGGTCGCGTCGATGGACTTGAATAATTATCCTTTCCTTGCATATATTGCGTCCAAACAGGTGCCGATCGTACTCTCTACCGGTATGGCAGATATTGACGAGATCAGAAAAGCTGTTCAGACGATTTTTGATACGGGCAACAGACAGGTCTGTATTTTACACTGTGTTGCCGAATATCCGCCGGAGTTGGAATCCATCAACCTGAATAACATTCATCTGCTCAGAAAAGAATTTCCGGAGTGCCCGATTGGTTTGTCGGATCATTCTCCGGGCGTCGAGGTATCTACGGCAGCCGTCGCATTGGGCGTATGTATGCTCGAAAAGCATTTTACACTGGATAAAACTGCGCGCGGCTGGGATAACGAAATGGCGATGGAGCCGGATGAAATGCGGCAGCTTGTGAATAATAGCAAAAATGTGTATATCGCAATGGGCAGCTACGAAAAAACTGTCGGCGCCGGCGAATTGGAACAGCGGCAGCGTATCAGAAGAAGCGTTATTGCAACACGGGATATTGCTGCGGGAACAATTTTGACCGCGGATGATTTGGATTGTAAGCGTCCGGGTACGGGAATTCCGCCGGAACGGATGCACGCCTTGATCGGCAAGAAGATTCTTCGCGATATTACCGCAGACGAATTGATTCTCGATGATGATTTGGAAAGTTGACAGGTATTTGTAATGAATATATGGGTGATTGGAAAAGGAATCCCGAAAGAAAGCAACAATATGTACGGGAGTTTTGAGTTTGAACAGGCACAAATGCTCGCAAGACATGGCATAAAGGTTGTGTATATCGGATTGGATTTTCGCCCCATTCACCGTTGGAGAAAATGGGGCACAAGCCGGTCAGAGCTTGGTGGGATGCCTGCTTATGAATTATGTCTGCCGATACGTCCGCTTCCATTCATCCAAAACCGACTTGAATTTCTGTTCTGTAAAAAGCTGTATGAGGAGATCGAAAAGGAACAGCAGACGCCGGATGTCATTCATGTACACTTTCCGGCGCTGCGCAGCTATCTTGTTCACGCATTATACCAGAAGAAGGGCGTGAAGATTGTTGCAACAGAGCATTGGTCGCAGGTACAGAAAAAGGCGGTCTCAAAGCAGTATTTCGATAATCTTTGCTGGTTCGCGCGCAATGCCGACGCATTTGCCTGCGTTGGTGAACCGCTGAAACAGAGCATCAAGGAATTGACGAAGACGGAAAAGCCGATCATGGTAATACCGAATATTATCAATGAGAATTTCCAATACAGCAAGGCGGCTGAAGACGGCAAGTATAAACTGCTTGGAGTTGGCAGACTTGTAAAGGGAAAGCGGTTCGACCTGATGATATCCGCTTTCTCGAAGGCTTATGCGGATAACCCGAATGTGACGCTCAAGCTCGTTGGCGGCGGCGAGGAATATGATCGGTTATCAAAACAAATCAAGGAATGCAAGCTGGAGGATCGTGTGATTCTGACTGGCGTGAAAACGAGAGAAGAAACCGCGAAAGAAGTAGCGCAGTGTGATGCGCTCATATGTGCAAGTAATTTTGAGACCTTCGGCGTTCCGGTCATTGAAGCATGGGCTTGCGGAAAACCGGTAATCGGAACGGACGCACTTGGATTTCTGGAGTATATGGACGATCGGCTCGGCTGCATTGTTGCGGCAAACGATGAAAAACAAATGATAGACGCGATGCGGCAGCTGTACGATAAACGTGATACCTTTGATGGAACGTGGATTTCAGAGTTTGCTTTTGAAAATTTTGGAGAAGACGCGGTAATTGCAAGAATCTGCGCCCTATATGATCAAATTACGCAATAAGCGTTGGCTGTTCGTAGAATGCAAAGGAGAAACGTATGTATTTAAGCGCTATTATTCCATGCTATAATATTGACAAAAAACTAATAGAGCGATGCATTGCCAGCATTCTGAAACAGACGTATTCTGATTACGAGATTATCATGGTGGACGATGGCAGCGACGCGATACATGGTGAGTTTTTGACGGACGCTGCACAGCTTGATTCTCGGATTCGTTTGATTCGGCAGGAAAACCGTGGCGTGTCTGCCGCCAGAAACACGGGCGTAACACAGGCGGCTGGCGAATATATTACATTTATAGACGCGGACGACGTATTGACAGCTTCTTTTTTTGAAGAAGCTGTATCAACAGCTAAAACCTGTGCTGCGGATATCGTTATGGGAATGAATCGAACGACGTATAGTATGGATACGGAGCCGTCAGAGACGGATTGCAGTCACAAAGTACGCGTGTTTGAACACGATCAGATAAAAGACATTAAAAAATGGATGCTGGGCAGAGTGTATGGGCATTTAGAAGGTACATATCTGGGACAGGGCCCATGGAATCGCTTGATCCGGCGGCAGTTGGCAATTGATACATTGTTTGATGAAAGATTCCCGATCGGAGAGGATATCGTGTGGAATCTGCAATTGCTGAAAAAAGCAGACAAGGTATGTATTGTCGACAGCGTTTGGTATATCTACTATGTCAATCCAACATCGTCTTCCAGAAAATATAGAGAGAATGCAATCAAAGAATCATGTGATAGCCTTGAAGAAATTGCAAAGCATCTGGATTTAGACGACGATGAACAGTATGTATCGTATTGTTACAGATGTTGGGGTGATTTGAAAAGAATCTATCATTGTTATTTATGCTATCAGGGTAAAAACGCAGCAAAGCAAAAGAAGGATTTATTCAATCATGCGCCATGGAATGTGTTAAGCAGTAAAAGGTTTAAAAAGCTCTGCGATTTCAAACATTGCTTTATGCGATACTTATATGTTACTCGTCTGGTATTTGTATTTTATCGCAGTAAGCGTATGATCGGACAAGTGCTTCACAAAAGTAAAAGTTAATATTTTTGGCTGCGCAAAATGCTGAATCAGCATTTCAAAGATACGTATTTGATGGATTTACGTGAATGCTCCTATTGCTGATTGTATAAGGGCGTTGGAGAAATGGAGACTGATAAGTAATGCGAGGTTTTCAGATAAGAGTAAAACCACAGTTTACATTTGAACTGAAACTCATAAAATATCTGCGACGATTTCAGATTCGAATTACGCCGCAGACAATCCTTGATTCTTCGTTGATATGTTATATCTGTTGGAATGTTGTCAGAGTGGTGATATATCGCCTGATCAGAATGGAGAATTTGGCGTATGGAATCACGTATTTTTTGATATACGCACTGTTGGCAATATATTTGGTGTGGTCGAGGCGCAAACTGACAAAAGAATCTGTGATGATTCTTTTAGGGATGGCGGCATATTTATGGATCACCTGTCTGCTGCATCCAGAGTATCATGCACTGTTTTTTGAAGAGGGCAAGATTACTTTGAGCGATCAGATTATCACCAAGCAGATATTTACGTTTACATCGGGCGTTTCGATCCTGCCAATTATCTGTTTATATAAACGCTCAGATGATTTCATGCGTACAGTGACATTTGCATATTTTGTGAAGGCTTTGTTTTCAATTATGCTGCATTTCACAGGCAATTTTGAGACGATGCGGAGTTCAATCACATCCAGTGACTCGTATAGTATGTCTATGGGATATGCGTCATTGATACCGATGTTGATTATGGGATATGGCTTCATTCGCAGTACGGATGTCGCACAGCGCATAGTTTATTTAGTAACGGCAGTCGCTATGCTGTGGATGGTTTTGATATCCGGTACAAGAGGCGCGATTCTGTGCATCATCATATTTGGCTTTATGTACTTGATGTACGGCATTAACTATCAGTTCAAGACGCTTGCAAAATTCGGCATATTAGCCGCTGCACTGCTGCTTGCATATTTATGTTTGTATTCAACACTGCTGTATGATATCGGTACATTCCTGTCGAATTTAGGAATCACCTCCCGTTCGATCAACGCATTGCTGAACGGAGAGATCTCGAATGACAACGGCAGAAGCGGTTTGCAGGAAAAAGCACTCTCGCTGATCGCCGAGGGCGGACCGTTTGGCACCGGATTTTGTTCCTCAAGATATCATTATGCCGGCGCATATCCGCACAATATATTTCTTGAAATCCTGATAGATATGGGATATGTCGGCGGCAGTATATTTATTTTGCTGCTTGCAATCGGTTTGATTCGATTCTTTGTCACAGTGAAAGACTATCATTGGCGGGTTCTTTTTATCATATTTTTCTCCTGTGCGGCTGGAAGACTGATGGTTTCATCATCATTCTGGATGGAACCCTTTTTCTGGCAAGCTGTTGCGATTGGAATTGCGGCTGTGCAATGGCAGAAGAACGATGATATTGCCGACAATCGACTCCAGTTGTCAAGTTTTATCAACAAGATAAGCGAGAAATATTTTGGTATAACGATGCAGCGCTGATATGCGATGGATTCGAGACTTGTAGAGAGCGATGCTGCTCAATATAAATGTGTGGAGGTAATCCGTGAATCTGGTTAGTATTATTATGCCTGTATATAACATGGCGGATTCATTAGAAAAATCTATCGAGTCTGTTTTGAAACAGGATTATGAAAATATAGAAGTGATTCTGGTAGATGATGGCTCGACGGATCATACGCTTGAAATTTGTAATCGAATCGCCGCCGATGATAACCGCGTTAAAGTGATTCATACGGAAAATCAAGGCTCTGGCCCAGCCAGAAACGAGGGCATTCGTGCTGCCAAGGGTGACTATCTTTATTTTCCGGATGCGGATGACTATTTGTATCCGCATACGATTTCTACCTTGGTAAAAGCGATTACGGAAGATGATTATGACCTTGTGGTATTCGGCTATCGCGTCGAAACACACGACGGCGCTTTGGTGAGTGAAAAGACCTTCGATGCGTTTCATAAATCCGGTAAGGAAATACGTGCAGATTACAGTGACTATATTGGCATGGCACAGAAATACGGTATTCAGGGCGCGCCTTGGAATAAGTTTTTCCGAGCAGATGTCGTTCACAAGTATTCCCTGCAATTTCCTCCGCTGAGACGACATCAGGATGAGGGATTTATTTCCAGATATGTGAATTACTGCGAGCACGTAAGATTCATTTCGGATGTGTTGTATATCTATTATCAGAATACCATTACGATGGAATGGAAAAAATATCCGGTTGATTATAAGGACGCTGTCATGGGTCTGAACCAGATTTGGCAGGAAACCATCTGTACATGGAACAAG
Source organism: Oscillospiraceae bacterium (assembly GCA_016296505.1). GTDB lineage: Bacteria > Bacillota > Clostridia > Oscillospirales > Ruminococcaceae > Firm-04. The sequence continues at coordinate 145,965 of JAEDJD010000001.1, forward strand.
GAAGATCACGCGACGCATCTTCTTGTGAAAAAAATGATATATACGAAACTGATGAAGGCGTTGGAATTTTCCTTTTCTCCCAAAATGAAGATGAATTTTGGGGAGAGACGCAAATGGATCAAACAGCTCTGCATTGACGCCCAAATAGAAGAATATCCGGTTGAAGCGACTGCAAGCCGATATCAGCGATTTGTGTTATTTGGAATCAAAACACATTTATATACCTTGGTGATGGCAACCTTATATATGGGATTCCTGAGAAAAAGCAAAACTTGAGAGAAATAAAATGTACGGATGATGGATTCAGAAAATATCGTACAGAGCAGCAGATGCAGACGCAGTAGCCGTCGGGGCGGTTTGGCGCGCGATTGGCTGGAACATCATGCGTAATAGTATTATGAGTATGCGAAAGGAAAATTGCAAATGGGTGAGCAGCCAATTCAGGTATCTGTGATGTGTGCAGTGTATAATCATGAAAAATATGTCAGAAAGGCATTGCAAAGCTTTGTAGACCAGAAAACTAATTTTCGGTTTGAAGTTTTGGTTCACGATGATGCTTCTACAGACGGCAGTGCTGCGATTATAAAAGAGTATGAGGAAAAATATCCGGATATCATTAAGCCCATATATCAGACGGTCAATCAGTATTCACAAGGCGTAAGTATTGGAAAGACATTTCAGCTCCCCAGAGCGCAAGGAAAGTACATCGCCTTTTGCGAAGGAGATGATTATTGGACGGATCCCAATAAATTGCAAGAACAGTTTGATTTTATGGAAACGCATGAAGACTATGTGCTGGTAGCGCATGGAAGTGACATCGTGGATGAAAACGGTACTTATATCTCGGAATTTTCAAAAATCACAAAAACGGATTATGAAAAAGGACAACTGATTGAAGATATCAACGCATTTCAGACTGCATCCATGTTTTATCGGAAAACGATGTGGGAAAAGAATTTTGACTTTCTGAATACAGTGAGTATGTTTGATTATGTGACGAAGTCGGTCTTGTCAACAGAGGGCAAGATACACATCATCCCTAAAATTATGTCGGCGTATCGAAAAGGCTCGCTTGGTTCTTGGACGCAGCGCGTTGCGCAGAAATCTGATCAGCACATGAAGCATCTGGTGAATAGCATTGAATTTTATAAGAAGCTGGATGCGTATCGCAATTATGAGTTTCGTGATATTATCGCTTTAGAAATCAAACGACGCGAATATATGTATTTGATGTTGGATCGGTCTGCCGAATCGTCACGCAAGATACTGCGTGAACATCGGGATAAGTTTAAACAGCTTCATCTGTTGGGTAAAATTTCGATATTGCTGTCTGCAACAGGATTGTATAAACCGAAAAAGGAGAAATCATGAGCAGTAATTCTAAAACTTTATCGAATTTCATGTGGCGCTTTTTTGAACGCTGCGGTGCACAGTTGGTCTCCTTTATTGTTTCGATCATCCTTGGCAGATTACTCGCGCCTGATTTCTACGGTACCATCGCTTTGGTGACCGTATTCACTTCTATCATGCAGGTATTTGTAGACAGCGGCATGGGCAATGCGCTCATTCAAAAGAAAAATGCAGATGATCTGGATTTTTCTTCTGTTTTCTATTTTAATATTGTCGTATGCATATTTCTATATCTCTGTATGTTTTTTGCAGCGCCACTGATTGCACATTTTTATAATGACATAGAATTGGTTCCGATCATCCGTGTTTTGAGTTTAACATTGGTCGTATCCGGTGTAAAAAATGTACAGCAGGCATATGTATCGCGAAATCTGCTTTTCAAAAAGTTTTTCTATGTGACGCTTGGCGGTTCCATCACAGCAGCGATTGTCGGTATTACAATGGCATACGCAGGATATGGCGTATGGGCGCTGGTTGCACAGCAGTTGGTCAATGTCACGATGAGCACAATCATTCTTTGGTTTACCGTGAAATGGCGTCCTCAACGGGCATTTTCGTTCAGCAGACTGAAATCCTTGTTTTCCTTTGGCTGGAAATTGCTTGCCTCTGCGCTGATTGATACGGTGTACAATGATATTCGTCAGTTGATTATCGGCAAGCTGTATTCTGAATCCGATCTGGCGTTTTACAATCGCGGGCGTCAGTTCCCAAATCTGGTTGTTACCAATATCAATACGTCTATTGACAGCGTGCTGCTCCCGACGATGTCGAAGGAGCAGGATGATCCGGCAAGAATCAAATCCATGACAAGACGCGCCATCCGTACAAGTACATATATTATGGCGCCGATGATGACTGGTCTTGCCGTATGCGCGGAACCGCTGATTCGACTTTTACTTACGGAAAAATGGCTTGGATGCGTCGTGTTTTTGCGAATTTTTTGTGTGTCATATCTCTTCTATCCGATTCATACGTCCAATCTGAATGCAATCAAAGCGATGGGTCGAAGCGATCTGTTTCTGAAAATGGAAATCATGAAGAAGCTCCTTGGAATGATATTTGTTGTTTCTACCATGTTTATTAGTGTAGAGGCAATGGCGTACAGTTTGCTGATTAATACATTGTTTAGTACGATGATCAACTCTTTTCCAAATAAAAAGCTGCTTCAATACAGTTGGTTTGAACAGATGAAGGATATTCTTCCGAATATCGGTCTTGCTCTTTTGATGGGCGTTCCAGTGTTGTTGATGCAGTACTTGCCGCTGCCAACGATTGTTGTGTTAATACTTCAGGTCATAGCTGGCGCAGCGATATATATTGGTCTATCCGCGCTGTTAAAGCTTGAAATATTTACATATCTGTTGAATCTGGTGAAAGACTTTATGAAGAAGAAAAAATCTGTATGATACCATATTGTATCGCAGAGATATATCATCTTGCGGCATGGACCGCTTGCTTAATATCTGGGTGTGTAATGGAGTATTGAGTATGAAAAAAACAATCAACGTAACCCGTTCCTCCATGCCCTCCTACGAGGAATATTGCGAGGAAATTAAAGAATTATGGGATAGCCGTTGGCTGACGAATATGGGTGCAAAGCATCAGCAGCTTCAATCTGAACTGGAAAAAAAGCTTTCTGTTCCCCATGTGACTTTGTATACGAACGGACATCTGGCATTGGAGGCGGTTCTGCAGGCGATGAATCTGCCTGCGGGCGGTGAAGTGATTACGACACCGTTTACGTTTGCTTCCACGACGCACGCGATTGTCAGAAGCGGTCTGACACCGGTGTTCTGTGATGTGAACGATATCGACTACACGATGGATGTCACGAAAATCGAAAAGCTGATTACGCCTAAAACGGTTGCAATCGTACCTGTTCATGTGTATGGCAATATCTGCGATGTGGATGCAATTCAGCAGATTGCGGAAGCCCATGGTTTGAAAGTCGTTTACGACGCAGCCCATGCGTTTGGCGCGTTCTATCGCGATCAGAGTGCCGCCTGCTTCGGCGACGCGTCTATGTTTAGTTTCCATGCGACAAAGGTGTTCAATACCATTGAGGGCGGCGCTGTTTGCTATCATGATGATACGCTTGTGAAGAAATTGGATGATCAGAAAAATTTCGGAATGAGTAATGCGGAATATATTCCTTATGTTGGATATAACGCCAAGATGAACGAATTTCAGGCGGCAATGGGTATTTGCAATCTTCGCCATCTTGATGCAGAAATTGCAAAGCGTAAAGCGGTTGTGGCGCAGTATCGTTCTCATTTATCAGGCATAAAGGGGATTAGGCTCTGTCCGGAACAGCCAGAGGTGATATCCAATTATGCATATTTTCCGGTTGTATTTGAGGAAGCTTTCGGCGCGGACAGAGACGCAGTCTGTGCAGCGCTCGGTGCAGAGGGCGTCGGTGCGAGAAAGTATTTCTATCCATTGACCAATACATTTGACTGTTTCCACGGTGCTTATGATGTCAATCAGACTCCGGTTGCTCTGCAAATCAGCGAGCGCGTGCTGACGTTACCGTTGTATGCTGATCTCAGTATGGAAGATGTCGATAGAATCTGCGATGTGATTCTGAGGTGTCAGAAATGAATATGACAGAAGACGGAAAGTTGGCTCCGGCGAATCGTACGGTTGCAAAACAATCTAAAACGCGTGATTCTAATTTGGAATTGTTCAGAATCATCACAATGCTGCTGATTGTGGCGCATCACTATGTTGTAAATTCTGGCTTGATCAGCGCAGATGGTCCGATCAAAGCAAATCCAATGTCTGCGAATTCCCTTTTTCTTTTGTTGTTTGGCGCATGGGGAAAGATCGGTATAAACTGTTTTGTCATGATCACTGGCTATTTTATGTGCAAGTCGCAAATTACAGCAAAGAAGTTTGCTAAGTTGATTTGTGAAGTTATGCTGTACAAAATCGTGATTTATCTGATTTTCCTGTTTGCCGGACGAGAACAGATTTCCGTATCTCGTTTCGTAACATTGATATTGCCCGTCACATCAATACAACAGAATTTCACAGGCTGCTTTATTATATTTTTCCTGTTCATTCCTTTTCTGAATATATTGATTCATCACATGAACGAACGGCAGCATATCAAGCTTTTGTTACTTCTTTTCTTCACCTATGTATTGTTTGGAACAATTCATAGCGGATCGTTCGGCGTATCCATGAATTATGTTTCGTGGTTTATGGTGTTATATTTCATCGCTGCATATATAAGGCTTTATCCAAAGAAATGGTTTTCCAATAATAGGATATGCGGTGGATGGTTACTTTTATGGATTCTTGCATCGAGTGCAAGCGTCATTGGCGGAGCTTGGCTTGCTACCAAAACTGATTATTTCATTCCGTTTTATTTTGTGACTGATTCAAACACATTTCTTGCTGTGATGACAGGTGTATTTGCGTTTTTGTTTTTCAAGAATATAAAAATGCCATATAATAAAGTAATCAATACGATTGCCGCGTCTACTTTCGGCGTTCTGCTGATTCATGCGAATAGCGACGCAATGCGTCAGTGGCTCTGGAAGGACGTAATTGCAACTGCCAGTCACTACAATGATAAGAAAATGGCAATCTATGCGATCGTTTCTGTTTTAGGCATATTTGCTGTTTGCGTTGTGATTGATATCATACGTATCAATCTGCTTGAGAAACCATTCTTCAAATGGTGGGATAAGCATTGGGAGAATATCTCCGCAGCCTATAAAAAGAAAGAGGATCAGCTCTTTCACGTTGAATGATTGAATGAGGTGGTAAAGAAATGAAAGGAATTATCCTTGCAGGCGGCTCAGGAACAAGATTGTATCCCCTGACAAAAGTAACGAGTAAACAGCTCTTGCCGGTCTATGACAAACCAATGATCTTCTATCCGCTTTCCACTCTCATGCTTGCCGGCATTCGGGATATTCTGATTATCTCCACGCCTACGGATACGCCTCGGTTTGAGGAGCTTCTGGGCGACGGCAGCAGTATGGGCATTCATCTCTCCTATGCTGTGCAGCCGAGTCCGGACGGACTTGCGCAGGCATTTTTGATTGGTGAAGAATTTATTGAGAATGAACCTTGCGCGATGGTTTTGGGGGATAATATCTTCTATGGCGGTTGGTTCCGCAAAAACCTGAACGACGCGGTTGCAAATGCCAAGAACGGCAAAGCAACGATTTTCGGATACTATGTCAATGATCCGGAGCGATTTGGTATTGTGGAGTTTGACAAATCCAAAAATGTAGTTTCCGTAGAAGAAAAGCCGCAGAATCCGAAGTCTAATTATGCGATTACAGGACTGTATTTCTATCCGAACGGCGTCAGTGAAATGGCAAAGCTGGTGAAGCCCTCTGCAAGAGGCGAGCTTGAAATCACAGACCTGAACAGACTATATCTGGAACAGAATGACCTGAAAGTGCAGATTCTCGGCAGAGGGTTTGCATGGCTCGATACGGGTACAATGGATAGCCTGATGGAAGCCGCGACATTTGTGCAGACAGTGCAGAACCGTCAGAGCGTAGTGATTTCCGCGCCGGAGGAAATTGCCTACTATGCAAAGTGGATTTCCAAGGAACAGCTTTTGGAAACTGCACAGCGGTATGGAAAATCCCCTTATGGCGTGCATTTGCGTCATGTAGCAGAAGATAAATTTGTATTGTAAGGAGAATCGCAATGACAGTTCTGGTAACAGGTGGCGCTGGTTTTATCGGCGGTAATTTTGTACATTTCATGAGAAAGAAATATCCCGAAGAACGGCTGATCTGCGTAGACAAGCTGACCTATGCGGGAAATCTCTCCACGCTTGCGCCCGTAATGGACGACCCGAATTTCCGATTTGTCAAGGCGGATATCTGTGATCGGGAAGCGATTTATAAGCTGTTTGAAGCGGAACATCCGGATATTGTGGTGAACTTTGCAGCGGAATCTCATGTAGACCGTTCCATTGAGAATCCGGAAATCTTCTTGAAGACCAATATTTTGGGAACACAGGTCATGATGGACGCTTGCCGTAAATACGGCGTCACGCGCTATCATCAGGTTTCCACAGACGAGGTATACGGCGATCTTCCGCTTGACAGACCCGATCTGTTCTTCACAGAAGAAACGCCAATCCATACGAGCAGTCCCTACAGCAGCTCTAAGGCAGGCGCAGATCTTCTGGTTCTTGCATATCACAGAACCTACGGTCTGCCTGTGTCGATCAGCCGCTGCTCCAATAACTATGGACCGTATCATTTCCCTGAAAAGCTGATTCCGCTTATGATTGCAAATGCATTGAATGATAAGCCTCTGCCCGTATATGGCGAGGGGCTGAACGTCCGCGACTGGCTCTATGTCGAGGATCACTGCAAAGCGATTGATCTGGTGATGCGGAACGGCAGAGTCGGCGAGGTGTATAACATCGGCGGACATAATGAGATGCGCAATATTGATATTGTGAAGATGATCTGCAAGGCTTTGGATAAGCCAGAGAGCCTGATTACCTATGTTGCAGACCGCAAAGGTCACGATATGCGCTATGCCATTGACCCGACCAAAATCCATACAGAGCTTGGCTGGCTGCCGGAAACAAAGTTTGAAGACGGTATCCAGAAAACCATTCAGTGGTATCTCGATAACAAGGAATGGTGGGAAGAAATTATATCCGGTGAGTATCAGAATTATTATGAAAAGATGTACGGGAATCGAAGCTGATTCCGTGAAAAAATATAATAAAGAGGTATTCCATGAAACATTATAATATTGCCGTTGCCGGTACAGGTTACGTAGGTTTATCCATTGCCACACTGCTTGCGCAGCATCACAAGGTAACAGCTGTCGACATCATTCCAGAAAAGGTTGATTTGATTAATAACAAAAAATCGCCCATTCAGGATGAATATATTGAAAAATATCTTGCGGAGAAAGAACTGGATCTGACCGCTACGCTGGATGGCGAATCCGCTTATCAGAACGCAGATTTTGTGATCATCGCTGCGCCGACGAATTACGACAGCAAAAAGAATTTTTTCGACACCTCTGCGGTTGAGGCGGTGATTGAACTTGTACTGAAAGTCAATCCCAATGCGATTATGATTATCAAGTCTACGATTCCGGTTGGCTATACCGCGTCGGTGCGGGAAAAGTTTGAAACGAAGAATATTATTTTCAGTCCGGAATTTCTCCGTGAATCCAAGGCGCTCTACGACAATCTCTATCCGTCCAGAATCATTGTCGGTACGGATATGGAAGATGCGCGTCTGGTTGAGGCGGCTCACACTTTTGCGGCGCTTCTGCAGGAGGGCGCGGTCAAAGAGAACATTGATACATTGTTCATGGGCTTTACCGAAGCGGAAGCGGTCAAGCTGTTTGCGAATACCTATCTTGCGCTGCGCGTTGCGTATTTCAATGAGTTGGATACCTATGCTGAGATGAAAGGACTGGATACGCAGCAGATCATTGACGGCGTATGCCTCGATCCTCGTATCGGTACGCATTATAACAATCCAAGCTTTGGCTACGGCGGTTACTGTCTGCCGAAGGATACCAAACAGCTGCTTGCGAATTATGCGGATGTACCGCAGAATATGATGTCGGCAATTGTGGAATCCAATAGAACCCGAAAGGATTTTATTGCAGACAGAGTCCTTGAGAAAGCTGGGTATTACAGCTACAGCAGCAAAATAAACTGGGATGCCGCAAGCGAAAAACCTGTTACCATCGGCGTCTATCGTTTGACGATGAAATCGAATTCCGATAATTTCCGTCAAAGCTCTATTCAGGGCGTCATGAAGCGTATCAAGGCGAAAGGTGCGAATGTGATTATCTATGAGCCAACGCTGAAAGACGGCGAAACCTTCTTTGGCAGCGTGGTTGTGAATGATCTGGAAGCATTCAAGAAACAGTGCGACGCGATCATCGCCAATCGCTATGACGCCTGCTTGGACGACGCCGCGGATAAAGTATATACCAGAGACATTTTTAGAAGAGATTAAAAATGAATAGCCAGCGTATCGAAAACGGCGGCATCGCGAACCAAATCCGCGATGCCGCCGTCCGCTTTGTGCAGCAGATTACTGCATCTTATAAGCGTCGATCATTTTCTTAACCATCTGACCGCCGATCGAACCAGCCTGACGAGAGGTCAGATCACCGTTATAGCCCTTATTGAGCGTTACGCCGACCTCGCTTGCGGATTCCATCTTAAAACGTTCGAGGGCTTCCTTGCCCTTCTGTGTCATTTCACCCTTCATGGTACATTCTCCTTTTCTTGCGCAGTTGCGCATAGGGCAGCCGATTTGAAACAGCTGCCTTGTTGCAGACCGTTTCTTTGAATGCTGCCGTGCTAGTATTATAAACGGCTGCCGCACGAAATATCATAGGAATCTTCTGGAATACATGAAAAGAACTTGACAAACTGCATTGCTTGACGTATAATAAATTCAATTCGAGTTGATACGGAAAGATGAACAGAAAGGAGTCAGATCAGTGCATCATCTGTTTTATCTTATGGGAAAAAGCGCGTCTGGAAAAGATACAATCTATCAACGGCTGCGAGCGAAATTTCCGGAATTGAGACCGATGGTTTTGTATACAACCAGACCGAAGCGCTCGCATGAGCAGGATGGCAGGGAATATTATTTTATCTCAGCAGAACAATATATACAGATGTGCAGCGCAGATCGGTGGATTGAAACGCGTACCTACCATACGCAAAAAGGCGACTGGATATACTGTACTGCAAAGGATAGCATGGATCTCAGCGAGAGCAGCTATCTTGGAATCGGTACCTTGGAATCTTACTGTAAAATCCGGACGTTTTTCGGAGCTGACCATGTGATACCAATTTATATAGACGTCGAGGACGGCGTTCGGCTTCAGCGCGCATTGCAGCGGGAACACGTGCAGGAAACGCCGAATTATGCGGAGATGTGCCGTCGCTTTCTGACCGATTCTCAGGATTTTTCGGAGGAGAATCTGCAAACGGCTGGTATAAAAAAACAATTTTCAAATCTTGAATTGGAAGCGTGCGTATCCGAAATCTCTGCATGGATCGCATCATTCAGCGAATAAAAAAGACGCGAAATCAAAACGTGAAAGAAAGCGCCTGATTTCGCGTCTTTATCATAATTAGTGGAATTCATCGTTGGGATTGAGCACGATCGGAGATTTCCAACGGATACCGTAATCGCTGCGCAGAATCATACGCTTTGCCATCCAGTATTCCCGACAGTAGTCATAATAACCGCGCTCGTGTTCTAATGCTTCATCAATTTTTTCTTCCAGCTCGAAGCGAATCGCGAGGTATTCATCGGTCAGTTCAACCGGATCAGTCATTGGCTCGGAATCAGCAGCGTCTTTTGCTTCGGCATAGACAGCCGCATACGCATCGGTTCCGAGATCCTGCTGCATGGTTGCTTCCATTTCCGGCGTAACGCCGTTAGCGGTGTGCAGTGCGCAAGTGATAACCGAGAAAGCCGTATCGGAAAGATCAAGCAGTTCACCGTTTTCAAGCACTTTAACTTTTTGCTTTAGCAGTTCACGCATACTGGAATAGGCACGCTGTGTATAAGCGAGCGCCTCCGGCCAGAAATGAATTTCTGCGTAGGAATTTGCCGTATCCTGACAATAACGCAGGCAATCAGACCATCTGCCTTCTGCCTCTAGCATCGTCAGTGCATTCCGACATTTTTCGATTGCAGGATGTGCACGCCATAAATCGAATTGCATGGAGTGGAATTGCTGCAGCAGCAGACAGGTATAGAGCTGATCGACAGCGAGATCTGCCGTTGGATGCGCTTCAAATGCCGCCATGATGCGTTTCAGCATCCGCTGCGTGAATGAAATGCCGAGATCCGAAGCACGTTCGGTGTTGAGCAGATTCAGATAGTCCATCAATGCGGTCTGCTTATTCTGTTCAGAATGCTCAGTGCTTTGCAGAAGCTGCTCAAGCTGCTTTCCGCGATTGACGAGGTCCTGATGTCTGGAATCATCTTTATTATACATGACAATGCCTCCTTGCTCATCTATTTTATTTCATGTTTTGTTGATCAAACGGTGATAAGAAAGATAATTTGTATTTAGTATATCATACCATAATTTTCTGATGTTGTCAAGTGAATTACAGAGAAAGTGCCAATGCAACAAACAGAAAGCGTCCGCGCTGAAAAAACATGGAAATAAGCGTGAATATAGCCTCCTGTAATCGAATGGATGCTGTTTTGAAATTTGTGCAAAAAAGAGAAAATCATGCGATTGTAGGAAAACGTCTTGCATTGATTTTTAAAATATGCTATACTAAATTTATAATGCCCATAAGTGGAGTATTGGGAAAATTAGAAAACGGAGGCTAATCAATGTCAGAACAGAATGTAAATTTGATCCTCAAGCAAGAAGAAAAACATGAGGAAGAGGTTGTCGTATCTTTTTCAGCCATTATTCGGAATCTGAAAAGATACTTGAGCGTCTGGTTGTTGGTTTCGGTTATTGTCGGTGGTCTCATTGCCGGCGTCAGCGTTTTTTTCCGTACAACGTCCATTACGCCTGTTCGTGCGATCGTTAGCTTTACGCATGAGGGCATCGAAAAAGGTAAAAATCCGGATGGCACTGATTTTGATCCGAATCAGCTGAAGTCACCGGATGTCATTGATGAAGCCCTGAAAGCCTGTAATATGGAATTGGACTTGCTGGAGCCTGTGCGCCGCGGTATCGAGATTGAGGGCATTATTCCGGAAAATGCTTATCAGCGTATGAATACATATAAAAATGTCTATGAGAATGCCTCAAATGGTCAGCTTTCCGCTGCGCAGGCAATGCTGGATGTATCGTGGGTATCTACGCAGTATAATGTACAGTTTAATTATAAAGACGCGGGACTCAGCCGTTCGGACGCGGTACAGATCCTCAATGCAATGCTTGACGCCTACCGCGATTATTTCTTCCGCAAGTATGGCTATAATGAAGCTTTCGGAAATAATCTGGGCACAATGGATTATACGGATTATGATTATGCGCAGGCTGTAGATTTGTTCCGTACACAGCTGAAAAGCCTGAGCCGCTATGTCAGCAGCATCTCTGCGGAAGATACCTCGCGTTTTCGTTCCACCGAGACAGGCTATACTTTCGCCGATCTGAAGGACGCAATCAGTTCCGTTCAGTCGTTGGATCTTGATCTGATCTCCTCTTATCTGAATGTAAACAATGTCTCCAAGGATAAAGAACGTCTGCAAACCTATTATGAATGGCGTATCGAAAATCTGGAACTGGAACGGAAAACCAATAAGGATACGCTCGCTGCTGTTGAAGCGGCGTTTGAAGCCTACGAGAAAGATCAGGTAATCGTTTTCAGCGACAGCGTAGCGAATACAGAGACTACGGTTTCCTCTGAGGAATATGACAGACTCATCAATCGCAGACTCAGCGCACAGGCTGATCTTTCGGAGACCGACCAGAATATCGAATACTATAAGCAGCGTCTTGCTACGCTGAAGAAAAGCAATTCAACTGCCTCTAAATCCAAGAGCGAGCGCATCGAAAAAGATCTGGCAAAGCTGAAAACCAAGGTTGACAATCTGATTGATATGGTTAACAAGACTGCCGACGATTATTACCGTAATGTTTCGCTCTCTGATTCTTATAACATTCTGGTTCCGGCAACTTCCTCTGTTGGTACAACGATCAAGAGTGGTATTGCAAAGGCAGTTGTTCCGGCGATTGGCGTTGAGGTTATCATTCTTATGATTTATCTTTCGGTGTCTTTCGTCAAGGCGCTGGTCGAGGAAACACGTAAGCGTAATCAGAAGCAGGCTGTGGCACACGGCAGTAGTGTAACAGATGCAGCTGCAGCAGAGCCTGAAAAGACAAATAAGAAGAAATCATGACAGTAATCGACATGATCCGCACGGGGATTATTCCCTGTGCGGATTGTTTTTTGGAATATAAATTGAAATGCGCTTTGACGCTTGCATTTTTTAGATAAAAATGGTATACTAATAAAATAGGATACATATCGGCTGATGAAGAAAGCAGGGGTGGAAAAACTTGCTGAAACGATGGAAAATAGGCGAACCGGACAGCAAAAAAGCAGAACAGCTTCGACGACAGGGTAGTATTTCGCAGCTTTGTGCAGAGGTGCTGGTTTCGCGCGGCATCGAAAATATCGAACGTGCAGCAGAATTACTGAATGTGTCGGAAATGACAGATCCGTTTTTGCTGAAGGATATGGATCGTGCAGTGGAACGTATTTTGGCGGCAGTGGACAGTGGCGAGCGAATATGCGTTTACGGCGATTACGATTGCGACGGCGTGACTGCGACAGTCATGCTGACGGATTGGCTGCTCTGTGCCGGCGCTGATGTAACATGGTACATTCCAACGCGCAAAGAAGGCTATGGAATGCGCGAGGAGCAGATACGCCGTCTGCACGATGAAGGTGTTTCACTGATTATTACGGTCGATAACGGCATTTCAGCAATTGACGAGGCAAAGTTGATCCGAGAGCTTGGCATGGAACTGGTCGTTACCGATCATCACCGTGCCGGCGATGTATTGCCGGAGGCGGTTGCGGTGGTGGATCCGTTTCGTCCGGACTGTACATCGCCGTATAAGACGATCTGCGGCGCAGTCGTTGTATTAAAGCTGATTTCTGCGCTGGACGGCGGAGAATGGGAACCTGCACTGGAACAATTCGGTGATCTGGCTGCGCTTGCAACGATTGCGGATGTGATGCCGCTGGATGGTGAAAACAGGTTTATTGTGCAAACCGGCTTAAAACTGCTTGTCAATACCGATCGAATGGGACTGATTTCTCTGATGGCGGTCTGCGGAATGGCAGATGGCGAACCGATTACCGCACAGACTGCGGCGTTTCAGTTGATTCCGCGCATCAATGCAGCAGGCAGATTTGCCACTGCTACGCTTGCCGCTAAGCTTTTGCTGACCGATGATCCAGAGGAAGCGCAAATTCTTGCCGGCGAGATTCACTCGCTGAATCAGGAACGTCGTGCGACAGAGCAGGAGATCATTGAACAGATTCTGGATGAAATTCGTCGTGCACCGGAACTGCTGCACGCACGCGTATTGGTCTTTGCTGGGGAAAACTGGCACCATGGCGTGATTGGTATTGTTGCGGCGCGGCTGATGGAGCGTTTCGGAAAGCCATGTTTTCTCATGGCGAGGGAAGCGGACGGCTTTCGTGGTTCAGCGCGTAGTTTTGGGGATTTTTCGGTGTTTGAATGTTTGAAAGCCTGCGCTTCGCATTTGCTGCGTTACGGCGGACATACTAGTGCAGGCGGCTTCACCGTAACAGAATCCGAGAAAGACGCATTTTGTATGGCGATCCAGTCTTATGCGGCAGAGTATAATCCGGTGATGCCTGTCATGACGGCAGAGGCAGTACGCGCACTCGATCCGCAGACGCTGACGCCGGAAAATGTCGAGGGACTATCCATATTGGAACCATTCGGTATGGGAAATCCGAAGCCGATGTTTGTTTTGAATCAAATGCTTGTGACCGAGGTTTTGCCGCTGTCGGGCGGTGTACATACAAAGCTGCGGCTGCGCAGCGACAATGTGCAGCATGAAGTATTGATGTTCCGTTTCAGACCGGAAGAAACCGGTATTACGTCAGGGATGCAGATTGATGTACTGATCTCTGCGGACGTCAAGGAATATATGGGCAGACAATCTCTGACGCTTCGCGTGGAGGATTGGCGTATTTCACAGGCAGCGCAGGAACAGGCAATCGCTGCACAGGCTGCATACGACGCCTATTGCCGCGGTGAAAAGCTTCCGTCGCCAGCCTATTACCAGAGAATGTGTCCGCACAGGAAAGATCTGGTGGCGGTATATCAGATCGTGCAGCGGATGCCGATGACCATTTCTCAGATCTGCACGCTGCTGAAGGATAAGGGCATGAATCGCTGCCGCGCCCGTATGATCGCGGATATTTTCAGAGAACTGAATCTGCTTAGCTATGATGCTGTTACCGAGACGCTTGCTAAGTGTTCGGTGACGCAGAAACGAGAGTTGAATGAATCCGAAGCATATCGGAAAATATATACAATGACTGTGCAGTGAACGGACTTGCTTTGACAGTCTTGTACATTGTGTGTGATATTTTTGGATGTGTGTGACATGACAGAAAGGAGAGCTTCTTATGCCGGATTTTCATAATGAGACATATACGATTGATATGATAATCGCAAAAATTCTGACCGATGATCGACAGTATGATATCAGCAAGCTGATTGCCGCGTATGAATATGCAGCACAGTGTCACGAAGGACAGGTACGTTCTTCGGGTGAGCCGTATATCGTACATCCGGTTTCGGTTGCGTACATCCTGCTGGAACTCGGCATGGATACCGATACGCTTTGCGCAGCGCTTCTGCATGATGTTGTGGAGGATACGGAGGCAACACGCGAGGATGTACAAAAAAGATTCGGTCACGATGTTGCGATGCTGGTCGAGGGTGTGACGAAGCTTGCGAAAGTGCCAACCTTTTCAAAGGAGCAGCAGCAGGCGGAAAATGTCATGAAAATCTTGCTTGCAATGTCACAGGATATTCGGGTTATGATTATCAAACTGGCAGACCGTCTGCACAATATGCGTACCTTGCAGTATCGTCCGGATTATAAGCAGCACAATACTGCCTTTGAAACGATGAATGTCTATGCGCCGATTGCACACCGTCTTGGCATTTCATCGGTACAGGAGCAACTGGAAGATTGGTCTTTCTATTATTTGGATCCGTTTGCATATGCGGAAATTGAAAGCCTGCTCGAAAATAAAAAAGAGGAGCGCGAGGCGTTCATCAAGAGGATAAAGGCGCGGATTGCAGAGCGAATCCGTTCGCTGGATTTTGTGACGACGCCACAGATTGACGGACGCGTTAAGAGTATATATGGCATTTATAAAAAGCTGTACATCAACCATAAAACCATTGATGAGATTTATGATAAATATGCAGTTCGCGTGATCGTGACGACAATCAATGACTGCTATAGCGTACTTGGACTGATTCATGATATGTTCCGACCGATACCAAACCGGTTTAAGGATTATATTGCGAATCCAAAAGCGAACGGCTATCAATCTCTGCATACATCTGTGCTTGGCAGAGAGGGCATACCGTTTGAGGTGCAGATCCGTACATGGGAGATGCACGCAAATGCCGAATATGGCGTAGCAGCGCACTGGAAGTATAAGGAACGGATCGAAGGTAATTCGGTCATGGACACGCGCATTGCGTGGATCCGACAGGTTTTGGAAACGCAGCAGGCGAGTGATGATCCGGAGGAGCTTGTTGCAACGATCAAGAATGATATTGCGCCGGATGATGTTGTCGTTATGACGCCGAAGGGTGAGCCGGTCAG
Source organism: Oscillospiraceae bacterium (assembly GCA_016296505.1). Classification (GTDB taxonomy): domain Bacteria; phylum Bacillota; class Clostridia; order Oscillospirales; family Ruminococcaceae; genus Firm-04. The sequence continues at coordinate 161,736 of JAEDJD010000001.1, forward strand.
TCTGCCGATTGGTTCAACGGTTATTGATTTTGCATATCATATTCATACGCAGATCGGTCACAAGTGCATCGGTGCAAAGGTGGACGGCAAAATCGTTCAGCTTTCTTACCGTTTGAATACGGGCGAAATTTGTGAGATTCAGACGACCAAGGATCCGAACAAGGGTCCGAACCGTAACTGGCTTGATATCGTCCGGACAAGTGAGGCGCGTGCGAAGATTCGTTCATGGTTTAAGCGTGAGCGTCGTGCGGAGAATATTGCTACCGGAAAAGCGAGTATTGAACGTGAATGCCGGCGTATGCATATTCAGATGACGCCGGAGCAGCTTTCGATGATTGTTCGTGAAAATCTGCATCAGCCGAATTGCGAGACGTTGGATGATTTCTTTGCGGCAGTCGGCTACGGCGGCATTTCTTTGATCAAAACGATGCCGCGCATTCGTGAATACTATATCAAGCGCTTTGCATCTGCGGAGCCGCAGACGCCAATGCAGGAGCAGCTTTCCGAGCTTCGTCAGCCGACAAAAAGCAGCACTGGCATTATCGTGGACGGTGTTGACAATGTGGAACTAAAGCTTGCGCGTTGCTGTTCGCCGCTTCAGGGAGAGAAAATCGTCGGGTTTACGACGATGGGACACGGCATTACAATTCATAAGCAGCAGTGCCGGAAATATCAGGAGGCACTTGCGAAAAATTCGCCGGAGGAGATGAATCGCTGGGTTGTAGCGACTTGGGCGTCCAATGCGCCTGCGTCCGAAATGAAAGCGAATATTGAAATCCTTTGTGTCAACAGCATCAATCTGCTGCATGATGTTTCACAGGTGATCGGAGAGGTGCATCTGCCGGTTTCAAATTTTAATTTGCATATGAAGAAAAATGGAGACGCATTGATTCATGCAACAGTACTGGTCAGTTCGACGGAACAGCTGGACACGCTTCTGAATCGTTTGCGTACTGTCCGCGATGTCATTTCCGCTGACAGAGCCGCGTATTGAGATTGCATCATAATACAAAAGTAAGAAATGCAGAAACAAAGGAGAAATCATTCCATGCTGAATATCAAAAAACTGCCGGTCGGAGAATTGGAAGCAAATTGCTTTCTGGTATTTGACAGCCAAAAGAATGCTGTCATCATAGATCCGGGTGCAGAGCCGGATACCATTCGCTCAGAGATTCATTCGCTCGGTATCAAGCCGCTGGCGATCTTGCTGACGCACGCGCATTTCGATCATTTTGGCGCGGCGGCGGAGCTGATCGAAACCGATCAGATACCGCTTTATGTGCATACGCTTGACCGTCCGCTCGTTGTATCAACGGAATATTCGCTTGCCGTACAGCTTGGTTTTGGTGCGATGTATCGCTGTCCGGATGAAAAATATATCCATACGTTTGAGGATAATGATATTTTGAAGTTTTCAGATGAACTGGAATTTCTTGTCATACATACCCCGGGCCATTCGCCGGGCAGCTCCTGCTTCCGGCATGGAGATATTCTCTTCTCCGGCGATACGCTGTTTCGGGACGCTGTCGGCAGAGTGGATTTTCAAGGCGGCAATATCCGCGATATGCGTCAATCGCTTGCACGGCTTGGCGCTCTGGAAGGCGATTGTAAGGTATATGCTGGACATTATCTCGAAACGACGTTGGAGCATGAACGTGTATTCGGGCATTATCTGATACCGAGAAAATGAGCATATCACGAAAAAACGAGCTGTCAGAACGGAGGCGGACTGCTTTGGTCATTCACACATACGGACATAGCCGCACATATGAAATGGAAGCGCTGCTCAAGCTGTTTCGACCGGCGGAAAAATTTGCGTTTTCAATCGAATTGGAGCCGCCTGCGGAGGATGAATATTTTTCTGCGGTCGTGCTTCCGGAAGCGGATGGACTGCATCTGGTATGTCGGGTGAATCTCAACGGTGAACTGCGCCGCAGCGAAAAAAATCTATCCGTGGATACGCCGAATAACGTTCTTGATCGGGAGATTTCAGGATTAAGCTATCCGATGTTCTGCGAACTGACCGGCATTCAGCCGGCATGGGGGATGCTGACAGGCATCCGTCCTGTAAATCTGCTGCGAAAATTTACGGAGCGTACCGGCAGTCTTGCACAGGCGGCGGATGATTTTCGCAATGTCTGGTATGTGACAGATGAGAAAACGCAGCTTGCCACCGATATCCTTACAGTGCAGCAGCCGATTTTTGACGCTGCACCGAAAAAAAGCGTCGGAATATATGTTTCGATTCCATTTTGTCCGACGCGCTGTAAATACTGTTCATTTGTCAGCAATTCAGTTGCGCAGATGGGAAAGCTGATCCCGGAATACAATCAGTGCCTATATCGAGAGATTTCGCTTGTCAGTCAAATTGTTGACGATTTTGGGCTGATTGTGGATACCATTTACATCGGCGGCGGTACCCCGACTGCAATCGACCTCTATCAGCCGCTCGATTGGCTGCATCGTCATTTTGTGAATGGACAGCCGCTTCGGGAATTCACGGTCGAAGCGGGCAGACCGGATACGATTACGATGGAAAATCTTTCGCATCTGCGGCAGTTCGGCGTGACGCGCATCTCGGTTAATCCGCAGAGTTTTCAGGATCATGTGCTGCGGGCGGCAGGACGTCCGCACACCGCACAGGATACCGTCGAAAAATTTCTGCTGGCGCGTGAAATGGGCTTTGACAATATCAATATGGATTTGATTGCCGGCTTGCCAGAGGATACGGTACAGGGCTTCTATGAGAGCATCGACCGCGCGGTTGCGCTTGATCCGGAGAGCATTACGGTGCATTGTCTTTCTCTGAAAAAAGCAGCGGATTTCTACCAGAGTCTTTCGATGCCGGATGCAGAAGCCGTCAGCGAAATGGTCGATTATGCGCAGAAAACACTGACCGCCGCCGGTTATCGGCCGTATTATCTCTACCGGCAGAAGAATATGGCGGCAAATCTTGAAAACGTTGGCTATGCAAAGCCGGGATTTGAGAGCGCCTATAATGTCATGATGATGGACGATTCGCAGACGATTCTCGGCATCGGAGCAGGGGCATCGACGAAGGTGCTCGGCGGCAAACGCGGCATTGAACGCCTGACCGAATGCAAATATCCCTATGACTATCTTGCGCGGTTCGATGAACTGATGCAGGAAAAAGAAAAACAGCTTCGGGAGCTGCTGGGGTGAATAAGGTGTCTCCGACGGATCTATAATGAGGCTCCGCCTCAAACTCCGCCAGAGGGATACTATCCCTCTGGACTCCATTTTTATGGATGAATGAATAAGACATCACCGGAGCACAAAATAAAAGTTTGCAGGTTTCCAAAGGGCGGCGCCCTGCGATAGAGGGCGCCCCTAAGTGAATTGCAGAGCAATTCACAGACTGCCGTAACTGCTTAAGAATCCCATTTTGGGATGAATGCAAAAACATAACCGGAGCGCCGATATAAAAGATTGATTGCTCACGGTTTGCTTGCAAACCATTGCGCAACGATCAAAATGCCGATTGGAGAAGCTGGGATGCATATGAAAAATGATTATGTGCAAAAAATCCTTGTATGCTGTCAGAAAATGGAAGGCGTTTTGCTTCACAACCTTCCGATGTGAATATACAACAGATATTTTGACAAAATCAGAAAATATGCAAGAGCGCTCATTGATGAGGGGCGTGCTGCGGAGATTCTGCCCTATCTGCATGATGAGAACGTTTTGGTGCGGTATATCTTTGCAGGATTCTTTTTTCACTGCTATCCGGAGCAGTGCAGGGCAGTGCTGCAGGAATTGTCTGAGATGACAATCGCGACCGGTCTCCCGAAGCACTTGACAAGTATGTCCTTATCAGCAGAGATGGCTTTAGAAATCGGCATCCCGAAAGACTTTCCATAATTATGATCGACTGAAAAGAGGTTTCAAATGACCACATATATCGACATCGGGCTGAATCTGTTTTGCAGGCAGTTCAAAGAGCCGGACCGCGTGATCTCGGATGCGGCGGCGGAGGGCGTTGCCTGCATCCTGACCGGCTCGGATATGAAAGAAAATGAATCGGTGCAGCGCTATGTGCAGTCGCACGCGTGCTGGGGTACCTGCGGCATTCATCCGCACAATGCAGATGACGCGAAACCGGAAGATTTTATTCGCATCCGCGAGATTGTGACGCAGAATCCGAAGATCGTGGCGGTGGGAGAGTGCGGACTGGATTATGACCGTATGTTTTCAACGCGGGAAAATCAGCTCCGCTGCTTTGATCGCCACATCAAGCTTGCGGAGGAACTGGAAAAGCCACTCTTTCTGCATGAACGCGATGCGTCAAAGGATTTCATTGCACGGATGAGGCAACATCCGGAACAGTGCAGACGTTCGGTTGTACATTGCTTTACAGGAGATGCAAAGACGCTGAAAGTCTATCTGGACATGGGCTTTTTCATTGGTATTACAGGCTGGATTTGTGATGATCGGCGAGGGAAAGCGTTGCGAGAAGCGGTCAGAATGATTCCCTTTGACCGTGTGATGCTCGAAACGGACGCGCCCTACCTGACGCCCAAAAACGTCAAGGGACTCGGAAATATCAATGTTCCGCAGAATATTCGCTATGTGGCAGCGGAGCTTGCCAAACATATGAACATGGATGAAACGGAACTGACGGCACAGATTCTGGAAAATACGCGCCGTTTTTTCGGATTCGACTGAATCGTTCAGCGGCAGATTTTGGCGGCAAAATCCGCACAAATGTGCTTTACATTTTCATTGCTTTGTGCTATAATAGAAACATATATTCCTGAATAGAAAAAAGGTGGAGATACAAATGAGCAGAAGGCCGAAAATGGCGATTCGCCGACCACTCGGAGAACGGCGCGAATCATATCTGCGCGTATTCGTGTTGAGCTACATGATGATGTTGCTGCTAATGATGCCCGTCATGATATATACGGGCGGATACTTTGTTTATTACGGCGATTTTAATTCGCAGCAGCTTCCGTTTTACTATTTGGCGCATGATGCGGTGCAGCGTGGCAGCTTTGGCTGGAACTGGCAGACAGATCTTGGTGCAAACTTTATCGGTTCATATTCGTTTTATCTGTTTGGCAGTCCGTTTTTCTGGTTGACGGTGCCATTTCCGCAGGAATGGGTGCTCTACATGATTCCCTATCTGCTGGCACTGAAGCACGCGGTTGCCGCTGTGACAGCATACGCCTATATCCGGCGCTTTGTGCGCAGCCGAGAGGCGGCTGTGATCGGAGCGCTGCTCTATGCGTTTTCTGGTTTTCAGATGTATAATGTATTCTTCAATCATTTTCAGGATGTAACAGCGTTCTTCCCACTGCTGCTGCTGGCAATGGAGCAGCGTGTGAATGAAAATCGCCGCGGCGTATTTGCGTTGGCAGTTGCACTGCTAGGTCTCATCAATTACTATTTCTTCTCTTGTGCGGCAGTATTTGCGGTGATTTATTTCATCATTCGCTGCACGAGCAAGGATTTCCATGCAAATGTCAGGAAGTTCTTCGGAATTGCCTTGGAAGCAATTTTTGGTACGATGATCGCCTGTGTATTGATTCTGCCGGCAGCGCTTGCAGTTCTTGACAATTACCGCGTTCATAATCGTATGTATGGAATGGATATGGTTGCGTATTCCGATAGAACCAGAGTATGGCGCATCATCCAGAGCTTTTTCATGATTCCGGACGTGCCTGCACGACCGAATCTGTTCCGATCGGATTACGGAAAGTGGTCGTCCATCGCAGGCTATCTGCCGATGTTCTCGATGGCAGGCGTGATCGCCTTTATGTCGCAGAAGCGTAAGCACTGGGCAACCAGGCTGACGGCAGTTTGTATGATATGCGCATTGATTCCGATTCTGAATTCGATGTTCTACACCTTTAACAGCGCATATTATGCGCGCTGGTTCTATATGCCGGTGCTGATTATGGCGCTGATGACGGCGTATGCGCTTGATAACCCGCAGATTCGCTGGAAGGGCGGTATCATTACCTGTGCGCTGGTCAATCTGGGCTTTCTTCTGGTTTCATTCCTGCCGCGCAAAGAAGATGATACGATCAAATGGTTTGATTTTGCGAAGTATCCCGTATATTTCTGGCTGACGATCGTGCTGACGCTGCTGATGCTGTATTTCACCGCATTGGTTGCGTTGTCACGCGGCAAGAGCAAAAAGACATATATGCTTGCAACCTGGACAACCGTACTCTCGTGTCTGTGTACGGGCGGCTGTATGATGTATTTCGGAATCGGGCACGGCGCAGAGCCGATCTCTTATCTGAATGTATCCTACAATGCCAAGGACGAGGTTCAGCTCGATATGCCGGAGAATCAGTTTGCGCGTATTGATATTTCTAAGGATCATGATAATTACCCGATGTTTTGGGGCTATTCCAATATGCGATGCTTTCACAGTATCGTACCGCCGTCCGTTATGGATTTCTATGACGCGGTCGGTGTGCAGCGTGATGTGGCGTCGCGTGCGGAAACAAAATATTATCCGCTGCGTGAGCTGCTCAGCGTGAAATATTATGCTGAATACATTTCCGGTAACGACGCGGATGAACAGCATGATATGTTGGAAGATATGCCAATGTTCAAATTTCTGAAAAAGAATGGCAGCTATCGGATCTATGAAAATGAAGCGTATATTCCAATGGGAATTGCATACGACAGCTATATTGACGAAGAAGCATTTCATGAATTGAGCGATCTTGCAAAGCAAAAGGTCATGCTCAAGGCACTTGTTCTGAATGAGGAGCAGCAAAAAACGTATGGTACTGACCTGACCCGAATTTCCAGCGAAAATAAATATGCGATGTCAGATGAAGCATTTTTGGAATACTGCAAGGAGCGCGCAGCTGAAACCTGTGAATCTTTCCGATATGATTCCAATGGCTTTGACGCTGTCATCCATCTGGAAAAACCGGAAATGGTATTTTTCAGCGTCCCGTATGAAAAGGGCTGGCGAGCAACAGTCAACGGCAAGGACGCGGTTGTTGAGCGCGTCAACGTCGGTTTCATGGCGGTTCGCTGCGAAGCTGGCGAGAATTTGATTACATTCAGCTATGAAACGCCCGGTTTGCGTGTTGGTATCATCGTGATGTTCTGTGGCGCAGCAGGTCTTGTGCTGTATCTGATTCTGATGGCGATTTTGGAGAAAGGAAATGCGCCGCGGCATCCGAAGCAGAAGCATTCTTATGATTATAACGGTCTGGATATGTTTACAGAGCATCAGCATTATCTGAATCATGCGGCATGGAAGCAGAAGAAATCACCGCCTCAAGTAAACCAACCTGTACCGGATTCAGCAAAGCAATCCGATGATGCTTACGGGAACGAGGAGGATCGCCGTGATGACGAATGATTTACAATCGGCGCCGCATCTGAAAGAGGAGTGGCTCCGCACAGAGGAAATTTATCGAGGCAGGATTCTGAATGTATCCAAAGATACGGTTTTGCTGGAAAACGGCACAGAGGCAATTCGTGAGATCATACATCATCCGGGCGGTGCCTGCGTGGTACCGCTGACATCGGATGGTTGTGTGCTGATGGTTCGGCAGTTTCGTTATCCGCATCATGTTGAGACCTTGGAGATTCCAGCCGGAAAGCTTGAATATGGCGAGGATCCGCTGGAATGTGCGGTGCGAGAGTTAAAAGAGGAGGTCGGCGGCGAGGCGGAGATGTTGGAGTCGCTTGGTTCTTTGTTTCCGATCCCTGCATATGATGAAGAAGTCATCCATATGTATCTGGCAAGACAGATTCGGGAAACATCAGAGCAGTTACTGGATACGGATGAATTTCTGGATATTGTGCGGCTGCCGTTTGACGAAGCCGTACAAATGGTGATGGATAACCGGATTCAGGACGCCAAAACACAGATTGCTCTGCTGAAGACAGCGTTTTTGTTACAAAACAGGCAATCAAAATAAAAAAACTGTCCGGCGTGTTTTCACACGCCGGACAGTCCGGAAAAGTCATTATTTCAGACATCAGACTCCACATCCGATACAGCGTCAGCAATCGTGTCAGCGACAGGCTCCACTGTCTCTGCCATTTCTGCTTCAGCTTGAATCAGTGCAAGCTGTTCCTGATAGGCATTGAGAATCTGGTTTTCCAGATATTCTCTTGCCTGTGCCGAGATTGGGTGGACGATATCGCGAAAGATGCCGCCCTCATCCTTGCGGCTTGGCATCGCGACAAAGAGCCGATTTTCGCCCTGTACGACCTTAATGTCGTGAACAGCGACCATCTGATCGAGCGTGATTGAGATAATTGCTCGAAGTCTCCCGTCCATCATCATTTTGCGAATTTTCAGATCGGTGATTTCCATGATAATGTTCATTCCTTCCGTTGAAGTGATATTGCAGTGTGTCTAACTAATCGGTGATCATCGGAACTGCCGGAGCTGCGTTGTCCCATAAAGATACCGTCATATCCTATCATAACATGAAAATGTGTATATTGTGTGAATATTTCATGTCGAAAATAATTTTGAGGGACAGTTTTTAACAAATTACGAATCATTTGGCGTTAGAATTGTTGTAAATGGAGCGCATATCTGTCCGTATCAATCGGATTGAGAAGAATCAGAGAGGATTGTGTTGATTTATGAGTTCAATTTTAGAAGGTAAACAGCATATACATATGATCGGCATCGGAGGAAGCGGAATGTATCCGCTTGCACAGGTGCTTCATGCAAAGGGCTATTATCTGACTGGATCAGATAACAACGAAACTGATACGCTTGCGGCGGTTCGGGCGCTTGGGATTCCGGTGCAGCTTGGACAGCGTGCAGAAAATATCGAGGGTGCAGATCTTGTGGTGTATTCAGCCGCGATTGCAAAGACCAATCCGGAGCGCACGGCAGCAGAACGTACAGGCGTTGCAATGATGGAGCGCAGCGAACTGCTGGGACTTGTATCGGAATGGTATCACGATGCAGTCTGCATCGCTGGAACGCATGGCAAAACGACGACTTCCTCGATGCTTGCCCAAATCCTATTTACCGCAGGGATCGACCTTTCAGCGGTTATCGGCGGAAAGCTGCCGGCAATCGGCGGCAGCGGCAGGGCTGGCAATAGCGAAGTGTTCGTTTGTGAAGCGTGCGAATATGTGGATACATTTCTGCATCTTTCGCCGGATATTGCAGTGATTCTGAATATTGACGAGGATCATATGGAGTATTTCCATACGCTTGATAATTTGAAAGCGTCCTTTATTCAGTTTGCGCAGAAATCGAGCAGATATGTACTGTATAACGGTGATGATTTCAATAGCTGTGACGCAATGGAAAAGGTCGTCGGAAAAACGATGATTCGTTTCGGTACAAATGCGGAATGTGAATGGCGTGCATCGGACATCGTGCATACGACAGAGCAGACTACGACATTTCAGGTCTGGCACGACGGAAGCTGCCTTGGCACTGCGACACTGCTTGTTCCGGGAATGCACAACGTATTGAATGCACTGGCGGCGATTGCCGCAGCGTCGCTTGTCGGACTGAATTTTGCGCAGTGTCAGGAAGGCTTGTTGGCATTCCACGGCGCAAAACGCCGCTTTGATGTGCACGCAAAAGTTGGCGGTATTACGATTGCGGATGATTACGGCCATCATCCGGCAGAAATTGCGGCAACACTGCAAGCTGCAAAGGCAATGCCGTTCCGTAGGGTCATTGCGGTGCATCAGCCGTTTACCTATTCGAGAACGGAACGTCTGCTGGATGATTTTGCGGCGGCGCTCCAAATTGCAGATGTTGTTGCACTGACGGATATTATGGGCGGCAGAGAGACCAATACACGCGGAATCTATACACGTATGCTTGCCGAGAAGATTCCGGAGTGTATTTGGTTTCCGCAGGATGAAACAGAGCCGGAAAATGATACGCGAAAATATCAGAACTTTGACGCAGTATGTGACGCAGTCTGCAAGCTTGCGCAGGCAGGCGATCTGATTATTACATTGGGCTGCGGAGATGTGAATAAGCTTTCAAAGCAAATTGCCGATGTGCTCCGCACTCGCTGGGAAAGCTGATGATTCGGGAAAGGGAAATTTGTTATGCTGAATGACAGGGCAAGGACGATATACAACTATATTCGATCACGAATCGACGACGGCTATGCACCGACAGTTCGTGAAATTTGTCACGCGCTGGAAATCGGTTCAACCTCGACGGTTCACCGTTATATCAATCTGCTTGTTGAGGAGGGACTGCTCGACAAAATGGATAATCAGAACCGTGCAATTCGACTGCATGGCAGCAGTGTGCGGAATGTCCCACTGGTTGGAACGGTGACGGCAGGCGTACCGATCACGGCTGTGGAAAATATCGAGGATCACATCAGTTATGTGCCGGATCGCCGGTATGCCGGTGAATTGTTTGCTCTGCGCGTTCGCGGTGAAAGCATGATCAATGTCGGCATCTATGACGGCGATATTGTGATTGTCGAGCAAAGTCATACGGCGGAAAACGGCGAGATCGTAGTTGTACTTGTCAATGGCGAGGAGGCAACGGTTAAGCGTTTCTATAAAGAAAACGGCGGTTATCGGCTTCAGCCGGAGAATGACACAATGGAGCCGATTTATGTGAAGGAAGCAGCGGTACTCGGTAAGGTAGTTGCATTGCTGCGGTATCTGGATCAGTAAAATAAAGAAAGGAAGAGCATTATGATAAATCGTGTAAAAGTTGTACTGTGCGGCAGAGAATATGTGCTGCAAACGGAGGACGCACCAAGCTATGTTTATCAGCTTGCCAAGAATCTGGAGAAGCGTATTTCCGATATTACCGAAGATAATCCGCGTGTTTCCGCACATTCCGCAGTAATGATGGTTGCACTCTCCGCTATGGATGAGCTGACAAAGGCAAACAATAGCGTAGAGGTGATTCGTTCACAGGTCAAGGAGTATGTCGATGAAGCCGGAAAGGCGCGACTGGAGCGAGACGCGGCACTCCGTGAGATTGATGTTCTCAAGGCAAAGATCGAGCAGCTTGAGAATCTTAATAAGCTGAAGTCTCTGAAAGACAGTATCAGCGATGAGATGGACGGAAAGAAAAAACATACAGCTTCTGCGCCGGCAGAGACATCGGCTGCCGCAAATTCGGAGACATCCGACGTGAAGGCAAATGGCGAAACGCAGTTGACCTTTGCACCTTCGGAGCAATGAGCAAAATAACCGAGCTGCTTGCACCTGCCGGAAGTATGGAGTCGCTGCTGGCTGCGCTCCGGTGCGGTGCGGACGCGGTTTATGTCGGCGCACGACAGTTTTCTGCGCGCGCGAATGCGGAAAACTTTGATCGTGCAGGATTATCAGAAGCTGCGGCACAATGTCATCTTGCCGGCGCAAAGCTGTATCTTGCAATCAATACGCTATTGTTTGATGCGGAATTTTCAGTATTGGACGGTATTCTCGAAATTGCGGCAGAAATCGGTGCTGACGGCTGTATCGTACAGGATCTCGGTACGGCGAAATATATCACCAGCCGGTTGCCAACGCTTCGATTGCACGCTTCTACACAATTAACAATCCATTCGCCTGCCGGTGTGCAGTTTGCAAAGCGGGCAGGCTTTTGCCGTGTGGTATTGGCGCGTGAACTTTCTGCAAAGCAGATCGAAGCGATCTGTGTGGAAGCAGCGCATTGCGGTATGGAGATTGAGGTATTTGTCCATGGCGCACACTGTATGTCTGTTTCCGGTCAATGCTGGATGTCTGCGGCAATGGGCGGCAGAAGCGCGAACCGTGGATGCTGTGCGCAGCCTTGTCGGCTTCCGTTTACGGCAGATTCTGTACAAAAATCGGCGTATGCGTTGTCCTTGAAAGACCAGTCATTGGTACAGCATTTGCCGGAGCTTCTAAAAATGGGTGTACAGTCACTGAAAATCGAGGGACGGATGAAGCGTCCGGAATATGTTGCGGCAGCAGTGACAGCCTGCCGAGCTGCATTGCGCGGCGAAGCTTTTGATCTTCATGAATTACAATCTGTATTTTCAAGAAGCGGATTTACGGATGGTTATTACACCGGACAGCGCAGAGAAATGTTCGGCATTCGCCGGAAAGAAGATGTGACGGCGGCGCAGGATGTTTTGCGTCTGTTGCGGGCACGGTATCAGAAGCCATGTAAACTTGCAAAATTGGACGCGCATTATCAGCTTCGACAGAATGCCCCTGCAATATTGACAGTCACAGATGGCAGCAGCAGCGTCACTGTGACGGGCGAGCAGCCGCAGAAAGCGATATCCAAGCCGACTGATCTGACAATGCTGCAAAAGCAATTCCATAAGCTTGGCGACACGATTTATCTAGCTGGAAACGTAACTGCGGAATTGGATGACGCGGTTATGCTGCCGGCATCGGCGTTGAATGCGATGCGCCGGCAGGCGGTTGCAGATATGGACGCGGAACGAATCCGGCGAAATACGCCTGTACATCGGCTTGCGGATGTGCCGGAATTGCCGAGAAAAATTCAACAGAATATAAAGAAATCACGAATCCGCTTACAAATCAGACGGATTGAGCAGCTTTCAGCAATCGAAGCGCTTGCCGATGAACTGGACGCATTGCTTTTGCCGCTGCATCTTGTACCGCAATATTTGAATGGAGACAAGCTGATTCCGCTTGAACGCTGTCAGATTGTTCCGCCGCGTTTTAAATGTGATGAACAGGCGGAAATTGAACTGCTGAAATTGGCGCGGGACGCAGGCTTTTCAAAGCTTGCTTGTCAGGATGCAGCAGATATCGAAACTGGCACGACGCTCGGTTTTGCATTACATGGAACGCTTGGACTTCATGTGACAAACAGCTATGCCGCGAGAGCACTGCGGCAGTATGGGCTGATAGACGCGCTATGTTCACCGGAAGCGCAACGAATTCCGGCACAGTATTTGCCGCTTGGTATTTATGCATATGGCAAGCTGCCCTTGATGCTGACGCGGAATTGTCCGATTCAGGCACAGATTGGTTGTGCGAAGTGCCGGCATACGTTGATTGATCGTAAGGATGCTGCTGTCTATACGGATTGTACGCGCCTTCTGGAACAGCCGGATTATGCGGAGTTATTTAATGCGGTTCCGATATGGCTTGCGGATAGATCGCGTATACTGGGTGAAGCGGCATATGCACTGCTGTCAATGACGGATGAAACAGCGGAACGTGTACGTGAAATATTGCTTGCTTATCTGTATGGTGAAAATGATTATGCGCCTGCTGCGTATACGCGCGGCATCAATGTAAGATGATAATGCAAAGGGGAGTACAGCGAAAACTGTACTCCCCTTGTGTTGTACGCATTAGAATTAGAGTGAACCTCTTTCGGCGACGATTTCTGCAAGCTCTCCGACATTCTTCATACCGGAAACCTCTTTCATCTTAAAGCGCATACCGAATGTGCTCTCGATCTCAGAGATCAGATTAAAATGCTCGACGCTATCCCAGCCATCCACGTCGGCGGCGGTCATATCGTCATTCAGTTCGATGCTGTCATCATCGAATACCTCACGGAAAATCGGCGTCAGAGCCTCCATTGCTTCTGTCTTTGTCATTATTCTTCTCCTTTCTATATCTCCCCGCAGACGCGGGTATTTTCTAAATTATTGCACGCGGATTGTTTCCATTGCTTGCGCATTGGGACCGTTTGCGCTAAAGCTGTTCATGGCGAACAGTAGGTCAGTGATGCCCTGCTCACGCAGGAAGTTGATTGCATTCAGATTGAAATACCGCATATCCATGACATAAATCGCCTCGAAAGACGAAGTAAGGAACGGAACCAACGCATTACCATAGCTATCCTTAATGATGCAAAGCCGTCTGCCGTTTGGCATATCGGTGTCGATCTTCACAATATGGTCGTCACCTGACATATACGTCATATACCAGCTTACGGGCGCAGTATTTTCGATGTTCATGAACAAGCTGCCTTGGTAGGGCGAAGCAAAGCTGCGGTTATAATAAGTTGTGGTATAATTTGCCTTGGGCACGTACCAAAAGAATTCTTCCGGATTTTCCTTGAGGATGATATTATTCGAGTAGCCGTAAAGCGTGCCGACATACCCCTCTTTGGAATGTCGCTCGTAGTCGTCCAGACGCGCAAACGGTACGCGTGCAACAGCAGAGAATTCTTCTGCTGCATAGAACGCGCCGAGCGATGACCAGTGGTGATCGGTTCGCATAAAGATCGGCTCGTCCTGATGCTTTTCGAGCGCGCCGTATGCGTCGACAGGCTTGACGCCGTTGAGACAAGCGTTGATATGGTCGATGTTTGCCTTTTCGCTTGTGATAAGGTGCTGGAATTCCTCCGGTGTATAGTAGGAGCAGACGGTCGGTACAACCATCGAGTACATATTGACGTCAGGGAGATCTGCCTGATAGCGGTTGAGGATATTGGCATAATTCTCGCCCATTGTTTCCCAACCGCCGAACAGCATAATGCCACGGTTATCGACGATTAAAATATTATTACTCAGCTCACCCTCACGCTCTGGCTCAGCAGACGTATTCTCCACAGTGGTTGTAGTGGTTTCAGAAATTGTAGTCAGAACTGCGCCGCTTAGATGTGATGCAGTTGTTTGCTGCGCAGAAGTTGTAGTTGTGAGAGATGTGGTTTCGGTTGTATTTGGCTGTTTTGCAGGTACATTGCCGATGATGACGGCACTGCCGCTAAGACCGAATGATTTTCGGAAATTCTGAATCCAGCCTTTAAAAGTTGAGCGGAATGGAACCGTATCGTTATAATATTCCGCAATACCGCCGGTTAACTTGCCGTTACGATAGTTGTCGATGGAGATTTCAGGCATTGTGGCAAGTGTACGATTTTCTTCCATGGAAACGGTAGGACGTTCCAAAAACAGCATTCCAATGGCAATACCGAATAGCAGCACAAGACAGACCGCAATATTCCAACAAGCAAAGGCGCGTTCTGTACGGCGCGTAGTATCGGCGGCGCGGATGCTGCCTGATTTTTTATTCCATGTTCGGTCAAAATCCCGTTTCATTTTACGGACGGCAGATTTTGAGTCCTCTGTTTGCTGTTGATATTGTTTTGCAGCCTCGACATCGCTCATAGTAGGCTGCTTAGGGGTCAGACGCCGCAGCTCACGAATGACTTTTTCTTCGCTTTTGCGTTGTTCCTGTTTGATATCAGGCGTAATCTGTGCAGATTTCTCGGTATCGGGTATTGTCGGATGTTCATTCTGCGGAGTGAGCGCTTGATCGGAAGCAGGAGATTCCGACTTTGATTCCGTATGATCCGGTTCAGATTTTTGTTTTGTGACCTCTGCGACAATCTGGTTGACGAGAGCGTCTGTGACCGGTGATTTCGGTTTGCTTTCGGAAGAAGCAAGCAGCGCGTCGATGATGTCGTCGGGATTCTGCGTTGATTTTGATTCCTCTGGCTTTACGATTTCGTCAAGCCACCCGAATTTTCCGGTTGAATTGGAGACCGGAACCGGAGCTGTTTTATTATGCAGCGGAGCCTTGGGCGGAGCCGGTTCTGCCTGTTCGAGTATCTGGCTGACCGTCTTATGCGCGTGCTCCTTATCCTTATCCTCCAGAACGGCAGCTTCACGCCGAATTGCTCTGGCCTGTGCGATTGCGGTACGCCGGTCGAGTTTTTGTTCTTCCTGCGGTGCAGCGTCAGTCGTTTCTCGGATTTCTTCCGACGGATCGTGATTCGGCATCGCAAACGCTCCTTTCTTTGATTTGTTCTATTTATTATATGGTATTCCTGCCGCTTTAGAAACGGAAATACAGGAACGGATTATTCGTTGCGTCAACAAGGAAAATGCTGCTGACAATCAGCAATGCTGCATTGCAGAGAATCTGGAATGCGTCAACAGCAAGAACCGCAGCAGAGAAACGCTTTTTCAGTGCCTGCAATCCGTCATAGATCGGGAAGCAGCAGATCACGGCTGCGAGCAGCAGGAACAGATTATTCTGAATGGAAAGTTCCAGAACATTATCGGTAAGCGCATTGCCATTGAGTCCGATCAGGTTCTTGAAGAAATCGCCCAATCTGCCGAAATCCTCGAAATAGAAGATACCAAATCCGATGAAAATAATAATTTTACTGTAAATATGTCGAATGACAAGTGGAATCTTTTTCATACGCTTCTTGCCGATCAGCTGTTCAATCAGAATAAACAAGCCGAAATACAGACCCCAGATAATGAAATTCCAGCTTGCACCGTGCCAGAGACCGGTGCAGAACCAGACAAGGAACAAACCGCCGTATTTTCTGCGCTTACCAAAGATCGGAACATAGAGCAGATAATCGCGGAAAAATGTGCCCAGTGAAATATGCCAGCGCTGCCAGAATTCGGAGATATCCTTGCAAAGAAACGGATGACGGAAGTTTTCGTCAAAATGGAATCCGAACATTTTTCCCATGCCGATTGCCATATCGGAATAACCCGAAAAATCGAAGTAAATGTGCATCGCATAGACAATGACTGCATACCATGTTCCGGCAACGGAGATTGCTGTGCCTTCTGTTCCGAAGAACTGTTCGACAATAATCGAGAGATGGTTTGCAAGAATGACCTTTTTTCCGAGACCGATCACGAGTCTGGTAAAGCCGTCGCTGAAGTTCTTCAGTGTTATGTGACGCGTTTTGATTTCGTCGGCAATGGTAGAGTATCGAACAATCGGACCTGCAATCAGCTGCGGAAACATGGAAATATAGAGCAGCAGGTGACCGGGATTTTTCTGAACGTCGATTTTTTCCCAGTAAAGGTCGATGATATAGGAGAGAATCTGGAACGTATAGAAGCTGATGCCGATTGGCAGCGTCAGTTGCGGTACAGGCAAATTGACGCCGGGGATCAGATTGAGATTTTCGACGATAAAGCCGCTATATTTAAATACGCCGAGTAAGCCGAGATTGAAAATCAGACTGAGAATCATGAAAAATTTTGCGCCGCCGGCTTTTTCACGCTTCTGACACCCATTGATGCCAAGTCCAAACAGATAATTTGTCAGGACGCTAATTAGCATCAGGATAATATAGATCGGCTCGCCCCATACATAGAAGATCAGGGAGAATAGTGTCAGTGTAAAATTCTTGATCTTCAAAGACGGCGAAAGCCCGTAGCATAAAAGGCATACGGGCAGAAACAAATATAGAAAATACAGGCTTGAAAATACCATATCAAAACGCTCCTGCTTTTGTTCTTCGCTGTGCAGAATTCTACACAGAAATTGTATGTTTCTCTCTGTAATGATACAGTGTTATCCATTTGACACACTTTTCTTTATTATAGCATAAAACGACGAAACTTGCAAGGGGTTTTGCAGATTTTATGCGCTTTTTTCGCGATTATGATATCGATGATGTCAATCGTGGAATGGAACGCCGAAAAAGCACGGCTGCAAATACCGCAGTCGTGCTTTTTAGCTTAGTACAATTCTCCGCTTCCGTTCCATTGGATCAGCGCACGCAGTCGCTTCGGCATGGTCGGATGCGTAGAGAGCAAATTGATGAGCCAGAGGAAAAATCCGCGCTCATTGATTGTAGTATTCACGTAATCCTGTACATCAACCATCGGATACAGATGTCGGTCAACAATCAGCATCATAATCGCTCGAACACCGTCGTAATTGGTCAGGCGCTGTGCGAGACGGTCGCAGCTGAATTCGCGGGTACGGGATGCAATCTGTCCAAAGAACGGAATGTTTGATGAAAACAGAATCGGGAGATTATAATGCAGCGTAGCGTGGCCATAATAAATATGCGATATTTCATGTGCGATGATGAAAGCGAGCGCATTCATATCCTTATGTTCACGATAGGCGACTTCAAAGATTTCCGTATTGATGAGGATATATTGTCTGCCGAAAATGAAGCTTGAAAATGCATTGAGCATACCGTTTTGCTGCACGATGTACGCTTCTGGTACGCGTTTCATGCCGAGTCGATATGCATAGGAGTGAATCAGAGAATAAATTTCTGGGAAATTATTTTGCGTTATTTTGAGGCTGGCAGCCTTGACAGACGCAAAAGTCAGATACAGCGTGAAAAACAGTGTTACAATACTCAATAGACCGTAGAAGAACAGGGTGATTTCGCTAGGGATTTCCTCCATGAATGTTTCAATGTATTTACTCCGTTCGCGTTCTATTTCCCGTTGTTTTTCACGCTCAGATTTTTCTTTTTTCTTTTCATCTTCCGCGTTTGTTTCGGAATCCGTCGATTCATCTGAATCTGCTTCGGCATCTGACTGTTCGGCTAAAACATCCGAAATGAGATGATCACTGAAATCCTGCATATCCGTCCGAAAGTCTTTGAAATTCACAACGAGAAGAATCAAAACCGAGAGAATAATCAGAACATTTAGCTCGATCAAGCGGCGATACCAGCGCCGTTCATGGCTATGTCGATAGCTATAGGCTTCTTCCTTGGAAATCGGAGGCAGCGCCATAATGCGCTCATAATCCGAAGCATAAACAACAGAATCCTTGGGCGGAGTCGGACCGCCGTATTGCGTCGGTGTGACTGGATGACCGGCGATTGCAGGTTGCCGGAAACCATCCGCAGGAGCCTGATTTTGAATCATTGGCGTAGGTGGCGTAAGCTGTACTTCTGGTGGCGCAGGAGGAGTAACTGATACAGTTGGAGCGACTGGCGTAGGTGGAACGACTGGTGCAGTAGACGGCGGCAGCGGCTGTTCTGATTTTGCTGCGGAAATAGATGACGTTTGGAGCCGCGTTGGCGGAGTCAGCATTGCTTCCGGTGGAAGCGGTGGTTTTTCATCAGGCAGCGGGATATCGGAACTGGGTTGCTGTGGGATATCCAACGGTGCCATGCCAGGGTTCTGTTGTGTCGAATCAAATTTGTCTTCCATAATTCCTCCTGAATGTAAATGATGTTTGGCTTGTGGATATGACATGATAATTTGCGAGATTGATATTGCCCGCAAATCAGCACATATATATCATACCATACAATTCAATTTCCGTCAAGCTTTACGCAGGACTTTATCGAATTATGCGCCGTGTTGTCAATGGATGCAATGCATATCTTATCATTGAAATACCTTTGTAATATGAAAAAACAGCAAGCCGATCCGGTAAACCCGAATCGGCTTGTATGATTCAAAAATCAGAAGTTAATCTTTCTTGCGACATAGCTTGTGTGCAGAAGCTCGTGTGCCTTATGGCTGCCCGGCTCGCCGAGATACTCTTTGTAGAGCGTCTGGATTGCAGGGTTATCCTGAGACTTACGAAGATCCATCTGTGCATCAACGCTGTACAATGCCTTTGCACGCTCTGCGCGCAGATCGGTGAAGTTGCGGACGGAAGCCGGCTGAATCGGCTGACCGCCGCCGTTGACGCAGCCACCCGGACAAGCCATGATCTCGATGAACTGATAATCAGCTTCACCGGCACGAACCTTATCCATAAGTTTGCGAGCGTTTGCAAGACCGCTTGCAACAGCAACCTTGACGGTCAGACCGCCAACGGTATAGGAAGCTTCCTTAATGCCCTCGATGCCGCGGACATCAGTAAAGTCAAGCTTATCGTCAGCGAGCTTTTCACCGCTGATCTTCTCAACAGCAAAACGGAGAGCAGCCTCCATAACGCCGCCGGTTGCACCGAAGATCAATCCGCCGCCGGAATAGATGCCGAGCGGATCGTCGAACTTCTCATCCGGCAGGGAATTGAAGTTGATGCCAGCGCGGTCGATCATTCTGCCAAGCTCACGGGTGGTAAGCGCGATATCAACATCCGGATAGCCGGAAGCAGACTGATCATCTCTGCCGCACTCAAATTTCTTAGCAGTACACGGCATGATCGAAACAGAAACGATATCCTTCGGATCCCAACCCATCTTCTCTGCGTAGTAGGTCTTGATGATCGCGCCCTGCATCTGCTGCGGGGACTTGCAGGTAGACAGATTCGGAATCAGATCCGGGAAGTAATGCTCACAGAACTTGATCCAGCCCGGAGAGCAGGAGGTGATCATCGGGAGAACGCCGCCCTTGGTGACACGCTCAATCAGCTCCGTACCTTCCTCAAGGATGGTGAGGTCTGCGCCGTAGTTGGTATCGGTGACAACATCAAAGCCAAGTCTGCGGAGTGCAGCGACCATTTTGCCCTCGACATTTGTGCCGATCGGGAGACCAAAGCATTCGCCAAGACCTGCGCGGACCGACGGAGCTGTCTGAACGACAACGTGCTTGGTCGGATCAGCGATTGCCTTGAATACATCATCGGTATAATCCTTTTCGGAGAGTGCGCCTGTCGGGCAGGCCGTGATGCACTGACCACAGGAAACGCAAGCGGTTTCAGCAAGCGGCTTATTGAACTGCGAACCGATATTGGTGATGAAGCCGCGCTCGTTTGCACCGATGACGCCGATATTCTGAGTCACTGCACAAGCAGCAACGCAACGACGGCAGAGGATGCACTTATTGTTATCACGGTACATATGTGCAGCAGAATCATCAATCGAATATTCTGTGCGCTCACCCTTGTAGAAGTCAGCGTCTGTGATGCCGAGATCATGAGCCAGCTTCTGAAGCTCACAGTTTTTGCTGCGAGCGCAGGAGAGACATTTCATATCGTGGTTAGAAAGCAGCAGCTCCATTGTCTTTTTGCGAGAATCAAGTACCTTCGGGGAATTGGTCGTAACCTCCATGCCTTCGGATACCGGATAAACGCAGGCAGCGACAAGTCTTGCCGGTCCGAGATTCGGACCGCGCATTTCGGCAGCCTCAACCATACAAATACGGCAGGCACCGATTTCATTGATCTCTTTCAGATAGCAGAGCGTCGGAATTGTGACGCTTGCTGCGCGCGCAGCTTCCAGCACAGTGGAACCCTTCGGGACCTGTACTGCAAAGCCATTGATTTTTACATTTACCATATCACTCATGTCCTGAAGCCTCCTTTACTGCTTGCTGATTGCGCCGAACTTACATTTCTCGATACAAGCGCCGCACTTCACGCACTTCGAACTGTCGATTGCGAAAGAAGCGAGCTTATTGCCCGGAGCAGTGTAATCGGTTCTTTCAATCGCGGATGCAGGGCACTGTTTTGCACAGATTGAGCAGCCCTTGCACTTATCCTGATCAATGACGAAGTTGAGCAGGGACTTGCAGACGCCCGCCGGACACTTCTTGTCAACGATATGTGCAATATACTCATCGCGGAAGAAACGCAGGGTAGAAAGCACCGGATTCGGCGCAGTCTGACCGAGACCGCAGAGAGAATTTGCCTTGATGTACTGACAGAGATCCTCAAGCTTATCGAGATCAGAAAGCTCACCGTTTCCGCTGGTAATCTTGTCGAGAATCTCATAGAGACGCTTTGTACCGATACGGCAGGGCGTACACTTACCGCAGGATTCGTCCATCGTGAACTGCAGGAAGAACTTAGCGATATCAACCATGCAGTTATCCTCATCGAGAACGATGAGACCGCCGGAGCCGATCATGCAGCCGATGCTTGCGAGGCTGTCGTAATCAACGTTAATATCGTAGTGTTCAGCCGGAATACAGCCGCCGGAAGGACCGCCAGCCTGTGCAGCCTTGAACTTCTTGCCGTTCGGAATGCCGCCGCCGATTTCTTCGATGATTTCGCGAAGCGTAGTACCCATCGGGATTTCAACGAGACCGGTATTCTTAATCTTACCGCCGAGTGCAAAAACCTTGGTGCCCTTTGCGGTTTCGGTACCCATAGAAGCATACCACTGTGCACCATTGAGGATGATCTGCGGTACGTTTGCATAGGTTTCAACATTGTTGAGGATAGTCGGCTTCTGATAGAGACCCTTTTCAGCCGGGAACGGCGGACGCGGACGCGGCTCGCCGCGGTTGCCCTCGATCGAGGTCATCAGAGCTGTTTCCTCGCCGCAGACGAAAGCGCCTGCACCGAGACGGAGATCAATATCGAAGTTGAAGCCGGTTCCGAAAATATCAGTACCGAGCATACCTTGTTCTCTTGCCTGCTCGATTGCGATACGGAGTCTCTGAACAGCGATCGGATATTCAGCACGGACATAGATATAACCCTGCTGAGCGCCGATTGCGTAACCAGCGATTGTCATAGCTTCGAGTACAACGTGCGGATCGCCCTCCAGAACGGAACGGTCCATAAATGCGCCGGGGTCGCCCTCGTCGGCGTTGCAGCAGACATACTTGATGTCAGCGTCCGGAACGATGTTGCGGGCGAGCTTCCATTTCATACCGGTCGGGAAACCGCCGCCGCCTCTGCCGCGCAGACCGGAATCGAGAATTTCCTGAATAACAGCTTCCGGCGTCATTTCGGTGAGGACTTTGTGGAGCGCCTCATAGCCGCTTCTGCCGATGTACTCATTGATATCTTCCGGATTGATGAGACCGCAGTTACGGAGTGCAACGCGGTGCTGCTTTGCATAGAATGTTGTTTCGTTGAGGGATTTGATTTCATCCGAACCCTCGGTGACGGTTTCGTCATAGAGGAATTCCTTGATCGGCTTGCCGCCGATGAGATGCTCATCCACGATACGTGAAACCATTTCCATGGTGATATGCGTATAGAACGAGCCCTCCGGATACACGATCATGATCGGACCGCGCTCACAGAGACCGAAGCAGCCGGTGCGCACGACAAAGATTTCATTGTCGATGCCTTTTTCTTTCAGAACCTTTTCCAACTCATCTGCGATCTTCATGGAACCGGAAGACGTACAACCGGTACCGCCGCAAATCAGGATATGCTTTCTGTACTTGGCGCCATCTGCCTCCTGTTCGAGACGGAGTGCCATTTCCTTACGCATTTCCTCCTTGATTGCAGTGAGTTCCTGCAAAGTTTTCATAGTAAACCTCCTAATTTACAGTTCCCGATGTCAATCGGCATATTTTGCGAGAATATCCTTGACCTCTTGCAGATCGCCGGTGAGTCTGCCGTAAACGTCCTCGTTGATGGTAACGACAGGCGCAAGACCGCAGGCGCCGACACAGCGGCAGTCGTCGAGCGAGAACTTACCGTCCTGTGTAATCTCGCCGCTCTCGATGCCGAGTGCTTCCTCAAGCTTTTCCATAACAATGCCGGAACCTTTGACATAGCAAGCGGTACCGAGGCAGACCGAGATGCGGTATTTGCCTTTCGGGGACATGGTGAACTGTGCGTAGAAAGTTGCGACGCCGAATACCTTTTCAAGCGGGATATCCAGCTCCTCAGCGATCAATGTCTGGATTTCGATTGGCAGATAGCCATAGATTTCCTGTGCTTTCTGCATAATCGGCATCAGACAGCCCGGATCTTCACGGAGTGCGTCGATTGTTGCGCGAAGCTCCTGCTCCTGCTCCTGTGTACCGGTAAAGGGAATGGTTGCGATTTTTTTTGCCATATGAATCGTTTCCTCCTTATATATTGAGAATCGATTGAATTTGACGTTCCATGCGGAATACCGCACGGTTTCAGGTATAGAGATACTGCTGATCTGTGTAGGGCATCCGCACCTGACAGACAAGATACTCATACCAAGCCTTAATGATTTTACTACATTTTTTCAGAAAAATCAAGATGAAAAGTGCACAACATTTCATACAACTTTTCGTATGTTTCTATGTGATAACATTCATCAATCGAGCGAAAATAACGTATTTCCTTAAAAACGACACGTTTCAGGGGCGTAAAAACTGTACACCGATGGTGGACAAATGTTCAAGCGGTGCGGCAAATCTGAAAAATCGACAACGTATGGAAAAAAAGATTGCCGGATTCAGAAAAATCGCGCTTTCTCGCCAGTGTTTTTGCGTAAAATGGATGTGTGAGCGCTGCGCGGAGAGCGATGCCGCAGATGGTGCTCCGAATACAATTTATCATCTGAAAAAAGAATCTGGAGGTCGAAATGGAACAGCAATCTTGTTACTTGCCGGAAGGCAGCTTTCTTGAAACGCCGCAGAATACGGCGGCTATCAGCAATGAGGCGGCACTCAGAGAGGCGATCGCGACGGGCAAACGTTTGGAAGCGCGCGTGCGCGTGTGCGACGGTGCGCATAATCTGCACGTTGAGCTGCCTTGTATGCGCGGTCTGATTCCGCGGGCGGAGGGTGCTTACGGCATCAGCGAGGGGACAACGCGTGATATTGCACTGATTTCGCGCGTCAATAAGCCGGTATGTTTCTCAGTTCTGCGGATTGAGCATGACGAGCAGGGGAACCCTTATGCGGTGCTTTCGCGCCGTATTCAGCAGGAGCAGTGTCGTGAGGGTTATATCCGACATCTGAAGCCCGGCGATGTGATACCGGCGCGCGTGACGCATCTGGCGCCGTTTGGATGCTTTGTAGATATCGGCTGCGGCGTGCCATCCCTCATCCCGATTGATGCAATCTCTGTATCACGGATTTCGCATCCGGCAGACCGTTTTCGGGTCGGTGAGGAGATTCGCGTGATGGTCAAGGGCTTTGAAAACGGCAGAGTTCTGCTGACGCATAAGGAATTGCTTGGCACATGGGCTGAAAATGCCGCCTGCTTTACGGCGGGAGAAACCGTTGCAGGCATTGTTCGTTCGGTTGAGGAATATGGTATTTTTATTGAACTTGCGCCGAATCTTGCAGGGCTTGCCGATCTGCGGCCTGATGTTCGGCCGGGACAGCACGCAAGCGTGTTCATTAAGAGTATTGTGCCGGAACGTATGAAAATCAAGCTTGCAGTTGTTGACGTATTTGACGATGTATGCGCGCCGCCGCCGCTGCATTACTTTTTCCATGGGAACCACATGAACGAATGGGTATATACGCCGCCGCAGGCGAAGAAGAAAATTGCAACACAATTTACGGTCGGAAATATGTAATCCGAATGTACGCAAACTGCACAAGTTATAGAATAGAATAAGTTAATAATATGATGAGAAAAGAGATTGACATAAGTGCAGGAATGTGCTATAATACCAATCGGTTAGAGCGATGAGACCTCTATGTCGTAAAAAATCAGAATTGTTAAAAATGATGAGGATGTGATCCAAATGCTTCAATCTGCTGCGCAGAACATGACAAAAGGAAAAGAAGCAACCTTGATTATCCGGTTTGCGCTGCCGCTGCTGGCAGGCAATCTGCTCCAGCAGTTCTATAATCTTGCGGATACAGCGATTGTTGGAAAAAAGCTCGGTGACGATGCGCTTGCGGCAGTTGGTGCGACTGGTTCGGTGACCTATTTGTTCTATACGCTCTGTCTCGGTCTTGCGACAGGCGCCGGTATCATGATTGCGCAGTTTTTCGGCGCAGGAATGCATCAGCGAATGCGGACTGCGGTTTGGAATTCTTCGATCGTGACAGCGGTGTTTGGAATACTGATCAGTATTTTTTCAATTTTTCTGACGGAGCCGGTTCTGCGACTGATGCAGACCGATTCTGACCTGATGCAGATGGCAGTCAGCTATATGCGGATTTCCTGCGGCGGAACGATTGCGGTTGCCGCCTACAACTGGATCAATGCAGTCGTGCGTGCGCTTGGCGATTCCCAAACGCCGTTGTTATTTCTTGCGATTGCAAGCGTACTGAATGTCGGGCTGGATTTGCTGTTTGTCATGGTACTGAATATGGGTGTTGAGGGCGCAGCGATTGCAACGGTTATCTCGCAGTTCATTGCTGCTGCTTCATGTATTGTCTACGCATTCCGCCGGATGCCGGAGCTAAGTCTGAAAAGGGAAGATTTTCGCGTCAGTGGTGAGATGATTTCGCTAACACTGAAAACCGGTCTGCCGATTGCAATGCAAAGCGGACTGATATCAATATCCATGTCTGCGCTTCAGCGTGTGACAAACGGTTTCGGCAGCAAGCCGGTCATGGCGGCATATACAGCGTCCATGCGCGTAGAACAGCTGATACAGCAGCCGTTTATCTCGCTGAATGCGGCTATGGCGACTTTTTCTGGTCAGAACGTCGGTGCGGGAGAGACGATGCGTGCGGAACGCGGACTCAAATCCGGACTGCGGATTTCGAGTTTGCTGGCGATCGTCATTGCCGTTATATTCTGGATTGCAGGAGACTTGATTATTCGCTGTTTTATTTCCGGTTCGGAAGCTGTTTCGATCGGATACTTTGCATTGCGGACGACATCGCTCTGCTATATTCCACTCGGGTCGATTCATGTGGTACGCGGCTTCCTGAACGGCGCCGGCGATACCGGATACGCAATGTTAAACGGTATGACAGAGGTGATTTGCCGGATTGGCGGCGCATTTGTCATGACGGCGCTGCTTGGGATGGACTATCGGGCGATTTGGTATACGACCTGCGTGACATGGTTTGTGACGGGACTGGTGGGCTGGATCCGATATTGCCGCGGAAAGTGGCGCAGCAAGGCATTGCTTCCCGATATGCAGAAGCAGATGCCGCATGATTCGTCGCTTGACTGAATACCCAATCTGATATACAAGATACAAAATCCGGACCGTTTGCGTAAAACGATCCGGATTTTTGTAATAGAATCAATAGTTTTCAGCGCGAAGCTTAAAGTATGCCTGCGGATGTGCGCAGACAGGGCAAACTTTCGGCGCGTTCTTGCCAATGACGATATGACCGCAGTTAGAGCACTCCCAGATCATATCTCCATCACGGGAAAATACCAAACCACCCTCGATATTGGCGAGCAGCTTGCGATAGCGTTCCTCATGTGCCTTTTCGATATTGCCGACCATTTCAAAGAGGGCGGCGATTCTGGTGAAGCCTTCCTCTTTTGCGACCTTTGCGAATTCCGCATACATATCAGTCCACTCATAGTTTTCGCCAGCGGCAGCAGCCTTCAGATTTTCGATGGTTTCCGGTATTTCGCCGCCGTTCAGCTCTTTGAACCAAATTTTCGCGTGTTCTTTTTCATTGTTTGCAGTTTCTTCAAAGATCTCAGCAATCTGAACATAACCTTCCTTACGTGCTTTTGATGCAAAATAGGTGTATTTGTTTCTTGCCTGTGATTCGCCGGCAAATGCCGCCAGCAGATTCGCTTCTGTTCTTGATCCTTTCAGTTCCATGGTAATTTCCTCCTTAATATTGAGATTCAGGATATATGCACGGATATCCTTTTGTTATTATAGCATATTACAAGATAAAATGCAAGATGGGAAATGTAAAAAATATCGAAAAAAGCTGCCTGAGAAATAAAATGGAGGCGGCAGCTTGCCGCTATAGCATATGACGATGCCGGAACGCTCCAGAAAGGCAAATCAATGAGGAGCAGGAAAGAGAAAACGAGAAGCGTGCATCGTAATGCAGACATACGAGTTTTTATGCAATACGCTTTAGAGTCATTCCGGCGAGTGCTGCCAGCTTTGTGTATTATGGAGAAAATCGGTCTCGCTCCGGAAACCTGCGCGAAAAACACTTGACAAATTTTGCGCAATCGAATAAAATATAAAACAGGAGACCCGCGCTCCATGGAAATCCGGTCAGAGAGGCAGCGCCAAAGGCTGAAAGCGCCGCCGCGGAGAGTAGCAGCAGCGGTAACACTCCCGTATGCAGACGATGCATACACAATTCAATATCGCCCCAAACACAAGAGAACCATATGCAATGCTGACGTTTTTGCATCGGTTAATTCGGGTGGCACCGCGGGTTTTTCATATTCATAGGAGAAACACTCGTCCCGAAGCAGTCTGTATCAACAGGCAGCTTAGGGGCGGTTTTTATTTTATCAGGAGGAATGTTTATGTACCGTACAGTAATGTGTAATGCGCTGCGCAAGGAAAACATCGGTCAGACCGTTTCGCTCGCGGGCTGGGTGGATACGATCCGCGACCACGGCGGCGTCCTGTTCCTTGCACTCCGCGATGAGACCGGCATCACGCAGGTCGTTTTCCATGATGACGAAATGCTCCAGGGCATTGGCAGAGAGTGCGTCATCTCCGTAACCGGAAAAGTTGTCGAGCGTGACGTTGAGACGGTTGACCCGAAGCTCGAAACAGGATTTGTCGAGGTGCTTGTCGATGAGATGGAGCTGCTCGGACCGTCGAAATCCATGCTGCCGTTTATTCCGGCAGAGTCGATGGAGACAAGAGAGGAAGTTCGTCTGAAGTATCGTTATCTCGATCTTCGTAATCCGATCGTACACGAAAATATCATACTGCGCTCGAAGGTGATTACCTATCTGCGCCGAAAGATGGAAGAACTCGGATTTCTTGATATTCAGACGCCGATTCTGACGGCGTCTTCGCCGGAGGGTGCGCGCGACTTCCTTGTTCCGAGCAGAAAGCATAAGGGTAAGTTCTATGCGCTGCCGCAGGCGCCGCAGCAGTTCAAGCAGCTTCTGATGGTATCCGGCTTCAACAAGTATTATCAGGTTGCACCGTGTTTCCGCGACGAGGATGCCCGTCAGGACAGATCGCCGGGTGAATTCTATCAGCTTGACTATGAAATGGCATTCGCAACGCAGGATGATGTGCTTGCGATCTGTGAGGAAGTGATTTCCGATACGTTCAAAAAGTTTGCACCGGACGCTGTTATTTCTGACGCACCGTTTGCGCGCATTACCTATAAGGAATCTATGCTGAAATACGGCACGGATAAGCCCGATCTCCGCAATCCGCTGGAAATCATCGATCTGACAGATTTCTTTGCGAATGTTGACTTTCCGATCTTCAAGGGTAAGCCGGTGCGCGGTATTGTAGCAGACTGTGCAGCCTGCTCAAAGAAATTCTTTGAAAATTCGCTGAAATTCGCGACCTCGATTGGTATGAAAGGTCTTGGCTATCTGACCGCAGTAGAAGGACAGTCGAACTTCAAGGGTCCGATTGACAAATTCCTCTCAGACGCACAGCGCGAGGAGATTCGTCAGCTTACCGGCATCAAGGATGGCGAAACAGTTTTCTTTATCTCTGATAAGAAAGGCACTGTTGATCTGTATTCTGGCCAGATTCGCACATGGCTCGGCGAGCGTCTTGATTTGCTTGAGAAAAATGCATTCCGTTTCTGCTTTATCGTTGACTTCCCGATGTACGAGATCAACGAGGAAACGCATAAGCTCGACTTTACGCACAACCCGTTCTCGATGCCGCAGGGTGGTCTCGATGCGCTGGAAAATCAGGACCCGCTTGAAATTCTTGCATATCAGTACGATCTGGTCTGCAACGGTATTGAGCTTGCGTCCGGAGCAGTCCGAAATCACAGCGTTGAGATTATGAAGAAGGCGTTTGCGCTTGCCGGATATACGGAGGAAGAGCTTGCCGCAAGATTCTCCGCACTGTATACGGCATTCCAGTACGGCGCACCGCCGCACGCAGGTATGGCGCCCGGCATTGACCGCATGATTATGCTGCTGGCAGATACGGAAACAATCCGCAACGTCATCGCATTCCCACTCAACGGCAATGCACAGGATCTGCTGCTGGGCGCACCGTCGCAGGTGACAGAGCAGCAGCTTCGCGAAGCAAATGTTCAGATTCGCGAAGAAGCATAAGCTGTATTATGAATTGAGAATATCCTATAAAAAAGCCGCGAAATCCAAGTGATTTCGCGGCTTTGATAATGTATGGAATTTACTCGTTGATATCGTCATTTGCTTCGCTTACAGAAGCGATCGCAGCGTTATTGCTAGTCGGCTGTGCGGAATTATCTGCGAGCTTACCGCCGAGGAATCCGGCGAGCAGAGCGCGAAGATCAATACCGGTTGCTTCCGTCAGACCCTCGGTGATCTGGGTAGTCGAACCGATGATATCACCGATCAGTTTGCTGGAGTTGCCCTCGCCGTACATGGTGATTTTGTCAACCTGCGTCAGCGGCAGCGCGGCATTCTTGACAACGTCCGGAAGCGCCTTGAAGTACATTTCGAGGACGGCAGCTTCGCCGTACTTTTTCATAGCCTCTGCCTTTGCGTTGATACCTTCAGCCTCAGCAAGACCCTTGGCACGGATCGCGTCCGCCTCAGCCTGACCGACAGCGGCAATACCTTCTGCTTCCTGCATTTTGGCATACTTTGCAGCTTCCGCTTCAGCCTTATGTGCTTCGGCGTCCTGTTCGCGCTGGAAGCGGTCTGCCTCAGCCTCTTTCTTGAGTTGATAGAGCTTTGCGTCAGCTTCCTGCTGTGCCTTGTAGCGAGCAGCCTCAGCCATTTTCTTAACGTCTGCTTCGAGCGCCTTTTCCTTGACTTCAGCTTCCTTGGCTTTCAGCTCAACGTCCTTTTCAGAAGCGGCGATGTTTGCGTTTGCCTTAGAAATCTCAATGCTGCGGCGCTGTTCTTCTTTCTGGATTTCGTAAGCGGCGTCCGCGATTGCGAGCTGTGTATCGGCTTCGCGCTTGAGTTCAGCCTGACGAATTGCAAGCTCATTGTTTTTCTGTGCGATTTCGGTTTCAGCAAGGATTCTCGCGTCATTGGCTTCCTTTTTGGCTTTTGCTTTTGCGATTTCGATTTCCTTTTCGGAATCGGCTCTTGCGATCGCAGCTTTTTTCTGAATCTTTGTGGTATTGTCGATACCGAGATTTTCAATCAGGTTCTGGTCGTCGGTAAAGTTCTGAACATTGAAGGAAACGATTTCGAGACCCATACGATTGAGGTCAGGCGCAGCGTTTTCCTGTACTTTTTCAGCAAATGCCTTACGGTCATTGACCATGGCTTCGAGCGTCATCTGACCAACGATCTCACGCATATTACCTTCGAGCACTTCACGAGCGACTTTTGCGATATATTCAGTATCACGGTTCAGGAAGTTTTCGGCGCCGAGCTTAATGAGCATCGGATCGCTGGATACCTTGATATTGACGTTCGCGTCAACATTGATATTGATATAGTCAGCGGTTGGAACGGCGCTGGAAGTTTTGACGTCAACAGCGATCAGCTGGAGCTTGAGCTTATCAACGCGTTCAAGGAAGGGGATGCGGATGCTTGCTTTGCCGATGATGATTTTCTTACGGAGACCGGAGATAATGTAGGCAGTATCTGGCGGTGCTTTCAGGTAACCGGAAGCAATCACAACAATCACAAAGATAACGATTACGGCAATGATACCGATTGTGATTGGATCGGCTGGCAGCGCTAGCATGGCTGTGGGGAGAGTGTGTTGAAGCATAAAAATACATCCTTTCTGTCATCTGCAAGATGTTGCAAAAATTCGGACACAACACAGAACTGTCGTATCCGTTGGACGTATTATATCACAATTAAAATTGTTTGTCAAGACATTTTGTTATGTGGAATATGTACAAATTCTAAATTATTTGCAGTTGTATGATTAATCGGACGCACGGTGATGTTCTGTGCGTCCGATTGTGGAATTATGGATTCAGCGGCGGAGATAGCGCGAGGTAGACTTGCGCTTTTTCTGTTCATACATAATCTGGTCTGCCTGCGCGATCAAAGCAAAGAGCTTCATATCCGCTTCGACCGTTGTGACAAAGGAACCGATGCTTGCGCTTAGTTCATATGGCTTATTGATAAGCGCATTGACAGCTTGGAGCTGCTTACAGAATTTCGCTTCATACTTTTCGGCGTCTTCTTCGGTCAGACCACAGGTAATGGTGATGAACTCATCGCCGCCGAAGCGTGCGCAGATCTGACCTTCATAGCAGCAGCTATCAATAATTTCAGCGAGCTTCCGGAGTGCAAAATCGCCTTCTTCATGTCCAAAATTATCGTTGATATATTTCAGACCGTCCATATCAATGAAGGAGATCATCAGCGTATCATGCTGCTCCATGCTGTGTCTGAACATCTTATCGGCAAGCCGGATAAAGCCATTACGGTTATAGATACCGCAAAGCTGATCGACCACATAGATACGGTCGAGTTCCCGGATCGTATTATTCAGATTCAGGAGCTTACGGATGCTTTCAAAGGAATGGCTGATATTCATGAGCAGCGAATGGCAGACTGTAGTACGCGTTGGGAAATCGGTATTGGTAAAGATATAGTATCCGAGGCAGCGTTCACGGAAATGCAGTGGAAGAACATAACTGATATTGCCGGCGTTCTGGATCGGAAGCGGAAACAGCTCGGCACTGCGGAAACGCTCTAACTTGCTGACAACGCCTTGCTGCCAGATCAGCGGCGCTGTCATATATTCCGTATAGCCATGAGTTGGAATTTCCTGATGTACGTGTGTTTCATTGTTATCCGAATCTTTTTGGGGCTTTTCAAGGAAAGCGCTTTCCCAATTTTCGCAGAGACAAATGCAGCATTGTTCGCATTCGATCTGATGTAGATACTGGGAAATTGTATGGATGTAGTCTTCGGGCGATTCGTTGAGTGCGAGTGCAGAGGTGAGTCTGTTCAGCAGATAGATACCATTACGATACCGATTGATTGTTGCATAGCTTTCAGTGCGGTAGCTGCGCATATTCATATCTGTTTCAGTGCAGCATCCGCAGCTTTCGAGATAGACAGGATACGCTTTGAGGGTTATTTCTTTTTCACAGCTCTCGTGATCGAAAAGGCGCTTGAATAATACGCAGGCAGCTTTTCCGGCTGCCGCAAGCGGTCGAGCAACAGATGTCAGCGTAGGACAGTGATGCTGCGCAAAGAATGTATAATCGAATCCGGTGACGATGACATCCTCCGGAACACGGATGCCATGTTCCTGCAGAATATTGATGGCTTCGAGCGCCATCGCGTCATTTGCAGCAATGAATGCGTCCGGCAATGGGAGATTGCTTGCGAGCATTGACGCCGCAGCGCGTCTGCCGCTGGCTGGTCGGAAATTACCAAAATAGATGCGGTTTGTATCGACCGGAAACGCGTGTTCATTCATGACGGAAAGAAAAGCTTCATATCTTTGTTTTGCTTCTGGATTTTCGAGCGGTCCGGAAATAAAGTTGAAGGTTTTCGCATGATGCTTTTCGATCAGATGCTCGACAATCTGGCGCATGGCAGCGGTATTGTCAATACGGATATTATAAAACGAAGGATCGGCGTCGCTGTCAAAAACGACTGCCGGAATATTGGATTCACGAATTGCGTTGAAGATGTATTCACGCGATTTGATATCGCTGATCGTATTGGTCAGCAGAATTGCTCCGTCAAACATACTGAGATTCGCAAGCCGATAGATATTATATTCACCGGCATCATATATAGTGTTGTCGAGTACGCCGCCGAAGCAAGTAAAAACGGTTATGTTAAAGTTGAGCTCCTTTGCCGCTTCGGAAATGCCTTCGAGTATACTGCCTTGATATTCCTCGTCTGTTCCGGCAACAAAAACGACAATATTGCGAATAATTCCTTCGCTCATCATGATTCCCCTTTCGTAAAATGCTTTCAATCAGCATATTTAATAAACATTGAATTCGTTCAATCATATGTTTTCAATTACATTATAGCATATACCATAAGATAAATCAAGTGTATTGATATAATTTTGTTCCATTTCAGGTACGATGCGCGTGTTATCCGCATAGATATGAGATATAGACCAGATTTGAATGTGAAAGGAGGCGGCGTATCATGCGGAATCCGCATATGGTATCTCCGCGGCGGCGTGCAGCGAGAACCTTTTTGCAGTCAGCCTGCGGGATGCTTGCGGCAGTGCTGCTGTACGCGCTGAGCGGTGCGATGCCGCAGATCCCGAACTGGCAGCTTATACTGTTGATTCTGACAGCGGCATCGGCGGCAGCAGGGATTGCATGGCTCATGAACTGAGGCGCAGAAAAAACCGCGAATCAGGCTCAATGACCAGATTCGCGGTTGAAGGTGATGGTATTATTTCAATTTATCCATGAGCATCTCATAACGGGAGGTGACGCCGCCAGCGCCGGTAAAGCGGTTCAAGCGAACTGTCAAACCGGTGTAGGTGCCGTTCTGAACAAGATAATAATGATTTTTTTCTTTTTCGATAAAATCGAGCGTCAGCGTATTGCCATCCTGTTCCGTATAAATGATCTGGATTGCAGCGTCCTTATCGGGATCCGGCTTTTCATTGAGATGCATCTCAGAAAAGCTCAGATTGGCGATTGTACGGTAGAATGTCTGATAGAGCTGCATGATATCCTCATCTTCCATCGCGGAAATGTCGATATCACCGATTTTATACTGATCGTTTGCATAGTCGATATAAAGAGTCTCGTGCAGATCATAGACGTCGCCCATATTGATTTCAATTGTTTTCAATTTTTGGATATCCGGTTCAGCGCAGAATGGATACATCACCTCGATAGGCTCAATATTCGCAAACGAAGTTTCGGCACGATTGATCTGAAAGACCTGTTTGCTGTTTGCGTAATAGCCGTAAATCAGCGTTTCATTTTCGTTGCTGGTAACCATATCGCCAAACCAGATTTCTTCTTTCAGAACGGTTTCTCCATAGGTACCTTCGAGCCATACTTTTGTATGCGGCTGATCGAGACCATATTTTGAGAGGTCGTCCGGCTGATCCTCGACAAATGATGAAATCTGCACACGAACAATGATATCCATGAGTTCGCTCATCTCAGCGTTCTGGAGTTTAAAATCTGCCGGCTGCTGCATTGTCCACATCCTGTCGCTGCCGCGCTTCAGTTCCAGAACAGTCTTGTCATCCTTTTGCACCTTGAAATAATTGACGAGGGAGCTGCTGGTGTCAAAGAGATAACGGTTTTTCAAGGAGTTCCGGTTTGAACAGAAAACAGTGCCGCTGTTATAGTCGATCGTATAGACATCGGATGAACCGTCCAGCATGGCGTAATAAGCGTCATAGGTTGGCGTCGCATCGCCGACATAGAGAATATAAGGATGCTCTTTGTCGGTATCGGTGGTATAAACTTTCAGTGTAATGGGATTGGTAAAGCCATAGACTTCTGTATTTTCGCAGTCAAATGCAACGGTTTTGAGGGAGCGCAGATCGCAGATATAATTACAAATCGCGCTGACCGCATAGACATTGACATTGAATTGCTCGCCCTCGGTAATCTGCCATAGCCCGTCAATCCAAGTGAAAACGGTTTTGCCTTCCTCGTTATTGATTTCGATATCGGTGACAACATCGGGGTTAATTTGCAGAAGCTGTTTTGGCTCGCC
The DNA here is from genome assembly GCA_016296505.1 of Oscillospiraceae bacterium. Classification (GTDB taxonomy): domain Bacteria; phylum Bacillota; class Clostridia; order Oscillospirales; family Ruminococcaceae; genus Firm-04. The sequence continues at coordinate 196,614 of JAEDJD010000001.1, forward strand.
GATATTTGCCTTTTCTTCATTGATTTTGCTGCGCCGGTCAACAATTATAAAAAGAACTGTCAGCAGGACTGCAGCGACGCCAAGAATCCAGATCCAACGAAGCTGCTTCATGCGTTTCTCCTCCTTAGCCAGACCAGAATGCCGATCGCTGCGACAAGAATCGGGAATCCGACAAATATCGCGATCAGAACGCTTGCCTCGGTGGAGCTGTTGACGTTCAGACTGTCGAAGGAACGCGCCTTATCCTGAATGTTCATATCCAGATCGGAGTCGTACATCCAAGTGATAGAGGTCAGGAAGAGCTGCAGCGGATTGATGAAGTACGCGTTTCTTGCGCCGGCGTCGGTGATGAATTCGGAGGAACCGAAGACGATAAGCTTTGAGTTATTATGCTCCTTATCAATGACATACATGGAGAGCACCTGCGGCTGACCTTCTACAGGTTCGGGATCCAGCAGAGTACCGCCGTAAGGGACAGATTTTGCAGTTGTCTGCGTGCGGATCAGCGTATCGGCAGTCAGCTTTCCGTAATTCGTGCCGTAGATCGTGTAGAAGCTGCGGGAATAGGGCATATAGGTAACGATATTGTTTACATTCGGGAGCAGCGCCGAGGTCAGGTCTTCGCCGGTTTCGGTATTCGCCTGAATGATATCGCACATCATCGCGTAAACGTCTTTATGCGAGTGGCGGTTTGCGTCAGTTTCCTCAACGCGGTCATAGTTCATGCCGATGCAGTAATTGCTGAGGAGCATTTCGATATTCCGGAAAACGGTTTTGGAGTCATTCGGCGACATGAGAACGCTGAGATGGCCGCCTTCTCTTGTGTATGCGAGAATTTTCTTGTATTCAACATCGGTGATATCCCGTTTCGGCGATGCGATGACGAGGATGCAGCAATCCGCGGGAATCGCGGTATCTGTCATCAGATTCAGCTCTTTCGCGCCATAATTATAGTTTCCGAGGTTGGCGGCGAGCTGCGTCATATCGGAGAGTGGAACCTCGTCGTGACCGGCAAGGAAGTAGACGGTCGGCATTTCGCCATCGACAACGGATTTCATATAGCCGGTGAAATAGTTTTCCGCACGGAATTCCGCGCTGACAATCTGCTCGTTTTCATCGAGCTGATAAGTGTACATCAGCGTACCGGGCAGACGCTTGACCATGCCGTTACAGGAAAAGAGGAAATCTCCGGCGGAAAGATTGAACACGCCGTCCGGATTGATTTCGCGGAGCGTTTGCGGATCGGTATCCGGATCAAAGTCGATGAGATTGAAGCATTTATGCTCTTTATAGGCAAGCAGCGTGCGGTAAAGCGCAAGGCATTCGAGATCGCCCTCAAGATCCTTAAGCTTTGTCAGGAAGTAAACGTCAACGGTGACGTTTTTTGCGTCAAGCTCATCGAGGTATTCTTTTGTAGTATCCGTCAATGTATACATACTGTTTGGCGTCATATCAAAATTGACGTTTATGCGCTCGAAAATCAGATTCAGCGGAATCGAGACAGCAAGCACGAGAATCGCAAGAATCCATGCGAGCGCTGTAAACCGCTTGTTTTTCGCGGTAATTGATGCTTTGTCCATTGCTTATCCCTCCCGTATCAGCCACGGCTCCAGCGGCGCTTTTCAATGATAATAATTGTCCAGATCAGCACCACGAGCGTAATCGAAATAAAGAATACGAGATCGGCGAGGCTGAAAAGCCCCTGTGAGAATGCGCCGAACCGTGCTTCTGTTGAAAACCATGTAAAGACCTTGGCAACCGGCGGCAGCGACTGAATCAGATCAGACTGCGTGAAATTGTCAAGGAATACAATCACAATCATGGACGCCTCTCCGAGGACGGCGGCAATGATCGGATTGTCGGTCATTGCGGATATCATGACGCCGATCGCAATGCAGACGAGACTCCAGAGGAAGAAGCCCAGATAGCCGCAGACAAGACTGGAGCCGATTACCGAGCCGTGCAGGAACGCAACCAATGGGAAAAACAGTGAAAATGCCATCATCAGCAGAAAGACGGTTGCAGCAGCGAAGAATTTTGCAAAGACTACTTGTGTAATGGTAATCGGCGCGGAAAGCCAGAGCGTTTCCGTTTTCGATTTGCGCTCCTCGGCAAAGGTACGCATCGTCAGCAGCGGAATCAGAAAGATAAAGTAGAAAAAGCTGTTATAAAAAATATTGGAAAATGAGAATTTCATCACATTGGAATCCATATTGGAAATGCCGTTGATGAAGCTTAGAGAGAACACCATCAGGAACAGTGCGCTGACCACATAAGCAAACGGAGAGCAGAAATAGGACTGCACCTCCTTTTTATACAGTGAAAACATCAGTCCTTCGCCTCCTTTTCGTTTTCGTCAGCATTGGCAGCAGCATTTTTAGCTGCTTCTTCCGCTTCACGCTGCGCGTCCATTTCCTTACCGAGTTCTTCAAACGCTTCCTCGCGCGTCTGCTCACGCGTCGGCGCGGTCAGTTTTACAAAGACGTCCTCAAGGCTGGATTTGACGGAAGTGATTTCAAGTACCATACAGTCCTCGGCGATCAGACGCGACATCAGCGGCTTCCGCACGGATTCGGACGCAACCGTAACGGTAAACGCATTGATACCCTGAGAATCGAACTCCACATCGTCCACCGAAAGAACGCCCTCGGTATTCCGGACGATCTCGGTGACTTTTGTGATTTCGCCTTCGATCTTTAAGCGGAGATGCAGATCGCCGCCGACGGACGCTTCCAGATTTGCAATTGTATCGACAGCGCGGATCTGTCCTTTGTTGATAATGACAACGCGCTCGCAGACTGCGGTGACTTCGGCAAGGATATGCGTAGAGAATATAATAGTATGTTCCTGTGCGAGATCCTGAATCAGACGGCGCACCTCCATGACCTGCGTGGGGTCGAGACCAACGGTCGGCTCATCGAGGATGAGGAACTTCGGCGATCCGAGCAGCGCCATAGCAAAGCCGACGCGCTGCCGATAGCCCTTGGAAAGATTGCCGATGATACGCTTTTGTACGTCCGTAATATGCAGACGCTCCATTGCGTGCGCAACCTGCTTTTTTCGCTCTGTGCGCGGTATGCCTTTGAGTCCAGCGGCGAAGGTCAGATAATCGTATACGCGCATATCGGGATAGACCGGAGGAATTTCCGGCAGATAGCCGATTTTCCGCTTGACCGCAATCGGATCCTTGGCGATGTCGTGGCCGTCCACCAAAACGGTACCAGAGGTGGAAGGCAGACATCCTGTAATCATGTTCATTGTTGTGGATTTACCGGCGCCGTTCGGACCGAGAAACCCCAGCACTTCATGATCGCCGACTGTAAAGGAAATATCCTGTACAGCCGGATGCGTGCCATAGTATTTTGTAAGATTTTTAATCTCAACCATATTTTCCGCAAAGCCCCTTTCATCATTGCAGCAGATTAGAATATGAATCGCAGACTGCATCTCCGGTTACCCGTTTCCGGAGAGAATATGACAAGACATATTCATTTTATTATCTCAAAACAATGTGAATATACTGTGAATGAATTGTGTATGGTTTATAAATCTACAAGAAAGTCCACCATGAATATCTGTCTGTGCCGCAAAACTGCCTGCAATCCGACTGAATCGTCTCATACAATATGTAATAGGATCATAGCAACGAGATGTGTTCGCCTAGTGCCTAATAAAGGAAAGTTTGAGAGTTTATACGCTTTGTTATATTCATAAAAATTATGAACGGCAAAATGAACAAAAAATGAAACATGATTTGGTAAAGTATCCGAAATGCGGCATCAAAGCTGGCTGTTTCCGGTCAAAGCCTTGACAAAGTGAATGAAAAACATTATAATGATTTTAGGTACTGTATAGGTGTCTCTATACGCATTTTAGGGCGTGTGCAGAAGGTCATTGGAATGGATGCCGGATCGGATGCAGATGCTTTGAATCGTGCGGACATTGTATGCAGGTCGGTTCGGCGTGCCTAAGCACGGGACAGGACGCCGTTCGCGTACCATAATTATGCACAGTTCGTAGCTTCTCGGACTGACCGTGCATCTATTTAGAAGCGAAAATCTTTCAAACTAAACGAGAGGGGAAAAAGAATGCAATTCAAGAAAAACAGAGCGATTCTCTCTGCTGTCGTAGCAGCAGCAATGGCATCCAGCGCTTTGATGTCTGTGACTGCATCTGCAGCAGGCCCGCGCACCAAGGAAGAAAAGTTTGGCGATTCTACATATGCTGAGCGTTTTATGTCCTTGTATGATGACGTCTATACCAATGGTAAGACAAATGGCTACCTGAGCGATGAGGGTGTACCGTATCACTCCGTTGAGGAGCTGATCTGTGAGGCGCCTGACTATGGTCATGAGACCACTTCCGAGGCTATGTCTTACATCGTCTGGATCGCAGCTATGCACGACAACCTTGTTAAGGATGGCGTTGTTGATGGCGCGTCTGGTTCCGATCTGGCTGATTCCTGGAAAACGCTGGAGGCTCTGATTCCTTCCAAGAGCGATCAGCCCGGCTTCTTCCAGAAGACAGAGCTTAGCTCTCAGGTTGCTGCTGAGCATCCGGATGATGTGAAGCTGTATCCGTCCGAGGGTAATTCCTCTAACACCGGTGTGAACCCGATTCACAAAAACTTCGTTTCCGCATATTCCAGCGAAGGCAGAGAGTATCTGCTGCACTGGCTGGCAGACGTTGATGACTGGTATGGCTTCAGCGGCTCTGCACGCGGCGAGAAGGGTGATCTGACCTTTATCAATACCTTCCAGCGCGGCGACCAGGAATCTTGCTTCGAGACCGTTCCGCATCCGTCCATCGAGACAATGAAGTACGGTAATTCTCAGCAGGGTATGAAGTTCGCATTCCAGGCATCTACTGTTAAGTCTTGGTCTTACACCAACGCACCTGACGCTGAAGACCGTGCAATTCAGGCAGCATTCGCAGCAAACCGCTGGGGCGTAGGCGACAGCACCGTTTCTGCTAAGGCTGGTATGATGGGTGACTTCTGCCGTAACGATATGTACGATAAGTACTATAAGGAAATCGGCTGCCAGAACATGAACTCTGCTAGCGCAGGCGATAAGGGTAAGCACTACCTGATGTCCTGGTACACCGCATGGGGCGGCGCTGCAGACGGCGCGTGGGCATGGCAGATCGGTTGCTCTCACGCACACCAGTTCTATCAGAACCCGCTGGCAGCATTCGGTCTTCTGTATGATTCCGATCTGAACAAGGGCATGAAGGCTGAAGGCGCAACGAAGGACTATGAGACCTCTCTGGCTCGTCAGCTCGAGATGTATCTCTGGCTGTCCTCCGCTGAAGGTCCGTTCGCAGGTGGATGCACCAACTGCTGGATGGGTAGCTATGAGAAGTATCCGAGCGGCGTTCCGACCTTCTACGATATGGCATATATCGAGCAGCCGGTTTACGCTGACCCGGGTTCCAACAACTGGACTGGTAACCAGTATTGGGCAACCCAGCGTCTTGCTGAGCTGTATTATCTGGTATGCCAGGATTCTACTTATGCTTCCAAGGGCTCCAGCATTACTGTTGGTGGACAGAGCATCAAGGAAGCTCTGAAGATCGTTCTGGATAAGTGGGTTGACTTCTTTGTTGAGAACACCACACTGTCCGATGACGGCGACTTCAAGATTCCGGCATCTCTGAAGTGGTCCGGCGCACCGGAAACCTGGAGCAATTCCTATAAGGAAAATTCCGGTCTGCACGCTACACTGAAGGATGTCACCAATACTGACCTCGGATGCGTTTGCTCGTTCGCAAATACGCTGATTTACTACGCAAAGGCAAACGGCGTTGATGCTGGCGATGCAACTGCAAATGCATCTTCTCTTGAGGCAAAGGCTCTCTACACTGCAAAAGAGCTTCTCGACCGCGTTTGGACACTCGGCCGTGATGATATCGGCGTAAGCAGAACCGAGCACAATGGCTCTCTGGCACGTTTCTGGGCACAGGAAGTTTATACCGGCGGTAACTCCGGTACATATCCTTATGGCTATGAAGTTGGTCCGGGCGCAACATTTATCTCCATTCGTCCGATGTATGAGGACGCAGGCGAGTCCTATTCCGAGCTTTACAGTGAGTTGAAGGCTGCATACGATAAGGACGTTGCTGCTGGCGCAAAGATTAAGGAGTTCAGCGGTACATATTCTTATGGTATGGACTGTGCAACCGATTGCAGCGAGTTTACGAATGTTGCAGAAGTTGACCTGAACTACCACAGATTCTGGCACGTTGGCGACGTTCTGATGGGTCTCGGCACCATGGCTGAGCTGTATCCTGATATGGTTCCAGCTGGTGGGAAGGCCGATACGACCACAACTACAACCTCAACCACAAAAGCAGATCCGACCGACGCTGACTGGGGTAATGTCAACGAATCCAAAGAGTCCACTCCCGAAGAGCGCGTGGACGTATCCGACGCTGTTCTGCTTGCTCGCTTTGTTGCTGAAGATGCTAGCGCAAAGGTATCTACGCAGGGTAAGCTGAATGCTGACGTTAACGCAAACGGTAAGCCGGATTCCGAAGATACGGTTAAGATTCTGCGCTTCATCGCAAAGCTGATCCCGTATGAGAACCTCGGTACTACAAAAGAGTAATTTCGTCTTTTGGTAGATTCTGAATTTTGATTTGAACGAAGCACGTCTTTTTTGACGTGCTTCGTTTTTTGTTGATTTTTTCCCTTGATTTTCCAGAAGAATTATGTTATACTATAAAATGATGAACTATGATTAGATTCCAAGACAATATGCTACATAAAAAGGAGAATTGCAGATTATGCCGAAAAGTATGACCGGATACGGCAGAGCGCAGCGGCTGGCTGACGGCCGAGATGTGCTTGTTGAGATTCGCGCAGTCAATCATCGTTACTATGAGTTTTCTGCCAGATTGCCGCGCAGCTGTATGTATCTCGAAGAAAAACTCAAGACCTTTTTGAACGGCAAGATTGCCCGTGGAAAGGTCGAGGTTTCTGTGACTATTATCAGACAAGACGGCAAGGACGCACAAATTGTAGTGAATCGCTCCGTGGCAGAAGGGTATGTCAATGCGCTGCGGATGGTCAATGAGGACATGGGGGAAAATGGCGGACTTTGGCTGAATGATGATATTACACTCAGCTCATTGCTGCGCCTGCCCGATGTATTTACTGTCACGAAGGAGCAGGATGATGAAAATGCTGTGTGGGATATCGTGTCTGACGCAGCCGGCGAAGCATTGGATTCGTTCATTGCAATGCGTATGGCAGAGGGTGAACGTCTTGCAGCGGATCTGATTGGAAAGCTTGCTGGTCTGGAATCTATGTTGCAGCAGGTCGAAGCGATTGAACCGAGCGTTGCCGAAAGCTATCGCAATAAGCTGCTTGCAAAGCTGACGGAATTGCTTGGCGATACCAATATTGATGAGCAGCGTATCCTGACGGAAACAGCGATTTTTGCTGAGAAAACTGCGATTGACGAGGAGACAGTCCGGCTGCATAGCCACATCGCACAGTTCCGCACGCTCATGGAAGCGAATGAACCCGTCGGCAGAAAGCTCGATTTTCTTGTGCAGGAGATGAATCGCGAGGTAAATACGATTGGCTCCAAGGCGCAGGATCTCAGTATCACAAGACTTGTTGTGGATATGAAATCCGAAATAGAAAAAATCCGCGAGCAGATTCAGAATATCGAGTGAGCGAAAGGAGCAGAAATGCGGCTGATTAACATTGGTTTCGGTAATATGATCTCATCTGCGCGGCTCGTGACAATTGTGAGTCCCGATTCCGCGCCGATCAAACGGATTGTGCAGGATGCGCGTGACAGAGGTAGATTGATTGACGCAACCTACGGGCGCCGAACCCGTGCAGTGATTGTGATGGACAGCGATCATGTGATTCTCTCCGCGATACAGCCGGAGACCATAGCGGCACGTCTTGCCGGCAGTACGGCACCTGCGGAGGAGGAAACAGAGGATGAATAAAGGTTTGCTGATCGTACTTTCCGGTCCGTCCGGATGTGGAAAGGGTACGATTGTTCAGGAGATTCTTAAAAATGGAGATTGCGCTGTCTCGGTCTCCGCGACGACTCGTTCGCCGCGCGAGGGCGAGGAGAATCATGTCCACTATCATTTTTTAAGCAAAGAAGAATTTGAACAGCGTATTGCAAACGATGGATTGCTTGAATATGCTGAGTATTGCGATAATTATTATGGCACGCCGCGCGCCGAGGTGGAAGCAATGCGCGCTTCCGGTAAGCACGTCATTCTTGAAATCGAGGTGCAGGGCGCATTTCAGGTGAGAGAACGCTGCCCAGAGGCAATTCTCGTATTTACCATACCGCCTTCGATCGCAGAATTGCGCCGCCGATTGGAAAAACGCGGTACCGAAACTGTTGAAGTGGTTGAAAAGCGTATCGCTCGTGCACAGGAGGAGCTTCCGCTTGCGCGACACTACGATTATATTGTACTGAATCATGCGCTGGAGGATGCGGTTGCGGATTTCCGATCCATTATTCGCACAGAATCTATGCGCCCGAATCAGATAGATTGGAACCGGATTGACTGGACCCTATAAGAGAAAGGATTGTTCTGCTATGATGCTCAGACCCTCTATGTATCAGATTATCTCGAAAAACGAGAGCTATTATTCCCTTGTGATCGGCGTTGCGAAGCGTGCAAGAGAAATTGCCGAAGCGCACGTCAAGGAGAAGGAAACTGCAAAAGCTGCTGCCGAAAAGCGCGCAAAGATGAACGGCGACCAGAAGATCCGTCTGGATGACAAAACCATGCGTATGGTTGTTCTGGAGGAAAATCCGGTCAAGACTGCTGTGGATGAATTTGCAGCTGGAAAGTATAAGATTGTGGAAGCCGAAGAGGATAACGACCGCTGATGACAGGGTATGTCGCGAACGGTCCTGCAATGCCGCTGATCATTCAGGTTGCTCTGGATGCAGCGGCGTTTGGCTATGATTTATTATATAGCTATACCGTTCCTGCGGACTGGGCGGACAGAATCGCAGTCGGTATGCGGGTTGCCGTACCGTTTGGCAGAGGAAATCGCAGAAGGCTTGCGATGATACTAAAAGTGCTACAGAAATCATCGCAGGAATCATCTGAGTCGGAAATGGTTCTCAAGCCTGTTGCAGCGCTTCTGGACGCAGAGCCGGTGCTGACTGCAGAACTGTTCATGCTGGTCAATTGGCTGCATGAGCATACCTTTTGTACATGGTATGACGCAGTACGCGCAGTTCTGCCGGGCGGTCTGCAAATTCGTTTGGAGGAGAGATATCTGCCATTGGAACCGCCCTCCGCTGTGAAGCTGACAGATAAAGAACATAATTTTCTGCGTATGATGCAGCTTGCCAAAACGCAGCGAGAGCGCGATATGCTTGTGCAGGAGGATGGCGACAGCGAAAAGCAGAGGATTATTGCATCGCTTGTGCAGAAAGGCTGTCTGCTTGCGACTTCCGAAGGCAAACAGCTCATCGGAGACAGCACCAAGAAAATGGTCAGGCTTTCGCGGAGCTATCTCGAAAATGAAACCGCTTACAGACCAACGCCAAAGCAGACGCAGGCGGTTCGCGTATTGCAGGAGCATGAGGCGCTTTCCGTCAAGGAATGTGCTTATTTTGCCGCGGTCGGGGAAACGGTTGTCCAGAATCTTGTCAAGGCAGGCATTGCGGAATTCTACGAAGCGGAGCTTTTGCGAGTGCCGCGGGACGCACAGGCAACCATTAACCCTGACGATACGGTATTATCCACCGAACAGCAGGCGGCATATGACGAAATTTCTGCCGAGATGCTGGCGCGGAAAGCAGTCGCTTTTTTGCTGCATGGCGTAACCGGAAGCGGAAAAACAGCAGTATTTGAGCAGCTCATCGCATTGTCGCTGAATCTGGGCAGGAGCGTGTTGCTGATGATTCCGGAGATTTCATTGACGCCGCAGATTGTGCAGTATTTTCAGTCGCGATTCGGGAATCGGGTTGCGCTGATTCATAGCGGACTATCGCTTGCACAGCGATTGGATACGGATAAACTGATTCGACGCGGTGAAGTTCAGATTGTAATCGGCACGAGAAGCGCGGTATTTGCGCCGTTGCCGGATATTGGTTTGATTATTCTCGATGAGGAGGGCGAGCATTCGTATAAATCGGAGCAGTCGCCGCGCTATCATGCAGCGGAAGTCGCGAAGGCGCGTGCAAAATATCATAATGCAGCGCTTGTGCTTGCGTCGGCAACGCCGTCGTTGGAGAGCCGGTATCTGGCGGAACGCGGCGTATATCGGCTTCTAAAAATGACAAAGCGCTACAATCAGGCGCCGCTGCCCGAAGTTACGATTGTCGATATGAACGAAGAATGCGCAAACGGAAACGGCAGTCCATTTTCGATTGCGCTTTCCGAGGCGCTGTATGAGAATTTACAGCGCGGAGAACAGAGCATTCTACTGCTGAACCGTCGAGGATACCATACGCTGCTGCAATGTACGAAATGTTATGAGCCGATTTACTGTCCGAACTGTTCCGTACCGATGACCTATCACAAGACCAACGGCTCGCTGCTTTGTCATTATTGCGGTCATGTGCAGCCACCGGTGACGATTTGCCCGAAATGCGGCAATGACCGTTTGCGGCAGATCGGATTCGGGACGCAAAAGCTTGAGGAAGAATTGCAGGCGTTGCTGCCGGATGCGAAAATCCTGCGCATGGACGCTGACACAACCATGACGCGCACCGCCTATGAAACAGGCTTTCGCGCGTTTGCCAAGCATGAGTACGACATTCTATGCGGTACACAGATGATCGGCAAGGGTTTGGATTTCCCGAATGTAACGCTTGTCGGAGTGGTATCTGTAGATAAGGCGTTGTTTGCCGGCGATTACCGCAGTTATGAGCGAACATTTTCTCTTGTCACGCAGGTTGTTGGGCGAGGTGGCAGGGGGAAATGCCGCGGACGTGCAATTTTGCAGACATATATGCCGAATCATTACGTACTGAATCTCGCAGCAGAGCAGGATTATGACCGCTTTTATGCAGAGGAGCTTGCGCTTCGGCGTGCACTGATGTTTCCGCCGGTCTGCGATCTTTGCGTGATTGGATTTTCCGGCGTTTGGGAGGATAAGGTACGGCTTGCGGCAGAGCGATTTGTCGAAATTTTGGCGGAGAACGTCCGGCAGCAGAATTTGCGGTTGCCGCTGCGCGTACTCGGTCCTGTAGAAGCAGGCTACGGACGGCTCAACGGTAAATACCGCCGCAGACTGCTGCTGAAATGTAAAAACACCGCAGAGATGCGAACGTTCATACGATCGCTGCTGGAGCAAGCCTATGCGGATAAGGCGTTTACGAAAATTTCACTGTTTGCCGATATGAATGGCGACTGCGGCGTATAATGAATCATTTAAGATTTTTTGAAATATTTGTGAAATGCATTGTATATGCAGAAAAAACTGGTATAATTTAAAAAGAGTCATATAATAGTAAGGAGAACGATTTATGGCAAAAAAGAATGCACCATCAAGATTTGTCGAAATCTATACACAGAAATCTCCCGGCATCAGCAAGGTGCTTGTCGATATGGCAACCGGCGTGAATTATTTCTTCCACAGTGAATGTGACGGCTACGGCAGCGCAGGCGGACTGACGCCGCTGCTCAATCCGGACGGCACACCAGTTGTTACGCCGCCGGAAATGTTCATGCAGCCGAAATGAGAGCTTGGAAACTGACGAAGAAGCAGATTGGGATTCGGCTTATTTTGTTTGGGATTCTGCTGATTGTCGGCGTAATTTTGCTGTATATTCGTTCGTGTCCGGAGTGGCACGATCAGGTGCTGACACCGCCGGAAGCAGCCGCGTCGGCGTCGCCGGAGGGCGGAACGCAGGCTTCTGCGATTGCGCCGCCGGATGGTTTTGCGCGTATTCCCGCAGACGAGAATAGCTTTCTGCATTTTATGCGCAATATGCCAATCTGGACGTCAGGCAGCAGCATCATGACCTATGACGTCAGAGCGATTTCCTCGGTGAACGCCGCCGCAGTCTATACGCTCAGTTTGCCGGATACGGAGATGAAGCCGATCCGTGGTATACCGAAGCAGAACTATCTGCTGATCCGATTCGACTGAGCTGCTATACGTTTGGGGCTGAGTCGCTTCGCAGATGGAAAGACGGTTTTCCGAATGCAGCGCATACTGCTATAGAATAAAGGAGAAGAAAAATGGCAATTCGCAATATAGTAAAAGAGGGCGATCCGGTACTGCAAAAGAAGTGCAGACCGGTTGAGAAATTTGATGAGAAGCTTTGGCAGGTATTGGACGACATGGCGCAAACGCTTCGCAATTCGGGCGGCGTGGGACTTGCCGCACCGCAGATTGGCATTCTGCGCAGATATTTTATTATGATTCTGGATGAGGATGGAGATGTCATCGAAGCGATCAATCCGGAGATCGTAAAGACCTCTGGAAAGATGCGCGAGGTTGAGGGCTGTCTTTCCGTTCCGAACCGTTGGGGCTATGTCACACGACCGAAGACGGTTGTTCTGCGGGCATATAATCGCCACGGCGAGCAGTATGAGATGAAGCTGAAGGATTTTGGCGCACGCTGTGCCTGCCACGAAACCGATCATCTGGACGGTCATCTGTTCCTTGAGCTGGTCGAGGAATTTTGCAAGCCGGAGCAGGCGTAATCCGATGCGGATACAGCTTTTGGTCAAAGCGCTTGCAGCGTTTGCAGCCGGATTTGTGCTTGTCGGATTGTTGGTGTTTTTGTCGGCAGGAACGCTCCGTTATCCATGCGGATGGCTGTTTTGCGGTGTTTTGTTTATCCCGATGCTTTTGATGGGGATTGTACTGTTTATCAAAAATCCGGCGCTGTTGCAAAAACGGCTTATGCACAAGGAAACGCAGTCAGAGCAGAAAAAAGTGGTTCTACTCAGCATATTGATGTTCTTAGTGGGATTTATACTCTGTGGATTGGATTTTCGTTTTCAGTGGCTACAGCTGCCGAAGTGGATATCTTTTTTGGCAGCGGTTATATTTTTGATTGGTTATCTGATGTATGCGGAGGTACTGCGTGAGAATGCGTATCTTTCGCGAACGATATCAGTACAGGCGGAACAGCGTGTGATTGACACAGGGCTGTACGGCATCATACGTCATCCGATGTACACCGCAACCATTCTGATGTTCTGTATGATTCCGCTGATACTCGGTTCTGTGACAGCACTGCTGGTTTTTCTGCTGTATCCGGTGATACTGGTACGCCGAATCCGCAATGAGGAACAGGTATTGTGCGAGGAACTGCAAGGCTACAGTGTATATTTGAAAAAAGTAAAATACAGACTATTCCCATATATCTGGTGAACATAAATTCACGCTCAAAGGAGACAGTTATGAATATTGTATTTATGGGTACGCCTGATTTTTCAGTGCCGACGCTCGAAATGCTGGTGAATGAAGGACATACTGTTCAGGCGGTTCTGACACAGCCGGATCGACCGCGCGGACGCGGCAAACAGCTTCGGCCGACGCCAATTCGAGCAAAGGCGGAGGAATTCGGAATACCGGTCTATACGCCGCAGTCGCTGCGCAAGGGCGAGGACGCGGTGGAAATGCAAACGCTTTTAGAGTCGCTGCATCCGGAATTGATCGTTGTCATTGCATATGGGCAGATTCTGCCGAAAGCGATTCTTGATCTGCCGAAATACGGCTGCATCAATTTACACGCCTCACTGTTGCCGCGTTGGCGCGGTGCTGCACCAATTCAGCGTGCGATTCTGGCTGGAGACTATGAAACCGGCGTAACGGCTATGCAAATGGCAGAGGGCTTAGACACTGGCGATATGCTGCATATCCTGAAAACGCAGATCGCCTGCGATGAGACAGCCGAAACGCTTCATGATAGACTTTCGTTGCTCTCTGCGGAAACGCTTCGTGAAACGATTTTGCTTCTGGAGCAGGGCTTGCTTCGCCGCACACCGCAGGGGGAGAGCGGCGTCTGCTATGCAGAAAAAATCACAAAAGAGATGAGCCGACTGGATTTCAGCGCGTCTGCTGTAGAAATCGACCGGACAATTCGAGCCGTAACCGGATATGCGATGCTGAATGGCAAGCGAATCAAGCTGCTGCGCTCGTGCTGCGACGGCCAGTATCAAAGCGACGCGCCTGCCGGAACGCTGCTGCGCGAGGGAAAACACGGTTTGTATCTGGTATGCGGCGACGGTGCAGCGGTACGGCTTTGCGCCGTTCAGCCAGAGGGCAGTAAGCCTATGCAAATTTCAGATTTTCTGAATGGCGCAGCGGTGCAGGAAGGGGTATGCCTGACCGCGGCAGAGTAATTCCGAAGAAAGGAGACTGCGATGTATATTTTTTTAATTCTATCGCTGTTGATTACAGTGATCGCGCAGATACGCGTGCAGACTGCATTTCATAAATATAAAAAAGTGCGCAATGAACGCGGCATCACGGGTGCAGAAGCAGCAAGACAGCTTTTGCTCGATCACAGCATTACAAATGTTCCGATTGAACGGATTTCCGGCAATCTCACCGATCATTATGATCCGGGGCGCAATGTAATCCGGCTTTCGGAGGATGTATATGACAGCGACAGTGTTGCAGCGGTTGGCGTTGCGATGCACGAAGCAGGTCATGCCTTGCAGTATGCGCAGAATTATGCGCCGGTCCGACTGCGCAATGCGATTGTCAAATCAACGAATATATCTTCAAAGATTTCCTATTTTCTGATTCTGGCTGGCATACTGTTTGGTGGCGGAAACGGCAGAATCGGTTATACTTTGATTACACTCGGCATCATATTTTTCTGTGCGGTCGTATTTTTTCAGATTATTACGCTTCCGGTAGAATTCAATGCAAGCGGCAGAGCCGTCCGTGCATTGAAAGAAACTATGGTGTTGAATTATGAGGAGCAGAAAGGCGTTCGCAAGGTGCTTTCTGCGGCTGCAATGACTTATGTTGCGGCAGTTGCAGTTTCATTGCTGCAATTATTGCGGCTGTTTGCGATCAGAGGGCGGCGCAGATGATTGGTTTGGAGGCAAGACTGCTTTGCGTTCGGACGCTGATCCGGATGATTCGTTCCAAAAGCTACTCCAATCTTGCGCTGACGAAAGCGTGTATGGACGCAGAACACATTACGCCGCAGGACAGCGCACTATGCAGAAGAATATTTCGCGGCGTATTGGAGCGTATGCTGACGCTGGACGCGTGTATTGAGGCGCATTCCAAGCGGAAACCGGAAAAGCTTGATCTGGAAGTGCTGTGCGTATTGCGATGCGGCGTATATGAGCTGCTATATCTGCGCACACCGGAATCAGCCGTGGTTAATCTCTGGACGGAAGCGGTCAAAAAATTGAAAAAGAATAGTGCAGCCGGTATGGTAAATGCAATTCTGCGCGGATTTATCCGTGAAGGAAAGCGGCTGCCGTTGCCGCAGGACGCGATTGCAGCGATGTCGGTACAGTATTCGGTACCTCAGCCGCTGCTGACAGCGCTGCTTGCGGATTATGATACAGAAACGATTACAGCATTTCTCGCAGACGCATTGGAAGTGCCGCCGATTTATCTGCGGCGCAATCCGCTGTTTGCAGGGAGCGAGCAGGTGCTTTCCGCGGCAGAGGCTGTTCCGTCAATTCCGGATGCCTATCTGCTTAAAAAACGCTGCGAGACCGCAGAAATCCCGACTGTGATCGACGGCAAAGAGACTGTCCCGATTGATCCCTACCGCAGCGGTCTGATCTCCGAATCTATGGCGCTGGGTGCAGCGATGCATATACAGGATTTGGCTTCACAGCTTTGCTGTATGGCGCTTGACCCGCAGCCGGGGGAGACCGTCCTCGATGTCTGCGCGGCACCGGGCGGAAAAAGCTTTACGATTGCGGAACTGATGCAGGATAAAGGAACGGTTTTTGCGTATGATCTGCATGAAAAGCGAGTCGGACTGATTCGGCAGGGCGCGGAAAAGCTGAAGCTCAGCAGTATCCAAGCACAGATCGGCGACGCGCGGAAAACGGAAAAGCCGCAGGCAGATCGTATTCTCTGCGATGTGCCGTGCTCAGGATTTGGTGTGATTCGCAGAAAGCCGGAGATTCGGTATAAATCGCTTGCAGAGTCAGCCGGATTGCCGGAGATTCAGTATGCGATATTGGAGGCGTCCGCAAAGGCGTTGAAACCGGGCGGCGTATTGGTTTATTCAACCTGCACCGTCTTAAAACGTGAAAACGAGGATGTTGTACGCAGATTTTTGGCGGCGCATCCCGAATATGCGCTTGAAAAGCCGTGGCAGAATCTGCCGGCGCTTGCAGAATACGGTCAGGAAATGACGACATTATTTCCGCAAATGCTCGGCAGCGATGGTTTTTTCATTGCAAAAATGCGGAAGTTATCAATATAATCTACTGATACGATTCTTAAATCCGGATGAATAAAAAGGAGAGGAGCTGAACGGCACGGAACAACAGAAAATTGATATTCTGAGCCTTCTACCGGAGCAGCTTGAGAAAGAGATTGCAGCAATGGGCGTGCCGAAATTTCGCGCAAAACAGATATTTCGTCAGCTGCATATCAAACGCGTCTTTGATTTCTCGGATATGACAGAACTATCTAAACAATTTCAAGCAGAACTGAAAGAACGCTTTTATATAAACTTGCCAAAGATTGAGAAAAGGCTTGATTCTTGTGCGGATGATACTGTAAAATATCTGTATAGGCTCTCTGACGGAGCCTGCATTGAGACAGTGCGCATGGTCTACCATCACGGTGTAACAGCGTGTATTTCAACGCAGGTTGGCTGTAAAATGGGCTGTAAATTCTGTGCGTCTGCACCGCTTGGATTTGTGCGTAACCTAACGCCGTCCGAGATGCTCGGACAGATTTATGGAACGGATGCAGATTTTCCGCCAGAGCAGCAAATCAGCGGCATTGTGTTAATGGGCATCGGAGAGCCGCTGGATAATTATGAGAATGTGATGCAGTTTCTGCGGCTGATTTCCTGCAAAGAGGGCAGGAATCTGAGCTTGCGGCATATTGCGCTCTCAACCTGTGGACTTGTCCCGATGATCGGTCGGCTCGCGGAGGAACAGCTTCCGCTTACGCTGTCGGTCTCGCTGCACGCCGCGGATAATGAAACGCGCAATGCATTGATGCCGGTCAATCGGCGTTATCCGCTTGAGGAACTGCTTTCAGCCTGCGGTGACTATTTCCGGAAAACTGGCAGGCGCATTACATTTGAATACGCTGTCATTGCCGGCGAGAATGATTCTGCGGCAGCGGCAAAGCAACTTGGAAAACGACTCCGACCTGTCTTTCCCAATCAGAGACCGCACGTGAATCTGATTCCGGTCAATCCGGTTGCAGGGACGGGGTTTCAGGCAGGACACGCAGAGGCGTTTCGGAACCTGCTTGCGCAGGAGGGCGTCAATGCAACGGTTCGGCGTACACTCGGAGAGGACATCAAGGTTGCTTGCGGTCAGCTTCGGCGCGATACCGTAGAGGAAACAGAAGAAAGCGTGGTGAGCACCATTGAAGGCGTATCTGGGCTGTGATATTGGCAAAACCAGAGCTGAAAATCAGGATTCTATCCGTGCGGAAAATTATCCGGACGGTGTGCTTGCCATTGTCTGCGACGGAATGGGCGGAATGGAAAACGGCAGCGTAGCGAGTAAAATCGCGATCGCAGCGGCGGAGGATTACTTCCGTGCCGCTTACCGTATCGGCATGACCGACGCAGAGGTCTGCGACTTGCTGAGAAGCAGTGCGGCAGACGCAAATCAAAAGGTTTATAGAGCAGCTGTCAGCAGCAGGATGCGATCTAGGATGGGCACGACGCTGGTTGGTGCATTTGTGCGGCAAGAAACCGCCTGTATCGTCAATATCGGAGATTCCAGAGCGTATCTGCTCCCAAAGGACGGCGCGCTCCGGCAGCTTACAACGGACCATACGGTTGTGCAGCTTCTTTATGAGCAGGGAATGATTACTGCCGAGGAACGCGCAACGCATGAAAGACGGAATGAGCTGATGCGAGCGATTGGCGTTACGAGCAGAGTACTTGCCGATATTCAGACGATACCGCTGAAAACAGGGGATAAGGTTTTGCTCTGTTCCGATGGACTATATAGTATGGTGTCGCTTTCTGATATGGAACGGATTATGCGGGATACGCCTGCCGAGCAGGTGCCGGATGTCTGCATTGCGGAAGCGAATGCAGGTGGCGGCAGAGATAATATTTCTGTGATTCTGCTGACGGATGAGTAGACTTAAAAAAGCTTGATTGACTTGAAGCGCGCTTCAGGTCTTGGATATTACACATAAGATGGACGCACAGGGGTAATGAAATAGTATTGCCGGAGACAACCGGTAACGGAGGTTCGTGATGGAAAAAGATCGCAATGATAAGAACATCGGGAAGAAACTTGATGGTCGCTACGAAATCACTGCGCTGATCGGCGAGGGTGGTATGGCGGATGTGTACCGCGCAACGGATGTTGTCGATAATAAAACGGTTGCCGTCAAGATTCTGAAAAAGGAGTTTGCAGAGAATGAGGAATTTCTGCGCAGATTCCGGAATGAATCGAAGGCGATTGCCGTGCTCAGTCATCCCAATATCGTCAAGATTTACGATGTTGGTTTTTCGGAGCGCATTCAGTTTATCGTAATGGAGTATATAGACGGAATTACGCTGAATGAATACATGGAGCAGCAGGGACAGCTCGGCTGGAAGGACGCTTCTCATTTTATTGTACAGATTCTGCGTGCGCTTCAGCACGCGCATAGCAAGGGTATCGTTCACCGAGATATCAAACCGCAGAATATTATGATGCTCCGTGACGGCACGATCAAGGTCATGGACTTCGGCATTGCGAAATTTGCAAGAGAGGACGGCAAAACTGGTACTGATAAAGCAATCGGTACTGTGCATTATATTAGTCCCGAACAGGCAAGAGGCGGCGTGACCGACGCAAAGAGCGATATCTATTCTGTCGGTGTGATGCTCTATGAAATGCTCACTGGCAAAAAGCCCTTTGATACGGATAATCCTGTCAGCATAGCGGTGATGCATATGCAGGCAAAGGTGCCGCTGCCCAGCACGATTCGCCCTGATATCCAGATTGGACTGGAGGAGATCATTCTCAAGGCGATGGAAAAGGATCCGGCAGACCGTTATCAGTCTGCAAGAGACATGATGGATGATCTCCAGACCTTTAAGGAAGACCCGGACGGCGTGTTCGGATATTACCCAGAATTGTTTGAAGAGGAGCCAGTGCAGGATATGTTTGAAGAAGACGATAACAGAAAGAATAGAAACTACGAACCGATCACAGAAGAACGTGATCTGCCGTTTGAGGACGAATACTACGACGATCAACAGCCCTATTACGATGACGAAGAACAGTATTATGACGATGAGCCGTATGATGATCGCGGCGGCTATTATCGTGCGGCGGTTGCCGGCGCAGACGATGAGGAGGAATACGAGGAGGAACCGAAATCCCTCTTTATTCCGATTCTGAGCGCAGTCATAATTGTTGTGACGGTGGTTGCAGGTATTCTGTTGACAATGCTGATCTGGAATATGATTCAGGGCAACAGAGGTATGAATACGACTAATGAATTTAAGATGCCTTCCTTGATCGGTATGGACTTTAACGAAGCAACGATTCAGTACGGCGACAAGATCAAAATTGTGCTTGAGAGTTCGGAGTATTCCGAGTACGAGAAGGATAAGATCTTCGATCAGGATATTCCCGTCAACGATCCGGTTGCAAAGGGTGATACCGTCAACGTCAGAGTATCGCTCGGTGCGAAAAAGGTGCTTTTGCAGAACGTCACCGATTGGGATTATGATACGGCAAAATCAACGATTGTCAGTGCTGGTCTTTACGTAGACAAGCGTTCGGCATATGATCCGACGGTTGAAAAGGGCAAGGTCATCTCGACCGATCCGCAGGGCCCGATTGAACTGGAACCAGGCTCCTATGTCCGTGTTACGGTTTCGCTTGGTAAGAATAAGGATACCGTTCCGGTTCCGAATTTCGTTGGTATGACTTGGGATCTTGCCAATACTACAGCGGAAAGCCTGAAGCTTACGCTTGCAAAGAAGGAAGTTGACGACGCTGCGAAGGAAGGTACGGTTCTGAATCAGAATGTCCTGCCGAATGAAGAGGTTTCTGAAGGCTCTCTCATCGAGCTGACGGTTTCCTCCGGTAAGAAGAAAGAGCAGTCGGTTCGTATTTCCTTTAACGTTCCGCCCAATGCAAAGGGTAAGTTCCATATCGTGCTTTATGAGGGCGGTATCGCAAGAGCAGTCGGCGGACAGTTTGACGTTGATTATGCAGCCGGCGTCACATCGCTTCTGGTTGAGGGCAATGAGACGGCTGACTTGGTAGCAGTTCTGATCAATGACGAGAACGGCAAGGAAGCTAGAATCGGCGAATATCGGGTAGACTTTGATAATAAGAGCTATGAAACGCTCAGAAGCGATTCAAATGCTGCCTTTGAACAGGTAGACGGTCTGAAGGGATCGACGCCTGCAACAACAACCACAGTTGCACCAGCAACACAGCCGACAGAGCCGCCGGCAACACAGCCGACAGAGCCGCCGGCAACGCAAGCGACAGAGCCGCCGGCAACACAAGCGACAGAGCCGCCTACTGAGCCTGTTGTGACCTGATTGCGGTATGGAAGGTTTGATTTTGAAAGCAGTTGGGGGACTTTACACCGTAGAGTCCCCCAACGGTGTCTTGTCTTGCAAAGCGCGCGGAATTTTTCGCAAGCAGGGGATTTCGCCCTGTACGGGAGATCGCGTGACTGTCGAGGACGATGTCATTACGGAGATACAGCCGCGAAAGAATTTGCTGATACGTCCGCCGCTTGCAAATCTGGATCAGCTGATATTTGTGCTTTCGGTGCGTGATCCTGCGCCGAATCTACAACTGCTCGACCGGTTTCTGGCAGTATGCGTATACAAGAAAATTCAGCCTGTTCTGGTTTATACAAAGCTTGATCTTGCAGATGCCGCACAATATGCCGAGCTATATCGAGCCGCAGGTTTTCCACAGTTTTTCGTAGATTATGAGAAGCCGGATACGGTTGCAGCGGTTTATGAATCGCTCGTTGGAAAGATCAGCGCGTTTACGGGAAATTCCGGAGTTGGAAAGTCAACGCTGCTCAATGCGCTGGACGAATCGCTGCATCTGGAGACCGGCGATATCAGTAAAAAACTCGGCAGAGGCAGACATACGACGCGTGAGACTGCGCTCTATACGCTTCCGAACGGCGGAAAAATTGCAGATACGCCGGGATTTTCAACCTTTGAAACAGATGCGTATGCGCAAATTGCGCCGGATGAGCTTGTAGAATGCTTTCCGGAAATTCATGCGATATCGGCGCCATGCCGTTATGCCGACTGCCGGCATCTGAAGGAACCGGCTTGCGCCGTGCGAGCCGCCGTGGAGACAGGAGAGATTCCGCAGCCTCGGTACGAAAGCTATGTGCAGATGATGCAGGAAGCTTGCAGCCGGAAGATATATTGATACAAAAGTGAAGCGCCGCAGACCGTGTGAAAGAAATCCATGGTCTGCGGCGTTGCATTTTATGATCGCAGTATACGGCAGAGCTGCGCGACCTGCTCCGGCGTGTTCAGGATAGAGGGCGAAAAACGGACAGTTCCTTGCGTCGTCCCAAGCGATTCATGTGCAAGCGGCGCGCACTGGAATCCCGCACGCAGGCAGAAGCCATGAGAGGCAAGTCTGGCAGCGGTATCGTCGGCAGATTCGTTGCCGAGTGTAAACGATACGACCGGAACATATTCCGCATTCGGCTTGCGATAAACAACGGCGTCCGGCAAACGGTTCAGGAAGGCGATGAGCTGTGTGCAGAGCGCGGACTCCTTCGCACGAATCTGAATAGGATTGTGCTGCATGACCCATTGCATACCAGCGTCGAGCGCAGCGATTCCGGGAACATTGAGCGTACCGGCTTCGAGCGCGTCGGGCAGAAAATCCGGCTGCCTGAGAGACATGGAGAGCGAGCCAGTGCCGCCCTGCATCAGCGGACTGAGCGATACAGAACCGTCTGAAATCAGCATTCCGGTGCCCATGATGCCATAGAGTCCTTTATGACCGGCAGTGCAGAGCAAATTGATACCGTGTTCCTGCATATTGAGGGGCAAAATTCCACAGCCTTGCGCACCGTCGGCAATGAAGATCAGGCTGTGCGCGCGACAAAGCGTTCCGATTTCACGAATTGGCAGACATTGTCCGGTAACATTGCTCGCAACCGTAGAGATAATCGCGCGCGTCTGCGGCTGAATTCGTGCGCGGAATGCAGCAACCGTTTCTTCGTCATTGTCGGAGACCGGTGCGATGCTGTAGCGAATGATACCAGCCTCTGCGAGCGCTGCGATCGGGCGTGCAACAGAATTGTGTTCGAGACTGCTCAGAATGACATGATCGCCCTGATGCAGTACGCCATGAATGGCAAGATTGAGCGCGTGAGTACAATTCTGTGTAAATACAACATTCTCCGGCTGTGCTTGAAACATCGCCGCCGCAGTTTCACGGGCATGATAGACTGCGGCTCCAGCACGGCGGGAAAGGATATGACCGCCGCGTCCGGGATTACCTCCGGCATATAGGATTGCCTGTTCCGCTGCCCGATACACCGCCGGCGGTTTCGGAAAGGTTGTGGCAGCGTTGTCAAAATAAACCGGTTTCTGCACCGGCGGTCAGCTCCTTTCTGATTGGCTGCGCAGCTTATCATCTGCTAGGATACTGTTTGGAATGGAATATCGTTGGCGTTCAGCAGATCAAAAATATCCTGCTGCGCTGCAGATACCCGAAACCGATATATACAGCCGTCTGTGCCCGTGCTTCGCATGACGTGGTAGGAATAGCGATAACGATTCAGCAAATGCTGCACTTTATCGGCATAGGTCTGTGAACGGATGACAAAATACGTTTCCATGCTGTCACCTCCTTCTATGCAATATGATATGCAGCTTCGACATCATCTGACACCGGTTTGCAGTCAGTGGATAGTGCCTGAAAGTTTTTCAGGATGGAGGCTGCGTGCAGAAATGCCGCTGAATTGCTGTATGAAAAAGAAAGACGTGAACCGGCAGACGAATGCTCGTCAATGATGAAGTAGAAAAAGTAAGCCTACACACACATTTTTCCATGTCATCCGAATTGTGGACAACCATCAGACAGCATCTTATACAAAAAACAGCGCAGAATTTCCGCACAATGAGAATGTTGTCGGAAAATCGGAAAAAAGCTTGCTTTTTTTGAAAATATGCGGTAAAATATAAAGTACGTTATAGTGCGCAGAAAACGAAAAAACGTATCCTGTACGGCTATGACGCATTCAAAATCAAAACAGGAAAGGTAGATACATTATGGCACAAGCGAAAAAACGGCTGTCTATCGGCAAAATTATCGGCCGCGTTTTGATCGTGATTCTGACAACATTGATTTTGGTTGTGATTGCGCTGTACCTTTTGATGCTTGTCATCGCAAAGGGACCGTCAAAATCAGCCAAAAAGATATTTGTATGCTCGGTAAAGGAAACCAGTGCCGTTGGATTCCTCGCAGACTGGTATTATAGTGATGAAGAAATCGCAGAGTATCTCGGCTCTTTTCGTGATAACACAACAGATGAAGTAACGAATGCAGAACTGGTACAAATCAAGCCGCAAACAGCCGGTCAGCCGTCGGCGGATGACAAGGTTCAGCCGGAGACAGAGCTTGTGGACGTTTCCGGAAGCACATTCCGCGGTAAGTTGCTGAAGATCAAAGATCCTTCTCGTGTTTATGTCGGTATCTCCGGTCAGTATGGTGCGGATTTTGAGGGCAAGCGTGTTCTGGAAATGGCATCGGAATACGGCGCGCTTGCAGCGATCAATGCAGGCGGATTTGAGGACCTGAATGGCGTTGGCAATGGCGGTACTCCGCTTGGCATGGTTGTATCGCAGGGACAGCTGCGCTGGGGCGGAATGGATACGAGCTATGATATCATTGGCTTCGATAACAATAACATTCTCCATGTGGGTACGATGACTGGTCAGCAGGCAATGAATCTTGGTATCCGCGACGCAGTCTGCTTTGGTCCGGTTCTGATTGTGAACGGTAAGCCGCTCAATGAGAATGAGTCGCTTGGAGGCGGTTTCAATCCGCGTTCCGCAATCGGTCAGACCGCCGACGGTACCGTTCTGCTGCTCGTAATTGACGGCAGACAGGCGAATTCCCTCGGTGCAACCTATGACGATATCATTGACATTATGCTGAAAAACGGCGCAGTCAATGCCGCAAACCTTGACGGCGGCAGTTCCTCGCATATGATTTATAATAATGAAATAATCACGGTTTGTTCCTCGCTTTACGGTCCGCGCAAAATGCCGACCTGCTGGCTGGTCGCACCGGAAACCTGACGGAAGGAGACATTGCTGAATATGGACAACGAAACCAGAAAAAGAGTTGCTGACCGCGACGCGGATGAGGCGCTTGACGCAATCTTGAGAGAGATTGATTTGGATGAACGCAGAAAGACTTCGGATGGAGAGAAGCGCAGAAGTTCGCATTCTGATTCGGAACGAAGAAGCAGTGAAACGCGCCGTTCAGCAGACGCGGCTCGTTCTCGTTCACAGCAATCCAGACCGGTTTCTCATGCAAAGGAGCCTGCGCGCAGCGAAACGAATGCAAAACGTCCCTCCCAGAGATCGGCGCAGCTGCATCGCTTGCCTGCTGCTGCTGAGCGTCCGGAAGAACGGTCGCAGCGTCTTGCCGCAGAACGCGCTCGGAATACAGAGCGCAGTGAAGAGCGTTCAGTGCGTCGTCAGCCTGCCGATCGAATGGAACGTCAGCAGCGTCCGGCGGAGCGTACACAGAGACCAGCCGTTCAAACACAAAGACAGGTTGAACGTCCGCAGAGAAAAGCGCCGGCAGCCGAATCCGCGGCGAAGCCGACAGCGGTAAAACGACCGGCTAAGAATCACAGCGGCAGCCGTTCAGCGGCAGCGCCGCGTAAGTCATCGGCATTCGGAATCGGTATGATTCTCTATGTTATCATTTTCCTGCTGGTTATCATGTTCTTGATGCATAGATTGAATCTATGGCTGGGCGAATACGAATCATCACAGCCGCAGTATACGATTGACGGTTATGTAGCAAGCTTAAACAGCGGCTTCTATACTGACATGGTTCGGCAGCATGTAGATCAGATTCCTGTTTCTGCCTATGAAACAGCTGATTCCATTGCGGAATCGCTTGATATTGAGAATATTGAAGCAGGCAAATATACATGGTCTAAGAACGTAGTTGAGTTCACGGAAGAAAAACCTGTCTATTATATCCGTAGCGGAAACGCAGCAATCGCCACCGTTGAATTGAAGCGCGTTGGCGGTACTGAGCATTATGATTTCCCGATATGGCAGGCGTGTCCGGCGAAGTCGCTGATCGAAGTCGCAACAGAGCCGCAGTATTCGCTGGAGGTCGTAGTTCCGGACGGTGCTTCTGTTATGATTAACGGCATTGCGATGCCGTTCGAGGATATGGAAAAGGGCGATAAAGGTCTTGTATTGGATGATGTGGCAAAGATGTATGCGCAGCAGCCGCAGTCGCTTCACGCGTCAATAGATGGTCTCTATGCCGCACCAAAGGTACAGGCATATGATTCGCTTGGCAATATTCTGACGCCGATCAAGGTTCCGGATTCGACAGCGGCAAAGCAGGTATTTCAGTTTGAACCGAAGGCAGAGTCTGCGCCGGACGCAGCGCTTGTCAGCAGAGTGGAAGCTATGATGCGTGCTTATATCGACTATATGGCAAACAAGGATGAGGCACTCTGGACAAATCTTGGCGTGCTGGATAATTACCTTGTGCCGAACAGCAGCGCATACAAAAAACTGCATTCAATTACGCAGGATATCAACTGGAATAATCCCTATACAGCACGTTTGGATAGAGCGCTTGATGTCAGCAATGTGCGAATGTATTCTGAGAATGTCTGCACCGTTGAGGTTCATTACGATTATCAGCTCACCAAGAATGTCGTAAATGATTATGTCGGCGATATGCGTTGGACGTTCATTAAGACTGGTGCTGGCTGGAGCGCGTCTGAATTTGAAATCATCGGTTCCAATGACACGAAGTTTGAGAATGAATCGAACAGCACAGATGAACCGGTCGTATGATCGGATGACAGTAAAAACCGCCCTTGCATGATGCAGAGGGCGGTCTTTTCATATGCTGAAATTGCGGCGAACCATACAGCACCCCATACTATAGCACTTTCTATGATATGCGTGCATTGTTTTATTCTTTCGGTTCTGTTTCCGCAGTATCCTGTTCCATGTGTTGCATGGCGTATTCGCAGCATTGTATCACGAGCTGATTGAACGAAATATCATGCTTTGCTGCTAATTGTTCCAATGTTTCGATCAGAGTATCAGGCATCCGGATTGTTTTATTGGATGATGTAGGCTTTTGAATCCGAAACATCATAGCTTCCCCCTTGTGCAGATTCTATATATATCATACACTATTTTTAGCACTGTATACAAGATTCAAATATGCATTTAAAAAGCACTTGCAAATATGAATGCATCGTGATATAATAGAAAATTAGAACGCCTAAATCATCTTGCCGAAAAAGCCTGTACCGAATGCTGCGTACAGGTTTTTACATTGCATAAAAAAGTAACCGTTCTACCGAAGCAGAACGGTTACTTCAATTAGCAAATCATTTCGTGAGAGGGGAGATTAGCCCAGCTCTGCGAAATACTTGATGGTGCGAACCATCTGGCTGGTGTAGGAGTTCTCGTTGTCGTACCAGGAAACAACCTGAACCTCATAGAGATCATCAGCAATCTTTGCAACCATGGTCTGAGTTGCATCAAACAGAGAACCATAGGTCATGCCGATAACGTCGGAGGAAACGATCTGATCCTCGTTGTAGCCGAAGGAAGCAGAAGCAGCAGCCTTCATTGCAGCATTGATGCCTTCCTTGGTTACATCAGAACCCTTGACAACAGCGGTCAGGATGGTGGTAGAACCAGTCGGAACCGGAACACGCTGTGCAGAACCGATCAGCTTACCGTTCAGCTCCGGAATAACCAGACCGATTGCCTTTGCAGCACCAGTGGAGTTCGGAACGATGTTAGCAGCGCCAGCGCGTGCGCGACGGAGATCGCCCTTGCGGTGCGGACCATCAAGGATCATCTGATCGCCGGTGTAAGCGTGAATGGTGCTCATGATACCGGACTGGATCGGAGCATAGTCGTTCAGAGCCTTAGCCATCGGAGCAAGGCAGTTGGTGGTGCAGGAAGCTGCGGAAATGATTTTGTCATCAGCAGTGAGCGTATTCTCGTTGACGGAGAAAACGATGGTGGGGAGATCGTTGCCTGCCGGAGCAGAAATAACAACCTTCTTTGCGCCAGCGTCGATGTGAGCCTGTGCCTTGTCCTTAGAGCAGTAGAAGCCGGTGCACTCAAGAACAACGTCAACACCGATTTCGCCCCACGGCAGCTCAGCAGCGTTTGCCTTTGCGTAGATGGTCAGGGTCTTGCCGTCGACAGTGATGGTACCAGCCTCGTCATCAGCAGAAACAGTGTGAAGGTTCTCGCCGATAATGCCGCAGTAGCCCTTCTGAGCTGTATCATATTTGAGCAGATGAGCAAGCATGGAAGGCTTGGTCAGGTCGTTGATTGCAACAACCTCATAGCCCTCTGCGCCGAACATCTGACGGAAAGCCAGACGTCCGATACGGCCGAAACCATTAATAGCAACTTTAACAGACATTGGAATTACCTCCTAAATTTTGATACTTCTATTTTACACCATTTTGCCGGAAATTGCAAGCATTTTAGCAAAAAAATAATGTTGAAAACAAAAAAGAAAATGAATTTGTCAGAATTATACATAATAATTCGGGTTGAATTAGATGAAATCACAAACATTGCAAAAAAGACTCGAATTTTTCGCGGTATTCGTGTATAATAATTAGACGACAACGACGATCACGTGATAGAAAGGGGAAACCTATGACAGAAACTTTTTTTACTGACGGCGCATCACTGCCGCTTCAAACAATTTCGATTCTGCAAGCTCGCAGCCAAGCGGATCGGGAGACGCTTTCGGCGGTACAATATGCAGCCAGACAGCTTTGCGTACAGAAGGACGATACTGGTATGCCGCTAGATCCGGTGCAGCGAGAAGTATATTTATCGCTTATGGAAACCTGCTATCGTTTGCAGCGTCAGATTGCGTGTACAGAGGAACTGCTGGGCTATGAGAAAGGGTTGCACAATACGGCGGTAGAGTTTGACCTTTGCCGAATACTGCGTCGATTTGTGAATCTGATAGAAGAATTGACGGATGGCAGAATCACAATCGGAGCCTGTACGATTCCGCATGGGTTATATGCAAGAATGCATCCGGAACGTCTGCACTTCACGTTGCTGCATATGATGGAGCATATGCTTTGGGAAATGCCTGAAGCGAATATGATGGACTTTTCAGCGAAATGCGTACAAAAGGATTTACGAATAGAGATGAGATTCTGGCGCGATCCGGATAGAAATTCGGAGCCGCTTCAATTCTTAACGCCTGTGGATGAGAAGGGAATGCTGCCGGATTCTCCCATCAACCTGACAAAGCACTTCTGCGAATGCTATCAAGCAAGAATTCTGCGGCAAGCTTCGGACGGGAAACCAGTATGTTCGCTTGTATTGCCGGCAGCCCGCGCGCTCAATCCTCTGTTGAAAGTCAGTTCGGATTCTGCAAAGCTTCTGGACGACACGCTGTTCCGTGCAGTGCTGTCCAATTTGTTATCGGTAGAAACGATGTTGACGTCGGCGTCGGACTGGGAGTGATATTCGTCAGTTTGCATAAACGCAGCATGGAGGATTTGTAAGTTCTGTTCTTCATAATTTGTTCATTTTCTATTGACATTTTGATCAAAATATGCTATACTATTGGTGATATCGTGAGTGTTTTACATTCAGTTCAAAGATGAGCTGATTGTGTGTTTTTTCGGCGATGCTGCCGGACGATTTGATCCAAAGAAAAGAGGGATTGACTATGAAGCAAGACTGTTCTTCTCGGAAACGCGCTGTTTCCGGTTTTACGCTCCTTGAAATTGTCATTGTTATAGCGATTATTTCGATCTTGCTCGGCGTATTGGTTCCGACCATGCGGACGTATATGACAAAGAGCCGTTTAAATACAGCAAATAGCAATGCAAAGGTTATTTTCAATTCTCTGCAAACCATTATGCAGGAGTATGAATTTTCAGAACGTATGGAAGATGAGTCTTTGTTCTACGGCGTGGATAGCGATCCGACTAAGCATAAGAAGGGCAATATACAGCTTTATTGTGTGAATGGCGTGATTGATCTGAGCAGAAGCGTTTTGCATAACGCTTCCGGTGCTGCGCCGATAGATTCAAGCAGTCAGTTTATTGCTATGACTGATTCGATGATCGGTTCTACGCCCAGTACGGCAGCGCCCAGAACGATTGGCGCTCGTATGAATCGACTGTATAGCGATTATAGCTCCATGACATGGTGTGCGCTGATTCAGGATTATTCTGTTGCTGGCGTGTTGTGTGCGACCTCTGAAAGCTCACAGTATATCGGTGCATATCCGCTTCAGATTCATGAAAGAAGACTGCAGGTGGAAGGCAGTACGCTGACTGCTGGCTCGATTCCGAGTGCGGTCAATAGCAGTATTACTGGCAGTGCGCTTGCAGAATACTGTGCATTGGCATGGAACAAAAGTATGGTTTATGGTTCAATATAATTTATGATTTATGAAATGCCGCGTAGAAATGCGCGGCATTTTTATACGAAAAGGACAAAAGGACAACCTAATGCGTCAGGTTGTCCTTTTTTGATTGTGTGCGTATCAATTATCGTCTGCGCAGTTCAAGCACTGCTTCGTAATCAATCAGGGCGTCGAGCAGAAGCTTCGGCTGCATAACCCAAGCAACGCGGACGTTGTTTGGATCCAGAAAACGATAGTGAATCTCCATTCCGGGCGTATTGTGCTGCTGCAAACGCCAGCTGTCAATTTCAAAAACATTGTCGTAAAAGAAATTTCCGCCCAATGTGGGGAGTGGAACATTCGGTGCAAAACGGGTTCGATATTCGTTCAGGAAGCCGGAGAGCTGCGCAGAATTCTGGAATAGACGCTGCATTTTTTGTATCAGCATCGCATGGATGTCCTCATTGGTCAGCGCGGCAGTGCCATTGCCTTCGATAATGGCTTTGGCGTCTGCATAGCCCTGCTCGAAATTAGAACGAATCTTGCTCTGTGCAAAATTAAGTGTGCCGGTCAGCAGATTGCCCATGGCTTTCGAGGGTTTAATCAGCGTAAAATCGCAGTCTGGATAGTGTTCAAACAGATTGCTGTTGCCAACGGAAGTACCGCCGTAAAGCGAAAGCTGCGGACGCATAGATACAAGCAGAAGATTGCGGTGACCTTCCGCATATGCCGGCTGGACGCAGAGATCGCCTTCCGGAGTCACGCTGCCGTCCATAAATTCTCTGCCGAGATAGCGTTCCGGCGCATAAATATGAGGGATTGCAGACGATGCGAGCAGAAGCGTGCGGATTGCGTCTGCGGAAAGACCGTTCAGCTTGAAGAATACCGGCTGATTCTCAACGGTATCGTGGACGCTTACATAGGTCGAAATCTTGGAAGTGCTGACCTGCTCCAGCGGGAGCTGGTTAATCATACGGATCAAACCGTCGCGAGAGAAGAATGCACCATCAGAGCCGCGCGCCAGCAGATCGGATGGCTGAATTTGCTCCCAGATGCGTTTTGCATATGCCGGATCGCCGATTGCAAACAGCGCCGCATTCAGAGCGCCGACAGAACAGCCGGCGACTGTGGTGATATCTGTTGTCATGCCGGCTTCAGCGAGAGCCTGCCATGCACCGATCTGGAATGCGCCCTTTGCGCCGCCGCCGCCAAGCAGCAGGGCAGTTGTTTTTTTTGTCTTTTGTTCCATAAGTCTACTCCTTTCGGACTTGTCAAGGTGTATGTGCTGAGTGTTGTATAAGGTATCGTTCGGACTGCATTCGTCCGACGACTGCTTTCATCATAGCATGAACCGTATATTTTGTCAAGTATTTTATTGCAGTTTGGCGATAGCTGATATGCTTTCTGTATGCTTTCGTTTTATCCTGCTATTCTGCCGCATATAGTAAATAGGGAGGCGGTTATCATGAAAAGATATTCATGGGCATTATTGTTGCTGATTGCAGTATTGTTGATACATATTTTCCAGCCGATACCGGCTGCAGCGGAGGAGTCAGAGCAGTCGTACAGTACGGCGCTGATTGAAGCGCAGACGGGGATGTGCCTGAGCGGGGCAGAGCCGGAACAGATTCTGCCGATCGGCAGTCAGACGAAACTCATGACGGTTTATTTGACGGCAGAGGCAATTGCGGCAGGCAGAATGACGCTCGATGAAGCAGTGACGGTATCGCCGTCAGCCGAAGGTGTGGATGGCGCAACAATCTGGCTGCGGGCGGGTGAACAGATGACGGTCGATGATTTGCTGAAAGCGGTTATTATCGGCAATGCAAATGATGCTTGCGTAGCGCTTGCCTGCCGGTTATCGGGTTCAGAACAGCAATTTGTCATGGAAATGAATGCGGCGGCGTTTTCGCTTGAGATGCGGCATACGCGATTTACAGACTGCACCGGACTGTCTGCGGATAATCTGTCAACGGCGCATGAACTGGGACTTTTGTGTCGTGCGCTGCTGCAATATGATTTTCTGTCGCTGTCGTTGACAACATGGCGGGATTTTCTTCGTGATGGCGAAACGGAGCTGGTATCTGAAAATCGTTTCACCAAAAGCTATGAGGGCTTGTGCGGATTTAAGGCAGGTCACGGCGACGCTTCGGGTTATACATTGACGCTTGGGGCGGAACGCAACGGATTATGTATGATTGCAGTTGTACTCGGCTGCGACGATCCGGACGCGCGGTTTGATACTGCAAAATCACTGCTGCATGAAGGCTTGACCGGCTATTATGTCACAACGCCAGACTACTCTGCGGAGTTCATGCAGCCGATGAAAGTACGGCACGGAACGGAGGAGGCGGTGCTTGTGGAAACGGGAGATCTGATATCGGTTGCGCTGCGAAAAGGCGAGCAGATCAGCAGCGTGACGGTACTGCCGCGCTGGCTGGATGCGCCGGTACAGAAAAATGCGGTGATTGGCGCGGCGGCGTTTTATTGCGATGATACGCTTATTTGTGAGGCGTCGCTTCGTGCCTCGGAGAGCGTACCGCGCCGCAGATTGACAGATACGCTGCGTATGTTACTCCACGCAATGTTTTAGATGGAATTATGTGTTTCATTCTATTTGGGCAATATGTTCAAAGGATTTCGTAAAATTTGGTATTATTGCCAAAAAGGCGGAAAGCACTTGCATTCTTCGCGAAACTATAGTAAAATATAAGAATATAAGTGATACTGCCGCCCTTTTCCTGAACAAGTGCAGCGGTGCTCTTATGGAACCCGCCGCGCCGTCTGATGGCACGGTCAATACAAGTAGTAGTGGAGGATGTAACATATGGCTTTGAAGCTGAATACCAGCTATCTGTCCGGCTTCCTTGGTGAGGATGAGCTGAAGGGGATTGCTGTTCAGGCAGAGGCTGCAGCGAAGGTTCTGCACGACAGATCCGGTCTCGGAAATGATTTTCTGGGCTGGCTGACGCTGCCGACTGATTATGACAAGGAGGAGTTCGTTCGCATTAAAGCTGCGGCAGCACGCATCAAGGAACAAGCGGATGTACTCGTTGTGATCGGTATTGGCGGTTCCTATCTTGGCGCGCGTGCGGCGATCGAACTGCTCAAATCGCCGTTCTATAATAATATGAAAAAAGATACCCCCGATATTTATTATGTCGGAAATAATATCTCCCCGACCTATCTGAATGAGGTGCTTGCAATCTGCGAGGGCAGAGATATTGCAGTCAATGTCATTTCAAAATCCGGCACCACAACAGAACCGGCACTTGCATTCCGCATCTTCAAGAAGCTGTTGGAGGACAAGTACGGTAAGGCTGAGGCGAAGAATCGTATCTATTGCACAACGGATAAGGCGCGCGGAACACTCAAAAATCTCGCGGACGCGGAAGGCTATGAGAGCTTTGTCATTCCGGATGATGTCGGCGGTCGTTTTTCCGTCCTGACGGCTGTTGGTCTGCTGCCGATCGCTGCTGCCGGCTGTGATATTGACAAGCTTATGGCAGGCGCTGCTGCTGCACAGAAGGCTTATGCCGCACCGTTTGCAGAAAATGACTGCTACAAGTATGCGGCACTCCGCAATATTTTCTATCGCAAGGGTAAGGCTGTCGAAATGGTCGTCAGCTACGATCCGTCCATGACCATGATGAATGAGTGGTACAAGCAGCTCTACGGCGAGTCCGAGGGTAAGGATAACAAGGGCTTGTTCCCGTCCTCGGCAATCTTCTCAACAGACCTGCATTCCATGGGACAGTATATTCAGGACGGCGCAAGACTTCTGTTCGAGACCGTTGTTGATATTAAGCAGCCGAAACAGGATCTGTTCTTGGAGCCGGATGCGGAAAATGCGGACGGACTCAATTTCCTGACCGGTCAGAATATGAGTATCGTCAATCGTCGTGCTCTGGAAGGTACGATTCTTGCACATACCGAGGGCGGCGTCCCGAATATCGTGCTGGAGCTTGATGATACTGCGGAGGAATCCCTCGGCTGGCTCATCTACTTCTTTGAAAAGGCGTGTGCGGTTTCCGGCTATATGCTCGGCGTGAATCCGTTCAATCAGCCCGGCGTGGAAAGCTATAAGAAAAATATGTTCGCATTGCTCGGCAAGCCCGGCTATGAGGATATGAAGGCTGAACTCGAAGCAAAACTTCACTAATTGATACTGGTTCCTATAATTTATGCTGCCAAAATATGCAGCGCACGATTTGAAATTCAGAAGGGAGAATTACTATGATTCAAGTAATTACCGGAAAAAGAGGCTCTGGAAAGACCAAGATTCTGCTTGGTATGATCGACGATGCGGTGAAGGCGTCTACAGGCGATATCATCTGCATTGAAAAGTGCATGAAGCTTACCTATAGCGTCAATCACAAGGTTCGTCTTGTGGACGCAGAACGCTATAATATCAACGGCTTTGATATGTTCTATGGCTTTGTTGCAGGCGTGCTCGCAGGCAACTACGATATCAAAGAGGTCTTTGTCGACGGCATCCTCAAGATCGGCGGCAGAAACTATGACGAGTTGGGTCTCCTGCTCGAAAAGCTCGATATTTTGACTGGCGATGATGTCCAGATGATCTTCACTGTCTCTGAGGACAACGATAGTCTGCCGGAGTCTGTGCTGAAATACCTGATTCCGCAGGCTGACTAATCAGAAATTTAGCGGAATTGCCGCAAATTCTGAGATTCAATTGACAAAAAGCGGCGTTTTTGGTATAATCATTCCGTAATGCTATGTGCAAAAACGCCACAGATTTCTGAAGGGTGGGCTGTATTCTATGCAGGAGGTATCGAGCGAATACCGGATTTCGATTCGGTCGCTGCTGCTGCGTCCGGATGAGAAAAAGACGCTTTCCCTCGAAATCAATGCTGAGACGACGGCATCCTATGGGCTGCCGTGCGTAAAGCTGCCGAGGCTGGATGGATTGCTTGAAAACCGTGCAGGCATACTGATGATGAATTATCATCTGGATTGTGTGCTTGCATTGGAATGTGACCGTTGCCTTGCGCCTGTTGAGATGCCCGTTTCGGTTGCATTCTCGCACGTCATCGTTACGGAAACTGCCTCGGAGCAGAATGATGCCGAGTATCTGCTGGCACCCGATGCGATGCTGGATCTCGCCGAGGTCGCAATGACGGATCTGCGGCTTTCTATGCCGACTAAGATTCTATGCAGTCCGGATTGCAAGGGGCTTTGTCCCATTTGCGGACAGAACCGCAATCTTACCGACTGCGGCTGTGACACCGGTGATATCACTCTGAGCTATCAGTGATCCGGCAGTCGCGTTTTTACCATTATGCTAGCGCAATTTATTAAAGGAGGTGCCGACAATGGCAGTACCGAAGGGAAAAGTTTCCAAGGCTCGACGCAATAAGCGCCGTTCCGCAGTCAGCAAGCTGGCTATGCCTGCAATGAGCGTTTGCTCTAACTGCGGCGCAATTAAAGCGCCCCATAAGGTTTGCAAGAAGTGCGGATTCTATAATGGCGTTGCTGTGCTCAAGATCGAGGAAGAGTAATTCTCAGATTTTGTAACAAGCGAATTGCAAAAAGGGGGAGAGGGACGAGGCGTACTTCTCCCCTTTTCGTCTTTATTATAGGGTGGAATTTGTTATGGCATATCATTATCATATTACAAGGGCGGTATTCTGGAATGCTGATCCCGATCCAATTAGAATGGAAGAAGTCGAACAAATGGCTGAGCTGCTGCCGCCCGGATTTCAAATTGATTGGGATGGCGTGCTAGAGGTGCGTACACCTTATGGCATCGAAACGGAACCGATCGGTCCGTGCCTGTTTTATCAGGATTACTATGCGCCAGAGGATCGCGTATACGTTCGTTTTCAGGAAGAAGTGCCTTGGTTTGCTCTGGAGGATCCCAGCAAACTGGAACCGTTTCTGGCGCTTGCAGAGTTGCTGAATGCCGCTGTGCAGGATGATGACGGATTGATCTATTCATAAATCATAATGCCGGAGGAATTGTATGATTGAAATTACAGATGTGTTAGTCGGTTCTCCGGCTGCAAAAGCAGGATTTCATGC
Source organism: Oscillospiraceae bacterium (assembly GCA_016296505.1). GTDB lineage: Bacteria > Bacillota > Clostridia > Oscillospirales > Ruminococcaceae > Firm-04. Next base: position 232,404 of record JAEDJD010000001.1, read on the forward strand.
CGGCGATCGGCTCGTCTCTGTCAATGAAACGGTGATTCAGGATGTATTGGACTATCGCTTTGCAACCGCAGAACGATTGCTGACTGTGCGGTATCAGCGTGAAAATGTAGAGCAGACAGTCCAGATTCATAAGCAGGAATATGAAGATCTCGGTCTTTGCTTTGCGACGGCGCTGATGGACGAAAAGCGTACCTGCGGCAATCACTGTATTTTCTGCTTCATTGACCAGAATCCAAAGGGTATGCGCGATACCATTTATTTTAAGGATGATGACGCGCGCCTTTCTTTTTTGCAGGGCAGCTATATTACGCTGACCAATCTGACGGATGAGGATGTCGATCGCATTATTCGGATGCATATGACCGTCAATGTCTCCGTACAGACGACCGATCCGCTGCTCCGTAACAAGATGCTCGGCAATAAAAAAGCCGGTGAGTCGCTCAGACATCTCCGGCGTATGGCGGAAGCTGGCGTTTCTATGAACTGTCAGATTGTGCTTTGTCCGACATGGAACGACGGCGACAATCTGCATAAGACGCTTGCCGATCTGTTTTCAATGGTTCCGGCAGTAGAGAGTATTGCCGTCGTGCCGTTCGGTATGACGAAATTCCGCGAGCATCTCTGCCCGATTCCGGCATTTACTGAGACAACTGCGCGCGCGGCAATCGAGCAGATCGAAGCCGTACAACGCTGGAGTCTGGAAGCACATGGCAGCCGCATCGTCTATGCGTCTGACGAGCTGTATCTGCTGGCAAATCTGCCGCTGCCGGATGACGAAGCCTATGAGGGCTATCCGCAGTATGAAAACGGCGTCGGGATGCTGCGTTATCTGATGAACGAGTTCTATGACGCACTGGAAGATGCCGAATATGACGGCGATCCGCGATTTCTGACCATTGCGACCGGAAAAGCAGCCGCACCGTTTCTCGATCAGATGATGCGCGCTCTGGAAGCGAAGCTGCCGCAGGTGCATTGTCAGGTGATTCCGATTGAAAATGATTTTTATGGGCATACGGTTACCGTTGCCGGCTTGCTGACCTATCAGGATCTCTGCAATCAGCTGCGAAGTCGTGAGCTTGGCTGCGCTGTTTTGCTTTCGGAAGCCTGCCTGCGGTATGACGATGTATTTCTCGATGATAAATCCCGCGCGGATTTGCAGGCAGTGCTCGGTGTACCGGTCATCAAGACAAAGGTAGATGGCTATGTGTTGCTCGACGCCGTTCTGGGACGGTTTTCAGAATGAATGCGCTTCGGGAATCGCAGCGATATCTTCCTTTGTCTATCAATACGCTAGAAAGCTGCACGTTTGCGTGCAGCAATTACGGGTTTGTAATGTATTATTATGTGGGCAGCGCTCACGTTCATTCATAAAAGGAGTGCAAGAAAATGGCTTTGCCGGTAGTTGCCGTGGTCGGTCGTCCGAATGTCGGAAAATCGACTTTATTTAATAAACTCGTCGGACAGCGGCTCTCAATTGTCGAGGATACGCCGGGCGTTACGAGAGACCGCATCTATGCCAAAGCGGAATGGTGCGGAAAAAACTTTATGATCGTGGATACGGGCGGTATTGAGCCGAAAACCGATGACCATATGCTCGAACAGATGCGCAGACAGGCTGAGCTTGCCATCGAGCGTGCGGATGTCATTATCTTTGTGACCGATCTGCGCTCCGGCGTGACCGCGAATGATCTGGATGTCGCGAATATGCTGCAAAAATCCGGTAAGCCGATCGTACTGTGCGTCAACAAATGCGACAGCATTGGAGAGGTACCGCCTGAATTCTATGAGTTCTATAATCTCGGCTTGGGCGATCCGTTCGCGGTTTCATCTGTGCATGGAAACGGTACTGGCGATCTTTTGGACGCGGTTTGTGCGCAGTTTCCTGCCGATATGGAGAATGAGGAGGATACGGACCGTATCGCTGTTGCAGTCATCGGTAAGCCGAATGTCGGCAAATCCAGCCTCATAAACTATCTTGCCGGCGAGGAGCGCAGTATCGTTGCAAATGAAGCCGGTACCACACGCGACGCGATTGATCTGCACTATGAAAATGAAACCGGTAAATATTTGTTCATTGATACCGCGGGTATTCGCAAGAAATCCAAAATTTCCGACGATATTGAACATTATAGCGTATTGCGCGCTTTTATGGCTGTTGACCGCGCAACCGTTGCTGTTATCATCATTGACGCGACAACCGGTTTTACAGAGCAAGACAGCAAAGTCGCCGGCTATGCGCATCAGCAGGGTAAGGCTTGCATCGTTTGTGTGAATAAATGGGATCTTGTCGAAAAGGATGGCAAGACCATGCAGGAATTCCAGAAGAAACTCGAAAATGATTTCAGCTTCATGAGCTATGTGCCGTTCCTGTTTATCAGTGCAAAGACAGGTCAGCGCGTGCAGAAGCTCTTTCCGCTGATTCAGCAGGTCGCAGCGAATCATGCGATGCGCATTACAACAGGCAGATTGAACGATGTGCTCGCTTATGCGACTGCCCGCGTTCAGCCGCCGACTGATAAAGGCAAGCGTCTGAAAATTTATTATATGACGCAGGCAAGCTCGCAGCCGCCGACTTTCGTATTCTTCGTCAATCGTGCGGATCTGTTTCATTTTTCGTATCAGCGCTATCTTGAAAATCAACTCCGCGAGACGTTCGGGTTAGAAGGAACGCCGGTGCGGTTTATTATCCGTGAGCGCGGAAATGACAGCGGCAGCAAAGGTTGATTCCGCTGATTCTGTGCGGTATTGATTGAATCTCATTTGAGGAGAATCTGTATGCAGGGAACATTTTTTGGCTATTTGCTTAGTATTTTGATCGCTGCGGTGATCGGTTATCTGTTCGGAAGCGTCAATGGTGCGATTGCCTCGGTGCGTTTGTTCAAGCATGAGGATGTCCGTAACTTCGGCAGCGGCAACGCTGGATTGACCAATGTGCTTCGCTGCTTCGGAAAAGGATGCGGCATTTTGACGCTTGTAATCGACCTTGGTAAGGGTGCGGCGGCAATGGCGCTTGCACAATTTGCCTGTAAAATGCTCGCTTGGGCGCCGATTGCGGAGGGAACGGAAACTGCGCATGATTATCGCTGGCTCTGTTATGTGGCTGCGACGTTTGTTGTGCTGGGACACGTTTTTCCATTGTGGCACGGATTCCGTGGCGGAAAAGGCGTGCTTGTCGGCGTCAGTGTATTTCTCGTCATCAATCCGCTTACTTTTGTCATTCTGATGGCGATTTTCGGCATGATTCTCTGGCGTTCTAAATATGTTTCTCTATCTTCTTGTACCGCAACGCTCTGCGTGATTCCGGTGACGCTTTTGCTGGAGCATTTTCAGCGTGGTGCAACATGGGGCATATCATTGCTGTATATGGCGCTGATTACGATTCCGGCGGTATTGATCGTTTATAGTCACCGTGAGAATATTCAGCGGCTGATGAACGGCACTGAGCGTAAGATCACTGATAAAAAGGAAAAAACATCACCGAAGCTTGATAGCTGAACGTGTGAGTTCATGATTATGACGGGAAAGATACCGATTTTGCTCAGGAAAGAATCGAAGATCTGAAGGAATATTTCAACAATCTCTGTTTTGGAAGACGACTGGTTTGGCTTGGGGGAACTGCGCGTAGTGCCATTGGCAAATATGCGAATGCGAGGGAAAAACTACAGAAATAAGGACGCTGTTACTTTTCCTGCATCAACGTCCAATATTTGGAATATGATATACAATCAATGAAAAAGGAGTTTACCATGTCTGAGCATCAAAATAAAAAACATACTGCCAGCAATGCTGCAAAAACAGGTATTACCTTCGGCAGCGCGCTCGCAATGGTCATTAGCTATACCACATGGAAGTCCGTTGGCTGGGCGATCATACACGGGCTGATGAGCTGGGTTTATGTGATCTATTACGTCATAAGATACTGAACCGCAGATGGAACATCATACAGGATACAGGAGGTAACTGACATGGCAAAAATTACGGTGCTTGGCGGCGGTTTTGGTACTGCGCTGGCTGTGATGCTTTATACGACGCAACAACATGACATTACGCTCTGGAGTGCGATTCCAGAGGAAATCGAGGCGATGCGCAGGGACGGAGAACAAAAAGAGAAATTGCCCGGCGTTAAAATTCCAGACGGCATTTCTCTCACGACAGATATTTCTGTCGTCGAAAGCAGCGATCTCGTGCTGTTTGCGATTCCTTCGGCGTTTGTCCGCAGTACTTGTCAGAAAGTTGCGCCGTATCTGAAAGAAGAAACTGTGCTCGTCAATGTCGGAAAGGGTATTGAGGAGGAATCCTATAAGCTCATGAGCACGGTTTTTGCAGAGGAGTTGCCGCAGGCTGTTTATGTTGTTTTAACCGGTCCGTCCCATGCGGAGGAGGTCGGCAGAAATATCCCGACAAGCGTAGTCGCCGCGTCCTCGAACCGTATGGCGGCGTATCTCGTGCAGGAATGGTTCAGTTCGTCTACGTTCCGCGTCTATATCAACGACGATATCACTGGCTGCGAGCTGGGCGGCGCGCTCAAAAATGTCATTGCGCTCTCGGCAGGTATCTCCGATGGACTCGGCTATGGCGATAATACAAAGGCAATGCTTATGACGCGCGGCTTGCATGAAATCGAACGGCTCGGCTCGGCGCTCGGCGCTCGTGCCAATACCTTTGCTGGTTTGACGGGAATTGGCGATCTGATCGTTACCTGTACCTCCATGCATTCGCGAAACCGCAGAGCCGGTATTCTCATCGGTCAGGGCATTTCACCGGCAGACGCCGTGAAACAGGTCGGAACTGTAGAAGGCTATTACTGCTGCAGTGCCGCCTACGGTCTTGCAAAACGCTATGACATCGAAATGCCGCTGACTACCGCACTCTATCAGATTTTATATCAAAATGCGGATGTGCGGGAAGTTGTGCAGAATTTGATGGCGCGTCCAAAAAAGCATGAATATGAAAAACTGGTCTGATTCTTTGCTGATACCTTATAAAACCCTCAATGTGAAAAAATGAAATGAAACATGAGAAAACGAGAAAATAAGAGCGATATCGAGAGAAAACAAGAGATTGAGCGATATATTTTAAAAAATCGGCATTTTGCCGATTGACAATGTCTGGCGAATCGTGTATAATAGATGAGCACGCTGGAAAAAGATGCGCTCCGTCCCCGTGGAGTGTACTTTGATTCTGGTTACCTAAAATATCAGATGGAGGAAAATATTATGTCAACCACGATGCCGAAGGTTGCTGAAATCAACCGGAAATGGTATATCATTGACGCAGCAGGTCAGCCGCTTGGCCGTACCGCTGCAAAGGCTGCTGCGATTCTGCGCGGTAAGCATAAGGTCGACTTCACCCCGAATGTCGATTGTGGCGATCACGTTATCATCATCAACTGCGCACAGGCGGTTCTGACCGGTAAGAAGCTTGATCAGAAGTTCGAGATCTGGCATACCGGCTGGATCGGTCATCTGAAGAAGGTTTCCTACCGTGAGCTTATGGAGAAGAAGCCGGAGCACGCAATGTTTATCGCTGTTCAGGGTATGCTGCCGAGCAACTATATCGGCAGAACCTCTATGAAGCGTCTTCGCGTCTATGCTGACGCCGAGCACAAGAATGCAGCTCAGAAGCCTGAGCTGTGGACACTGTAATGAAAGGAGCCAGAAACAATGAGTGAAACAGTTTCTTACGAAGCAAAGCTGAAGTCGTTTTACGGCACCGGCAGAAGAAAGCATTCCGTTGCAAGAGTTCGCCTTTATCCCGGCTCCGGCAATGTGACCATTAACGGCAGATCCATTGACGATTACTTTGGTCTTGATACCCTCAAGCAGATTGTTCGTCAGCCGCTCGCACTGACCGAGACCATGGCACAGTTTGATATCGTCTGCACCGTTGCAGGCGGCGGCGTGACCGGTCAGGCTGGTGCCATCCGTCACGGCGTTGCACGCGCTCTGCTCCAGTTCAATGCTGAGCTTCGTCCGGTTCTCAAAAAGGCTGGATTCCTCACTCGTGACCCGAGAATGAAGGAAAGAAAGAAGTACGGTCTCAAGGCTGCTCGTCGCGCACCGCAGTTTTCAAAGAGATAATTTTATCCCTACTGGGAGTGTTCAGAATCACGTATTTACGCTGTTTCGTTCGGTTTGGGTTTATCTGAAATATGGTGAATTCCGGACGGTAACTAACACGTAACTAACGGGTAACTAACAAAGATTTAAGGCATTTGCCCTTGCGGTAAATGCCTTTTTGTTACTTTAATCAAAGAAAGGTATCTTAGAACATGAACAATGATAATAAAATCAAACACCTTGAAATGATTCAAGCTGTAATAAATCGTATGGCAAGTAATTCATTTATGCTTAAGGGATGGGCTGTAACACTTGTTGCTGGAATCATGGCATTATCAGCCAAGGATACTGATAAAATGTATTTTTTAGTAGCATATATACCAATAATCATTTTCTGGGGATTAGATTCTTATTATCTTCTTCAGGAAAGGCTATATAGATCTCTTTATAAGAAAATTTGTTCAACTGATGATAATAGAATTAATTTTTCTTTAGTTGCATCTAAAGAAGAATTTGGAAGCAACAAAAATAGTTTCGGAGCTTGTTTGTTATCTGGTACAGAATTATGGTTTTATCTTCCTTTAGCATTAGTTTGTGCCGGAGTAATATATCTTACTATAAAAAAATAAAGGCTATATAGATTACAAGAAGGTGATAGAATGTTTGCAAAATTCAACTATAGTCCATCAGATTATTTTTATAATAAAATTCTCAATCCATATTTAACAAAAGGAACTGACCTTTATATTAAACATGAAGAAGAGGTTAAAGATTGTTTATCTCAGTACATAAATGAAAATGGCATTATAAACGGTTCAGATTTAAAAGAACATTGGTTTTCGATTTCTGATAAGGATATTTTTATATCACATTCGCACAAGGATATAAATAAAGTAAAGGCGTTTGCAGGCTGGTTATATGATACTTTTGGTTTAGAAGCCTTCATTGATTCTTGCTCATGGGGATACTGTGATAAATTACTAAAAAACATAGACAACAAATATTGCTACAATCCCAAAAGCAAAACATATGATTATGATTTACGCAACTATACAACAAGCCACGTTCATATGATGTTATCTACTGCTTTAGCCGAAATGCTAAACAAAACTGAATGTGTTATTTTTTTTAATACGCCAAATTCAATAAGCATGAGTGATGAACTTACAAAAATCAAAAAAAGTGAAGCAACACTATCACCTTGGATTTATTACGAATTGTCAATGATGACATTAATAAAATCGACACAACCCAGAAAAATTATTTTAGAACACTCTGCATATAGTGATATTAATATAAAATATGATGTTTCCAAAATTCTTAAAGAGCTTACACAAATAAATGATTCTACTTTGTTGGATTGGAGAGACAAATGGAATAATCGCCCTATTATGTGCAAGGAAGAAGCTTTAGAAGTTTTATATGAAATCATCTATCCAAAATCTTCAAAACAAATGCAAAACCGCTGAGAGAAAATCCCTCAGCGGTTATTTTTTTACCTATATCTTATTAATAGCCTCCAACAGTTCCTGCACATTAACGTGTGTATAGACTTTCTCAGTCAGCGACATAGCGCCCGAATGACCGACGATCTTCTTAATAAGCGTAGGCGATACTTCTTTCTCGGTCATCATCGAGATGCAGGTGTGACGGGTATCGTGTGGCTTGTGGGAGCAGCCGATCAGCTCCATGACAGGTGTCCAGTAGGAATCATAGTAGTTGCGGTAGATGAACTGCTTGCCATCGGGAGTATGAAGAAGATACTCATTACCGTCCTCATACCACTTCTTGAAGAACGGATAAGTCCTGTCGTGTATCGGCACAACACGAATACCGCTTTCTGTCTTGCTCTCCACTACCTTGAAGCACTGCTCCTCGATGTTGACGTTTTCACGTTTGAGGTCAAGCAGCTCGGACACACGCACTCCGCTGTATATCAGCATCAGAACGATCTGAGCGTAGAGATTGTTTTCCTGCAGCCACAGAGCATCTATTTCTTCCCTGCTGAAAGGAGAACGGTCTGTCTTGTTCGGGTTCTTGTCCTTGAATTTGAGAATATCCACGTATTCCGAGTAGTCTTTCATGCATATCTCATACTTCATCGCATACTCATACATCTGGCTGAACAGCACTTTCAGCTTGCGGAGCGTCGGATAGTTCTTACCGCAGTTGTCTACAACACCCTGCAAGTCAGTCAGCTTCATATCCTTGAACACTCTGTCGTGCAGGGGTTCACAGGTATTATATGACGCTTTGTAGGCTTTGGCGTTGCTGTCCGAGATCGTGGGGAACTTCTCCGCCGACCACTTCTCAAAGACTTCGGCAAAGGTGATTTTGGACGCTTCAATGTCATAGGGATTCTTATTGTAGTCCATGAGCATTTCAAGCCCTTTAGCCCTGGTCGGAGCATAGCCGATAGTGATGTACTGCTGTTTACGCTTGCCCGTCTCGGTATCAATGTCCCAGCCGACTGTCTTGCGGACAATGTATGGATTACGCCTGTTGCCCGACAGCTTGTAGACAGTGCCAACACCGTTAGCTAACTTCATTCTGCTTCTCCTCCTTCAGCCGTACTACCTCACGGCAGGTGTCAATGATCTCGGAAATGCGGTTGATCTGTGTTTTCAGTTCGTCAAGGGGCATAGGTGCTTCTTCCTGTTCGTCCTTGTTGACTGTGAACTTCTTAAAATCGCTGATTATGGACGATGTAAAGCCCTTGACTGTCATTATCAGATAGTTCTCGAATTGCAGGTATTCGCTTATGGACATATAACACATTGTCTTTCCTGCCTTTTTGAGAGCAATTACATATCCCTCGGAAAATAACTGCAACAGCTCAGGCGGCATATCATACACAGGCTGTCCCTCATCTGTCTGAGAAAGAATGAAGTAATCGCTCCACACATCACGGGATGCCTTGATCTCCAGTGTGTAACCGAGGTTTGCAAGCACCGTTGACAGCACGTTCTGATTACGCTTGCCTACGAATGTGGCAGTATCAAGTAACACAGCCTGCGATTTCAGGCTATCGAAGCTGTCTCCCATAAGGTGATTGAACTTCTGCAACGCTTCATAATAATCGTCATCATAGCTGTCAGCATAGACAACTATATCCTCGACAGGCACATCATAGAACTCAGCAAGCATATTGATATAGCTGTTTGTGATAGTCGCCTTGCCATGTTCGATGCCGTTGTAATGTGTACGTGAAGCACCGAGGGCTTCTGCAAGCTGATTCTGCGACAAACCACGCTCAGTACGCAGAGCAACTATCTTTTCTCTTGTTTTCTCCTGATCTATTGCTGTTTTCATTTTGCCCTCCACTAATTATGAATAAATTGTTAATGTACTTTTTTATTAAGACAATTGAAATGTCTGGAAGTGTATGGTACAATTATATCAGAATCGCAGAGAGATGTCAAGAGACACCCTGAGATTTTTTCACACGATTAGAGATAAATAGATAATCGGAAGGAGACCAAATGAATAATACTTCTAATTCTCTGCCGGCTTTTACAGGCAGAAACGTACCGATCAAGGAGATCGCACAGGCAACAGGCAAAGACCCGCAGTACATCAGGATAGGCTTACAGAAAGGCATATTCCGTTTCGGATATGCCTTCAAGAAGGACGGTTCAAGCGAATACAACTATCTTTGCCCTGACAAGAAAGTATGGGAGGACTTAGGTTATTTCAGGGCAGAAACGGAGGTCAGCGATGCAGGAAATGATGAATGATACTGCGGAGCTGATTACGGAAAACAACAACGGGGATATTCTCCCCGTTGTACTTAATGAGGAGGTACAGCCCGAAGAACAGGAGAAGGCCGAGCTTGATAAGCTCAAAAAAGAACTATTGGCGGTAACGTATGATGATATACTTAACAGTACTGCACCCTATGAAAAGATACTCACCCTGCCTGATGAATTTGCCGTGTCGCAGTATATCACGGCATTCAGACAGGTAGCCAAGAAATTCAAGCTGACAGCGGACTTTGACAGCCTTGTAACTCCATATAGGGAAAAGGCATTACGGCAGCTTAAAGAAGCAGAGCATCAGGAAAAGAAAGAGGAGAAAAGCAAATATCCGAAGTGGTGGGACGGAACACAGGTCAATGAGGACGTATTCTGTACGGAGCTTCTCGCACAGCACACACTGTACTGCATCAATGGGCTGTTCTATGATATAGACGGCGAGTTCCTTATCTCGGAGCTGAGCAAGGTCATATATGATCGTATCAAGCCTTATGTCATAAAGAATGTCGCAGACCGAACCAAACGTCTGGTGGAAGCCATGAAGATAAAGTGCTATCGTCCTGCACCCGAGCCGAATGAAAAGACTATACACCTGAAGAACGGAACACTGCATCTGTCGCAGGGGCGTTTTGTATTCTCGCAGGGAAAGCAGTTTACTATGAACCGCCTGGGCATTGAATACCGTTCCAATGCACCAAAGCCTGAACGCTGGCTCAAGTTTGTGCAGGAACTATTGAACGAACAGGACGTTCTGACCTTGCAGGAGTATATGGGGTATCTGCTGATACCGTCCACAAGAGCACAGAAAATGCTGATGATCTCAGGCAACGGCGGCGAGGGTAAGTCACGTGTCGGCAAAGTGCTTTTCGAGATGATGGGATATAAGAATTCTGTGAGCGGAAGTGTATCAGGTCTGGACAACGGACCTGCTGCCCGATTCAACAAGGTCAAGCTCCTCGGAAAGCTCTGCATGATAGATGATGATATGGATATGTCTGCACTTGAAAAGACAGAGTTCCTCAAACAGCTTATCACAGCGGAGATACCTATGGAGATCGAGCCGAAAGGCAGTCCTTCTTTTCAGGCGTTATTGTACACAAGAGTAATCGCATTCGGCAACAATCCGATCTCTGCACTTTATGATCGCAGTGAAGGCTTCTTCCGCAGGCAGATGATACTTGTAGCAAAGCCCATTCCGAAAGACCGTACAGCAGACAAACATCTGACTGAAAAACTGCTTGCTGAAAAAGAAGGAATATTCCTCTGGTGTATTGAAGGATTGGAGCGCTTGATTGCGAATGATTTTGAGTTTACCATAAGCGATCAGGCGAAAGAAAACCTCAGACGCAGCGAGCGTGAGTGCAACAATATCATTCCCTTTATGGAGAGTGAGCATGACTTCAAGTTTGACGCTTCGGGGCAGATACATTCTCAGGAATTATACTGGGCATATCAGAGCTGGTGCAGGCTCAATAATCTTGATGAACTTTCAAGGCGAACCTTCTCCGGCTATCTGAAATCTCATGCAGATGATTACGGTATTACTTACTCCGAAAACGCTGTCAACGAGCAGGGCAAGCGAGCGAGAGGTTTCATCGGAATCAGATACACATACCGACCGCCGACTATCATGTACTAAAACACATTTTACACGGTACGCTACACGCTTCACAACACACCTTAAAAGAAGAAATATCAGGACTTACACGCTTACACATTTCTTTTCCTATTATAGATATGGAAAGCATCACAGTTATTTTTTCTTTTTTGATGATGAAAACTTCGGTCAGGTATATTCATGTGTGTGAAGTGTGTAACCGTGTAGATCGAATAGCTGTCTGAAAAGAAAAATGACATGACAGACAGGCACTGAAATGCCTGGAATTCTCTTCTGAAAAGAGAAAAATGAAAGTACGCCCACAGGGGCGTTTGGAAGAGTAGCAAGCACGGTATTGTGTGGGTACAAAAACTGAAAACCACACAATACAAAGCTTGTGAGAGGGACACCCCTCAGACCCCGAATCTGAATAAAAGAAAGAGAGATTATTATGAGAAGAAAAACGAATAAACAGCAGAAAAATAAGCGTGACATTTTCCTGAAAATCAGGGTCACCGAGGAAGAGCTTGAAGCATTCAAGCGCAAGTATAAAAGCAGCGGGATGCGAACTTTTTCAGGTTTTGTAAGAGCTATGTTGTTGGACGGTTATATCGTTCATTTCAATGAAGATAAACTTCATGAAATATACCGTCTTGCAACTTCCATTTCCAACAATATCAATCAGATCATTGTTCAGGTTAGTCGCAACGATAATTCTTTCGATAGCGACTTTGCTGAGATCAAAGAGAAGATGGCGCAGATATGGCAACCGCTGAACTTTTTTACCTGTAAAGTTTTGCAGCTTAGGCACTGAAAGAATACAATGCGCACTGCACTGGATTTTATCTTCTTTTTGCTGCGCTCTTCACAAAAATAATTACAATCATTCCGCAGAGCTGGACTCTGGAATATTTATCCGCTATAATGGATTCACAACAATATTTTATGGAGGCGATTTTATGTTTAGAATACCCGAACTCGCAATGCCGAGAACACGCACCGTCACTACCATCTGCAACGGCAAGAAAGAGATATGGGACGATCGTGAGGAAGCACAGAATTTCTTTCTCAGACAGATGATGACTACCGAGGGTGAGGAACGTGACCGAGCAGAGTGCGTTTACATTCAGCTTATACACGGGCTGGAGGAATGTTCAGATGAGGATGAATAATATATAATGAATATATAATGGAGCGTTGCCTTAGTGGTAACGCTCCATTGTTTCTAAATATGTGTTATTATGATTATTACTGTACAAGCAATCGTCAATGGAAAATAAAACCAAAATTCAGTTTTCGACTTTAAACATGACCAAAAACTATTTGTTTTACTCCCAAACTCTGTTGTAGTTGCTTTCATGGAAAAATCAATGCCAGTTTCTGCGGTTTGTCTTATTTTATCATACAAAGCCCTGTATAATCGTTCTTGAAGAAGATAATAAGAATCTAATGCCCAAAAGGCAATTACTGGGATATATACGATTATAAAATAAAGCTTATTTGTATCCTTACTCGCCAGTGCAAAAATACCTGCTATTAAGGTAACTGCCCATCCTTTCAGCATAAAGGAATTGCTCGCCATACGAGTTATAACGTCTTGTATCATTTGTAGATGTTGCATTTTCTTCTCCATAGCCATACCTCTTTTTTACTTATTATGTGATCTTGCAGCATTTTCTATCCATGTGCCAAGATTCGCATATCCATTATCGTAAGTATAATCATAAATTCCATCACATACGTTATCAAAATATGCGGGAGAACCATCATTATAATAACCTATAACAGTATGAGGATTTCCTTTCATGGAGCCCTTTTGCGTTATCATATCTCTAATGTTGTGGATATAAACACCTATAACGCCATTTCCTCTTTTGAGACTTTCACATATTTCATACTGTACAAACGGTCGGTTCAAAGTTTCGCTTCCAATTAAAACTACAGTTACAGAAGTACCATTCAACTGATTGTCAATCCAATTGTGAACCGCTGTTTCACCTGTACGTTTTATTTTTTCAAATTCTGCTTTATCAACAAATCCAGCAGCTTCTTTTCTTTGTGTGACCCAACTGTTCCTAACAGTCATAGATCTATTAATGTCATTATCATAATGAAAACTGAAAAAAACTCTGCGTGCCATATTAGAGCCTCCTTAATAAATTCTACCTTTGGACAGCCACTGCTTTAAAGAACAATATATATTCTTTTCATCCGTAGGCTTAACGACATAGTATCCTCTTTCAATTTTTTGCCCGTTACTATATTTCTCAGTACCGTCAGAAAATTCAATGTAAGGGTATATTCGCATATACTCGTTTCCTTTGTACTGAAAATCGTATGCCCCTTTTGGCTTCAACGGAAAAATTGCAATCTTATCTGGATATTTATTTGCATCTCCAAATCCTAATTCCCAATTACACCATTTTGATTCAATCGCACCATTTGTGGCAAGAAGAATAAATCTATCACATTTCCGAATTCTATCCTTAAGATTAACTGCTGTTTCTGCTGAAGTTGTTATCGGCATAGAAGAATCCTTACTATCAATATAAACCTTTACTTGATATTCATCCTCTAAAAAGCCAAGTACGCCCTGTAAATCTTCAACATCATCATGTCTATGTGAAATGAACACAGTGGTTTTAGATGAAAACTGAGAGTGCTCTAATATTGGAGAAGTAGCACTATTCAAAGATCTCTTAGAGTACCTGTCAAAAGCACCTTGCTCAAATATTTTGCTCATAAATCAATCATCCTCCACAAACTATATTTGATCGCTCATTTACTACATTTTCAATATACTTCATCCAAGCCGGAGCCTCAAGGTTATCACGCTCCGTCTCGCACTGGAGTATCAAATCCCTCAGATGTTCAGGACGAGCCTGCTTGCCCTCAAACATAGAAACGAAGTGCCTGCGGAACTGCTCCAAAGAAAGGGGGACAATATCAAGTCTCTGCTTAACATCGCCTTTGGCATACCAGATACCGTGGCGGAATGTTTCAGCGGTGTTGGTATCAATTCTTATTGCCAGGAAAAGCCCATACACAGGCTTGTCATAGTTCAATACAGCATCGGAAACATGACGGCGGACGGGCTCGCCTTCCATTGCTTCCTGTCTGGAAGATGTGGACATCGTAACCTCTGTCAATATCATGAAGTCCTCAAATTCGCAGTAAAGATCGCCTTTACCACCGCCTGCTGCGGTTACGGGCAAAAAGTCTGCGTCAAGTCTGAAACCACGAACCTCATAAGGCTTGTTCACCATATGATCTATCGCAAGTGCAGCTCTCCAAAGTGTCCACTCGAAATATGCAGGAGTCTCGTCTTTCGGTATTTCAATAGCATTATCTTCATCGTAAACGAGCTTTCCGCCGCCCTTTATCAATAGTGACATATAATCGGCGATTTCCTGCCACTGATTGCACTGATCGTTAGCATACTGTATCTCGTCTGTTTTGGCGAGAGTATCCTCCAGGCGCTGTCTTGCTATATTGATCTCGGCAGGAGTATCAAGAGGCAGATCGGAAATATCATAAACGATATGACGCTCCTTCATCTGCTTTTTAAGATCTTCAAGCAGAGTTTTAGCCACATCAAGATTATCTGTCGGCAGAGAAGCTCCGGAGCAGAGCTTCTTATATGCTTCCATAAGCGGCTCCGATGTTGCTGTGCTTTTTGCGAGTTTTTCTGCGAGCAGATGCTTTGCAGGCACAATCATAATACCTCTGCCTTTACGCTGAAACATACCAGAAATACGCAGATAACGCATATTCATATCGCAGTAATCGGTGAAGTTTTCGGATTTCTTATCGTAATACTTGCCGCGCTCTTTGATCTCGTTTTTGTCAAATGTACGCTTTGCAGGTGCTTTCGCTCTGCGCTGTCTGAGATCAAGAATGTGATCAACAACTTCTGAGAGACCATAGCTTGGATTAGTTGTATGTCCCCATAAAGCAAATTCGATACGGCTCATTTCCGTAGAACCTGTCCGTTTTTCCAGTTCCAACATGATAGCAAGCATCCAGCGGAGCGGAGAGAAATATGTTGTTTTATCAGGCATTTCAAATTGCTCAACACTCATGGCTCTGAGAAAACACTCCTGAACCGCTGGAAAAGTATCAGCTTTCAGAAAAGTTCTGCCGAACGGAGTTATCTCGTCCATAGCTCCGAGATCGTCCTGATTGCCGTCCTTTTTTCCGACTTGTGGATAGATATAGCCGTTCTTCGCAAACATCAAACGCCATTTACGGGCATGACTGCCTGATTCGTCCTTGCCGCTTTCATTTTGAATAATGCCCTCTTTATTCAGCAGATTCATAAAGCCGATTTCATTATCTCTACCGTGCAGTTTGCCGACAAAGGCAGATTTGGCATATACTGCAAGACCTTCCTGTATTCTGTTAGGATTTCTCAGACCTGTATTACCAACAAGCCAAATCTTTATGTTTTCTTCCATAATGTATTCTCCTATCAATACCCTACAAATAGGTATTCCTGAACGGAGTTTCTATGTGTTTTTGCATCAGCCTGATTGCCGAACGCATATTTATAGTCTACGGGAACCACTTCAACGTGTTCCTTGTATTTCTTCATCAATGCTACCATATCCTCTTGTGTAGGCAAGCTGTTGGAGGAGTATGAAACAATAAGGATACTGTCGGAGAATTTGCTAAACAGCTTATCGAAGGCTTCATATGCACCATTTTTCGTTGAAAAAGGTGTAGGATATGATTTGAATTTCTTAGTCTTTGTGTGTTCCTGGATTTCTACACCTTTCCAATCACGGGCAAGTCCCTCGATAAAATGGTATCTCCGCACATATTCATTGTCCGATAACGGCGAATAGTATGGAGGATCTATATATACAAGATCGGGCTTTTCAACCTCTAAAGCCATTGCATCGCCATTTACAGACTTATTCGTCTTATGATTATCAAAGACAGCATTATTAACCGCTTCCACAGCTTCAAGAAACTGTTGCGACAGCGTTTTCTGCAAGTCTTTTCGACCGTCATCATACCTATGACCCGTATATGTAAAAATACCACGAGGTCTTTTCTTCGTGCAGGCACGGATAAGAGCTGTCATCGCAATAGCTTTCTTATACTGATCGTCCATAGCCGATATGTTTGCTCTGAGTATATCAATCAGCTCGTTTTCCTCATCGGTATAATACAAATCCTTAAATGTATCAGATACGAAATGATCTACTTCTCCTTGCTTTATCAATAGCTTCTCCACTTCTGCAATGGGGAGTGTTACGGTATTATTCTCAACCATAGCTTTTGTAAATGTCGCTGACATAGCCATATAATCGTTGCTGATTACAGTTTTACCATGAGATTTGAACATATATCCTACAATACCCGAACCCGAAAAAAGATCAACTACGGTATCAAATTCAAAGCGTGAAGCGACATTCCATATTTCACCGAGCAGTTTCCTCTTGGAACCCATAAAGCGAGTCGGCGGATATAACGACACCTGATCGGAGAGAGGTTCACTCTTAACCTTCTTTTTCTTTTCAGGCGGTATAGTTACGATAACATCTTCGCCTTTTCGGGTATCGCCATGACAGGAGATGTGCCGTTTTGTTTGAATGACCTCTATCTTGTACTGCTCATAAAGCTGGTGAACAAGGGAATGATTGGAATTAGTGAGGATAACGTAGCATCCACGCTCATGAAGCGTACCGATCATTTTGGCAAGCTCAACATGATCGTCCTCATAAAACTGTTCCTTGGTATATCTCTTGAAATCAGAGTTTTCGGATATTGGGAGATAAGGCGGATCCAAAAATACAAAATCGCCCGGCTGAGCATAGTGTTCAAGAACAAGTATATAATCACCGCAGAGAATATTCGCCTTACGAAGTGCTTCGGAAGCAAGTCGCAGAGCATCAATATCACATATCTTTGGATTCTTATACTTGCCAAACGGAGTATTGAACTGCCCACTCCTGTTCACACGGTACAAGCCGTTGAAACAAGTTTTATTCAGATATATTGTTCTTGCAGCGGCTTCTGCTTTCGGAAGTGTCTGCCAGTCAAGAGAACGAACCTCATAAAACATCTCGCTTGTATTCTCATATTTCTGCAAGCACTCGATAACATCATCAACATGATGTGCGACCTGGATATACATATTTATCAGCTCAGGGTTGCTATCAGCTATGATAGCATTCTCAGGCTTCAAAGAAAAGAATAAGGCTCCGCCGCCGAAAAAAGGCTCTATATATCTGCCGTATGTTTTCGGAACTCTCGGCATAAGCTCACCAAGCATCTGCGTTTTACCGCCAGCCCACTTCAGAATAGGCTTTGCCACAGGAGCCTTTGTTGTTTTAACGCTCATCACTCTGCATCCTTTCAATCAGCCGTTTCAGGCACCATTTCCATAATATCTCCAATATCGCATTGCAGAGCATTGCATATCTTAACAAGCACATCCGTTGTAACATTCTCATTCTTGCCGAGCTTTGCCATAGAAGCATGACTGATTCCCGCTGCAACACAAAGGTCTTTTTTCTTCATGTCCTTATCTATCAGCATCTTCCACAGCTTTTTATAACTTATCGCCATTAGGGCAACACTCCATATTCTGAACTAATTGTCAATGATTGCAGAACTAAAATCTGCAATCGCTGAATTAATTATATTATACCATACCTTTAGTGAGTTTTCAAGTGTTTGCGTAGAAAACTCAATTTTCTTTTTTATTTTTTACAAAGAAAACAGCTGGATTGACTAAACTGTATTAATGTGTTATAATACTCTATGGAATTATAGGCATATGCTGATACTATATAACGTATGTCAATGGAGGTGTGATACTTGAATAACATTGAAAAAGGTGCATTTTTGAAGTTATTTAACCGAAATGGATACGTGTTGAACTTTTCCACCAATGACTTTAATAGTTTCACAATGGAAAGTATCGGCGTTCCTTTATGTCAAAAATACGGATTGTCTAAAGGTGCATCGCTAACTGCCTATTGCAGCGAAGCAACCGAAACAGATATTATTAAACTCTTTTCAGATTTGCTTGAATACTACGAATTACACTTATTATCATCATCCTATAATAATGGGGAATATAGTAATCTTTATGGAAAATGCAAGATCATAATAGAAAGAGAATCAAAAACTAACGTTAAACTATCAACGCCTGCGATCACCTGCGTTAATAGAGACTATATAAAAGATATCTCAATAAGAGCAATGCAAGATGTTGATAATCAAAATTATGATAGTGCCTTAACCAAATCAAGAACGCTTTTGGAAGAAGTATTTTGTTATGTTATTGAGCAAAAGGGCGATACTCCGTCTGATAAAGGCGATATAGGTAAGCTTTACAAACAAGTTAAAGATCTTTATAATATGCACACCGATGGCAATATGGATAAGCGAATCAATACCTTGTTATCGGGTTTAGAGAAGATTGTTAGTTCAATAGCTGAAATGAGAAATAAAGCAAGCGATTCTCATGGTGTTGGAGCCAATAGAATAACTATCAATGAACATCACGCTCGATTGTTTGTAAATTCATCAATGACAATGGCAGATTTTATTTTGTCTGTAGCTGAAAAACAAAACTAAAAGAATAGCCTTGCATTGTCACAAAACAAGCAGGGTAACGAACACGTAACTAACAAATCAGCCTTAAAGCAACGTATTTACGCAAATGCACTTTCTCAAAGAGATAATTTCAGTTCTTACAAACCTCGCATTTATGCGGTTTGGGGCATACAAATTACCTTTTTGATCTTTAATTGGTCTTTATTAAAGAGTTATGTAAATCCTCTCCGAGTTCTGCACTTATCAAGTGCTTCGGGGAGGATTTTTGTTTAGCAGAGTTTCAGCGAAACAAGTTTGCATTGGTGCTTTTAATAATATCAACATGATATTGCAATATGAAAAAGGACATCCTCGAAAAATCGGAGATGTCCTTTGTTTATTGTTGTCAGGTTGCTAATTTGATGTCTATGGCAAGTGAAGGCGGATTGAGCGCCCAGACGCCATAAAGCGTTTTCGGCGGTGCTACGGTGATTGTCGGCGTGTATTCGCCTTCCTCTGAGACATTTGTATTGGTGAGATTGACGTAGGCGGTGATATCATCGGATTCAATCTGTTCCAGTTCCTCGGCAGTTCCGCAGAGTGTGATCTGCGTGTTACCGTTTGGTGATTTTAATTCATAGTTATAGCGGGCGTCCATATTTTGCAGTTTAATATCACTGTTTTTGATCCAGAGCTTTTTGGTTTCCAAATCAGTATCGTCCAGCTTCACTTTCACGGATGAAATGTTGTCCGGAAATACGAGCGCGGCGCCTGTAGGAATGATTCCTTCATTGAGCTTACCGGGGATTAAATCGCTAAAGGGGATTGCTTGTAGATCATAGCTTGTTTGATTATCGAGGGTATCTTTTTGAGCTGGATCAGATGTTTCAATTGTAATCATCAAGTTATGATCGCCATATTTCGGCAGGACGTATTCATCCTTGCCGGTGACAAGACGAATACGTTTATATATGCTAGCGATGATTTCTTCATCGAATCCAGCCGGAAAATTGGTAATGGTAAGTCCAACCGGCAGCGTGCGCGAGTAGCAGACCGGTATTTTGACGGAAAAACGGTTTGTTGTCATTTCCAATGCACTGCTATCGAGCGGATTTCCATCCGCGTCGATACAACTGAAATCGCCGCTTTCAAAGATTTGCGTTTCGATCAACTCGCCGCTGTCATTGATGTTGACACGGATATGGTCGAGCATTTCAAGCTGTTTGGATGGTCCTGTTACAGATATTTTAGAAGGCGTAAAAATGAATGCGTCATCCTGAATAATTGTATCTTTTGGATCATAAGTCAGATTGGGGTATTGTGCAGCTGTGACCGGAATTTCTTTTGTGGTAGTACGATCCATGTCGACGGAGATGCTGCTGGGTGAAATTTCTGCCTCTAGCTGGGCACCGTTTATGGTGCGTACCTTAATGGGAAGTGTTTGAATCCCGATCATATCTGTGACGTTGGAATCAAAATCTATATAGACCTCAATATCTGAACGGGACAGACCACCGATCGAGGCGCGCGTACCATAAATTGTACAGTCCACATTTGTTGCAAGAATTTCTTCTAAGGATTCCGGCAGAAGCTGCAAACCAAAACGGCCTGCTTTGGTAGCTGTTAATTCCGGTTCTTTGATCGTTAGTTTTGAGAATTGCGTTTGGAAATCAAGCGTGCTTGATGCGATATATACCCATAAAAATAATGCACAGACAAAGGACAGAATCATCAGCGTAATATCTGAGCGTTTCAGTTTGTGCTTTTGAGGAAACGGCAGTGCAGATAGAAATTTTGCGAGCGTTGATTTCGTTTCTTTCATCTGTAAATCAGCCCTCCCTTTTTGTTTTCTTGGCAGGGGGCGTGCTCTCTGCGGATTGTATGGATTCGGTCGATTTGAGGGCGTTCAGGATCTCATTCTGCGGCAGCTCCAGCGTTGGCAATTCCATTTGCGGATTTTGGGGTGTAGGTTTGTCGGCGCTCTTGCGGCGCAGAAACGGTAGCTTAATTGTCTTACTGCGCCAGCTTTCCTTCTCCTGCGGCAGCAGGACGGAGCGCAGCAGACGTTCCAGCGATTTTGCCGTGTAATTTCGCGTCAGGATTCCGTCGTCCGCAACGGAAATCTGACCGGTTTCCTCTGATACAACGATGACAATCGCATCGGAGTTTTCACTCATGCCGATTGCAGCTCTGTGACGGGAACCGAGATGCTTGTCGATCAGCTCCTCCTTCTGCGGTTTTGGCAGAAAACACGCTGCCGCCCATATGATACCGTCGCGCATGATTACAGCGCCGTCATGCAGCGGTGTTTTATTGTAGAAAATGTTGCCGAACAGTTCCGTACTCGGCAGAGCTTTCATAATCGTACCGGTGAGAATCTGCTCTCCGAGCTTTGTACCGCGCTCAATCACAATTAACGCGCCGGTTGCTGTTTTGGAAAGCTGTTCAACAGACGCGCAGACGATTGGAATAGATCTATTCCATTGCGCAATGACATCGTCATCCTCACCGAACGTCAGCCGCGAAAGCCTTGCAGAAGTTGAGCCGAATTTTTCAAGTGCTCTGCGCAGTTCCGGCTGAAAGAGGATGATAATTGCAATCAGACCTGCGTTGAGCGCTTTCACGGAGATCCAGCGGATGGCTTTCAGTTCCAAAAAATCACTGACGAAAAAGACAACGATGATGAAAGCAATACCCTTCATGAGCTGTCCGGCACGTGTTTCGCGTATGAACTTGAAGATCGTATAAACTAGGATCGTCAGCAGAGCGATATCCAGATAGTCGATCGGACTGATTGAGTTTAAGACGTTCAGCAGCGCAGTCCACTCTGTACGCAAAGCGTCAAGCACGCGACGTCACTCCCTTCAACGGCAAAGAGCCGGTTATACTTGCATTATATTACATATAAGTATAGCACATTTTTTTCTGAATTTCAACCACTTCACGCAATTTTCTTGAAATCGGCATTTTTTTGCGGCAGTTTTGCCGAATCCAACGGTTTGGGACAAGATGGGCATTGACTTTTTTCGGAGAATTGTGTATAATAAAAATAGGATTTCTCATGGAGCAGCGAGATCCCGAAAGGACTTATATTTATGGAATCGAGAGTCGCAGTGATTGCGATTATTGTGAAGGACAGCAGCTCTGCCGTGAGCATCAATGCGCTGCTGCATGAATTTGATCAGTATATTATCGGGCGCATGGGGATTCCCTACCGGACGAAGGGAATCAGCATCATCAATATTGCAATTGATGCGCCGCAGGATGCGATCAACCGTCTTGCTGGCGGGATCGGCAGACTCAGCGGCGTCAGCGCCAAGACCGTTTACGCGCCGGCGTAAGCAATCAAACTGCATAACATACGCTTTCTTCTGATGCCAAAACACAGCATTTTCGCTGTCTTGCGGCAAAAGTACGACAGCCGGACATCGTCACAGGTATAGCCGTATTTTCTTTTTCGGAAGAAGATGCGGCTTTTTTATGCGTCTGCGGAAAGGATATCACTATGATAAAAATTGCAATCTATGGCAAGGGCGGTATCGGGAAATCGACTATTTCCGGCAATCTCTCGGCGGAATTTGCAGCGCGCGGAATGCGCGTGATGCAGATTGGCTGCGATCCCAAAGCGGATTCGACTGCGCTTCTGCACGGCGGCAGCCGAATCCCGACCGTATTGCAGCTCGAACGTGAAAAGGGAAATAAAATCACGCTGGATGATATTATCACCGTCAGCGACAGCGGCGTGATCTGTGTAGAAGCAGGCGGACCGGTTCCGGGCGTCGGATGTGCCGGCAGAGGTATCATTAACGCATTGGAAACGCTGAAAAAACTCGGTGCATATGAAAAATATCAGCCCGATATCGTGCTGTATGATGTGCTGGGCGACGTCGTCTGCGGCGGATTTTCTATGCCGATGCGCAAGGGCTATGCAGACCGTGTGTTTGTGGTGACATCCGGTGAAAAAATGGCGCGCTATGCCGCAGCAAACATCTGTATGGCTGTACAGAATTTTCAGGGGCGCGGCTATGCTTCGCTTGGCGGTCTGATTCTGAACTGCCGCAATGTCCCTGATGAGGTAAAGCTGACGGAATCGCTTGCCGAGGATTTTGATACGAAGATCATCGGGACGATTGCACGCTCGCAGGAGATTCAGGCAGCAGACGCAGAGGGATGTCCGTTTATTGTAACATATCCGCAGTGTCAGGCGGCGGTACAGCTTCGGCAGCTTGCTGACGCGGTGCTGACAGAATGTGAGGCGTAAGATGCGGCAATATCAAAAATCACCTGTTTGCAGAATCGCTGACGCCAATGCAGAAAGCGCATTTATATCCGGTCTCGAATATAATCCGCCTGTGCGTGGTATGTGGAATATTGTGCATATGGGAATGCTTGTGCCGGAGGCGCATCAGATTTACGCCTGCGCACAGGGATGTTTGCGCGGCGTTATCCTGACCGCAGCCGAAGCGAATCAGCTTGATCGCTTGAGTTGGATCTCCCTGACCGAGGAGGATATGTTCAATGGAACGCTCGAAAGCAGTCTGGTAGAGGGCGTCAGCGAGATTATCGAAAAAATCGAAGCACATCCCCCCATGATTCTGCTGTTTCTGAGCTGTATGCATCTGTTTGCGGGATGCGATTTTGACGGCGTGCTTGCAGATCTCAGCGCGCGCTATCCCGATATTACGTTTGTCGATTGCTATATGACGCCGACCATGCGTACTACGATTACGCCGGTTGCACAGACCTGTCGACAGCTTTACAGGGGCTTGCGACCGCGTTCACAGAATCCAAACGCGGTAAATCTGATTGGCTGTGATCGTCCGACTGACGAAAGTTCTGAGCTTATACGTATGCTCCGCAATGCCGGTTTGGAATTGCATGACCTTTCGCTCTGCAAATCCTACGAAGAATACTTGCAAATGGCAGAAAGCAAACTGAACATTGCTTATTTGCCGACAGCGTGCGCGGCGCTGGACGCCTTAGAGGAAACGCTCGGCATTCCGCAGATTTACCTGCCTGTACGGTTTGATTTTGACGGCATCCGCGAAAATTATCAGAAGCTTTGCGACGCTTTGCAGATTTCGTGTCCTGATTTTGCCGATCTGGAGGTACAAACATCTGCGGCACTCTGTTCAGCTCAGCAGGAAATCGGCGATCTGGCGATTGCAATCGACTATACTGCCGTTTCCAGACCGTTTGAACTGGCAAAATTGCTCTGCGAATACGGCTTCAACGTCCGGTATATCGTTGCCGACGCGGCAGGCGAGGACGCTGACGCATTTGCATGGCTGAAAAAAAATCGTCCGGAACTGCTGCTGTATTCTCCCACCAATGTCAATATGCTGCACCAGCATGAGCAGGTATCGGAGCCGGTGTTGGCGATCGGACAGAAAGCGGCATACTATTTTGCGACCGATCGTTTTGTAAACTTCGTGGTCAACGGCGGATATTATGGCTTTGCAGGGATTCGCGCAATCGCGGCGCTGATGCAGGACGCATTCCGAAATCCGAAGGATCGACGTCCGCTGCTGCGCCATAAGGGCTTCGGCTGCGATTCGTGTTTATTGGCGTAATCAGAGGAGCAGATATGAAACAAACAGCTAGAATTATTCCGTGCTATGCAGCAGATACATCCGGCGTCTGTGCGGCACTCTATGAACTGGGCGGCATGGTTGCCGTTCATGACGCGTCCGGCGTCAATTCGACCTATGCAACACATGACGAGCCACGCTGGGAGGATATGCACTCGATGATCTATGTCTCCGGACTGACCGAACTGGACGCGATTCTCGGCAATGATGAGAAATTTATTGCAGATGTGACAGCCGCCGCTGCCGATCAGCATCCGCGATTTATTGCAGTATGCGGTTCGCCGATGCCCATGATGATCGGCGTAGATTTTGACGCGGTTGCGATGGAAATTGAACAGCGCAGCGGAATCCGGACATTTCCGCTGCATACCAACGGGATGCGTTCCTATCCGGAGGGCGCTTCCGAAGCGCTGCTGGAAATTGCCAAGGAATATGTTCTGACGCCGTCAGAACATATTCCAGACGGCGTCAATATTCTTGGCGCAACGCCATTGGATTTCGGAAATTTGCAGGAAATCGAAAGTGTTCGCGCATGGCTGACCGAGAACGGCTTTTCTGTAGTATCCTGCTTTGCGATGGGCGATTCGCTTGAAACGCTCGCGCAGGCTGGCAGAGCGTCGGTCAATCTTGTGGTATCATACAGCGGATATGCTGCCGCAGAATATTTGTATCGTCAGTTTGGGGTACCTTACGTCTGCGGCGTACCGACAGGCAGCGCTTTTTCTGCGGTGCTTGCGGACGCACTCCGTCAAGCATCAGAGTCCGGAAAACCGGAATATTCCTGTACGTACCGCGGTACATCCGGCAAAAAAATTGTAGTCATCGGGGAGAGCATCTGCGCAGGGTCGATTGCCGCGCAGCTTGGTCTGACGGGCTTTGACGCGTGTTTGCTCTGTCCGCTGCCGTATTCAGACAAACTGCTTGCGGCAGGAGACGCGGACGCGTCCGCAGAAGCCTGCATAGAACAAGCGCTTGCAGAGATGCAGCCGGATTCGGTGATTGCGGATCCGCTTTACCGTTTCGTTCTGCCGAAGGGCGTACAGCATATACCATTGCCGCATTATGCGTTTTCCGGCAGATGCTTTGAACGAAAGATGCAAAATCTGATCGGAACGCGGTTCAATACGTGGCTGGATGGTCAGAACGCAGACGAAAAGCGAGTGGGATGATAATATCTGTTTTCAGCAGGTTGAATAAGTGATAAAGAGGAACGATATGATTAAAATTGCAATATATGGCAAAGGCGGTATTGGCAAATCCACCTGCACAGCGAATCTGGCGGCGGCATTTGCGATGCGCGGAAAAAAAGTAATACAGATCGGATGCGATCCGAAAGCAGATTCTACGATCAATCTGCTCAACGGTACACCAGTGACGCCGGTTATGGATTATCTGCGTGACCACGATGATGAGCCGGACAGTCTGGAACAGATTTCTCAGCGCGGCTTCGGTAATATTCTCTGTATTGAAACGGGCGGCCCGACACCGGGGCTTGGCTGCGCTGGCCGCGGTATCATTACGACGTTCAGCCTGCTGAATGAACTGCGGCTCTTTGAACGCTATCAGCCGGACGTTGTGCTGTATGATGTACTGGGAGACGTTGTCTGCGGCGGCTTTGCCGCACCGATCCGCGAGGGCTATGCAGAAAAGGTGCTGATCGTGACATCTGGTGAGAAAATGGCGCTCTATGCAGCGAATAATATCAACAATGCCGTGAAGAATTTTGAGGACAGAAGCTATGCAAAGGTGCGCGGCATTATCCTCAATCGCCGCAATGTGACTGACGAGGAGACAAAGGTTCGTGCATTTGCGGAATCCGCAGGGCTGGATATTACAGCGGATATTCCGCGTTCGGATGATATTACAAAGTATGAAGATATGGGAAAAACGGTCATAGAGGGCGATCCGGAATGTGAAACCGCAAAGCGCTTCTTTGCATTGGCTGATTTATTGATTGCAGAGGATTGAAAATATAAATATGAATCATGCATACTTTATTACTGCGGCAGAGCTTGCCGCACGCGGCTTTGCCAATCTGCCGGAGGAACTGCATTCAGCCAAGCATATGATCTACAGTTCGCCGGCAACGCTCGATTATAATTCGCCGGGTGCAAAAGGCTTCGGCGTCAAGCGTGCCGGACTTGCCATACCCGGTTCCGTAATGCTGCTGGTTGCTCCGGGATGCTGCGGCAGAAACACTTCTTTACTGAACGAACTCGGTTACAGTGAGCGTTTTTTCTATTTGCTGCTCGATGATACTGATATTGTCACGGGGCGCTATCTGAAAAAAATTCCGCAGGCGTGTGCAGAATTGCTGACAGAATGCGAAACGCCTCCTTCGGCGGTCGTAATTTGCATCACCTGCGTGGACGCATTGCTCGGCACGGATATGGAGCGCGTCTGCCGAAGCTGTGAAGAATTGATCGGTGTTGCAACGATTCCGGCATATATGTATGCTTTGACGCGTGAGAAGCGTCTGCCGCCGATGGCGCTCATTCGCAAATCGGTGTATTCGCTGCTCAAACCGCAGAAGCGTATTTCGACAGCCTGCAATCTGCTTGGTTTTTTCTCCGCACTAGAGGATAGCTGTGAACTGTATGACTTGCTTCGGTCTGCCGGCGTCAAAACAATCGGAGAGATCGGTCGGTGTCAGACGTTTGAGGATTATCTTTCACTGTCCAAGGCGAATTTCAATCTTGTGCTGAATGCAGAAACGCGTCATGCCGCCCAGGATATGCAGGAACGGCTTGGCATACCGTATATTGAATTGACGCGTCTCTATCGGCTTGATAAAATCCGCAATCAGTATCGTCTGCTTGGACAGGCGATCGGTGCAAATCTCGATGATACTTCATATTATCAGGCGGCAGAAAAGAAAATTACGCAATTTCGGAATCAATATGGCAGTCTGCGCATTGCGGTTGGAGAATGCCTGAACGCAGACAGCTTTGAACTTGCGCTCGCACTGACAGAATATGGTTTTACTGTTTCGGAAATCTATGGAACGGTCGGAGAGCGTAATTTTGTATTCATTCAAAAGCTTGCGGCGATTTCACCGGAAACACGCATTTATTCCAATTTATCTCCAACGATGCTCAATTATCGGAGAGAAACCGAAATCGACGCCGTAATCGGCAACGACGCGATGTATTATCACAAGGATCTGACAGGGATTGGTTTTCAGGAAGAGGAGCAGCCGTTTGGTTATCGCGGCGTCATGCTGCTGTTCGATCAGCTCACAACGGCAATGGAGACTACAAAGCGAAAAGGAGAGCGCGTATGAGCAAGCTGCTGACACATCTTTCTCCGCTTGCACCGGATGATTCCGGCGCCTGCGGCGTATTTTACGAGCTTGGCGGTATCACCGTCAT
Organism: Oscillospiraceae bacterium; assembly: GCA_016296505.1. GTDB lineage: Bacteria > Bacillota > Clostridia > Oscillospirales > Ruminococcaceae > Firm-04. The sequence continues at coordinate 260,331 of JAEDJD010000001.1, forward strand.
CTGCGATGCGGGCGGATGTGCCGGAAATGTCTGCGGCTTTGACGAGCCGCGCTGGCATGAAAAATCCTCTGCATTATTCAGTGCCGGTCTGCGCGATATGGACGCAATTCTTGGCAGAGATGAGCTGTTGATCCGTAAGCTTTCCAAAATCGCGGAGCAGATTCCGGCAGAGTTTACCGCAATTGTCGGGACGCCCGTTCCGGCGGTCATTGCAACTGACTATCAAGCGCTGAAACGTATGGCGGAAAAGAAAACCGGTCTGCCGTGTATTACTGTAGAAACAGATGGTACACACGGCTATGATTTCGGAGAAATGCTCGCTTATTCGCGATTATTCCGGACATTTGCCAAGGAACGCTTTCCGGTTCGGTCTGGAAAATGCGGTGTGATCGGTGCGACGCCGCTGAATACTGGTCTGACGCACGCGGATAGTCTCATATCGGCAGTGCAGGCACAAGGCTGGTCTGAAGTTGTATGCTTTGGATTGGATAGCGGTCTGGACGAGATTCGCCGCGCGTCGGAATGTGCGCAGATTCTTGTCATTTCACCGTCCGGCTTGAAAGCGGCGGAGTATCTGCATGAGACATTCGGGACGCCGTTTTCGGTCGGTTATCCGGTTCTGCCGGAGAATGTCATCGAAAAGGCGAAAGCGCTTTCCGGCAAGCGCGTGCTGATTGTGCATCAGCAATTTACTGCATATGCGCTGCGCAACTGCGTCAAAGACTGCGAAGTTCTCTGCGGAACATGGTTCATGCACGATTCCCGATATGAGACAGGGCTTGACCTGAAATTTCGCAGCGAAGCAGAGTTTCGTGAAGCGGCTATGGGTATGGATGTCGTCATTGCTGACCCGATGCTGCGGCGAGCAGTCAGGGGTTTTTCCGGCGAATGGATTGATTTTCCGCATTATGCCGTCAGCGGTTCAGCGAAGTGGTGAAAACAATGCAGAAACACGATAAAAATAACAATGAGTTGCAGATCCGCCAAGCTTCAACGCAGGATTATGACGGGCTGATGCAGCTGTATACGCATCTGCATGGCAATCCGATACCGGACAAATGCAGCAAAGCTGCGGCGATCTGGCAGCGGATTCTGCAAGATCCGGCACATCATATGATTGTCGCAGAAGTGGATGGGAAAATTGTTTCCTCCTGCGTTTGCCTCATTGTTCCGAATCTGACGCACGAGCAGCGTCCATATGCGCTGATTGAGAATGTTGTCACGGACGCGGCATATCGGAAGCGCGGTCTGGCGAGCGCCTGTCTGCAATATGCAAAGGAACTTGCGCAGCGCGAAAACTGCTATAAGCTCATGCTGATGACCGGTGCGAAAGACGCGGAAACACTGCATTTTTATGAGCAGGCTGGCTACAATCGGCAGGATAAAACTGCATTCATCCGATGGCTTTGAGGCTCGCAATATCACACTATTTCAACGGAGGTGAACCGGCTGCGTGACCATACAATATCATATTTACGGCATTGTGCAGGGCGTTGGATTTCGCCCGTTTACGGCTGTGACAGCGGCGCGATTCGGCATTCGCGGAACAGTCGCAAATAAAGGCTCGTATGTGGAGATTATTGCGCAGGCTGAACCGCATATGCTCGACGCCTTTGCCGCAGAGATCCGACAGCATCCGCCGGATCGAGCGATGATTCTTGCAATGGACAGTGAATTGCTTAATGATACAGAAAACACGAAATATCGTGACTTTTCTATCATAGAAAGTGAAAAGGAATATGGCGATATTTTTGTATCGCCGGATATTGCCACCTGTGAGCAATGCCGTGCGGAGCTGTTTGAAGCGAACAATCGCCGGTATTTGCACCCGTTTATCAATTGTACGCAGTGCGGTCCGCGCCTGACCATTCTCGACGCGATGCCCTATGACCGTGAACGCACGAGTATGCATGAATTTCCGATGTGTCCGGATTGCGACGCGGAGTATCACGATTCCCGAACGCGCCGCTATGACGCACAGCCGAATTGCTGCAAAAACTGCGGACCAGATGTATATATCATTGGTACAAAATTGCGCGGCGGAGATGCAATCACGGCAGTGCGGCAGGCTATTATGGCGGGCAAAATTGTTGCAGTCAAGGGCATCGGCGGCTTTCATCTGTGCTGCGACGCGAAAAATCCGGAGGCGGTTCGGCTGCTGCGCGCACGCAAGCACAGACCGATGAAGCCTTTTGCCGTCATGATGAAGGATATCGAAACGGTAGAGCGCGAATGTATCCTGCAAACAGGACAGCGTGAAATGCTGAACGGCTGGCAGAAACCCATTATGCTGCTGGAAAAACGTATTCAAATGTCAATTTGTGATGATATTGCGCCGGATAACCGCACGGTCGGCGTTATGCTGCCCTATGCACCGGTACAAATGTTGTTGTTTGATAATCCGGACGGGCTTGCAATGACGGATTGCCTTGTGATGACAAGCGGAAACGCGCGCGGTGCGCCGATCTGTCGGAACGACGCCGACGCGGTGAAGGAGATCGGAGATTTCTGTGATTTGATTCTTTCGCATAATCGGAAAATCCGCCTGCGTGCGGACGATTCCGTTTGCGATTGGCTGGATGGCAAGCCGTATATGATTCGCCGGTCGCGCGGATTTGCACCGCTGCCTTTTATGACTGCGCAAAAGCAGCACAAACAAGTGCTTGCCATCGGCGGTGAACTGAAAAATACATTCTGTATTGCAAAGGGCGGTCTGCTCTATGCGTCGCCGTTTGTCGGGGACATGGCGGATATCCGGACGGTGCAGGCATTGCGGGAATCCATTGAACGAATGTGCGGATTGCTCGAAGCGAAACCGGAATTGGTCGTCTGCGATACGCATCCGCTTTACAATACGGCGACGATTGCAAAAGAAATTGCGCGGGAACAAGGAATTCCGCTTGTTTCAGTTCAGCATCATTATGCGCATATTCTTTCCTGTATGGCAGAAAACGGCGTAACCGGAAAAGTCATCGGTCTGAGCTTGGACGGCACAGGCTATGGCGCAGACGGTACGGTATGGGGCGGTGAACTGCTGGTCTGCGATGAAACCGGATATCAGCGATATGGTTCTGTTCAGCCGTTTATACAGACAGGCGGCGATCTGTCCGCAAAGGAAGGCTGGCGTATTGCGGCGGCGCTGCTGCGCGACGCGAATGCGGATGCGGCACAGGAAATCTGTATGCAGCTCGGTATCTGCAATGCAACGGAATATACAGTGCTCGGCAATATGGCGCGTATGGGCGTCAACAGCGTGAAATCGACAAGCTACGGCCGCATTTTCGACGCTGTTTCTGCAATTCTGGGGATTCGTCGCGCTGTGACATTTGAGGGCGAAGCTTCTACGGCGTTGATGTACGAGGCAGAGCAGTATGCGGCGGACCATGTTGATTCGGTCTGTGAATTGCCTGCGGAGACAATCTGCGAAAACGGCAAAATCACGATGCAGACAACCGCACTCGCTATGGAAATCGCAAAGCGGTATCTTGCGGATCAATCGCCGGAAAACAGACAGTATCTCAGCTATCAGTTTCATGCAGCCTTGGCGGAGATGCTGGTACAGTCATGTGTGATCATGCGCGAAGATACCAAAACATCCGTATGCGCACTCAGCGGCGGCGTGTTTCAGAACCGTCTGCTGACGCGCCTTTGCCGTGACAAATTATCCGCCGCCGGATTCACGGTTCTGCTGCATAGCCTGCTCCCGCCAAATGACGGCGGCATCTGCATCGGGCAGGCGATGTACGGTGTATACTATGAAAGAGGCGACAGCATATGATCGGTAAAACGGTGACGGTGACAGTGGACCGTCCGCTCGGAAGTGCGCATCCGGACTTTCCGGAGATGATCTATTCGGTCAATTACGGCTATATCAAGGGCATCATAGCGCCGGACGGCGAAGAACAGGATGCCTATATTCTCGGTGTTTCGCAGCCGGTGAAGCAATTTTCCGGCAGGATTATTGCGATCGTTCGCCGTGCGGATGATGTCGAAGAAAAATGGGTGGTTTGTCCGCTCGATCAGACTTTTACAAAGCAGGAAATCGCGGACTTGATCCGCTTTCAGGAACAATATTTTCAATCAAAGATCATGATGGAGGTAAAACTATGTGTGTCGGATTATCTGCAAGAGTTGTCAGAGTTGAGGAGGGTACCGCGCTGATCGACGCGAACGGTGCGCAGAGAGAAATCAGCGCAGGCGTGCTGGACGAGCTGGAACCGGGCGATTTTGTCATGGTTCACGCAGGAGTTGCGATTGCGAAGATCACGGAAGACGACGGCATGGAAGCCGATGAAGTCATGGAGGATTTGCTGTGAACGAAAGTACAAAGCGCGCAAGAGATATCATTACCGGTTACAGCGGCAGACCGCTTCGGATTATGGAGGTCTGCGGTACGCATACGCATGAGATTTTCCGGATCGGACTGCGCAAGCTGCTGCCGCCGCAGATTGAACTGATCTCAGGTCCCGGCTGTCCGGTCTGCGTCACGGCGGTCGGCTTTATCGACGAGGCGTGCTGGCTTGCACTTGAAAAAGGATGTATGATTTGTACGTTCGGCGATCTGATTCGTGTTCCGGGTACGGAGATGAGTCTTGCAGACGCGCGTGCAAAGGGTGCGGAGATCCGTCCGGTTTATTCGCCGCTTGACGCAGTCGCACTGGCAAAGGAAAATCCGGAAAAGCAGGTTGTTTTTCTGGCTGTCGGATTTGAAACGACGACGCCCTCCGCTTGTCTTGCCGCAAAGCAGGCGAAGGAAGCGAATTTACAGAATTTCTCGCTGCTGACGGCAAATAAAACAATGCCGAATGCGTATCAGGCGCTTGTCGGTTCTGCGGATGCGTTTCTCTATCCGGGTCATGTGAATGCGATTACAGGCAATGCAACTTGTATCAAGCTGTGTGAGGAGCAGAGCGTGTCGGGCGTAGTAGCTGGATTTACCGCGAGCGAGCTGCTGACGGCGCTTGCCGTGACGATCAGGCTGCTCGAAGAAGGCAAGCCGTTCTTCCGCAACTGTTATCCGCGCGTTGTGAAGGACGAGGGCAATCCTGCGGCAATGCGTATGATACAGGAGGTCATGGAGCCATGTGACAGCGAATGGCGCGGTCTGGGGATGATCTCCGGTTCCGGCATGAAGCTTCGCGCAGAATATGCGGATTATGACGCACGGCTGAAATACGATATGCCGGCGATCACAGGCAAGCCGAATCCTGCGTGTCGCTGCGGAGAGGTTCTGCAAGGCAAGATTCGTCCCTGTGATTGCAAGGTGTTCGGCAAAGGCTGTACGCCGCAGCATCCGGTCGGTGCGTGTATGGTCTCCGACGAGGGCGCCTGCGCCGCATATTATCAGTATAGCTGAAAGGGGCTTTCTATGCGATTGGATGGTTTTGGCTTGTTCGTTGAAGATATGGGCAGAATGATCCGTTTTTATAGGGATGTGCTCGGCTTTGAGATCAAAGAAGACGAGAATACATCGAATGTCTATCTGATCAAGGACGGCACGCTGTTTCTGCTCTACGGCAGGCAGGATTTTGAGCAGATGACAAGCAGGAAATATCAATATCTAAAGCGTGTGAACGGTCATTTCGAGATCGCGCTCTATGTCGATACGTTTGACGAGGTGGATGCGGAATATGCGCGTGTTGTCGATATGGGCGCAGAGCCGGTCATGCCGCCGACAATGGAGCCGTGGGGACAGAAAACCTGCTATATTGCCGATCCAGAAGGGAATCTCATTGAGATCGGTTCATTCAATAGACCGTTTGCGCACGAAGCTGATCGAGGTGTTGAAAATGGAAATGCATGATTACATTGTAACGGATATTGGCGGCGATTATGCCTATTTGCAGCAGACTGATACCGAGGGCGCAGAGCCGTTTCAGGTTGCCCTCGCACTGCTGCCGCCGGAGACGGATATTGGTACCAAACTGCGCGGATTTATGGGAATGTTTGAAGTGATAGAATGACAGTGATCGAGGTGAAATAAAATGCCGGCAATTGTCTTTTGGGCAATCATGATTTATGAGGCGATTTTTGTGATTCGTCTGATTCGCGTCACAAAAACGTATCGGGAACAGCAGACAGAGGATGCCAAAAAAGCAGTGGATCGCGAGACGCTTTTTCTGATAGCCGGCGCTGCGGTGCTGATTATGATTCGGATGATTTTTTAATTTGAAAAAGGAGAAACTTTGTATATGAGCGAAAAAACAGTTACGCTTGCACACGGTGCAGGCGGCGCACAGACAAATGAATTGATCGACAGCGTTTTCAAAGCGCATTTTGCAAATCCGATGTTTACTGGCGACGACGCCGCTGTTTTACCGCAAATTAGTGGAAAAATTGCGACCTCGACCGATGGCTTTATCGTTTCGCCGTGGAAGTTCAACGGCGGCAATATCGGCAAGCTGTCGATCTGCGGCACGGTCAACGATCTCTCCTGTATGGGCGCAAAGCCGCTCTATTTGACCTGCGCGTTTGTCATTGAGGAAGGATTTTCCATGGACGCACTGGAAGAAATTGCGGCAGCAATGGAGAAAACTGCCGCGGAGGTCGGTGTGCGCATTGTCGCCGGCGATACAAAGGTTGCGGGAAAGGGCCAGTGCGACGGCGTTTTCATCACAACAACCGGTATTGGCAAGATTCTGCCGGAGGCGCGTACATCCGGTACGCTTGCTAAGCCCGGCGATGCAGTAATCGTGACAGGCGATGTTGGACGGCATGGCTGCACGATTCTGATTGCGCGGAATGATTTCGGCATTGAATCGGATGTGGACAGCGACTGCGCGCCGCTTTGGGATACAGTACAATCTCTCTATGATGTGACCGATGAAATCCATGTGATTCGGGACGCAACACGCGGCGGCGTCGGTACGGTGCTGTATGAAATCGCCGGACAGAGCAATGTCGGGATTCGTTTGGACGCAGCACGCGTACCAGTCGATCCGCGCGTCAAGGGCGTTTGCGGAATGCTTGGTTTAGAGCCGTTGTATCTTGCCTGCGAGGGCAGACTCGTGATTTTTGCGCCGCAGGAATATGCCGATAAGATTGTCGCAAAGCTGCAAGAAGGCAAATATTCGCAGAACGCCGCGATAATCGGTACAGTGACTGCCGAAAATGCTGGCAAGGTCATCATGGAAACCGAAATCGGTACGCAGACAATTCTGCCGCAGCCGAAAGGGGAACTGCTGCCGCGTATCTGTTGAGCGAACAGCGCCAGTATTTTCGAAAAATCTCCGAAAACAGTTGACATTTTTCGGCAATCGTGGTAGAATAATCGTATATAGATAAAAGAAAAAAGAAAGCGGTGACTGATATTGATGACGCATCTGCACGGGCGCGTGTTTGGCTGCGGCGCTGCGCTTGCTGCTGCAATCTGCCTGACAAGCTGCGAACTGGTGAACCATTCTGCGCTGGAAAATCGTGTGATCGAAATGACGCTGCCGTCAGAAATGCCGATTACATCTGCCGAGACAACGAAAACAGTCTGTACAACGCAAATGACGCAGGCCGATACAACAGTATTTACTTCTGCTGAAACGACTGCGACAACATCTGCTGCGGCGACTTCGACCGCGACAATAGTTTCCACGACCGCTGCGGATACGATCAGCGGATCAATGACGACCGCCGTAACATCAGGCGGCGTCAAGTATTCGCCGGACGCTCATGGGCTGACTGCCGAGGATTATGCTTTTTTGCAGGATACGGTTTTTGTCGGCGATAGCATTTGCAGTGGACTGCGCGTGTACGGAATTATGCCGGATGATAATGTCATGGCAAAGGGATGCGTTGCGGCACGCAATATTTTTGAGTATACGTTTGACTGTCGCGGGAAAGAGTTCAGTGCGCCCTACGCGCTGTCTATCCTGAAGCCGCGATATGTCATATTTTCAATGGGTATGAACGATGTCAATATGACAACGCCGGAGGTTTACTGTCAGAATTATGATTTTCTGCTGAAAACAATCCGCAGTGTGCTGCCGGATTCCGTATTCTTTGTCGCTTCGGTGACGCCGATTACAGCAGATACGGTATTCAGTACGAATCAGAAGATTGATACGCTGAATCAAACCATTCGAGAGCATTTGTATGGTACTTCGACCGGCTTCGTGGACGTCGCATCCGGACTCAAAACATGGAACGGTTGTTTGAATCCGAGCTATAGCGGCGGCGATGGCGTGCATCTTGCGCCGGAAGCCTATTATGTCTATCTGAATCAGATTTGCGATCAGCTTGTAGATACGAAGACGGTTGGCGGTTATGCCAACGGAATTGCTTACGGATGGGCGAATCAATAAGAATATAACGAAAATGAACCGCTGAATGCTTGCATTCAGCGGTTTTTTCATCATATGGTCGGAAATCAGCTGAATCGTTTCTGCAGTATAGCATATTGCGTTGCAAATGGTTGGCATAAATTTATAACAAATAACATAAATTATACGGAGGCGATTGCTTGGCGCTGAGACATTGAAAAGATTGCCTATAAATATAAATAAATTATGAAAAAGAGCCGCAAGGGGTTTCTTTTTTTTTGTCTTTGTGTTATAATAGTACCGTATTATGCCGCATTATGCTTTGGCGGCGAAGGAGGTCCAAAAGAGTGAGTCAGAAAGTGTATGCACTCGGCATTGATGTCGGTTCCACAACGGTCAAGACTGTAGTGATTGATACGCAGAATCAGATTTTGTCACGCAGCTATCAGCGTCATATGTCACGCGTCCGGGAAACGGTCATGGAGCAGCTTCAGGCGCTAAGGAACCAGTTTCCGGATGCTTTGTTCAAAATCTGTATCACCGGCTCTGCGGGACTTGGTCTTGCACAGAGTGCGGAGATTCCGTTTGTGCAGGAGGTTCATGCGGCTTTCCTTGCGGTAAAGGCAGATTATCCGCAGGCGGATGTGGTCATTGAGTTGGGCGGCGAGGACGCGAAAATGATCTTTTTATCCGGCGGCGTGGAGCAGCGTATGAACGGCTCCTGCGCTGGCGGTACTGGTGCGTTTATTGACCAAATGGCAACGCTGCTCGGCATCTCTGCAGATGAAATGGACGCAATCTCTCTCAAAGCAGAAAAACGCTATCCGATCGCTTCTCGATGCGGTGTTTTTGCCAAATCAGATATTCAGCCGCTGTTGAATCAGGGCGCAAAGCGTGAGGATGTTGCTGCAAGTATTTTTCAGGCGGTTGTCGATCAGACCGTATCCGGACTGGCGCAGGGCAGAACCATTGAGGGAACAGTATTGTTCCTTGGCGGACCGCTTTCGTTTTTGCGAGGTCTGCGGCAGGCGTTTGTCCGGACGCTCAAACTCGACGACGATCATGCGATTTTTCCTGAAAATGCGCCGGTATTTGTTGCATACGGCTGTGCGATGTACGCTGCGCAGTCGGTTGGCGCGATGTCGCTTGCAGACGCGCAGGACAAATTTGAACACGCCGAAACCGGCGGCAATACCGTTACCGGAGAGCCGCTGTTCCGTAGTCGCAAGGACTATGAGGCGTTCATCGAGCGCCATAAGGCACATGATCTTCCCTTCGCTGATCTGCGCACCGTGACCGGCAATGCCTATCTCGGAATCGACGCCGGTTCCACAACAACAAAACTTGTGCTGATTACGGAAAAAGGTGAGCTGTTGTATCAGTATTATGCCGCCAACCGCGGTCAGCCGCTAGATAGAGTTGTGAAGCAGATGAAAAAAATCTACGCCGAAAAGAATCCCGATCTGCATATCCGTGCATCGGCGGTTACAGGTTATGGCGAGGACTTTATCCGCGCCGGTCTGGGTATAGATTTTGGTATCGTTGAAACGGTTGCGCACTTCAAGGCTGCGTCGTATTTTTGTCCGGATGTCGATTTCATCATGGATATCGGCGGTCAGGATATCAAATGCTTCAAGATTCGCAATCACAGCATTGATAGCATAATGCTGAACGAAGCCTGTTCCTCTGGCTGCGGTTCGTTCATCCAGAGCTTTGCACAGGCGCTCGGCTATGATATTGCGGAATTTTCGCAGCTTGGTCTGTTCGCAGAGCGTCCGGTTGATCTAGGCTCGCGCTGTACTGTGTTCATGAACAGCTCCGTCAAGCAGGCGCAGAAAGACGGCGCAACTGTCGAGGATATTTCGGCTGGTCTTTCATCGTCCATTATCAAAAATGCAGTTTATAAGGTCATCCGAGCAAAATCTGTGGATGAGCTTGGCAAAAATATAGTCGTACAGGGCGGTACGTTTCTCAATGACGCGGTTCTTCGCTCGTTTGAAATGGAACTTGGCAGGGATGTGATCCGTCCGGCGATTTCCGGTCTGATGGGCGCGTTCGGTGCGGCGCTGTATGCAAAAGAGCATACGCCGGTCGAAACGACAACGATTACAGCGGAAAAACTTGCGGATTTCAGTTATCAGACCAGAAATGCAAAGTGCGGCGGCTGTACTGCACACTGCGCACTGAATGTTGTGATCTTTCCGGACGGCGGCAGATACATCTCCGGCAACCGCTGTGAAAAGGGCGCTGGAAAAAAACAGACGGCTGAGATTCCATCGCTCTATGATTTCAAATATCAGCTGATTCTCGATCAGGAAAGACGTCCGGTATTCGGTAAGCCGCGCGGAACGGTTGGTTTGCCGCTGGCGCTGAGCTATTATGAGCAGATGCCGTTCTGGACGGAGCTGTTTACAAAGCTGGGCTTCGCTGTGAAGCTTTCGCACGAAAGCGATCGCGAACTGTACTATAAAGGTCAGCATACGATCCCCTCGGATACTGTCTGCTATCCGGCAAAGCTTGCACATGGGCATATTGAGGATTTGCTGGAGCAGGGCGTTGATTTTATCTTCTGGCCCTGCATGAGCTACAACTTCGACGAGGGATGCAGCGATAATCATTATAATTGTCCGGTTGTCGCGTATTATCCGGAGCTTCTGCGCGCAAATAACAGTAAGCTGACAAATACCAATTTCATTACGCCGTATATGGATCTCAATCGGCAGAAAGGCGTGTATCTTTCATTGAGGAAAGCGCTGGCCGCATGGAAGATTCCCTCTGAAATGCTGAAATCTGCATTGCGGCAGGCATATACTGCTCAGGCGCACTATCGGATGCTGGCGGCAAAGGAAGCGCAGCGCGTGATTTCGGAAGCAAGATCATCCGGCAGGAAAATTATTGTGCTTGCCGGCAGACCGTATCATATTGACAAGGAAATCAATCACGGCATTCATAAGCTGATTACCAGTCTCGGTATGGCGGTTGTCAGCGAAGACTCCGTTGCTTCGCTTGCGATGATCGGAAAGCTCGGCGTCCTGAATCAATGGACATATCATTCGCGGCTCTATCGCGCGGCGAAATTCGTGATTGATCAGCCGGATATGCAGCTTGTTCAGCTTGTTTCCTTCGGATGCGGCATTGACGCTGTGACAACGGATGAGGTGCGCGTGATACTGGAAAGAGGCGGTAAGCTCTATACGCAGCTCAAAATTGACGAGATCAATAATCTCGGCGCGGCTAAGATTCGCCTGCGTTCATTGGTCGCGGCAATGGAGGAGCATCCGGAAAAGGAAAAGAAACAGTCAGCTGTGCAAAAAACGACGCGTGTACCCGTGAAGGTTTGAAACAGATCATTGATTCCTGAGGAGGGCGCATGAAGAAAATTCGGACATGGCTTGGCGCTGCAGTCGGTTTGCTGACAGGCTGGGCGGTCTTTGAGAATACGGCGATGCTCCGCGTTCGTCATTATACCGCAGCAATGCAGGGGCTTCCGCGGATTGTTCAGATTTCCGATCTGCATAAACGGCATTTTGGCGCCGGACAAACGCGGCTGCTTCGCAAAGTCGCCGCCTGTAAGCCGGAATATATCGTGATTACAGGCGATCTGGTTTCACGGGCGGTTTCTGATTTTTCGGAAACGGAACAGTTGCTTCGTGCATTATGTACCATTGCACCGGTGATTGTTTCTGAGGGGAATCATGAAGCGGATTTGCCTGCTGTAAAATATGCAGCGCTGCGTGCGGCAGTGCGTCGAAGCGGTGCAAGATACCTGAAAAATGAGATAATCCGGCTCGGCGATATCTGCATTGCTGGTCTGGGGCTCTCATCGGAATATTACCGCGGCGGTGGACGCTTCGGTTTTCGCGGAAAAAAAGACTGCACACGTAAAACGATGCGCCTATTATTTGGCGCTTGTCCCGAACGAACACTGCTGCTGGCTCACAATCCGCTGTGTTTTCCTGTATATGCGGAATGGGGAGCGGCGCTGACGCTTTCCGGTCATGTTCATGGCGGTGCAGTACGGCTGCCGATACTCGGCGGTCTGCTTTCGCCGGAACGGACATTTTTCCCGAAATATGACAAGGGAAAATTCCGGCTCAATGAATCGGAGCTGATTGTCAGCGGCGGTCTCGGTAAGCTTCGGCTGTTCAATCCACCGGAAATTTCCGTGATTACTTCGATTCGGCGGAACGACAGAATTCTGCAGGAATAGACAGGGTTTATTGCGGAATCGTTATCATCGCCTGTATGTTTGCCGAGGAAGCGGTAATAATTTCTATGCGGTATGGTTGCAGGCAGAAAAAAGTGACCGACAGGCAAGGTCTGCCGGAAGGAGCATGACCAATGGAACACAGAAAATACCGGCATTTGTTTTCAACCGGATTCGGAATGCTGCTGCTTGGAATCCTGACATTTTTATTCGGAGCAATCTGGGAGCAGTATTATGCGGATGTGATTATTGCGCCGTTTTTCCGGCGCGGCAACTGGGTTGTTGTTCTGATCTATCTTGTGTTGACATTGCTGGTGTTTAAGGCATATCGCTGTACAAAATTCGGCTATCTCAAACGCAGCGATCTGATTTATTATCAGTTAATCGGTATCACGATCGTCAATTTTATCACATATTTTCAGATCAGTGTGATCGGACGGCATTTTATGCCGATTTCGCCAATGCTGCTGCTGACCGGTCTGGATTATGCGGTCATATTCGGCTGGGAACTGCTCGTCAGTATATTGTACTTCCGACTGTTTCCACCGCGCAGACTTGTGATTGTCTATGGTTCTTCAAAGGCGGCGGAGCTTGTCATGAAGATGAGTTCACGCGTGGATAAATACATGATCTGTGAGAGTATTAGCTGTGCGGCGGGACTGCGGGAAATCACAAAGCTGCTCTGTGATTTTGATGGAGTGATTCTCTGCGATGTCCCTGCCGAACTGCGTAACGATTTGCTGAAATACTGTTGCGGACATCGCTTGCGTGTATATATTGCCCCGAAAATATCGGATATTCTGATGCGCGGCGGTGATGAGCTGCGGCTGTTTGATACGCCTTTGATCCTCTGCCGCAATGAAGGGCTATCCCCTGAAAAGAGATTTCTCAAACGTGGTTTTGATCTGTTGATAGCGGTACTGCTGCTTCTTTTGTTGTCTCCGGTCATGCTGATCTGTGCGGCAGCGGTTCGGCTGGAGGACGGCGGACCTGTCTTTTATCGGCAGCGTCGTCTGACAAGAGATGGCAAGGAATTTGAAATGCTGAAATTCCGGAGTATGATTCCCGATGCGGAAGCCGACGGAAAGCCGGTTCTTGCTGCGGATCATGACGCGCGGATTACGAAAACCGGTAATATTTTGCGTAGATTCCGGCTCGATGAGCTGCCGCAGCTTCTGAATATTCTGCGCGGCGAAATGTCTTTGGTCGGCCCGCGTCCGGAACGTCCGGAGCTTGCAGAGATATATGCGAAAAAACATCCGGAATTTTCGTATCGGCTGCAGGTAAAAGCCGGATTGACCGGTTATGCGCAGGTCATCGGAACCTATGATACGGAGCCGATTGATAAGCTGAAAATGGATTTGATGTATATTGAACAGTATTCGCTGCTGCTGGATATTCAGATTCTTCTGTTGACGCTGAAAACTGCGCTGTTTCCGCCGGAAACAAATGCAGAGGAGTTTTCAGCTTCTCATTCGGATAGTAAGAAGGAGTAATACGATATGCGAAACCCCAATCAAGTTCTGACAGCGGTGATTATGGCTGGCGGCAAGGGCGAACGCTTTTGGCCGAAAAGCAGAATGCGCTGTCCGAAACAGTTCTTGTCGCTGACCGATGACGGCGAGACCATGCTGCAAAAAACCGTAAAGCGCGTTAGCGGATTGGTCGCGATGGAACATATTTATATTGTTACCAATGCAGAATATATGCAGCTTGTGCAGGAACAGCTTCCGGAAATTCCAGCTGGTAATCTGCTTGCGGAGCCGGTGCCGCGCAATACGGCGCCCTGTCTGGCGCTGGCAGCAGCGGTCATATCCAAACGCTGCGGAAATGCGACGATGATCGTATTGCCGGCAGATCATTTGATTCGGCACGAGGGAATTTGTTCCGATGTGCTTTGCCGTGCCGCCGCTGCCGCCGAGGAAACGGATTCTCTGGTGACAATTGGCATTACGCCGACCTATCCGGAGACCGGATATGGATATATTGCTTTTTCACGTGCGAAAAATCTGCCGCACGGCGTCTATCAGGTGGATAGCTTCAAAGAAAAACCAGATATCGAAACGGCTCGCTGTTACGTCAATTCCGGAAATTATCTCTGGAACAGCGGTATGTTCGTCTGGAAAACGGATGTCTTTCTTACTGCGGTCGAACAGTATCTTCCGGAGGCGTTTGCGATTGCGATGGAAATACAGTCTGCTTGTGATACGCCGGATTTTGATGCGGTGCTGCAAAAGCGTTTTCCGGATATGCCCTCGATTTCAGTTGATTTCGGTATTCTGGAAGACGCAGAACGCCTTTGTACGATTCCGGGCAGCTTTGGCTGGGATGATGTCGGAAGCTGGCCTGCGCTGAAACGCGTTGCCAAAACGGATACGAACGGCAATTACCGTGACGGCGATATTATCACGGTCGGCACGAAAGACTGCGTTTTTTCCGGAAGGGAAAAGCTGATCGCTGCTGTCGGATTGGAAAATATTGTGGTGGTGGATACAGCGGACGCATTGCTCGTCTGTGATATGGATGCTGCACAGAATATAAAAAAAATAACGGAAATACTGCGTGAACAGGGCAGGGGAGAGCTGCTTTGATGTTCGGCGGAATATAAAACGGAGGTAACGGCTATGGTAGAACTTACCGGAGATCTGATTCTGGAACAGATGCGCAGAGATTATGGACGTGCAGCCTTTGGAAAATTTTTGCTGCTGCTGATACCGGCAGCCGGAATGTGCGCATCCGCATTCTTACGTGATTTGACGGACCCGATTACGATTATATTGGGCGTGCTCACCGCTGCAGCATTTGTTTTTTTCTTATTCGGATTGTTCAAGACGATCTTTATTGAAAAGCATCCGTTGATCAAGCAGTTCGGCAGCGCGATTGCGCTTGCCGGATGTATTCGGGCGGGCGGTACCTTCGCAATCTGGCATACGCCGCCCTATCGCAAACATCAGCTGATCATTACGGAAGAATACATCGTCTGTCCTGAAAAGGTGCAGAGCTTTTTGACGCTTGATAAAATCACGACTGTACAGCGAACATTGCTGCATGGTGCTGGTTTTTTCAAGGTGCTGTTGCGTACACGCAGTTTGTCGGCAGCGAAAGCGCTTGGTTTATCGGCGAAGGACCGCAGTTATCAGAAACAGCATCCGCTGCCGGATACTGAGCAATTTGATCTGCTCTGTCTTTGGGATATGAAAAAGCGTCGCCATTTGTATTATGTTGCGGTTGCGGATTTTCATGATGTACTTGCGTTTCTGCGCGAATATCTGCCCGATGCGCAGATAAAACCGGAGCATTCGATCTGATAAAAGGAGTATGATACAATATGAAACACGCATTGATTACTGGTATTACTGGTCAGGACGGTTCTTATCTTGCGGAGCTGTTGTTGGAAAAGGGATATGAGGTTTATGGTATTTGGCGCCGCAAGAGTGTTGTGGATTATGGTAATATTGCACATCTGAAAGACCGGATTCATCTGATCTATGCAGATATGACCGATCTGGTTTCGCTGATCTCTGCGATGCGGATTTCGCAGGCGGATGAGGTCTATAATCTGGCGGCGCAGAGCTTTGTCGCGACAAGTTGGGAACAGCCGGTCGCAACAGCGGAGATCGACGCGCTCGGCGTAACGAATCTTCTGGAAGCCATCAGAATAGTCAAGCCGGAATGCCGGTTCTATCAGGCATCGACCTCGGAGATGTTTGGTAAGGTGCAGGAAATTCCACAGAAGGAGACGACGCCGTTCTATCCTCGCAGTCCTTACGGCGTTGCAAAGCTTTACGGACATTGGATTACAAAGAATTATCGAGAGAGCTTCGGACTTTTTGCCTGTTCCGGTATCCTGTTCAATCATGAATCGGAACGTCGGGGCAAGGAATTTGTGACGCGCAAAATCACCGATGCCGCTGCAAGAATTCAGCTTGGAGTTCAGGAATATGTCGAGCTTGGTAATCTCGACGCAAAGCGCGACTGGGGACATTCGCAGGATTATGTCCGCGCAATGTGGCTGATGCTCCAGCAGGAAACGCCGGATGATTATGTAGTTGCAACAGGCGAAACGCGTTCGGTTCGCGAATTTGCAGAATGTGCATTCCGTGCGGTCGGCATTGAGATCGAATGGCAGGGCGAGGGCGTCGACACCAAGGGCGTCAACAAGGCAAACGGCAAGATTGTTGTTAAGGTCAATCCGAAGTTCTATCGTCCGGCAGAGGTTGAGCTTCTGCTCGGTGATCCTTCCAAGGCGGAGCAGCAGCTCGGCTGGAAGCGCGAGATCTCCTTTGCTGACTTGGTTACGCGTATGGCGAATCATGACCTCGATCTGGTCAAGCAGGAACTCGGCATCTGAATGCAATCTTTGCCGGAGGCAGATGAAACATGAATATTGCATTTGACGCAAGTCCGCTGATTGGAGACAATATCTCCGGCGTGGGCTGGTGTGAAGCAAATCTGACGGATGCGCTGATGCGGCTGCATCCGGAACTCAACTACCGTTTTGAATATTTTACGCTGCGTTCGCCGGAAGAAAAAGTACGGCGTATGCAGCCCTTTGTTCGCGAAAATACTGCGTTGCATCCGGCTCGTTTTTCGCCGATCATCTATCGTATGGTGACGAATTTTGTACCGCTGCCGTATTGCGCATTTCATGGGATATGGGCGGATCTGACGCATTTTTTTAATTATATTGTGCCGCCGTTTGTCCATGGAAAAACGATTGCGACTGTGCATGATATGGTACTCCATGCTTATCCGGAAACCATGCAGAAGCGTACCCGTATTTTGCTGCAACTCGGTTTGAAACGCTCGATGCAGCGTGCCGACCGGATTGTAACCGATAGTGAGTTTTCGCGCTCGGAGATCATTAAATATTATCCGTCAATGGCAGAAAAAATCCGCGTTGTGCCCTGCGGCGTAGATCGGACGCGTTTTGCGCCGGCGTCTGCGCAGGAAATCGAGAAAGTGCGTGAGATTCACCATCTGCCAAAGCGTTATTTTTTGTATCTGGGAACCTTGGAGCCGCGGAAAAATCTGGTGCGGCTCATACGTGCCTATGCGCTGCTGCGAACGCAGTATCCGGACGCGCCGGCACTCGTGCTTGCAGGCGGAAAAGGCTGGCAGTATGAGAAAATCTTTCAGGCTGCCGCTGCGCCGGATGTGCGCGGTCATATTCTGTTTCCGTCCTATATTCCGCCGGAGGATATGTCGGCGATATATTCCGGTGCGCTGGCTTTTGTATTTCCGTCGCTCTATGAGGGATTTGGAATGCCGCCGCTGGAGGCGATGGCGTGTGGATGTCCGGTTATGACTTCAAATGCGGCGTCTCTGCCGGAAGCGGTCGGAAATGCGGCGCTGCTCTGCAATCCAATGAAGATCAAGGCAATCGCAAAGGGTATGGAGCTTCTGCTGACGCGCGAAAGCCTGCGAAGTCGTTTGATTGAACGCGGATTCCGCCGTGCTTTGGAAATGAGTTGGGATGCAGCAGCTGAAAAGCTGTATCAGGTTTACAGAGAATTATACGATGCAAAGGAGTGAACGCGGAATGAAGCGCACCGATATCGTGACACGAGGGGTTGCGCGTCCGCGTCTGCTCATTGCTGGGAAAGCATATGCGCCGCATATCGGCGGCATTGAGACAGTAATGCAGCAGACTGCGGAATATATGCGCGAATATGCAAAAACAAAGGTGCTGTGCTGCCGCGATGACTTCGGTATGACCGAACGTATAAAGATTGGGCGTGTTCCAGTGACCTATGCCGGTAGTCTGGGGACGCTTGCTTCTTGTCCGGTTTCATTCTCGTTTATTGAGGAATTTCGGCGTAAGGTCATGCTTGCGGATACGGTTGAACTGCATCTGCCGTTTCCGGTTGCAGATCTGGCACTGCTGCTTTCCGGATATAAGGGGCGCGTCGTTGTTGCATGGCATAGCGATATCGTGCGGCAGAAAACAATGCTCAAACTCTATCAGCCGCTGATGAAGTGGCTTCTGAAGCGCGCGGATGTGATTCTGACTGCAACGCAGGCTCATATTGATAGTTCGTCTTATTTGCAGCCGTTTCGTGAGAAATGCGTGATCGTGCCCTATGGGATTGATCCTGCTGCATATGAACTGCGTCCTCATCTGACCCCGCTTGCATCGCAGCTATATGATAAATCAGCAAAAAAGGTATTATTTACAGGTCGGCTTGTGTATTATAAGGGCGCGGATGTGCTGCTGGAGGCTTTTGCAAATTTGCAGACGAATGCGGAACTTTTTTTTGCAGGAACCGGCGTATTGGAAGATGAATTGAAAATGCGTGCAGAGGTGCTTGGAATCGCGGAGCGCGTGCATTTTCTCGGCAGACGTTTGACGCCGGAGCTGCGCGATATGTTTGCGGAATGTGATTTGTTCGTACTGCCGTCTGTGGCAAACAGCGAGGCGTTCGGCATTGTGCAGCTCGAAGCGATGGTCAATGGGAAACCGGTTATCAATACAGCGCTTCCAACCGGCGTGCCGCTTGTGAGTATTGACGGTGAAACCGGTTTGACCGTTCCGCCAAAGGACGCTGCTGCACTGACAGATGCAATGGAAAAGCTTCTGTCAGATGACGCATTGCGAGCGCAATACGGCAAAGCGGCGAGAGAACGCGTTTTGCAGGCATATTCGCTGGAAGCTGTCATGGAGAAAACCCGAAAGGTATTGCTGAACGAGGATTAAGGAGCGCAACAGCATGAGAATATTGATTACTGGTGCGGCAGGATTTGTCGGCGCCTATGCGATTCGGCAGTTCGCGGAAAAGGGATATGCGGTTCATGCCGCTGTTTTGCCGCAGGAGCAGCTTGCTGTGGATTTGCAGGCGTTATGTACTGTGCATCACTTCGATTTGCTGGATGCGGATGCTGTTTGTGCGCTGCTGCAAACCGTTCAACCGGATCGAATTCTGCATCTTGCGGCGCAAAGCTCGGTTGCCGTATCATGGAAAAAACCGCAGCTGACCGCCGATCTCAATATCAAGGGAACTGTCAATTTGCTGGAAGCGGCAAGGAAATTGCTGCATATGCCGCGGATTTTACTGATCGGTTCTGCGGAGGAATACGGCAGACTGCCGGAGAATGCCGATGGCTTGCAGCTTGTCAATGAAACGATGCCATTGCGTCCTGTGAATATTTATGCCGCTACAAAAGCTGCCGCAGAGCAGATTGCCGCAGTGTATTATGCTGCATATGATCTGCCCGTGATCTGCGTTCGCGCATTCAATCATTTTGGTCCGGGTCAGCGTGAGATATTTGTTGTTCCCGATTTTTGCAGACAGGCTGCGGAAATTGAGTGCGGACTGCGTGAACCCGTTATCCGAACCGGTAATCTGGACGCGAAACGCGATTTTACCGATGTACGCGATATTGTCCGTGCATATGTGCTGCTGCTCGAATCGGGCAGGGCTGGAGAAATCTATAACGTCGGCAGCGGCAAGGCAGCAGCGATTTCAGATATTCTGTCGCAGATTCTGTCAAGCTGCACGGTGGCGATTCGGCATGAAATTGATCCGGAAAAGCTGCGTCCGGCAGAAACGTCTTATCTTGCCGCTGATACCGGTAAGCTGCGCTGCGATACAGGATGGATGCCCGAAATTCCAACCGCGCAGACCATTTCCGATACGCTTGCTTATTGGCGGCAGGAACTGAAGGAGAGATCAAAGGTATGATCCGAAAGCTGCGCGAACTTTATCAATACCGTGAAATGATCGCGAGTCTTGTACGCAAAGATCTCAAAGGCCGCTATAAGGGCAGTGTGCTCGGATTTCTGTGGACATTCCTGAATCCGCTTTTGCAGCTGCTTGTCTATACGATGGTATTCTCTGTGATTCTGAAAAGCGGCGTTCCGAATTATTATCTGCATTTGTTCGTGGCGCTTGTTCCATGGATATTCTTTGCTTCCTCGCTGACAACGGGCGCAAAGCTGGTGCTCGATCAGAAAAATATGATCAAAAAAATATATTTTCCGCGCGAGGTGCTGCCGATTGCGTATACACTCAGCAGCTTCTGCAATATGCTGTTTTCGTTTATCATCATTTTTCTGGTGATTGCGGTCATGCGGCTTGGCGTCAGCTTTGGCGCACTGCTCTGGCTCGTTCCGGTTATGGCGATACAGCTTCTTCTGGTGCTGGGTATGAATCTCATGACCTCGGCTGTGACCGTATATATCCGTGATCTGGAGCATATTATGGGCGTTGTCAGTATGGCTTGGATGTACTTGTCTCCGGTGGTTTATGGTATTGACTTTGTGCCGGAAACATGGCATACATGGTATCTGCTGAATCCGATGACGCCGCTTGTTCTGTCCTATCGCGATATTCTATATTATCAGCGTGCGCCGCAGCTCAGGAATCTGGCAATCGCGGCAGGCATCAGTCTGCTGATTTTCTGCATCGGGTGTCTGGTCTTTGAAAAGCTGCAGCGACGCTTTGCAGAGGTACTCTGATGACGTCAATCTTACAAACAGTACGGAAATATCTGCCACAGATCGCATTCTGTGCAGCGGTATTCTGGCTGTTCTATGAAATTTATCCGATTATTTTTGCAACGCATGACGATATGCGCAATTATACGCTGGTGCGCCGCGGGATGGTTTTTTCAGATTCGATTCAAGCTGCGCAATCCGGCAGAATCTCGCATCTTTGGAATCATCATCTGCTGGCATTGCCATTTCTGGCAAATAAGCTTTGGTTTTATAAGCTGATCCAGTATGCAGCGCTGCTGTTCGATATATATGCCGGATGGAAGCTGCTGCGTGCTCATACAGACCGTCATTTTGCCGATCTGACGGCGGTGCTTGCCGTATCATGGGCTTGTATTTCTGCTTATCATAATCTCTTGATCTCCTATGCGCTCTGTCATCAGATTCCGATTGGACTTTGTTTTCTTTCGCTGTATCATTTTGGAAACAGGCTGAAATATAAGCGCAGAAACGAAACGATTTTGAGTTGTGTATATCTATTGCTTACGGTGATGATTTATGAAGCATTTGCGGCGATGCTTTTGCTGTATTGGATTTGGGCGCTTTGTCTGCCATCACGCAGAAAGCGCTCCTTGGTACAATGCCTGCGGCGTGCCGGCAGGCGAATTGCGCCGCAAATGCTGACGGTTGCCGGATATTGCCTTGTCTATTTTATATGGCAGAAAATATACCCGACTGATTATGACGGGATTTCTATGAATCTTCGCGAGCCGTTTATGAGTCTGTGTTCGCTGATGACCTATGCGCTGTCGTTTTTCCCAACGTGGGAGCTGCTGCGGCTTGCAAAAGAGCATCCGATTACGCTTCTAAGCTTTCTTTCGCATCTGACGCATCCTGCTGCGTGGATTGCAGCGGCGCTGACAACCGCCGCTTTTTATACACGGCTGCCGCGTATCCGGATGAAAACGGAAAAGACGCGGAATTTGCTGCTCTTATCGGGAGTCGGAGTCTTTCTGCCCTGTCTGCTGACGGCGGTGAGCGAGAAATATATGGCATGGACAAGATGCGGCACCGACGGTTATCTGCCGTCCTTCTACAGCTATCTATTTCTTGTTGGATTTCTGCTGACGGGAGCGATTCTGATTTGGCAAACGGCTCCGACAGTCAACCGGAAGAAAGTTTTGCGCGTGATCTTGAGCATATACGTGTTCTGTGTCTGCATCACGGCAAGCGCTGTGACGGATATGTGGAAGCCAGCTTTTGAAGCGCTCTCTCTGCGTTACCGCAATTTTGATTATGTGGTTTCAAAGTCTCTGGCGGACTGCGATTCTGACTGGCAATTCTGTGCGCCGGATAATCAAGGGATTCATATGAGTCGTGAATATACGCAGGATTATCTGAAAATATACAATCCGGCAGATATCTCATATATCAGCGATCCGGCTGTGCTCGATGGCGATAAACAGACGCTTTGTATGCGGATGCCAGAAAATTATGCTTATGCGGTCATTGGAGAAGCGGACAGTGCGCTTCGTGCAAAGACGCTGACGTTCCGAACGCTGATACCGGAGTGCTTCAATATTACTCTTTATGATACCGAGGGTGAGGCGTTGTATTATACAAATGTGCGCAATGGCAATCAGCTTGCGCTGCCGGAGGGGCAGTATTTTGATTTGTCCGTGCGTGTGGAGAATACACCGGCAGATGCAGGATAATCCTGCCGCTTGCCGGAGAACAGGAGGCGGCGACTTGGCTGCAATCGAAATCCAGAATCTCACAAAATCCTTTCGGGTTTACGCCGATCGCGGACAGTCGCTGAAAGAGAAGCTGCTCTCGGCTGACCGGCGCCGTTATCAGACGCGTCAGGTGCTGGACGGCGTTTCGCTGACGGTTGAGGCAGGCGAGGCGATCGGTCTGGTCGGAAAAAACGGCTGCGGCAAATCAACGCTGCTCAAGCTGATGAGCCGGATTCTGTATCCCGACAGCGGCAGCGTGAAGCTCAATGGCAGAGTATCTTCTTTGATTGAGCTGGGCGCCGGCTTTCATCCCGATATGACCGGTCGGGAAAATATTTTCACAAACGCTTCGATTTTCGGTCTGACGCATCAGGAAATTGAAGGGAAACTGGATGAGATCATTGCATTTTCAGAAATGCAGGATTTTATTGATACGCCGGTGCGGACGTATTCTTCGGGTATGTATATGCGTCTTGCCTTTTCGGTTGCGATTCATGTCGGGGCGGATATTCTGCTCATTGACGAGATTCTGGCTGTTGGCGACGCGTCATTTCAGGCAAAATGCTTTGAACGTCTGATGGAAATTAAGGCGTCCGGTACGACAATCGTGATCGTGTCGCACAGTATGGCGCAGCTTGAACGGATTTGTGACCGGACGATCTGGATTGCAGATGGTAAAATTCGCATGGAGGGCGCGCCGAATGAAGTGCATCCGCTGTATTTGGAGGATATGGGTAAGCGGCGCCAGCTCAGCGATTCGGCAGTATCGGTACAAGCGTCCGAATCTCGTTCAGATTCGCCTGCAAGATGGAAGGATATCTGCTTGCTCAATGAACAGGGAGAGCGTATTCAAAAATTTTGTACCGGCGAAACAGTAATTCTTCAGCTCACGTATGAAGCGGATGCTGCGCGCGCAGCAGAAGCGCTGATCGGATTGGCGCTCTATCGCGCGGACAAAACGCTTTGCTATGGGACGAATACGCAGCGTGAACGGATGCAGCCGATTCAGCTGCAAAACACGGGTGTGATCCGATGCAGATTTGCGCCGATGAATCTGGTTGCCGGCACATACTGGTTTGACTGCGGTTTGCGCAGAATGGATATGTTTGCATATGATTATGCCGCACAGGCGGTTCGGTTTACGGTTTATGATCCGATTGACGAAACAGGCGTCACAAGGATCGACCACACATGGGAGATCACATAATCAGCGAATTCCGATCAATGATGCGATTGCGGAGGGATGATTCAATGGAAAAGGATGTACTGGATAAAAAGCTGCGGGCGGTTCGGGCTGCAAGGGAGAGCTTTTCCGCGTTACCGGCGCCGTATGGGAAATTGAAACTGGCAAAGCGATTGGGCAGAAAGCTGACATATTGGTATGTTGCACCGTTCGGTGAAAAACAGAATCAGTTTAACGATGCCACGTCGGAGCTTCTGGAGGCGCTGTATCAGCGCGTGGAGGCGTTCGAGGGCGAAATCGCAATTATCCGCGCGGAAAGTAAACAGCGCCTTTCAGATTTCCGGAAGGAAACCCGTCAGACTTTGACGCGTGCCCATAATGAGGAGCAGGAGGCAATCCATGCTGTCTCGGCTGATTTGGAGCGCAGTCTTTGTATTGCTGCGCCGGAGAGTCGTAGCGGGGTCGGGCAGCCGCCGCTGACAAAGCTGTCTGTGATTGGAACAGAATCGCTGTTTCATTCTTTTCATGCAGTACAGAAAGCGCGTTCCGACGCGGAAACGGAGGCTGCACTCGAAAACCTGAGCGCCGATTACCGCAGATTGCTCACGGAATCTATGATACGCCTGACTGATCCGAAAATGATGAAGCCCATCGCGATTGTTTGCAATGCATTTGGCAGCGGAATGCGCATGGAAGCAATCCGAAATGAGATTTGGGATATTTATACGCTGCTGCGTGATTCCGGCAGACATCCGGTATATATTGTATCAATTGAGAAATCCGGATTTGAAACGTCGGTCAGCGGTGATGTGCATTATGTGCCGGAGGAATGTCTCAGCGACTGGATGCGGCAGTATGATCCGGCGCTTCTCGTCTTTTTCGAGAGCACAACGGCGATATTGACAGCAGGCGATCATTGTATGCTGCTGCGGAATGCCGTTCTGCGATTAAGCGGTCAGAATCCTGCGCAGGCGCTCGGTGGAAGCAAAATGCAGGAGTTGCTGCACCTATGCGATTACGGTGTGCAGCATTACTGCGTTGCCTCGAATCGCGCTGCGGATATCATGGAACAGCATGGTTTCCGCCGTCCGGCTGTGATGTATCCCTATGTTAATATGAAAAAGCCGATGTTTACACGCAGACCGCGTCACTTGAATCCTGAAAACCTGACAATCGGCTTTGCATCTTCGCCGATGGGGCAGGAGCAGTCGGCTGCAAGAGGAATTCCTGCGCTCTGCGAATTGGTGCAGCAGAATCCGGATATTCGTTTTCTGGTGTTGTGGCGCGACGCGGATACCGTACCGGTTCCCGACGCGCTGCGTGAAGCGGAAAACTGTGAGATTCGTACAGGTTCATGCGATATGACCGCTTTTTATGGGGAGATCGACTCCGTATTGATCCCCTATGCAGAAGAAAACTATAATCATGCCTGTTCCCTTTCGGCGGTCGAGGGAATGCTGCTTGGCATTCCGGCGATTGCAACACCCTGTTCCGGCGTATCCGAACTGATTGATACTTGCGGTATCGGTCTTGTTGCCGAAGGCACAGACGCAGCTTCATTGGCAAAGGCAATCCGGAGTCTGCCTGTGTATGCGGCGGCATTTCAGGAGCCGTGGCGGACGGAAAAGCTCCGCACGCTGCTCTCCGGAAAAGAATTTGTACGATATGTGGAGGAATGTATTGCGGAGGCAATTCCGCAAGGCGTGCATACGCTCTATGAATGGGATCGTCAGCTCAAACTGCGCAATCTGCATCTGATCAAAGGCAATGCGCCGCTGCGCGCGTATTATCAGCGGCAGGATGTCGCGGAGGACTATGATGATTCACGGTTCTCGTCCTATCCGCAGAATTGTTTTGATCTGATGGAACGACAGAGCGTTTCGGTTTTGCTGGAGCATTTTCTGCGCAATAAAAAAGCGCCGAAGCTGTTGGATCTCGCCAGTGGAACCGGCAGAATTCTGCGCGAGCTGCTTGCTTTCGGAGAATGTACTTCGTGCGACGCTTCGCCTGCGATGCTGGAGCAGCTGATGGAGCGATACGGCAGCGCGGATATCCGTCAGATTGATATTCTTTCTGATGAGATAGAAGGTCAGTATGATGCGGTTACCATTTTCCGATTTATTCGGCATTATGAGTACGGGACGCGCAGAATGCTCTGGAAGAAGCTGCGCGGCTTGATTGGTGAAAACGGTGTGCTGCTCTTTGATGTACCGAACGCACGCTTTGAAATTCCACACAGACAGAGCAATGGCTGGGGACAATATCAGATTTACGATATTTTCTGGACCCGCCACGCGCTGGAAAAGGAGCTTGCAGATAACGGACTGCGGCTAGCAGCGCTTGTTCCGATCGGACAGGGCTTATATCCGATGCCTGCCGAATATCGCGGAGAGCCGATGACCTGGACGGCAGCGGCTGTTCGGACGCAGAACTGATATGATTGACAATCTGTGCTGCGAAATCAGATACAGGATTGTGTGGAGGAATAAATTATAACACTATGTGTAACTCTTTGCTCCGGAAACGGTCATTATAATAGCAGAGAATTATGTTGCTGAAGGCTGTCGGTATATTGACAATCTGGCGGTTGCGTGTTATACTGAATATACTGCGAAATTTTGATTGGAGAGGATCAGAAAATGAAAAATGTTATAATCATCGGCGGCGGTCCTGCCGGACTGACCGCTGCGTATGAGCTGCTGAAAGACGACAGCAATGCATATCGCGTGACAATATTGGAAGAAAGCTCGGTTCTGGGCGGCATTTCGCAGACGGTTCGCTATCATGGCAACCGTATGGACATCGGCGGTCACCGCTTCTTTTCCAAGGATGATACCGTGATGAACTGGTGGAGCGATCTGATGCCGGTACAGGGCAAGCCTGCATTTGATGATCAGGTGCTCGGCAGAGAAAAGCCGCTTGTCAAGGGCGGTCCGGATCCGCAGAAAGAAGATGTTGTCATGCTGGTGCGTGACAGAGTATCCCGTATTTACTATAATAAATGCTTCTTTGATTATCCGGTCAGCATGAACATGAATACAATCAAAAACATGGGCCTCTTGACCACGATGAAGGCTGGCTTTAGCTATCTGAAATCAACATTCTGCAAGCTGCCGGAGGATAATCTGGAAAACTTCTATATCAATCGTTTCGGTAAAGTGCTGTATTCGATGTTTTTTGAGGGCTATACTGAGAAGCTCTGGGGAAGACATCCACGCGAAATATCCGCAGACTGGGGCAGTCAGCGCGTCAAGGGACTGTCCATCATGGCGATCATTAAGGATATGTTCAGCAAGCTGACTGGCAAAAAGAATAATAAAAATGCCGAAACCTCTCTGATTGAGCAGTTCTGGTATCCGAAGTATGGTCCGGGTCAGCTCTGGGAACTGGTTGGCAGCAAGGTGCAGGAGATGGGCGGCGAAATTCGCTTTGGTCACGCTGTCGAACGCATCAATACCGAAAACGGCAAGGTCACTTCCGTTGTCTGTAAGACTGCGGACGGCGAAATTGAAATCGCTGGCGATGTGTTTATTTCCTCAATGCCAATCAAGAATCTGGTCGGCGGTATGCAGGACGCCGACGCGGAAATCCAGCGCATTGCAGGCGGTCTGCCTTACCGTGATTTCGTGACCGTCGGATTGCTCGTGAAAAAGCTCAATCTGAAGAATCAGACCGATAAGCGCACGCTTGCAAATATTGTTCCGGATTGCTGGATTTATGTGCAGGATAAGGGCGTGAAACTCGGCAGAATCCAGATATTCAATAACTGGTCGCCGTACATGGTCAAAAATCCTGAGAATACTGTCTGGATTGGTCTGGAATATTTTTGCGATGAGGGCGACGCGTTCTGGAATATGACCGATGAAGAATGTATCGCTTTTGCGGTCAAGGAACTTCGGAAAATGGGAGTGATCGAAAAAGGCGTCTGCCTCGACGCGCATCGCGAGAAGGTCAAGAAGGCATATCCGGCATATTTCGATACCTACAGCGAATTTGATCAGGTTATCAAATTCCTTGATGGCTATGACAATTTGTTCTGCGTCGGCAGAAACGGTCAGCATAGATACAATAATATGGATCACTCTATGCTGACGGCGATCAATGCCGCGAAAGCAATCAAGATGGGCAGCACTGATAAGACGAATATTTGGAATGTCAATACGGAAAAAGAATACCACGAATCAAAATAATCAAAGGAGTACAAGATTGTTATGAGAACAATTCTTGCGGATATTCTGATTCCGCTTTGTACTATGCTTGTGGCGGCGGCAACGGCTGCCGAATTGACGAAGAAAACCGCCCCGACAGTATCGTCGGGGTGGTTTCCTGCGTGTATATTCGGGAAGTTGAACGGCAATGCGCTTGCATTTACGGCTGTGGGGAGTACCACGGCTTTACAGCTCGTCTTTTTTCTGATTTTTGACGCGGTGATTTCAGCTTGTTCAGTCAGTGACGCAGTCGGTACGGGTATGGACTTTGCTGCGATGCTGCTGGTGTCAGCGCTTGGATTTGCTGCGCTACTGGTTGCTTTGTATCAGGGTTCCGCGCAGCGTTTGCGCAGATGTGTACAACGGACGGCGGTTGCTGCTGTGGTTTTGCTGTTTGCGGAATGTTTTCTGTTCGGTGCGAAAAGTCTGACCGTAAATCCGGAGTCAAAGAGAATTTCACTGTTTACGCTCGGAGATCATGCCGCAAGTGCAGAAGGTGATACGATTCAGCTCAACGCCGACAATGCTTTTATTGAATGTGTACCGTCAAAGGGAACGCGTGCGGTCAGTATCCGTATGGAAAAAGCAGACGTCAATCGCATGATTCAGGTGACATCTTACATCAAGGATGATAATTTCTCACGGACATATCAGCAGACCGATCAGCGCTATGTTGCCGGAAACGGTGAAACCTTTACGCTGAATCTGGATCCCTACGGTGAACTTTATTCCTTGAAGCTGCATTTCGGCAACATCGGTGAGCCGATTACAGTATATGAAGTGATCGAATCTTCAGCGCAGCCGTTCCAGTTTATGACGAGTCGTTTTCTGCTTTTGCTTTTATTGATAGCCGCCGTGATAACTGTACGGGAATTTGAACTGCATCGCGTTGTGTACGATCCGGCAAAGCGGAAACATCGTACCGTACTTGCAATGATTTCTGTTGTCTGCATTTGTGCGCCGTTGTTGTTAGCGTCGCCGCAGAATCTAATTAAATACGATCTTTCAAAAGATGTTTCCGGCGAGGATGTCTTTATCAAAACCTTTGACGCATTGCAACATGGACAGGCGCATCTGCGTATGGATGTCAGTCCGGAGCTTGCAGCACTTTCGGAATCGGAAGTATATGACAATTCTCTGCGGGCTGAAAAGGGGATTCCCTACGCTTGGGATCATGCGTTTAAGGACGGCAAATACTATTCCTATTTCGGTATTACGCCGATCGTGACGCTATATTATCCGATGTATTGGCTTACGCATCAGCTTCCGACTTTGCGCTGGGCAATCATGTTTTATGCTGTGTTCGCCGCTGCTTTTACTTGTCTGGCAGTGATTTCCGGCGTCACGCTGCTCGTTAAAAAGCCGAATTTCCTGATGTTGTGTCTGAGCCTGCCGGCGTCGGTGCTGACGGTCGGAATCTTCTACACAGTGCAGTATTTTGGTATCTATGTGCTGCCGCTTGCTTCTGCGATTTGTTTCCTGATGCTATCACTCTGGCAGGGCTTTACTGCTTGCAGAACAGAGACAAAATGGAAAATGTATGCGCATTTTGCCTGTTCAGGTCTGGCGCTCGGACTTTGTGCCGGCGCAAGACCGAGTATCGCGATTTCGGCTGCGATCCTGATTCCGCTGTTCCTCGGAATATTGATGAATCGAGAAGAAAAATGGAAACAGAAGCTCCTGAAAGCTGGCACATTTGCTGTGCCGTTGTTTGCGGTCGTGGCAGGATTGCTCGTATATAATCAGGCGCGTTTTGGTTCTTTTACGGATTTTGGTGCGCAGTATCAATTAACTGTCAGCAATATCAATGCAAATCAGCTTCGACTCTATGCGATTCCGGAAGGCATCTATCATTATATGCTGCAGCCGCCGGATATCAAGGGGACGTTCCCGTTTGTCGGGTTCTCATGGCAGGGATTCGCGAATTATGAGCGCTATCGTTTCACATATCCCAATGTCGGTATCCTCTGGGTGCCCATGCTTGCGCTTGCAGCGCTGCTTCTGCGGACAGTCTGCTCTGGCAGCTATGCGAAAACACCCTATCAGTCGGTCACGGCTTTGCAAAAGAAAGCTGTTTTGCTGACTGGTTTTGCGACGGCTTGTATTGTTTCATGGATGGATTTCTGTCTTGCCGGAAACGGTGCGCAGTATATCTTTGATATTGCGCCAGTTCTGTGTATCTGTGCTGCGATCATCCTCGTAACAGCGGCGAAACCAGAGAATGAATTGCGCTATCGCGTCATGTGGATATCCTGTATCTGCTCCGCGCTGATGTTCGTGTTGATTTTGATTAGCTCACGCGATGGTCCTATTCACGAAAACTATCCGCTGCTTTATCAAAACGCGGAATCCCTGTTTGTATTCTGGCATTAAAGGAGATCAAAATGAATGACGCACTAAAAGAGGTTCTTGAAATCTGCAAAACGGGAAAATTCACAAAGCTGTTTGTCGGTGATACGGAAAATACGCTGATTCAGTTTTTTCGCTATTGCTTTGTTGGAGGACTGGCTTTTCTGGTCGATTTTGCCGTATCGTATTTGCTGTTTCGCTTTGCATTCGGCGAGCAGAAAGCATTTGGCTGGGTTGCGAATTCGCTGTCGTTCATTGCCGGACTGGCGGTGAATTATATCATCAGTACCTTTTGGATTTTCAAAAATTCAAAGGTCGAAAATAAGCTGGTTGAGTTTCTCAGCTTTGCCGCAATCGGAGTGGTCGGTTTGCTGATTACGATTGGTATTACGAAGCTGTTTGAGCTTTGGCTCGGCGATAAGACTTCGCTTTTCCAGATGATTGCAAAGCTGGTTGCAACGGCAGTTTCTTTCCTCTGGAATTTCTTTGCAAGAAAAATTTTGCTTTACACCAAGAAAAAAGACGCATAACCCAAAAAACCGCCTTGAAACAGATGTTTCAGGGCGGTTTCGCTATGTTAATTACCGATGCCAGACGCGATATTTTTGGATCGTGCCGTCCGAAGTATTGATAGAAACCTCGTATTCGTATTCCGGCGTTTGAAATTCCAGTTCATAGACATAAGTACCGTTGCTGCGGTCAATTTTCGCTTTGGTATATTCAACCGGATCCTGTTCAGTCAGTCTAGCCATACGAAGCGCCGCGTCCCTTGCAGCAAGCAGCCCGATTGCTTCCGTGATCTCTGCTGAAACCGGATGTATGTCTATTGTATTGATGCTGCCGGTTTCTGCGTTTAGCTCAATCAGGTATTGCGTTCCATCGTCGAGCGTAAATGCAAGCAGATAAACACCGCCATCGAGTTTGCGTTTTGTAAAAATAACCTGATTCAGATCCAGATCACCGACTCGTGAAAGCGCTCGTGCTTTTGCTTGCGCCAATGAAATGATATTTTCGGGTTCCTTTGCCGAGAGTTCCTCTACACTGTACTTCATCAGCATAGCATTCCGCGCGTCAATCTGTACGGAATACAGCTTTCCGTATGCGTCGAGCAATTCAAATTTATAGTATGCTGCTTCGCTGTCGGATGTGCGTTTTTCCTTTAGAAAAAGAACATCCTGCAAGCCTGTCTGGCTGCGTGCAGCATTGCGGATTTCTTCTGCCGGCAGCCAACCTGTCGTATCAAGGAGCATTTTCGCGTTATATTCTGTGCGCGAGCTTATGCTGCCGGATACGGCGTCAAGCGTATATTCGTACTCCTTGTCCGGACGGACAGTAAAGTTCAGAATATAGTGAGGCGGCGAAGCGTCAGTTACAAGCTTTGAATTGAGAAAACAGACATTGGCTGCATCTGTTCCGATATCCTGCGCGGCAATTTCTTGTGCTTTTTCAATGCTGATATAGGACGCAGAAAAAAGGGAAACGACTTCTTCCGTATGAGGAGAATTGGTTTGCGCGGCTGCATTGGGATGCGGCAGATTGCTCCAGAGCAGCAATACTGCAATTGCAAGTGCGATGAAAATCGCTATGCCGAGAATCATGCCCCAGAGTGGAATCGCTACGGTCTTTCCGGTTGCTTTCCCTGATGTGGCAATATGTTTGATTTCGCGGCTGGTCACGGTATTATGTTCAGCGTATTGCGCTTCTTTGGATTCTGCAATACCAGCCAGCAGCAACTCGGTATCCGTATCATTCCAAGGAATCTGTTTGGCAGCGGTCTGCAAATCGTCTAATACAGGCGGCTTGCCAATTTGCATGAAAGTAAGCTGCCGGAGCGCTTTTTCAATTTTCTGTTCAAGTTCTGCTGTACTCAAATCGGCTGCGATGGCTGCTTCGGTAGTCGGAATATCACTGACGGCAAGCGCTATGGCACGTCGACTGTCTGCGGGTAAATTCAGAATCGGCAGCAGCGGAAGAAGCGTGTCATCCTTTGGAAAGCCAGACGGTGCGACGCGTGTGGGCGTGCGGAATCGGCAGATGCGAATCAACTGACGAATCGCGTCTGATTCCCAAGTATCCGGTGAATTGCGCAGTGCGGCTGCGATTGCTTCTGTTATCGTACTGCGGCCGTCGGAAAGTGAGCCGAGACAGAGTGCAGCTGTCGGAAACAATGATTTTGCACAGCGAAGCAGTGCCTGCTCCGAAACCATATCCGTCCCCTCCGTTTTTCTGAATACAAAAGACTATGAATTTATTATAGCGGAAAAGAGCAGAGATGTCAAGTACGGATACGAAAACACAATGCGTATCCATTTTCATGCAGGAATACATAATGATCAAAGCCGGATTCGGATTTCACCGGTTGAACGCCATTGTTCTGTACCGTCGGAATAGCGAACAAGCAGTCGCAGTGCGTCGTCTATGGCAAGTGCGATTGCTGCTCGTTCCATACCGTTTTCGCAGACCGTAATTTCCGTGCCGAGCATACAGAGGCGGCTGCGGTATCCTGCCAGATAATGTTTTTCTGGCAGTCTGCGGTACTCATAGATGAGTGAGGAAATCAGTTCGGCGGCGCAGTCTATGAAAGCAGATTCAGCGTTTGCATCCGCAGGATAAACCGCGCCTGCAATCTGCTTTAACTCTGGCGGAAATCCCTGCGACGGCGGCAGTAGATTGATGCCGATACCGACAATTACATAATCTAGCGTATCCGCGTCCGAAAACTGCGATTCTGCAAGGATTCCGCAGATTTTCTTTCCATTCAGCAGCAGATCGTTCACCCATTTGATCTGCACGCTTTGACCGGAGCAGCGTTCTACGGCATTCGCAGCCGCGACAGCCGCCAACGGCGTCAACGCAAGCGATTCGGCAGGCGAGATCTGCGGTCTCAGCAGGATACTAAGGTAGAGTCCTGTCTGCGGCGGCGAATAGAACTGTCTGCCCTGTCTGCCCTTTCCGGCAGTTTGCGATTTTGCTGCGTAGACAGTAAATTCCGGTGCGCCGTTTGCCGCGGCTTGACGCAGCAAATCGTTGGTCGATGTCACTGATTCCATGACTTGCAGCCGAATACTTGGCGTATGAATCGGCAAACGAGATAGAATCCTGCGTTCTGTTTGTGTATCCATGATTTTCTCCTGAAAAAAGGGGATCCCGTGTGACGGAATCCCACAAAATCATCGTTCTTTCTTATAATCACGGTGATGCGTAATGATATGCATATCAGCTTTGCGCAGTTCTGCGGTAATCAGCTCTGCAAATGTAACTGACCGATGCTTACCGCCTGTGCAGCCAAATCCGACAACAAGCTGTGGTCTGCCTTCGCGGATATAAAGCGGTACGAGGAATTTCAGCAGCTTGATCACCTTATCGAAATATTCTGCTGATTCCGGTGCGTTCATGACATAATCTTGTACGCATTTCTCAACGCCAGTATGCGAACGAAGTTCATCCACATAATATGGATTCGGCAGACAGCGCATATCAAATACAAGATCTGCTTCCAGCGGCGCGCCGTATTTGAAGCCGAAACTGAGAATCTGAATTGGCATTGCATCGGTGATCCGCTGTGAAAAATAGGTCTTGACCTGCTCCTTGAGCTGTGCAGCGGTAATCAGCGAGGAATCCAGCGGATAATCGGCTGTTGCGCGAAGCACCTGTAATTCATCGTATTCAAAGCGGATTGCTTTATCGAGATCGCCCTCAAATTTCCGCGCCGCAACAGGATGACTTCTGCGCTGCGTCCGGAATCGCTTCATCAGCACTTCCTCTGAGGCTTCGATGCAGAGCATTGTAAATTTGACATCCTGATGATACTTGTCCTGCATCGTGCGGAATGCTTCTGCAAGCTCGGAATACCGATGGCAGGAACGCAGATCAATGACAGCTGCGGTTCGAGAATATCGTCCGCCTTTTTCCAGACAATGTTTGAGATATGGCTCCAACATCGCAAGCGGCAGATTATCTACCGCATAGAATCCGATATCCTCCAGCGCATCCAGTGCGCTTGTCTTTCCGGCGCCAGCCATGCCGGTAATCAGCACAAGTTCCATCATCTTTTTCTTTCCTTTTCATTTACGGCAATTGCGTGATCGGGACGCCTTTTGCCTGCAGCATCGCGATCACTTCGCCTTTCGATCCCTCTGTATATCCATCATCACGCAGAACGATAAATTTTTTCTGTTGATTTGCTGTGATCCAGATATAGAGGCTTCCGTTTTTTTCTGTATAACCCTCAATCAAATTGTAAGCATAACGAGCCTGCGTATCTGTTCCGACTGCGGAACGGGTTGTCGTAATGCTGTCACTTTCAAAGACAGTCCGAACAGTCTGTCCGAATACCTGCGACCATTCTTTGGAATGCGTCACACGCCAAAGTGTGATTTGGCTTCCGAAAATAAAGCCGAGCATTCCAGTGACGCCAATGGCGCCGGCAATGACCGCTTCCAAGTAAATTGTCGTCGGTATGTGCATCTGGTATTTTTGTGATTTGATGATCACCCAGACGCATAACGCAGAATATCCCAACGACAGTAATCCGCAAATCAGCAGAATCATGCCAGATAGTTTCTTCTGTCTTGTTTTCATATTTTGCTTGATGATACATTTTGTCAGGAGTATAGCGTCTTCCTGCGAGAGTACGCTTTCGTTGACGATCATGCGATTACCTCACTGCCCAGAATTTCTGGTTCGAGTTCGAGAATAAAGCCAGTCTGCGCCTTGACGGTTTCCTGCACATGACGGCAGACTGCCATGACATCGGCAAAGGTTGCGCCGCCGCGGTTGACGACAAAGCCTGCGTGCTTTTCGCTGACCTGTGCGCCGCCTACCGTATAGCCTTTTAGTCCGCATTCGTCAATCAGCTTGGAGGCATAGCTCCCGACCGGACGCTTAAATGTACTGCCTGCACTTGGATATTCAAGCGGCTGTTTTGCTTTTCGTCTGCCGAGAAGATCCTGCATTTTTTCACGGATTGCATCCGGTTCGCCGGAATTGAGCTGAACCGACGCTTGTAAAATAATCCATGGTTTCTCCATGAAAACGCTGTGTCGATAGCCGAGATTCAGCGCAGAGGCGTCTAGCGTGCGGATGGCTCCGGTTTCATCGAGTATGGTTACGCTATGGAGCACCTGTGAAAATTCACCGTTATAAGCGCCTGCATTCATGAATACCGCACCGCCGACAGAGCCGGGAATGCCATATGCAAATTCGAGTCCCGTAAGAGAATGCTCCAGTGCAAAGAGACAAAGATTCTTGAGGGATTCGCCGGCGCCGCAGGTCACAATGCCGTTCTGCTCGGTGATATCTGACGCAAGTGCGCCGCTGAGTTTCAGAATAACGCCTTGGTAGCCCTGATCCGGTACAAGCAGATTGCTGCCGCGTCCAATGAGCGCAAATGAAATCTCATGATCGCGCAGATACTGAATCACCGTTTGGCAAGCGCCAGAATCGGGCAGTATGACAAGTGCTTCACAGGCACCGCCGATTTTGAAGGTTGTGAGTTCCGAAAGACGGACGGCAGGCGCGATTTCTGCACCGGCTTTCCGGCAGACAGCCGTTAGCTGTTCCATATCTAGCATATTGTATCTCCTTATTGAAGCGAGCATTATGACGATTCCTGATGGAACAGTTTTACAAAGGAAATCTGACGTTTCCTTTGTACCATATCCATGATTGCGTCCGCGTCGAGGTTGACGATCAGACGGCTTGGAAAACTGATCTCCTGCAAAAGCTGTGCGGCGAGCGGGGTTTTGCCGATCAGCCCTGCATAGTGCGAATCCGTATTCAGCACAATCGGAATCTCATATTTTTTGCATATTGTATAGACGGTTTTCGCGTTTTCCAGCGCACCGCTTTTCCATGCCAATGAGCTTTCGTTGATTTCAACGAGCTTTCCGGTTTCCTTAAAGAGCTTGAGTACCGGTTCATAATCAAACGGAAACATTGCGGTTGTAGGATGTCCAATCACATCGACAAGCGGATTTTCACAGATTTTACGATAGCCCTGTGAAACAAGCGCAGGCGAACGGTCAAACTGTACGCACTGTGTATGGTAGGATGCAATTACCCATTCGCAGAAGGACAGCTCGTGCGTATCCATATCGAGCGTGCCGTTTTCGTCAATGATATTTGCTTCTACGCCGTAGAGCATTTTCACGCCGTCAATTTCGCGCGGCAGCACCTTATAATTATGGAAATGCCATACGTGCGGTGCGTCGGGCATTGCCGGTCCGTGATCGGTGACGGCGAGCAGCTTGAGGCCGAGCGATTGGGCGGCGGCGGCATTTTCCTGTATGGTGGAGTAACCGTGCGTGGATGCGACTGTATGCGTATGCACATCCGCACGGATTTGCAGTGTATCTGTCATACAGCGCCTCAGAATTGATCGAAATCCGTGATGATTTCCTGTCCGGGCATGGATTCCAGTCCGAGGTTATGCAGCAGCTCCTCCGTTGCATTGTAACCCATTTTCTTTTGACGGCTGTTCATTGCAGCCACCTCCATGATGACGGCAGTATTTCTGCCGGGCTTGACAGGGATGGTCATGGACGGTATTTTGACACCGAGGATATTGGCATACTGCTCATCGACGCCCATGCGGTCATAGGTTTTGGTTGCGTCCCACGGTTCTAGTTTAATAATCATGTCGATTTCCTGCTGGAGCTTGACGGCGCCCATACCGAATAATCTGCGGACATTGATGATACCGATGCCGCGAAGTTCGAGGAAGTGACGAATATTTTCAGGCGATGTACCGACAAGATTTGTATTGGATACCTTGCGCAGTTCAACGGCGTCATCTGCGACCAGTCTGTGACCACGCTTGACAAGCTCGATGGCGCATTCGGATTTACCAACGCCGCTTTCACCCGTAATAAAGATACCCTCGCCGTAAATTTCAATCAGAACGCCGTGTCTTGTGACGCGCGGAGCCAGATGCAGATTGAGGAATGAAAGCAGATTCGAGGTGAAATGCGAGGTCGATTCTGAGGTGCGCAGTACCGGAACGCTGAATTTCTGCGCAAGCGTGAGCATCTCAGCAAAGCAAGGGAGACCGCGGCTCAGGCAGAGACATTTGATATGCTGTGCAAAAAGCGCACTGATATGTTCTGTACGTTCTTGTTCTCCAAGGGTTGAGAGATAGGCAAATTCCATTTTACCGATAATCTGGATGCGCTCCGGATTGAAGTATTCATAGAAGCCCATGAGCTGAAGGCCGGGACGTGTAATATCGTTCTCAGAAATGAGAATATCCTCGGCATTGCCCGGACAGTAAAGTACCTCCAGCCGGAATTCGTCGATGATTTGTTTGAGTGTAACGGTAAATTGTTCCGCCATGATAAAAGCCTCCTTTTATAATATGGAATGGTCTTTTATATTATACCACATTTTCACAGAAAATGCAAGTGCTCTGTGCAAATTGCACAAAGAACAGGCCCTCGCACAGCGCGAAGACCTGTTCTGTATTTTCAGATTATGTGATGTCGGATTCCGGTGCTTCGATGCTGCTTTCAGAGGATTCTGCTTGCGCAGATTCGCTGTTTTCTTCGGCAGCGGTATTGCCGTATAGAATAGGCATGGAATTGCCGTCCTTATTATAGAAGGTGAGGTTGTCGATATAAATATCGACGTCGTTTTCCTGTGCCCAGCGCATGATGACAAGCGTAGTACCGGCGTCATTTGCTGCATAGCCGTTTACCGGAAGCAGTGCAGGGACATCTGTTTCACAGCGCCATGTTCCCTCGGAATGCTCCCATTCCTGATATTCAAATTCATAATGCGTTGCCCATTCGTTCTGAATTAGATTGCCGTCCGCGTCGGTTGCTTTTTCGGAAGCGAGATTTCCGGCGAGCGCGCCGAGGAAGTTGCCGACAACAAGCGTTTCGGTACCGTCTTCGTGTTTCCACATCTCATTTGCAAGGCAGGTGAAATCCACGCTGATATGACCAATATTGCCGACATTCTCCAGACCGAGTATCTCCGGCAGATTGAACACGATTTTCACAACGCCGAATTTTTCAGCCGGATCGTCCCGCAGCGCATGAACCTTGAGCTTCTTATCGCCATCGAGATCGACAACGGAAAGCTCAATATCACATTCGTCGCCTCCGCCGTTTACCTGACGGCAGGTATACAGTTCTCCATCTTCAAAGGTGATTGCATTTGCGTCAATCGGACCGGCTTCTCTTGGCAGCGGCTCAGAAACGGATGATTCTTCTTCGCTGCTTTCTTCCTGCGATGATTCCGCAGCTGTGGTCTCCGGTGCAGATGATTCTGCGGCAGAGGAACTGTCAGCGGTATCCTTTCCGCATGATACGAGCGCGCCGAGCATTGTCAAAGCGGAGAGTATGGCAAGCAGTTTTTTCATATTCTTTTCCTCGTATAATAGATTTTAGGGTAGTTTCAAGAGTACCCCAATGAACCTCT